>CAMHLZ010000012.1 GCA_946186125.1 uncultured Lachnospira sp. | reverse complement strand
CCGGCTCAGGAAGCGGCAGCCAGCCGCAAAACCATAACGGAATGGGAGAATCGGGGGGAAAGAGTTCGGGAAAAGAAAAAGATTTAAGTAATTTATTCGGAAAAGGCTACCAAAATAAAATAAAGTCAGGTGGAGGTACAGGAAAAAACAGTACAAAGAATAATTCGAAGCCGTCCGGTGGTGGTTCGATAAAGAATAATTCAGGAAGTGCAAATAAAAACAGTACAAAGAATAATTCAAAGCCGTCCGGTGGTGGTTCAATAAAGAATAATTCAGGAAGTGCAAATAAAAACAGTACACGGAAAAATGGTGGAGGCAACAATAAAAAAAAGGACTTAAGTAATCTGTTTGGACCTGGATATCAGAACAAATCTAATGCAAAAGCTGGTACAAAAAAATCTGGTGCAGGGAATAACCAGCCAAAGAATAACAGTGGAGCCGGAAAATCCGGTTCCGGAGGTAATTCGTCAAAAGAAGCAAAAAATGATGGTGATTCATCTGGAGCCGACGGTAACTCGTCGGGTGAAGGCATAAATGACAGCAGTTTATCAGGAGCAGGTGGAAAGAATTCGGCAAATGAAAAAGATTTAAGTAATTTATTTGGTAAAGGATACCAAAATAACATGAAATCAGGTAAAGCTGATGGTACGGCAGACTACGCAGTCAATCAGCCACAGAATCATAGAGAAATGGGCAATTCTGACTTAAGTGGCAGTAATTCAGACAGAACCGGCTCTAATATTGGAAATGCCAATATTGGAAATGTAAAGGTATCAAGTGGAAATGCACAAAAATTGAATAGAGTTAAGACAGCAAACAAAATCGGCACATCGAAGATTAAAAATGCAACTATAAGGTCAACAGCTAATGCCAGACCTGTAAATAACCGTAAACACTAAAGCAATATATTATAATGCATATAGGAGGACATAAATATGTGGCTTATACCGGGTAAAACAAAAGTAAGTTTAGAGATATTCAAAGGAGTAGGAATCATAGATATTCTTATGTGTATCTTTTCGGGTATACTACTGCTTTTATTAGTCATATCCAATTTGCCTTTTGTAACTAAAGTTGTTTTGGCGTCTATAATAGCTGTTATTACGATTTTATTAATCATTAGAATTGATGATGAGCCAAACTATGTGTTTTTTCTGCATATTCTCAAATATTTTGAGTATTCAAGGCATTATCTGCGTGCACAGTCAGACCGTCAGCTTGTCTTAAAGGTCAGTGATGGTGAAAAAGAATCTGCTCTATATGCGGCGTTTGAGGAAAATAATTATAGAGAAGAGACAAAAGAACAGCGAAAAGCCAGATTAAAGGCTGAAAAAAAAGAGTACAAAGAAGACAATTTAAGACTCAAGAGTAAGGATATTACAAAAGAGGAATCAGATGCCATATGGCTTAAGAGAGCACAGCAGAGTGCTGCAAGAAAGAAAGCAAAAAAAGAATTAAAAGATTCGCAGGCTGACTGGGGTGATATGGCTGATATCATAAGTTTTACGGGAATTAAGGACGATTTTATTGAATTTGGAGGAGAGTACTTTGGTGCGGTTATTGAGATTCCACAGGTAGAGTTCCGTTTTTTCGGAAAGTACAGAAGGGCTAATACCATACAGAACGGTATTGGTGCGGTCTTAGGCATGATTCATCAGGATTATGCGGCAAACATCATTAAAATTGAGAGACCTGTACATTATGAAAAATATGTGGAAAATGAACATAAAAAAATAGATGACTTAAAGAAATCTTTTGAAAACGGCATGATTAGCGAAGGAGAATTTAAGTCAAGAGTAGCTATTGTTCTGGATAGAATCAATGAATTACAAAATTACATAGATGAAGATAAGGTAATTGTACCTTATTTTTATCTTGTTTTATACGATTCAGATAGAAAACAGCTTGAAAACAGTGTTTCAACAGCAATGGACAGTCTTATAAGAGGTGAGATGAAACCAAAGCGTCTTAAGTCAAAAGAAATAGCCGTTTTTCTAAAGTATACAAATCAGTTGGATTTTGACGAAGACGAGATTGATAAGATTGCGCCTGAGGATTATGCAACATGGGCCATGCCGGATCAGCTGGATGTACGTGTAAGGTCTGTAGAGATAAACAAAATAGTTTCTTATACAATGAGAGTTATCAGTTATTCTATGCTGGTGGATGATGCATGGATGGCAAGTGTTATGTCGATACCGGCTACTAAATGTGTAGTTAAATGTAAGCCAATGGACAGACAGAAAGCTATAAGAAACATAGACAAGTCTCTTTCAGAGTTAAGAGCACAGTATATGTCCACAAGCGTAGATTCTAAATTATTAGAATTACAGTCACATATTGATTCGTTGGGAGGACTTCTTAATACTCTTCAGGGAGACAACGAGACTTTGTTGGAAATGAACTTTTATGTGACAGCCTATGATATAGTGACGACTAATCTTTCGCAGGGTGAAGGTCATAACATCAAATCTAATCTTCCTAATATTTCTAATATGAAGAAGACTATTAAAAGAATGTACCGCGAGAATAACATGAAGCTTACGGGACAGGATTTTGAACAACTTCAGGCATTTTTAGCTTCACAGGTAAGTGGTTATGATCCTTTTGCGAAGAGAGGAAGAGGAGTGCCGAGCAGTTCTATTGCAGCCGGATATCCGTGGGTATTTGCAAATCTTTCGGATGAAAAAGGAATTAAACTGGGAAGCAGTGACGGTGTCCCTGTATTTATAGATTTCTTTAGACGTGATAGTGAGAGAGTAAATTCTAACATGGTAATAGTTGGTAAGTCAGGTTCAGGTAAATCTTATGCAACCAAGAGTCTTTTGACAAATCTTGCGGCAGATGACTCTAAGATATTTATTCTTGACCCGGAAAATGAGTATACGGAAATGGCACAGAATCTTCATGGAAAATTTATAAATGTTGGTAATGCAATCTATGGAAGATTAAATCCGTTCCACATTATTACTGCGCTTGATGATGATGACACTGATGAGGGAAGTGTTGCAGGAAGTTATTCTACACATTTACAGTTTTTAGAAGAATTTTTTAAGCAGATTCTGCCTGATTGCGATAAGGATGCGATGGAATATCTCAATCTTATTATTGATAGAATGTATACAAATATGGGGATTACGCCGGAAACGGATTTGTCAAAGCTAAAGCCTGATGATTATCCGATATTTGACGATTTATATGATGCGATATTACAGGAATTTCAACAGACTGATAATGAGTATATCAGGACAATGTTAAGAACATTGATGAACTATATTGCAAAGTTTTCTACCGGAGGAAGAAATGCTAATATTTGGAATGGTCCGTCTACAATCACTACAGAGGAAAATTTCTGTGTATTCAATTTCCAGAGCCTTCTTGCAAACAGAAACGGACTTATTGCCAATGCGCAGATGCTTTTGGTATTGAAATACATTGATAATGAGATTATCAAGAACAGAGATTATAATACAAAATTCAAGATGAATCGTAAGATTATCGTAGTAATTGATGAGGCTCATGTTTTTATCGATTCTAAGTTTCCGGTGGCCTTGGATTTTATGTTCCAATTGGCAAAGCGTATTAGAAAATACAACGGTATGCAGATTGTTATCACGCAGAATATTAAGGACTTTGTTGGAAGTGAAGAACTTGCCAGAAAGTCAACGGCTATCATTAATGCGTGTCAGTATAGTTTTATTTTCTCGCTGTCACCAAATGATATGGATGATTTGTGCAAGCTATATGAAAAAGCCGGCAGTATCAATGAGGCAGAGCAGGAGCAGATTATTACAGCTGGCAGAGGTCAGGTGTTTACAGTAACAGGTCCGTCAAGCAGATCTTCGTTTAAGATTGAAGTGCCTGAAGATGTCGTGGCTCTCTTTTCAGACAGGGAGTATGAGGGAACGCATTTTGTTGGTGAAGAAGGGGAGGATGTATGGGAGCGTTTTGTAGGTGAAAGCAGGGAAAAGCATGAATTAAGCAGGATGCAAAAGAAGACGGAAGATATTGAAAAAGAGGAGGAAGATAACCGCAGGTCATTTGTAACATTTGAAGAATTTTCAGAAGATGAATATGAGGAATATGAAAATAATATAAAACCTTATGATAAGAAAAGTACAGGCATTGAGTTTGAGACAGTTGATGAGAATGAATACGACTATGACGAAAATATGGATTTGTATTCAGATGAAGAGGATGAGAATGAGCTTGTAACACAATACAGTGAGCCTGCGAAGGCAGAGACTGTACAAGGAGACAGCAATGTAGAAAAAATGCTTACACAGTTACTTGGAACCTTTAGTCATGATACGATGTTGTCAGAGATTCAAAGAACAGTAGAATCAGAGGTTGAAAGGCGTGTCAGGGATGTACTCGATGATATCATACCTGAAGGTATAGGATTTAAAAGAAATGATAATGAATTATTAACAGGCGAGGACTTTGAAGAAGAGTATGAAAATGAAGACTTTGAAGAAGATTATGAAAATGAAGACTTTGAGGAAGAGTATGAAAACGAAGACTTTGAAGAAGAGTACGAAAATGAAGGTTTCGATGAATTATTTGCAAATGAATACCTTGGTGAAAAAGATGAGGATGTTTTACCAGAAGATGAATTGGATATCAAACTCACAGAGGATGAGCCTGAGAAAGACAATACAGATTTTGAATCAGACGAGCTTCCTACCGGAGCAATTGATATTATGGCTATACTTCGGGCAGAAGCAGAGAAGATTGGAACGACTTCAAATATTGAGCAGATGGAATTGTATGATGAGAGTGTAATTGATATTACTATTGAAGATTTGGCGCTCTATATTAAAAATACAAATGCATATTAAGTAAAAGGAGTGAATATAACATGAACATGAAATTGATTAACAGACAAAATGAAGGAGAAATATTGATAGAGGGAAGACTTGATTCTAATTCAGCTTCAGAGGCTGAAAAGATAATTCTTGAGACAACAGAGAAATTCGATAAACTGATATTAAATATGGAAAAGCTGGAGTATATTTCAAGTGCAGGGCTTAGAGTGTTAAAAAAGACGCATATGGCAATGAATAAAAAAGAGGGAACGCTGCTTTTGAAAAATGTTAACAGTATGGTAATGGAAGTGTTTGAAATGACGGGATTTGCAGGGTTATTGCACTTTGAATAAAAAAATGTAAATATCCGGGAAAGGAGTGAAATATGTTGGAAGATAAAAAAAGAATGAAACATTTCATTATTATAACGTTTTTATTTTGGTTTGTTTTGATGCTTTTTTATAACGTCAGAGCGAGTGCGGATGAATATGACTATAAGTATGCATTAGTTGTGTCTACCGGTGAAGAAGACGGTGAAGATATAGGTATGTTCATTGTGACATATAAAGATACAGATGGAAATACCAGAAAGCAGTATATTAATCCAAATGATGGCGATTATACAGATTCACTGTCATATGCTGCAAAAAAAGGTGTTCAGTCAGATAGGAGAAATAACGTAAAAACATACCTCGGATACAAATATGCGTCATGGGATAATAACAGCTTTAGTAATGAAAAACCTATGAGACCATATTCAAGCGATACATATCTGGTTGATTTTTACTATAAGGTAGATAGTGTCATAAGAGTCGATGCAGTTACATCAAGAAAAACTGCGAATCAGGCAAAGTGGAGTTGTACGGATATCAGAGTATATAAAGTAAAAAAAGTTAACGGTTTAAAAATGTACGGATTTATATCTGATAAATACTATGTTGATTTTACGGGAACATTGCTTGCAAGACTTGAGTTTAATACAAGTAGTCATTCAAGAACATTGTCAACAGAAAGTGCAAGTGACAAAGTATTCAAGTTTGGTTCAGATTATGTTGATGGTTGTAAATTAGTGACGGATAAATCATCTTTTTCAGGTGATATGAAAAACTATGATGCTTCAAAACAAGATTTAATCTATTTTTACACAGAAATTGCAGATCAATATGGAGCAGGAATAGAGGCTTTTACAAATTATTCTAAAAAAGAAATTAAAAGCATGTATTTACCTGAAGTGTTAAATTATACAGTGACGTATAGAGATACTTTTGGAGCGATAAGGAAAGTAACATTGCCAGTTATAACTAGTTCTGTGGGTTATGCGATGGAAAGCGGAGTACCTGCGACAACGAAACCGGTCGACATAGCAGGCCAGGGTGAAGAAATTGCTTTTGCAGGTGTTTTGCCTGATTATGCAGAACTTATAAGCGAAGATGGAATCAAGGTCGAATATGGAACAGATGCAGTGAAAAATGCTGGTCTTTCAGATAATGGAAGCGGAGCAACAAGCAGCCATTCAAACGTCATAAATAAAATTCAGAATAATTTTGATGCAATGTCAGTGTGGAATGTAACTGTATATAATGGTGGAAGTAACAGCAGACAGATATATTCAGTGGAAGATAATACTATCTTAAGGACAAGTGTTCCGGGAGATTTAAAGCTGATAGCTTATCATCCGGCAGATAGTGCGAGTGGAATTGAGTTTGGCAATACTGTAAGTCCATTTAATTCAACACGTAGTCTTAAGAGAGGTAGTGTAAAGTATAAGCCAAATTATAGTGGCGAGAAACGCTATCTTGTTGTTATAGGAACACATAATTCAAATGAAGGTGCTACTGATGCAGAGATTATGATGCGTCTGAACTATGTTTCAACAATGGGACCGTCAAAATCAACCAATGAGGTTAGTTTAAAGACGCAGGTTGAAAACTTTTATGGATATTGGCCGGATACGTCAGGAAATGATGCGGCATACAGAGTGAGTGTATCAAGGGGGATGAAGGCATACTGCTATGTAACAGTACCCGATTTGTCATATTTTACAGGCGTGACATTTACATTGGATGAAACTATGCAGGATAATTGGCAGTTATCAAGTTTTGATATCTACGAGATTAAGGATGCTGACAGCGTAAGTTACAGAAAAGCAAAGTGGATAGATGAGACTAAATATGGGAAAACAAATGTCAATATGTTATACTACAGAACAATTGACGGAAAAGAGATATCTATGCAGAATGATTTATCTGATGAAATGGACTCAATTATGCATAGAACTGATATGGACATACTGTTTACGGAAAATCAGCCTTCGAAAACAATAGAGTTTATTAGTAGTACGGTTACAGAGGAGGAAAAATACGACTGGATAACAAATAACTACTACAATATGTCATACGACATGGCACAACAGAATATACTTTTTGGAAAAAAATCACAGTCATATGAGGTTACGGTTAATGTTTCAGCGGATAAAGAAATCTCAGGACCTAACGGCGATACGGGCTCGGCAAACTACTTTTACTTCCAGCTGATTTTTGAAAATGGTGCGAGTGCTTATGTTCAGGCTAATCAGCAGTTAGCTTCCGATAGTTTCCGTTCAGGGATAGGAGAAGTATTTACTATTTCAACGAACAGAGATTATGGAAATCTGACAGCGATTAATATTATTCCTGATCAGAGTACCTCCGAGGCATCGCCTTATGATAAGCTGATGATTGATACTATAGATGTTAAAAGTAAGACAAATACGGGACTTGACTTCGTATGGACTTTTGATGTCTATGACTGGATAGGAATTGATTATGTGGAAGCATCACAGAATGATTCAACAACTACAAAGGTTTCACGTACAGCAGGTGAAATTACAAAGACTTACTATCAGCCGAGAACATCTAGAAGTGCCTCGTTACTGTTTACAGCAGGAACAGGTGAATTGGCTAATGATGTACAGTTTTATGGTAAGGTTAAAGGAAAACTTAACTATAAGGACAGGAAGGGAGACGACCAGCACAAGGAATTTGATATCGTGCAATCAATGTATGATTTTGATTCAAAGCCATATAAGAAAGTCAATGACAGCGTGGTAAGTGATACAGATTTGATGTTCAGGGCAGGACGTTATGACAGATTTTTGTTGAGCGTTCCGGATATTAGTTCAATAACATCTCTGGATATATATGCAAGAGCAGTTGGAAGTAATTCATCATGGAATCTTAACAGCATGGCAGTTCAACTGGTTGGCGAGGATAAAGGACGTACAATTAATGAATATGATGAATATGTATTAAATGGAAATATTATGGATATTGCAACTTCTTCTGACAGTTTGCCTGAAAAACTGGACTGTGTGGAAAATGCAGATGTACATAAAGAAATCATGTTTAATGTGGAGATGAGTGGTTTGATTACGGATGATGATGATATGAATCCATATTCGATATCACGTCTTCCACAGTCAGAAAATGATTCATTAAATGTATTTGTCTTTATGAAAGACGAAAATGGTGACTTAAGTAAAGTTACTATGGATTCGACTATATATTACAGAGTAGCAGGCGGTACAAGTATGGAGGTACCTCAACGCCTTCGTTATGCCAAGGTTATGCAAAATAATGTGACAAAACAGATATACTATTATAAGGGACTTGGAGCTGCAAAGCTTGACATGCTTTCTTCTATTTACCTTAAATCAGGAGAAGCAGATAATCCGGTTATGGTTGATTATGCTATTATACAGAGGGTAAGATCGGGTGTAATAATAGATACCTATAAGGTTGATTTCAATGTAGATGTAAGATATAGTTCGAAAGAAGATATTTACAGCTCGGATAAGAGTTCAGGTGAAAGTCAGGTCGTTACATTGCAGCTTGGTTCACAGACAAGTACAGGTGTATTGACACCTGAAAAATATGACCTTGCGGTTGCTCTTCAATATAAGACAACAAGTGATCCTATAGGTAATGTATATGAATCGCCGTATGTTTATCTGTCAGACAGTGAAATCTATAGAATCAAAGCAGGACAGACAGTAGATTTTACCTTTAATGAAAAATATGTGAAGGAGATTACCGGAATAAGAGTAGCGGCCGTAGGTGGTCTGATGGCAAATGTTACGGGTGGTACCATTGCAGAATACACGCTGACAGGAGGTACGGAAGAAACTGAGACAACAAGAACATTAAATAAATGGTCAAGTATAGATAATAATCTGGTTATACAAAACCGTGCCATGCCGATGTCAGTGACAAGTACAAAAACAGGTTCTTCAGATACTATAATTCCGGTTGAATTTGTATTTGATACGGCAACAGCAGATTTGCTTGATAATCCGGGGCATACCGGACCAATTTACATGAAGGTAGATTACAAAAATTATACCAATGAAGATAAGGAATATGTGATTACAGATATCAATGATGCATTGGTATATGAAAAAAATGCTGAAGGATTGATGGCAACAGGAACGTTCGCTGAAGGTGGAAGTGCAAAGGTTCGATTCCTGTTAAAAGATGTTAAAACGATTGAAAACGTTACGTTACGTCCATATGATTCAGATGATGCAAATGTAGCAACATGGGGATTGAAAAAAATGGCGCTGACTTACGGTGAGGAGATTACCGGACTTAAGAGTATGTCACAAGCAGTAAACAGACTGCTTACAGAGACGGAATTTAAGAAGATTAGTACAAAGAATATTCTTATTACAGCAAAAGCTCAATCTTCTGAAGATGATACAATTGTGGCAGAGACAAACAGTGCAGGTGAGCCGGCATCAATCGGTATTGCAAACGATGGCTATATTAGCCTGACTATTGGTGTAAGCGGCTCGACAGCAGGTTGGAAATATCGTGTTGTAAGAGAAGCGGATGGAGCAGATGTATCAAATGCAGATGAGTACTTTAAAAAGCAGGATGATTTTAAGGCAACATTTGAACCACCGGTAAACAGAACATCAGCACCGGTAACTTATCGTATAGAAATCATATCAAACGATAATGAAGACTGTATGGCAACCGTTAAGGTTGTATCAGCAGTAGCTTCGCCGGTTTCGATAAAAGCTAAGGCGTCTGTCACTCCGAATCTCATAAATGAGCGTGAAGGAGAAATAAAATACAATAAAAATAATGTATCTTACTCAGAAGAAGCATTAAGCGGGGAACAGGCAGCACTGACGGTTGCATCAGGGGATGTTATAGACTTTGAAGTAGAGATAGAAAACTCATCAAAAGGATGGAGTTATCAGGCACAAAAATTAATTAATGGCTCGGTTTCTTCTGATGTGACAGGTAACTTTGCAAAGAAGGATGAAAAAACCGGAACCTTTACTGTGCCGAATGATAGCGAAACAAAATACGGGTTTAGCTCATATACGTACAAGATAACTATTATCTCAGATAGTGATGCAAGTGTAAAAGCGGAGTTTGTGCTATCAGTTATAAATGCGAGCATTGAGATATCTGCAATTGTGCAGTCGGTGAATGACAGACAGTTGGCAGTTTCTGCATATAGCGGTGATGATGAAGCAGCCTCTATTGGCATAAGCGGTGGAGATTCCTTAAAATTTAATATTCAAATGGATGCATCAGGATTAGGCTGGAAATATGATATAACCAGAGAAGTTAATGGAGCGGATGTTGAAAAATGTAATAATTGTTTTGCGAAAAAGAGTGAAACAGAGGCTACATTTACACCACCGGGCAGCTATACTCAAGGTGAGGTTACTTATCGTGTAGAAATTATCTCTAATGAGGATGAAAACGTTAAGCTTGTAATTAAAGTTGTAGTATTAATTGAAGAACCGCTAAAATTGCAAGTGGTACTTAAAGCAGGTATTTATGCCTTTAAAGGTGTAGCACCTGCTGAAGAGGAGCTGAATTTGGCAGCGGGAGAAAAAATTAATTTACAGGTTGCAACATCTAATCCGCAAGAAGGCGGGTGGAGTTATGCGGTTACAGAGATTATAGGCGATGCAGAAAAGGATGTGTCGGATAAGTTTCTAACGGATGGGTATGCATGTATGTTCACCATACCGAAGAATGCTGCATCGGGAACGATATATAAGATACGTTTATATGTAAAAGGCGATTATTCTCATGCTGTAGTATTTAATGTGAAAGTTAGTTAGAACCGTAGTAAATCATATAATCAAGGAACTGTCCTTAATGGGTTTAGGAACAGTTCCTTGATATATATTGTCATATATTTGTCATAATATACGATATACAATAAAATTGCTTAGTTAATTACGAGGAGAAGAATATGAGAATCATTGTAGCAGATGATGAACAATTAGTTCTGAAAGACACAGTAAACATAATTAAGAGGGTGTGTAAAGAAGACGAGATTTGTGCGTTTGATGACAGTTTGAAATTGTTGGAATTTGCACTGGAAAATCCATGTGAGATAGCTTTTCTGGATGTACATATGGGGAATATTGACGGAGTAACACTAGCTAGAGAATTAAAAGATATACAGCCGAAAATAAATATTATTTTTGTTACGGCGTATGATGAGTATTACAAGGATGCCATGGATATGCATGCCAGTGGATACATCTTAAAGCCGGCAACTGTGGATGATGTCAGGAAAGAAATACAGGATTTGAGATATAAGATTATTGATAAAGGAGATAAAAAACTAGTTGTTACATGTTTTGGAAAATTTGATGTCAGGACACCACAGGGAGAACAACTGATATTTGAACGCTCAAAATCAAAAGAGGCATTTGCATATCTGGTTCATCTTCATGGCAATCCATGTACAACAAGGGAAATGGCAGCCGTATTATTTGAAGATGAACCATTTGATGAAAAAAAGCAGGCATATATACAGAAGATTATTTCATCGATGATGAAGACTCTAAAAAAATATAACGTACAGGATGTGGTTGATAAAAATTTTAATAGTATGAATATCAACGTACAAATGATAGAGAGTGATTATTTTCGCTTTTTAAGTCTGAATGCGGATATAATATACTCAAGGGACAATGACTACATGGTAGAATATTCATGGGCTGATTATTAAATCTATATGGAAAGGAGGAACTGATTATGAAGTTTGAGGAACTTGTTTTAAAATATAAAAAAACTTATAACTATGAGATGAAAAATGAATTAAAAACAGTTATATATAAAGATATGAGTAGTATGAAAATGTCTGAAAAAGATTTTATGAAGCAGATAGAAAACGGAAGTTTCCAGTATGTCAAAAAGAAAATCAGCATATCAGAGAAAGATAAAAAACATATATACAGTGATGCAATAAGAAGTGATATAGCTGAACTTGTTGCGGAAATACTCTCGACAAAAAAGTTTGACCTTGAGGGTAATAAAGCAATAAATACACTATTTGATTATTCATGTACGGAGAAAGCTGAAGAAAAAAACCGTATTATAAATGATACATTTATCAATGGAAGTGTAAAAGAAAAAAGCAGACTGTTTAATACACTTACAAATCCTATATTGGAAGTTAATCATGATATTTTTTACGGTAAGACTGATGAAAGGCTGATACTTGAATGGAGAGAGATTGCAACAAAACTATATAAATGTACAGTGTTACGTCAGATGGTTCAAGAAGCAAAGCATTTAGGAATAGTAGTTTCAGAAGAGAGAGAAAAAGCATTTAATATTATCCAAAAAAGAAGTGAGATACCATATAAAATCTTATCCGGCAGGGCGGCTATTATGGCTAATCCTTACTATTGTAGAATAAATGCAGATGATTTATTGAAGCTGAATCCGGAAAATCTTAAGTCGCTTTCTGTAAATGATGAGAAATTACAGGATTATCTTAATGATATTTGTGAAGTTTCAGAAAGCTATAAAGACAATATAAAAGAGCAGGTTCGACATAGTCTCAAAAACATGGGTTATACAGCTATAAATCAAGTGAGATTCGGTGATAAAAATGGTAATGATTATGAGAAAAAAGAAATTATGAGTGTATTGCTGAATGGAAAACCGATATACATTCTGTCAGAAGAGGGTAAATTACAACATGCTCTGCATATATCTGACAGGAACGGTTTCATTAATCCGACATCTGATGAGTATATGAGGTTAAATGATAAGAAACTAAATAATGACGTAAAAAAATCTGTTATAGAAAACAACACTGTAGTATCGGTAAATATGTTGTAATATGTGTTCAGCAATAAAACAGAAAGGATAAGTGTTGCCAGGCAGCATGGGTGTGAGAATGAAAGAGATGGATATAGAAGCAAAAGTTGAAAATTTGGATGATGTTCTTGCTTTCGTGGATGAGCAGTTGCAGGAATATGATTGTTCTATGAAATTGCAGATGCAGATTGACATTGCAGTAGAGGAGATATTTGTCAATATAGCACATTATGCCTATAATCCCGAGGTAGGACCGGCGACTATCCGTGTAGAGATTGAAAATGAACCACTTTGCGTGGTTCTGACATTTATTGATGGTGGTGTACCGTATGATCCACTGTCAAAAGAAGACCCGGATGTGGTTCAGAAAGCGCAGGAATCACAGATTGGAGGTCTTGGAATATTTATGGTTAAAAAATCAATGGATGACATCGCTTATGAATATAGGGAAGGTCACAATATACTTACATTAAAAAAACATTTAGGAAACATATAAGAATATGTGTTAAATAATTATGCAGATAAAAAAGGAGAGTGAGCAATATGAGATGTAAAAAAAGAGCATTGAAAATGAAGATGCTGGCAAGGTTTTTATTGATGACGGTTACTATAATGTATTTGATGAATAATGTATACATAGGAGATGCAAAAGCATTTCCTACAAGAAGTTCAAATTCATCTTCTGAGATTTGGGAGTGGGTGTTATTAAGAAATAAATCAGATTTCCCAACCAGTGATACTCCTGTATTGATGACTTTTGGAGATTATGTTGTCCCGGGAGAGACTGGAAACAGAGAGGGAAGCCGCTCTAAAGGGTTTTATGTTTCGCTGATTAATGGGGAATCTGAGGAGTACACCGTGTTAGAGCCTGTTGGCGATCAGGACAGATTCATTACAAGAGGTATGCTTCCGTCTTTCTGGATGGGCAAATGGGATGATGGTAATGGTGGAAGATATTACTTTAAGCCAACAAATGATAAGGGAAGATATATTGAACATATAGATAAAAACACATTTGAATCAGGTTGTGATAACTGGTGGTATGAGACACTTGACGGATGTCACAGTGATGAAGGAAACTATGATGCTGATGATGTGTATTGGATGTTCAGGGTAAGAGAATACGGTGATGGACAATTTGGATTCTATGCTCCAAATACTGGAAATGAATTTTATTTATGCAGCAATTTTACCGGTGATAATCGGTTTGGGATAGATACCAGAAGCGATGATGATGATCATAACAAAATACGTCTGTATATGGGGACAAAGGTCAGCAATACTACAATTCTCACTACAAGTGGAAAAACTGAGTATACCATCAAGTCGGGTGAGGTTATGACCGTAAAGGATATTACTTATCTTCCGAGAGGAAATACCGTAAGGATAGAAGATGGAGCAATATTAATTGTATCCGGAAGATTTATATGCAATGGAATTATTGCAAATCATGGAACTTTAATTGTTGATGATGGAGGGTTTTTATTCCCCTTGGATTCATTATATTACGAGGGGAAGTTGATTTGCGAAAAAGGAGACGTGATAGTCCGTAACAAGGGTGTGATTGCTTTAAGAACTATTTCGATGAATTACGGAAATTTGATTAATTATGGCGTTGTAAATTCGATATCAGCAAATTTCTGGCATCCATTGATGGATAATAAGTCGGGTGCGAAAATGTTTTTTGGACTCAACCCGAATCGAAGCTATATCAGAACAGGCAGCAATTATAATGATTCAGACGGAAACTTTAGGAATTCTGTTGAAAATAGGCTTAGTATAGGCTATTATGATACAACAATTTACGCAAGCGGAGTTAATGTCAATGGAAAATACAGAGTCATTAATAATGGAGATATAATCAGTATTAGGAAGACAACGATTCCGACATACCTGCAAAACATTGAAAATATATCTGTGGAAGGAAATTCTGTAAGAAAATTAATGCATCCGTATGGCTCGAATTTTGTATCGGCATAGGAGAGTTGTTGCAAAGTGAAGTATTTTTTAGGAGAGAGACACGATGGAAAAAACAAAAAAAATAATGAAGTCTCTTTATTCTGTTGTTTCATTGACGCTTGTTATGGGGCTTGTAACGTCCTGTGGAGATTCTAAGAAATCAGGTAAAGAGAATGAGACGGATTTTGAAGTTGAGATTTATGAGCTTGGAACTTTGGGAGATGATACTGATTATCCGTTAAGTATGTCACTTGATTCGGCTGGAACATTTAGACTTAAGATGGATGACAGTAGTGATGTATACTGGACATGGGAGGGAACAGATAAGTTGACTGTTCAATCAGTTATAACGGATGGTGACGAAAAAAAGGAGGAGTCTGAAGATATAAGTGGGGATGAGATTGTATCGGAGACGATAGAGACGACCGGTGAAGAATCGACGGAATATGATAAAGATACAGTTGAATCCAAAAATATGACATGTGTGTATAGTATTGCTTATGGTGTGGAATCACAGGAAGAAGGAACTGATGATACTATATCACAGGAGACAGGAAGTGTTTTAAAACAGACGGATTTAACTGATGAGGATATTTCATTTGCCATGTTTAGTAAAGAAGCAGGAATACGCTATAGTTTCAAAGTGGAAGTGAAACAGGGGATTATTACAAAACTTATTGATTCCTCCTTTGAAAAAATTGATGTGAGTTTTGAAGATATACCTTACTATGATGAGATATCTGATACATTAAATGGAGTGAAGATACCTGTCGGAGCTAAGATTATCAGTTATGATTTGTTGGAAATGGATGATTCGGATGGAACACAGGAAGAAAATCAAGATGGTGAAGCCGGTATAAAGCGAGTACTTATCAGTGTGGATGACTTGGTTTATAAATTGGCTGCTACTGCTAAGGATGATGCTTATGGTGTTTTGCAAATGAAACAACAGTGTGAAGCAAATATATCCGGACAGGGCAAGAATCTTGCAGAGTATTCACAAGTTATAAATGTTGGTAACACGGAGGTTACAATGTATCGTTTTGGCGAAGTTTCTGCAGCGGTATATGTGTTAAATGAAAAGAATTGCTTACTGTTTATAGACGATGAATCTACTGATTTTAAGGCAATTGAAGATGCAGCAAAATTGTTTATTAACATATAAATAATGTTTTTGCAATGAGGAAAGGATGAAAAAATATGCCACCAAAGAAAATATCAAAATTTCCCTCTCTTGCTGAGAGAAAGAAGATTATGGAAGAATTAATGGCTGCGGGTGAAAATGGCAGTATATTGAATCAAAATGAGCAATACAAAGAATATGTTAAAAAATTAAAAGGCTTAAACGAACTGATGGATAAGTATTCATCAATTGATGAGAGATATGGAATACCGGAAACTCTTAATGAAAAGGGCAAAGAGGAAATTATGCAGGCGATGATTGACACGGCTGTTGCCGGTGAGACATTTTTAGCCGGTGTGGAGAGTGAAAAGGGTAATTTAAAAACAGGAATTGCGGATGTGATTGGCAGAGTGCAGGGCATGCTCTCAAAAGACTATGACACTCTTAACAATTATCAGCCGGACAAGACTCCGCTGTCTTTTCCGGAACTCCAGCAGGATGCCAGAACACAGGTCGTTGATTTTCGTGGTAAAAAACTTGGAATTATGGGAAATATGCAGTCTTCCCGTATTCCAATGACTGTGGTGGATGCGAAGGGTGTGCGTCGCAAGGGTGTGTTTACAAAGGCTTCTTATGTTAATGTTAAAGGTAAGTTTAATGATGTGTTGAATAAGGCAGCGAGCCGTTATGAAGGGAAAGAATTTATAGGTTCAATCGGAATCTATAAAAATACTCTTTTTAAGAAAGGTGCTTTCCCTCAGGTTTCAAATCCAGCGGAAATAACTAATGAGATGATTGTCTCAAAAATGAAAGATGAGATTACCGGAATTCTCCCTAAGTATCGGCAGTATTTAAACCAAAAGGGTAAGAAAATTGACGGTGTTGAACCTGTGAAAGTTGGAGATGAACAGCTTATTGGCGAGTTTTATTCGCTGGTTGGAAAAAAAAGGAGTGTTAAGGGGGCGCTTAATGAGATTGGAGTGAAGACAGATGAAATAGATGCAGATGTACTTGAGGATTTGTCTAATGGAATTGGAGATTTATGCAGGGATCCTTCTAATCATATAAATGCTTCCACACTGGGGCTTAAGGATAATGACCGTCTTGACCAGAGGAACAGTGCCATGAGTGCAGTGGCGGGGTTGCTCGGTATGCCTGAAATCATTGCACGTTCTACGAATATGAAATATGTGGATGAGAATGATAACGTAGTAGAAGGTACTTTTATGGAGTTTTCTAATGGACTGGATTTATTGGGAAAGAATGGCGCAAAGGAATTTTCAAAGGTTTGTGATGATCCGTTTGGACAGCCTTGCTTAGCTAACAAATCAATTGCAGATTTGCAAATTCTTGATTATATTTGTGGTAACACTGACCGCCATGCCGGCAATATGACGTATCAGACAGATAAAAATGGTAAAATAATCGGTGTTCAGGGCATTGATAATGACAGTTCTTTTGGTGTAACTCGACCGGGAAAAAATAAAGGATATAATCGATTGGTCGGCACGGACAATCTTAAAGTGATTTCTGCACCGATGGCAAATAAGATTTCCAAGATATCAAAGGAAATGTTAAAGTTCACATTAAGAGGTCAGGGATTAAACGAAAAGGAGATTAATGCCGCATGCAATCGATTAGGTGATTTAAAAGATGCTATTAAAAATGCAAAGGTTGCTACAAGCATTCCTGATATTATGTCGGCAGGGAATCAGCTTTGTATAGTGAAAAACTCGGATTTGGTAAATATGCCTATTAATTCTTTGATGCATAGTACGTATAATCTGTTTGGAAATGTAATAGAAAGAGTTGATTCTGCTTTGGAAAGTGCGCGAGTAAAATATCCGTTTGATTCGAAAGCTGCCGAAGCAGCGGCTGATAAGAAGGGCGGCGGACCTAATCTTATGGAAGTCAGTACCACAGACAGAAAGTATTCTGCCGGTGGAATCGCAGAGTCGCTTGGCAGCATGGCTCGTATGATTAAGAATGAAGTGACCGGCTTTGAAGTAAGCAATTTGTCAAAACTTTTCCGTAGTTCTTCAAAGTTCCGTTCAATGATTAGTGCTGTCAAGGAAGCTAACAAGGTAGCTAAGAAGATTGGCAGTGAAATCTCTGCTGAAAATGAAAGCCTGTCAAGAGATGATCCGAAGGTTAAAGCTCAATTGGAAAAGGCTGACAAGGCAATGGAGCAGGTTAAAAAGGCGACACTTGAGTACCTTGACAGAAAAATGAAGGAAAAGAATGTAAATTCACCGGAGGAACTTATCGGAAAGGGCAAGAGTGAATATGAACAGAAACGTATTGATTATGCCTTAAAGGTAATGGAAAGTGTTAAAAGCTACGAGCAGATTAAGAATCCTGAGTCAGAGGAGGCAGGTATCCAAAAGGATGCTGTAATAGAAAGTCTTGAAATGGCGGGCAAACGTAAGAATATAGATAAACCTGATGCTCAAATAGGTGGACTTAATATGTAAATTAAAAAATGATTTGAGTAAAAATACACACGTAATGATATTGTGTGTATTTTTATTTTATGAAAAAATGCGAATTGATTCTTTACAAAATATTATATAAATGTTACAATAATGTTGTAAAAAAAATAATATATTAAACAAAAAGAGGAGGTTTTCTTATGAAGAAAAAAGGTTTACTATTAACAATTCTTGTAGTTATGGCTTTTTTCTACACCTATACAAGTGTATATGCGGACACAGCCACTTATAAAACAAAGTATGGCACATATTCTTATATGGATGATCCGAACAATAGTGATGGAATAAAGCTCACAAGATACAACGAAAAAAGGAGAAGAACAGCTATTTATCTTCCATCAGAGATTGATGGAAGGAAAGTTACATCTATTGGAGCTGGTATATTTGGTATAGAGGATGAAGTAGATGTATATGTAAAAAAACTGGTTATTCCGGAAACAGTAATCAGACTGGAAGATGGTTGTTTTACAGGTGTTGATACAATGACATCAGTTGTGATACCGGATAGTGTGGAGTACATTGGAAAAAGAGCTTTTTCGGATACTATATTAAAAAGTGTTAAACTTCCTGAAAATTTAAAAGTATTAAGAAAATATGCTTTTAGTGGCTGCTCGTATTTGGAAAAAATAAGTCTTCCTGATAATCTTACAACTATTGAATCAGGAGCTGTAAGCTATTGTCATAATCTTAAAAAGCTATCTATACCTGCAAATGTAAAGAAAATTGAGCAGGGAGCTTTTAATGGATTGACTGGACTTGAAACAATCAGAGTATCTTCTAAGAACAAAAAATATGACAGCAGAGAATCATGCAATGCTATTATAGATACAAAGGAGAGTGAATTAATCTACGCATGCAATAATACTGTAGTTCCGAATTCTGTAAAAGTAATTGGCAGTTATGCATTTTCGTATTGTGATAAGTTTGAAACAGTAGAATTACCGGAAGGTGTAATTACGATAAAATCATCTGCATTCGAGTACAATCATAAAATTAAAAAATTGATTATTCCAAGTACTGTAAACAAAATAGAAAATTATATTTTACCATTTAGCAATGAAACGGAAATAGTATTAAAAACAACAAAGTTAAATTCTAAGACACTTGGAAAGAGAGCATTTGAACTTTCAACTATGAAAAACAAAGCAAATATAAAATTCTGCCATATTGTAATTAAAGTACCACAAAGCAAACTTTCTTATTATAAGAAATTAATAAAAAAACAGAGTGGTGCAAACTTCTTCAAAGGAATCAATCCATTTGAAGTTGTGGGGATGTAATATAAAACAGCCAAGGCAAATGTCTTGGCTGTTTTATATTAGATTAAATCAAAAACCACATCCCCTGTTGCGCTCAGGAGATGTGGTTTTTGATTTAATGATAAAAGGAGCACTTTGAGTGACCAAGTCTTTCATATAGAATATAACACTGATATTGTAATAATTCAATAGTTTTTGTTGATAAAGTTTGTGTCCATTCAATGGACAGTTACTACATTGAAAAATACACTTGACGTATTATAAAAATGTGATATAATATCTTTCAGTGCAAAAAAAATACCCAAACAGTTGTATTATGCACATTCCACAACTGGAGGGAGGTTAGGTGTGAGTCTATGTCGAATGTAATCGTTAAAGAAAACGAGTCTTTAGATAGTGCTTTACGCAGATTCAAGAGAAACTGTGCAAAGGCAGGCATTCAGCAGGAAATTCGTAAGAGAGAACATTACGAGAAGCCAAGCGTGAAGCGTAAGAAAAAGTCTGAAGCAGCAAGAAAACGTAAATATAATTAATGTGCGAGAGTGACTGTTGCGTTAGCGATATTAATCGTTAATGAACAGTCACTTTTTTTACAAACACTTCTGGTATAGTAGATAAGCATTAAATCATATATTAAGATATCTTTATAATGAAGGTGAAAGAATGAATCCTATAGTTGACAAACTTATGTTACCAAGAGATGTGTGTTATGGAGCGCCGTTATTGCATATAACCGGAAAATATGAGGGGATAATTGAAAACTATAAGAGCATCATTGAGTATGATGAGAATAGTCTGATATTAAATACAAAAGACGGAAAAATAAAAATCACAGGTGATTCATTAAAAATTGAATATTTTAATGAAAACGATATGAAGATAAAAGGAAGTTTAAAAAAAATCATGTTATTATGAGGTGGTTATGGAATATATATACAGATGGATCCGTGGATATATAATCATAAGTATATCCGGTATCAATAAAGAGAGATTTTTAAATCTGTGTAACAACCATAAGATGAAAATATGGAATATATGTCATCAAAGAGATAATTCTATTACACTATACATAGCTGTGGAAAATATTGGTAAAATATTGGATTTAAGGCATAAAACTTATTGCAAAATTAAAATATTAAAAAAATATGGATTACATTTTATATTCAAAAAATACAAAAAAAGATATTTATTTATACCGGGAATTTGTATATGTATGCTGATAGTATGGATTATGTCGATATATGTCTGGAACATTGCCGTTGATGGAAACAAAAAGATTACAGAAGACAGAATTGTAAAAGCTCTTAAGACAGAGAATGTGAGTTTTGGAATGCGATGTAAGGATGTCAACGGATCAAAAATAGAATTGTACTTAAGAAAAAAGTTTACGGACATTACATGGGTGTCCGTAGAATTAAAAGGAACGAGACTTATAATACATATAAAAGAGAACAATGACCGTGAATACCATCAAAATAATACGGCTCCGTGTGATATCGTTGCAGAAAAGCCGGCATACATAGAATCGATAGTGACGAGAAGTGGGACACCATTGATAAAAACAGGAGAAGATGTAAAAAAAGGCGATATTTTAGTAAGTGGCATTGTGAATATTTACGGTGACAGTGGTGAACTTCTTAGTCAGGATTATGTATCAGCCGATGCATCTGTATACGGAAAAGTTGTGTATCCTTATAGAGACGAAATGAGCATGAAATACAATGAAAAACAATATTCAGGAAGAAAAAGAATAGCGTTTACATTTAAAATAGGTAATCACAACCTGAATCTGACAGGTTTTCCTTTTGGATATGAAAAATATGACATTATAGCAGATTATAGTCAATTATATTTATTTACAAATTATTATTTGCCGGTATATAGGATAAAATATAATTATAGAGAGTATGAAGAAGTTGAAAAAGAATATACTGATGATGAGATATCAGAATTGATGAAAAGCAGATTAGCGTATTTTTTGGGAAAATTAGAAGAAAAGGGGGTTCAAAATATAAAAAATAATGTTACAATAGAGATTGCTGGTGAAAAATGTATTTCAAAAGGAAATATTATTGCTGTTGAGGAGATTGGAAAACGGCAAATTATAAACAGCAGTCAACAAATGGAAGGAAATAATGATAATGAGCGTGATTGAAAGTATTATGGATATACCGGCGGGGCATGAACAAAATGTTTTTGGTCAATTTGATAAGAATTTAAAAATAATAGAAAAGACATTGCATGTGACAGTCATAGCAAGAGATTCAGAATTAAAGATAATAGGTACGGAAGTTAGTGCTTCGAGGGCTAAAGAAGTATTTAATGAGCTGATAGAATTATCAAAAAGAGGCAATACGATTACCGAACAAAATGTAAATTATGCGTTAAGTCTGTCGATGGAAGGTAATACGTCTGCGATGACGGAGCTTGATAAGGAAATCATCTGCCGTACAATAAGTGGCAAGCCGGTAAAACCAAAGACAACAGGGCAGAAAAAATACGTTGACGAAATCCGGGATAAAATGATTGTATTTGGTATAGGACCGGCAGGAACAGGAAAGACCTATCTTGCGATGGCAATGGCGATTACAGCATTCAAGAATAATGAAGTAAACAGAATTATACTTACAAGACCGGCTATAGAAGCGGGAGAAAACCTTGGATTTCTGCCGGGAGATTTACAGAGCAAGGTAGACCCTTATCTCAGACCTCTTTATGATGCATTGTATCAGATTATGGGAGCAGAAAGCTTTATCAGTAATTCTGAAAAAGGACTTATAGAGGTAGCTCCACTTGCTTATATGAGAGGAAGAACACTTGATAACGCATATATCATTCTTGATGAGGCGCAGAATACTACGCCCGCGCAGATGAAAATGTTTCTTACCAGAATTGGATTTGGTTCGAAAGTTGTAGTTACAGGTGACCTCACGCAAAAAGATTTACCCAAGGGGACCGTTTCCGGACTTGATACGGCCATGAAAGTATTAAAAAATATAGATGAAGTATCATTTGTTCAATTAACAAATCAAGATGTTGTAAGACATCCGTTAGTACAAAAAATAGTAAAGGCTTATGAAGAATATGAAAAACACAAAAAAAACTAAAATCATAATACTAATGATAATACTTGTATATACAATGGTATTATGCGGAAATTATATTTTAATTATGCCATATTTTCATTACGAAAAAGTAGCATTGCTGACATATTGCCTTTTTATGTCAGTAGCGTTTTGCATATGTATTGACAGATACTCGGCTGTCACGGCAGGTTCTTTTGTGGTAGCTGTGTTATATGCTGCGCTGATGGCAACTCAGGTAATATTTGTGCATATGCCTCAATATCTGGTTCCGATTTGTATGCCTGCTATGCTGATATCGATTATATATAAGCCATATTGTGGAATAGTCTTTCATTTACTATATTGCATGTCTTATAGCTTTATATTAAATAAGGGCGATGTGAAAATATTTATGGTATCAATTGTATTAGGGGTGCTTGGATGCCTTTTAACTGACTTTATGAATAATATGGAAAACATCATCAAATCATTTGTAGCATATTATGCAGTATTTGCTATTTTAGAGGTTTTAAGGTTATATTATATCAAAGGATTCATAGATTATTTTATAATACTGCAAAGATCCGCTGCAATAATTATTACTATTGCTATGTGTTTTGCATGTGTAATAATGTTAAAATTGATTAATATAAGGAAAAAACCGGCTAAAGAGAAAAAATACATTGAATTTATAAAAGACGATTTTCCACCTATGAAGGAATTAAGAGATAATTCGTTAAGAATATATTATCACACTTTAGAGGTTGCTGATTTATCAGCTGCTGCCGCTATTTCGATTAATGCTGATGCAATGCTTGCAAGGGCAGGAGCTATGTATCATGACATCGGAAAAGCATTTAGCAATAATTATGTACAGGCCGGGGTTGTGATAGCAAGGGAAAATGATGTTCCAAAAGAAATTCTCGATATAATTGAAGAACATAACGGAAAGCTTAGGATTCCCCAGAGTAAAGAGGCAGCTATAGTGTTATTAGCAGACACAATCATTTCTACAAAAGAGTATATGTCAAAGATAGGCAGGAAAATGGAAGAATTAAAGATAATAGATAATGTTATGTCATTAAGACTTGATAGTGGACTATTAGATGAATCAGGTCTTAATCTGATTGAATATAAGGAAATAAAAAAGACATTTTCAGAAATATTATGTGGAAAAGGACGTTAGAAATGAGTATTTATATTGAAAAAGAAACGGAAAAAGAGTTTGATTTTAACTATGAAGATACTATTAAAATGGTAATATGTGAGTCTCTTGATTTTATCGAATGTACATATGAAACGGAGATTTGCGTGACAATTACTGATAACGACGAGATACATAAAATAAATAAAGAGCACAGAGGTATAGACAGACCTACAGATGTATTATCATTTCCGATGATTGAATATGATAAACCGGGAGATTTCGATATACTTGAGAATGATGCCGGGGATTATTTTAATCCGGAGACGGGAGAATTACTGCTTGGAGATATCGTGATTTCAATTGATAAGGTATATTCACAGGCAGAGGAGTATGGACATTCAAAAAGGAGAGAACTTGCATTTTTAGTAGCACACAGTATGCTTCATCTGTTTGGATATGACCACGAGGAAGAAGAAGAGCGAAAAGAGATGGAAGCCATGCAAAGACAGATATTAGAGTCTGTTGGAATATTGAGGGATTGATATTATGGATAAAGAAAAACTTGTAGAATTAGCATATAAAGCGAGTAAATACTCATATTCTCCGTATTCGCATTTTAAAGTCGGTGCAGCATTAGTTACTGAAGATGGAAGTGTATTTACAGGATGTAACGTTGAAAATGCATCTTACGGGGCAACAATATGCGCTGAGAGAACATGTGCTTTAAAGGCAGTTTCTGAAGGACATAAAAAAATTAAAATGATGGTGATTGTATCTGACAGTAATAAATTTACATATCCGTGTGGAATATGCCGACAATTTTTATCTGAATTTATGGATAATGACGGTATCATAGTTGTTCATGATAAAGACAAAGGAACAAAAGAATATACATTAGGTGAACTTTTGCCGGAAGCATTTGTGCTGTAAAATCTGTATAAAATTATGAAAATGGCTGATACTTTAATTATGATAATAAAAACATGATTTAAGGGGGAAGCTATGAAAAAATTATTATATGGTGCAGGTTTTGGATTTCTGGCTTTTGTTTTTGTAATGGCATATTATGGATGCTATTATTACGCAAAAAACAATATAAACAATGATGTAAGAACAATTGACAGAACAATAAATGAGAACCCGGCAGTTTTAGATAACACCCGTGAGGCAGCTAATACTGATTCTGCTTTAGTGAGCAAAGATACAAAATATATTCTTGAGACATATGATAGCGAGACCGGTAAAATTACAAATACAGAACCAGCATTGCCGGCCGATTATATTGGAATGAACAGGGAAGAACTTGTAGAATATTTAAAAAACTATTTAAGCAGCAATAGTGAAAACAATCTTAAAAACATTCAGCTCATTTCATTTTCAACGTCAGGTATTGTTATAAGAAAAACGATAGAAAAACCATCCGGATACTGGATTTTGATGGATGAAAATGAAGTAAAGGTTTATAAAGGAGATAAAGAAACGTTATATCTTGAAACGGGAATAGGTGCACAGGAATTAGAGACTTATGACAGAAATAAAGTGCTTGAAGGTGTACATGTAAAAGATCTGGATAGTCTGTATAAATATCTTGAAACAATTACCAGCTAAAGAAAGGGTTGATATAAAAATGCTATATGATGTAACAGTCATTGGAGCAGGAGCTTCCGGTATGATGGCCGGAATTATAGCCTCGCAAAACGGAAAAAAAGTAATCATAGTCGAACATAGGGAGCAACCCGGAAAAAAAATACTTGCTACAGGAAATGGACGTTGTAATTATTCAAACAAAAACCAGGGACTTGAGAATTATCATTGTAAAAATATGAAGTTCGTAGAATCTGTTCTAAATGAGTTTTCACAGAAAGATATGACGGAATTTTTAGAAAAAAACGGAATGCTTACAAAAGAAAAAAACGGATACCTTTATCCACGTTCAAATCAGGCGGTATCCCTCAGAGATTTGCTGGTAACATTATTAAAAAACAACAGCGTGGAACTAATGTATGACACTGAATGTATGGATATAAAGAAGAATGGCGAAATATTTAATATAAAATGTCCGGATAAAATAATAAAAAGCAGAAGCGTTATTGTAAGTACAGGTGGAATGACTTATAAAAAAACAGGTTCGGATGGCTCAGGATACAAAATTTTGGAAAAACTTGGTCATTCAATTAATAAACCATTGCCGGCACTTACAGCTTTGTATTGTAAAGAAAAAATATTTAAAGAGCTAAAAGGAATCAGGGTTGACGCAAAAGTAGAATTATATATAGAAGATAAATCAGTCGCAAAAGATACGGGAGAACTTCAGCTTACAGATTATGGTGTATCAGGAATACCTGCTTTTCAGGTAAGCAGATTTGCAGCAATTGCTTTACATAAAAACAGAAAAGTAACTGTCGGTGTTGATTTTTTACCCGAGATAGACAGGAAAACTTTAAATAAATTATTGTATGGAAATGAATTGAATATAAGACAGAAGTTATATGGGCTTATAAATCAAAAACTGGCAGACGTAATATTAAAGCATACGGGAATATCAGGAGATTTGTCAGTATATGACATAAAAAAACGACAGATGGATAAGTTGACCGATACATTAAAAGAATTTAGTGTTACTGTAAAAGCAACCGGAGATTATGAACATGCACAGGTCGTTACAGGCGGAGTAGATGTAAATGATATCAACAGCCTGACGATGGAATCAAAGATTATAAACAATCTCTACATAACCGGCGAAGTGATTGATGTAGATGGTTTGTGTGGCGGTTACAATCTGCAATGGGCGTGGTCAACGGGGTATATTGCAGGAATGAATTGTTAGTGATGGAGAAATGTGAGTGTACAATGTTAAGAATAAATCAGATTAAACTCAGACCGGGACATTCTGAGGAAGAAATAAAAAAAGAATTATTAAAGCATATAAAACTAAAAGAAGACGAATTGCTCGAATATCATATCTTTAAAAGATCAATTGATGCAAGAAAAGGTGATGTGAAGTTCAGTTATGCTATAGATTTTAAAGTTAAAAATGAAAAACTGTTACTTTCAAAAAATAAAAATGTGATAAGACCGGAGATTGTAAGATATTCGCCTGAGATAAAAGGCACCGAAGAACCCGAAAGCAGAATAGTTGTTGCAGGCAGTGGTCCATGCGGAATGTATGCAGCATATCTTCTTTCACAGAAGGGTTACCGTCCGATTCTAATTGAACGCGGAGAAGATGTTGAACAAAGAAAAAAAACCGTTCAGAAATTTTGGGATACAAATGTCTTAAATACAGAATCAAACGTTCAATTTGGTGAGGGCGGAGCAGGTACGTTTTCTGACGGAAAACTAAACACACTTGTAAAAGATAAATATGGCAGAAACAGATTTGTGCTTGAGACTTTCGTGAAATTTGGTGCGCCTGAGGATATACTATATGTTAACAAACCACATATTGGAACTGATATATTATGTAATGTTGTAAAAAATATGCGCGAAGACATTATAAATAATGGTGGAGAAGTAAGATTTAATACATGTCTGACAGATATAAAGATTAAAAACGGCAGACTTAGTTTCATAGAATTAAATCATTCAGAGCTTGTGGAGTGTAAACATCTGATACTTGCAATGGGGCACAGTGCAAGGGATACATTTAAAATGCTTCATGATAAGGGTGTATATATGGAACCTAAAGCTTTTGCAATAGGTGTCAGGGTGCAGCATCCGCAGAAAATGATAAATTTATCACAGTATAAGACTGATGATAATACATTTTTGCCGGCTGCAGATTATAAGGTTGTTACAAATCTTGAAAATGGCAGAAGCGTTTATTCGTTTTGTATGTGTCCGGGAGGATTTGTTGTCAATTCTTCTTCAGAAAAAAACAAACTTGCTGTAAACGGAATGAGTTACAGAAAACGTGACGGTGAAAATGCAAACAGTGCCATAATAGTTTCAGTCACACCGGAGGATTTTGAAAATGACGGACCTTTAGCAGGCGTTGAATTTCAAAGAAGGCTTGAGGAAAAAGCATTCGTAGAAGGAAATGGAAATATACCTGTCCAGTTATATAAAGATTTTAAAGATGGGATAGAGAGTAAAGAATTTGGAGAAATAAGACCGGCAATAAAAGGTGGTTATGCATTTGCAAACTTAAGAAATGTTTTACCAGACTTTATGTCTGAGTCAATAGTTGAAGGAATGGAACTTTTTTCAAATAAAATAAAAGATTTCAACAGAGGTGATGTTATAATGGCAGGTGTAGAGAGCAGAACATCATCACCGTTAAGAATTTTAAGAGATGAAAATTTTGAAAGTAATATAAAAGGCATATATCCATGTGGTGAAGGAGCGGGTTATGCAGGTGGTATTACGTCTGCGGCTATGGACGGTATAAAAGTTTTTGATAAGATTTCATCAAAATATAAACCATTTTCTTAAAAAAACGTGACTTAATAAAGAATTTGTAGTAATATAAAACGTGAATTATCAGAAGGGCAAATAGAAATTATGAATTATAGAGAAAAATTAAAAGAAAGCAAAAGAATAGTAATAAAAATAGGTTCCTCATCGCTTACACACGCTGAGACGGGAAGGATTAATCTTGCAAAACTCGAAAAACTAGTCAGAATCATATCTGATTTACATAATCAGGGAAAAGAAGTCGTTCTTGTATCATCAGGAGCTATTGCAGTAGGAAGAATCAAGATGCATGTGACGGATTTTGATAATACTACTTTATCGGAGAAGCAGGCATTTGCAGCAATTGGTCAGGCTCAGCTTATGATGATTTATCAGAAACTTTTTGCAGAGTATGGACAGGTTGCAGCGCAGGTTCTGATGACAAAATATACTATAACTAACAATTTAAGCAGAAAAAATGCTGAGAACACATTTGCAGAGTTATTAAAACTCGGAGTTATACCAATTGTAAATGAAAATGATACTGTTTCAACATTTGAGATAGAATTTGGTGATAACGACAGACTTTCAGCCATGGTAGCTGCAGTTATAGGTGCAGACCTTCTTATCCTGTTATCTGACATAGACGGATTATTCACAGATGATCCAAATGAAAACCCGGATGCAGAATTTATAGATATCGTTACAGAAATAACTGACAAGCTGAAAGGGATGGGAAAAGAGACATCAGGAAGTAATGTAGGAACAGGTGGCATGAGTGCCAAACTTGCTGCTGCTGAGATTGCAACATTTTCCGGTGCCAATATGGTAATTGCAAACGGAGAAGATCTTAATCACATATATAACATACTGGATGGAAAAAATTGCGGAACACTATTTACTGCAAATAAGAAAGAAGATTTTTATCTGATAGATTACATTGAAACGTAATAGGAGTGGAACTATATGGATATTAAAATTCTCAAAAAAAATGTAAAAGATAGTAAATGTACTAATAAGGTAATCGGTAAAAATCTTATATTGGAAGAAGTAGAGTCGGGAAAAGAAGTGACCGGAGTAATTAAGCTAAAATATGTTTTATTTGATACTGAGAGCAATATAAGAAAAGAAATTCTCCCTGAGATAAAAAAATATAGTTTGGGAATAATAAAGAATCTGTCTTTTAAATCTGACTTCCTTTATTTTTTTACTTATGATCTTAATGATGACGGAAAATATCAGATACGGATGATGAGATATAACTATATATCAGGATTATATGAAAGTGTTTTCGCATTTGAAGATGATTTATCAATGTATTTAAATTCAAAAAGATTAAAGATATTTGTATTAAATGAAGCATATATGATTGTTCAGCATGAGTACAGAAAATCAAATAGAATAGGTACCTATTCAGGTTTTTTTGAATTTAAATCTTTTTTATACAATAATAATAATCAAAAGTTTTATTCTATAGCAGACAAAAATATATCGGACAACGGTATCGATGATATTATGCTTATTTCAGAAACGCATTGTGCAATAAAAACAGGGGTTTCACTTCTTGAAGATAATCGTTTTGGAATTTTATCAGAGAATGAAGTACATGTTGAAGGTATATATTTTGCAAATATCAGTCAGATAATTGCTGATATGTTGATTATGCAGAAAAGCGTTTCGATGGATGAAATTGACCGGGCATTTTACACATCAACATTTCCGTATATAGATGTTATTGGAAAGTACTTCGTATATTCGAAAATAAATAATATTAAAAGAGAAGAAGAAGTCATATTTTACGATTTGAAAACAAAAATGATTACAAACTGCATTAATAAAAATGTTGAAAAGCCGGATGATCTTACGAAAAAATTTATAATAGGCAATGAACCTTATATTGCTGTAAAAAAAGATACCGGATATGAATTTGTTGATTTAAAAAAGGCAAAACGGGCATTTAAGTTCGACAAGAATCTGCATTTAGAAAATGTGGTGAGCGATGTATTTATCTTTACAGGAACTTCTGAAAAGGGTTTGCTGAGAAAAGAATATAATTATATAGAAATATTCGGCTATCCGCAACAGAATACGATCCTTAGAGAAAAAGGAGATTTAGTTGATATAAAAAACTATGAAGATAATTTATATATCTTCACAAGTGTAAAAAATCATATTGATATATGATTTTTTACACGTCAATGTGCGCCGCAGGCGCCACAGATTGCAAACATCTGCGGAATGAAATTTAATGTGAAAGGTGTGGGAAGAAATTGAAAAAGTCTGGATTAATATTAGAAGGCGGAGGTTCAAGAGGCGTATTTACGGCAGGAATTCTTGATTATTTGATGGAACAGGATTTTTATTTTCCGTATGTTTCAGGTGTATCGGCAGGAGCATGTAACGCTGCAAATTACGTTTCAAAACAACCATACAGAACCAGAAAATGTATGATAGATTATTTATACGAAAATTCTATCTATAGTATAAAAAACATGCTTATGAAAAAGGGATTGATAGACATGGATTTATTATTTGATAAATTACCAAATGAGTTGATTCCTTATGATTACGATACATTTTTTGCAAGCGAAACCAGATGTATAATGGTTGCAACAGACTGCGAGACCGGTAAGGCTGAATATTTTGAAGAAAAGAGTGATAAAACAAGGCTGATGAATATATGTAAGGCATCAAGCAGTCTTCCGTATATTTCAACTATTGTTGAAATAGATGGCACACCGTATCTTGATGGAGGACTTGCCGATTCGGTACCTCTTATCAAGGCATTAAGAGACGGAATTAACAGACCTGTTCTTATTCTTACACGTAATAAAGGATACAGAAAAAAAGAAAAAGAATCCCTAGATGTGTCAAAATTAGTATATAAAGATTATCCGGCATTAAGCGAAACAATTTATAAGCGTAGTGCCAGATATAACAAAGTCATGAATTATATTGACAAGTTAGAAGAAGATAATCATGCAGTTGTCATAAGACCTGAGATTCCTGCGATTGACAGGGCTGAGCAGGACACAGAAAAACTGACTGAATTTTACAACCATGGATATGAAATGGGAGAAAAATATTTTGAAACCATAAAGAATTTCACGAAAGATTGCAAATAAAGAAAGGATTGAATGGTATGGAACAAAAAAAACTCGACAGAATTAATGAGTTGTATAAAAAATCTAAGTCTGAGGGACTTACACCCGCTGAAAAAGAGGAACAGCAAAGATTAAGAAAGGAATATGTACAGCTTGTTCATAATAATTTAAGAGGACAGCTTGAAAACATAGAATTTATAAATCCTGACGGTTCCATTTCAAAGGCAGGAAAAAATGGATAAGAAGCAATTGCGAAAACTTTCTGTGAAACAAAGAGACAGCTTAACTAAAGATGAGGTCACCAAAAAGAGTAAACAGATTTTTAAAAAGCTTTGTGATATTGAAGAATTTAAAAATGCAGAATTGATATTATGTTATGCTTCGTATAAAAATGAGGTTGAAACATCAGATATAATGAATTATGCATGGAATAATAATATAAAGCTTGCTCTTCCAAAAGTAGAAGGACCGGATATGAAGTTCTACATAGTCAGATCAATTGATGATTTGCAGGAAGGATATATGTCAATCCCAGAGCCTTTGACTAAAGATGAGGTTACGTCAGAGGAAGTAAAGGATGCACTAATGATTATGCCTGGTACTTCTTTTGATAAAAAATTAAACCGTAACGGATATGGTGGAGGATATTATGACAGATATCTTGAAAAATACCATCCTTTCTGCGTTATAGGTGTAGCATATGAATTTCAGATATATGACAATATACCGTCAGAAAAACATGATAAAAAAGCAGATTATATAGTTAGTGAGGTAAAAATATATGGAAAATAAGTATTTAGAAGAATTAGGAAAAAAAGCTGTTGCAGCATCACGTATACTTTCAAAAATGGGAACAAATCAAAAAAATGACGGACTTATGGCTGTTGCCGGGTATCTTGTAAAGTATCAGGCAGATATTCTCGAAGCAAATAAAAAAGATATTGAAAAAGCAATGGAAAACGGGATGAAGGAAAGCCTTATAGACAGGCTTACATTAACTGAAGACAGAATACGTGGGATGGCTGTGGGACTTGAAAAACTTGTTGCACTAGATGATCCTATCGGTGAAGTAGTCAATATGAAAAAGAGTCCTAATAATTTAAAAATTGGAAGAAAAAGAGTGCCTCTCGGAGTAGCGGGGATTATATACGAATCAAGACCAAATGTTACCGCGGACGCATTCGGATTGTGTTTTAAGACAGGAAATGCAGTTATATTAAAGGGTGGCAGTGATGCCATAAATTCTAATACAAAGATTGTAGAAATTATAAGAAAAGCTCTTGAATCTACAGGAGCACCGGTGGATTCAGTTGCACTTATAGAATCTACAGACAGAAAGGTTACACAGGAATTTATGACCATGCGTGAGTACATTGACGTATTGATTCCAAGGGGAAGTGCGGGTCTTATAAAAGCTACGGTTGAAAATAGTAAAATACCGGTAATCGAAACAGGTACGGGTAATTGTCATATATTTGTTGATGAGAGTGCGGATATAGATATGGCAGCAAAAATCATAGAAAATGCAAAAACGCAGAGGATAGGTGTATGTAATGCATGTGAATCACTTGTAATACATGAAAACATTATTGATAAGGCTTTACCTGTAATAGTAGATGTTTTAAAGAAACATAATGTGGAAATCAGAGGAGATGAAAAAGCCGTAAGCATATCTGATTATATTAAACCTGCTACTGAAGAAGACTGGGGTATGGAATATCTTGATTACATAATATCAGTTAAGACAGTTTCGGATTTTGACAGTGCGGTTGAGCATATTAACAGATATAATACAAAACATAGTGAAGCTATAATTACTAATGATTATAATAATTCACAGAGATTCCTTGATGAAATAGATGCTGCGGCGGTATATGTAAATGCTTCAACAAGATTCACTGATGGATTTGAATTTGGATTTGGTGCAGAGATAGGAATAAGCACGCAGAAGCTTCATGCCAGAGGTCCGATGGGTCTTGAAGCTCTTACAACAACAAAATTCATCATTTTAGGTAATGGTCAGGTCAGACAGTAGTTTGGAAAATTATAAGAACGGAGAAACAGATGAATAGTACAGATGTAACAAACGAGTTGGAAAGACAGAATTATTATATTGAACAATGTCGTGAATGGTTAAAGAAACAGAACGAAATTCTTGGCAGACCCCTTACATGTACGGCGAAAACTTTTGGCTGTCAGATGAATGCTAAGGATTCTGAAAAACTGCTTGGCATTTTAAAAGAGATTGGATATGTTGAGACTGAATCTGAAAATGCAGATTTTGTATTATATAATACATGTACAGTCAGAGAAAATGCAAATTTAAAAGTTTATGGACATTTAGGCTATATGCAGAATCTTAAAAAGAAAAACCCATCCATGATGATTGCGATGTGCGGATGTATGATGCAGGAGCCTGAAGTTGTAGAAAAGATTAAAAAAAGCTATAAATTTGTTGACATAGTATTTGGTACTCATAATATATTTAAATTGGCTGAATTGATATACAGACGTATCAAGACCGGTAAAATGTACATAGACATATGGAAAGACACGGATATGATAGTGGAAGATCTGCCAATTGAGAGAAAATTTTCATTTAAATCAGGTGTGAATATTATGTTTGGCTGCGATAATTTTTGCAGTTATTGCATAGTTCCTTATGTAAGAGGAAGGGAAAGAAGCAGAAAGTCTGAAGATATTATCAGGGAAATAGAGAATCTTGTGAAAGATGGTGTTGTTGAGGTTATGCTTCTTGGACAGAATGTTAATTCCTATGGAAAGGGACTGGATGAAAAGATAACATTTGCAGAACTTTTACGCCGTGTTGATGCTATTGAAGGACTTAAAAGAATCCGATTCATGACCTCTCATCCTAAAGATTTATCAGATGAACTGATTGAGGTTATGAAAAACTCAAAAAAAATATGCAGACATCTTCATCTGCCTATTCAATCGGGAAGTAACAGAATACTTAAGATAATGAATAGAAAATATACAAGAGAAAAGTATTTAGAAGAGGTTCAGAAAATAAAAGAAGCTATGCCTGATATCGCTATAACTACTGATATAATAGTAGGATTTCCGGGAGAAACAGAAGAGGATTTCTTAGATACCATGGATATTGTAAAACAGGTGCGTTATGACAGTGCATTTACATTTATTTATTCTAAGAGAACGGGAACTCCTGCTGCAAAAATGGAAAATCAGGTGCCCAAAGATGTTATAAAAGACAGGTTTGACAGACTGTTAGATGAGATACAGAAAATCTCGGCAGAGGAGACACAAAAACGAATAGGAAGCATACAGCCGGTATTGGTAGAAGATGTTAATTCTCATGATAATTCGCTTATGACCGGAAGATTGTCACATAATACACTGGTTCATTTCAAAGGAACTCCTGATATGATAGGCAGCATTTACAATGTTAAATTAGAATCGGCAAAAGGTTTTTATTATATGGGTACAATCGTAGACGAATAAAGGAAGGTAAAAGACATGGGAAAGTTATCACCAATGATGGCTCAATATATGGAAACAAAAAAACAATATAGCGACTGCCTTTTGTTTTACAGGCTTGGTGATTTTTATGAGATGTTTTTTGAAGATGCCCTCACGGCTTCAAGAGAACTTGAAATCACCCTTACAGGCAGGGAATGTGGATTAGAGGAACGTGCGCCTATGTGCGGTGTTCCTCATCATTCTGCCGAAACGTATATTAATAAACTTATCGCAAAAGGCTATAAAGTTGCGATTTGTGAGCAGATGGAAGATCCAAAACTTGCAAAAGGTTTGGTAAAAAGAGATGTTGTAAGAATTGTTACACCCGGAACAAATATTAATTCAACGGCGCTTGACGAAACAAAACATAATTATATTATGTCGCTTGTTTATGTAGATTCATCGTTCGGAATTTCAATTTCTGATATTTCAACCGGCGATTATCTTCTGACTGAAGTAAATTCATCAAGAGAGATGCTCGATGAAATAAACAGATTCACTCCAACCGAGATTATTTGTAATGCATCACTTATGGTGTCCGGAATTGATTTAGACGATTTAAAAGACAGACTCGGAATAGCAATATCAACTCTTGATGCCTGGTATTTTGATGAAGAAACGTGTAAAAAAGCACTAAAAGAACATTTTGGTGTAATAGACCTTGCCGGACTCGGTCTGAATGATTATGATTCAGGAGTAACGGCAGCAGGTGCTTTAATGCTGTATTTAATTGAAACACAGAAGAATTCTTTGTCACAGCTGACGACTATAACACCATATTCTACAAATAAATATATGGTGATTGATACATCAACCAGGAGAAATCTTGAACTTACAGAAACCCTTCGTGAAAAGCAAAAACGTGGTTCTCTTTTGTGGGTTCTTGACAAAACAAAAACTGCAATGGGTGCAAGACTTTTAAGAAGCTATATTGAACAGCCGCTTATTGTAAAAAATGATATTGAAAACAGACAAAATGCGATTGAAGAGATTAATGAAGAACTGATTAACAGGGATGAAATACGTGAATATTTAAATCCAATCTATGACCTTGAAAGACTAATCAGTAAAATTGCTTATAAATCTGCAGGTCCCAGAGATTTGATTTCATTTAAAAATTCACTTGAAATGTTGCCACACATAAAAAATCTTATGAAAGATTATAAGTGTGTGCTATTAAATGAGATGTATGAAAGCTTTGATACACTTGAAGATTTATTTGAAATTATCGAACAGTCGATAACGGAAGACCCGCCTATTGCGATAAAGGAAGGCGGGATTATAAAAACCGGCTTTAATGCCGAGATTGACCGTTTAAGAAAAGCAAAAACAGATGGAAAAACCTGGCTTGCGGAACTTGAAGCAAAAGAAAGAGAACGTACAGGCATAAAAAACCTGAAGGTTAAGTATAGTAAGGTTTTTGGTTACTGCATTGAAATAACTAATTCTTTCAAAGATAAAGTGCCTGAAGATTATACAAGAAAACAGACACTTACAAATGCGGAAAGATATATAACACCTGAATTAAAGGAGCTTGAAGACGTAATACTTGGTGCTGAAGAGAAGCTGTTTACACTTGAATATGAAGTATTTAGTGATATAAGGGAAAAAATAGCATGTCAGATGGTAAGAATACAAAATAGCGCTAAATGTGTTGCAAATATAGATGTATTTACTTCACTTGCCTTTGTTGCTGAGCATAATAATTTTGTAAAACCTGTTATCAATGAAAAAGGAATTATAGATATTAAAAACGGCAGGCATCCTGTTGTTGAAAAAATGATATCTAATCATTTGTTTGTTGAAAATGATACTTTACTTGATAATAATAAGAACAGAATATCTATTATTACAGGACCTAATATGGCTGGAAAATCCACATATATGAGACAGACGGCGCTTATAGTGCTTATGGCCCAGATAGGAAGTTTTGTGCCTGCATCTTCGGCAAATATCGGTATATGTGACAGAATATTTACCAGAGTGGGGGCTTCTGATGATTTGTCATCAGGACAGAGTACTTTTATGGTGGAAATGACAGAGGTTGCAAATATTCTTAGGAATGCGACATCAAAAAGTTTATTGATACTTGATGAAATCGGCAGGGGTACAAGTACATTTGACGGACTTAGTATTGCTTGGGCTGTTGTAGAACATATAAGTAACCGTAAACTTTTAGGTGCAAAGGCATTGTTTGCTACGCATTATCATGAACTCACTGAGTTGGAAGGTACACTTGAAAGTGTTAATAATTATTGCATTGCTGTTAAAGAACAGGGAGATGACATTGTATTTTTAAGGAAGATTGTAAAAGGCGGTGCTGATAAGAGTTATGGAATACAGGTAGCAAAACTTGCAGGAATTCCTGACTCGGTTATCAACAGAGCCAAAGAAATCGTTTCTGAGCTGGTAGATGCTGATATCAGCATTAAGGCAAAGGAAATTGCCGCCGGCAATGAAAAAGCCGGAAAGCAGAAATACCTTAAAGATACTGTCGAAATGAAACAGATGTCATTATTTGACACTGTTAATGATAATTCAATAATTGAAGAAATCAAAAATCTCGATATAGGTACAATGACGCCTATAGAGGCAATGAATACACTTTATAAAATGCAGAATCAGTTGAAAAACCGATGGTAGAGATTGCAACAGTTATAGTATTTTTTGGAAAGGGTGCGGATATAGGCGTGAATAAAATTCAATTATTAGATCAAAACACAATTGATAAAATTGCAGCAGGTGAAGTGGTTGAAAGACCGGCTTCTATAGTGAAAGAATTGATGGAAAATGCGATTGATGCAAAAGCCACTGCGATAACCGTTGAAATAAAAGACGGAGGTATTTCTTTTATAAGAATTACTGATAATGGACACGGTATAGTTTCATCTGATGTCCGTACTGCTTTTTTGCGTCATTCCACAAGTAAAATAAAATCCATAGAAGATCTCATTACTGTAAGTTCGCTCGGTTTCAGAGGAGAGGCATTGTCAAGTATTGCGGTAATATCACAGGTTGAATTAATCACTAAAATCCCTGATGCCATGACCGGAGTACGTTATGTTATCGAAGGCGGAGAAGAGAAAAATATGGAAGAAATCGGAGCACCGGAAGGGACAACATTTATTATTCGAAACATTTTCTATAATACGCCGGTACGAAAAAAGTTTTTAAAAACTGCAGCTACGGAAGCTGGATATATATCCGATACGGTTGAGCGTATTGCGTTATCGCATCCGGAAATATCAATTCGTTTTATTAATAATAATCAGACCAAGGTACATACTTCGGGTAATAATAAATTAAAAGACATTATTTATAATATATACGGCAGGGATATTACGGCAAATCTAATAGAAATAAATGATAACAAAGAATTAATGAATATTCACGGATATATCGGTAAGCCCGTAGTTTCAAGAGGTAACAGAAACTATGAAAATTATTATATAAACGGCAGATATATTAAAAATAAAATTGTATCGAGAGCTATTGAGGATGCATATAAGCCGTATATGATGCAGCACAGATATCCGTTTACCTGTATTCATATAGAGATTAATCAGGAATATTTAGATGTAAATGTTCATCCTGCCAAGATGGAATTAAGATTCAATAATTCTGAGGACATATATCCTGCAATTTATCATGCAATTACAGGAGCTCTTGAGCACAAGGAAATGATTCCGGATGTTCTTCCGGGAAAAAATGAAACTGTTAAAGAAAAAAAAGATGTTAATAAAAGAATGCCGGAACCTTTTGAAAAAAACAGAGCATTTGAGATTGTAAAAGAACAAATGATAAGAGAGGCTACTGCGCCGGTTAAAGCCCCTGCACAGTTAAATGTACCCGAGGGCTTCATGAATGAGACTGTATCTGAATTAAACACTGAAAATGAAAAAAAACCACCGGTTCAGATGGATTTATTTGATGATAGAATGCTTTCTGAAAAAGCTCGTGCAGAACACAGAATTGTGGGACAGGTATTTGATACTTACTGGATAGTGGAATATGATGGAAATATGTATATAATTGATCAACATGCTGCACATGAAAAAGTATTATATGAGCAGACAATGAAAAAACTAAAAGATAAGATATATACATCTCAGCAGATAAATCCACCGATTGTGCTTACTTTGTCAATCAGGGAAGAGGAACTGCTTAATAAATACATGGAAAATTTTACTTCCATTGGTTATGAAATAGACCACTTTGGAGGAAACGAATACTGCATCAGAGCCGTACCTGATAATATGCTTTCTGTTTCAAAAAAAGAACTGTTTATTGAAATGCTTGACAGCTTATCAAATGATACTGCAAATAATACTGCTGAAATTATAACGGATAGAATAGCAACTATGTCCTGCAAAGCTGCTGTAAAAGGAAATAATAAATTAAGTATCAGTGAAGCAGATGCGCTTATTGACGAACTCTTACATTTGGATAATCCATATAACTGTCCTCATGGAAGACCCACAATTATTTCTATGAGTAAATATGAATTAGAGAAGAAGTTTAAACGTATTGTTTAATTCTAAGAAAGGAATTATCAATGAAGAAAAATCTTGTTGTCCTTACCGGACCTACGGCTGTCGGAAAAACTGAATTATCAATAAAACTGGCTAAAAAGCTAAATGCTGAGATTATAAGTGCGGATTCTATTCAAGTTTATAAATATATGGATGTGGGTTCTGCAAAGATTTCAAATGATGAAATGTGTGGAATCAGACATTATCTGATAGATGAATTAGAACCGGATGAAGAATTCAACATATTCCGTTTTAAGGAAATGGCGCTTACGTATATGGAAGAAATCTACAAAAAGGGGAAGATTCCTCTTATTGTGGGAGGAACCGGATTTTATATTCAATCGATTATATATGATATTCAATTTAATATTGAGAAAGGTGATAAACAAAGTTATCGTCATGAATTGGAAGAAAAAGCTAAAATATATGGTAATAAATTTGTGCATGATATGTTAAAAAAGATTGATAGTGATTCTGCAGAACAAATTCATCCAAATAACTTAAAGCGTGTTATAAGAGCATTGGAATATTATAACGAAACCGGAAGAAAGTTTTCAAAGCACAATGCAGAACAGAGAAATAATTCTTCACCATACAATTTCAGATATTTTGTTCTGAATGATGACAGAGAACGTCTGTATGAAAGAATTAATAAACGTGTTGATATTATGATTGATAACGGTTTAGAAGATGAAGTGCGTATGCTGCTGAACAGGGGATACAGTGCTGATCTGGTTTCAATGCAGGGAATTGGATACAAGGAAATGGTATCATATATTTCCGGTAATACAGATTTTAATGATGCTGTTGAACTTATAAAAAAGAATACACGAAATTTTGCAAAGAGACAGCTTACGTGGTTTCGACGGGAAAAAGAAGTAGATTTTATAGATTATAGAGATTGTGATTACGATAAAAAAATTATGTTAACTAAAATGCTTGATTTATGCAAAGAAAAAAATATCATTTAAAAAGAAAGGTACTAATCATTATGAATTTATATGAAATGTATAAGGATGCAGGTATATCACGTGAAGTATTTGATTATTGTGAGGTTGTTTTATCAGATTTAAATGAAAGATTTGATGATATTAATAAAACTGCAGAGTTAAATCAGTTGAAGGTTTTAAAGGCAATGCAGAAAAATAAAGTGAGCGATGTTCATTTTGCGGCAACTTCAGGATATGGTTATAATGATTTAGGCAGAGATACCTTGGAAGATGTTTATGCAGATGTATTTCATACTGAAGCGGCTCTTGTAAGACCGCAGATTACGTGTGGAACTCATGCATTAGCTTTAGCATTGTCGGCAAATTTACGACCGGGTGATGAATTGATTTCTATTTCAGGTAAACCGTATGATACGTTAGAGGAAGTTATAGGTATCAGAGAGTCAAAGGGCTCTTTGAAAGAATATGGTGTATCTTATAAGCAGGTGGAACTTACAAAAGACGGTTTATTTGATAAAGAGAGTATTAAAAATGCTATTTCTGATAAGACTAAAATGATGGCAATTCAACGCTCAAAAGGTTATTTGTCAAGAAGAACTTTATCTGTTGAAGAGATTGGTGATGTAATACAGTTTGCTAAATCAATAGCACCACATATTATAATTATGGTAGATAATTGCTACGGTGAATTCGTGGAGACTATTGAGCCATCTGATTTTGGTGCAGATATGACGGTTGGTTCTTTGATAAAAAATCCGGGTGGAGGACTTGCGCCAATTGGAGGTTATATTGCCGGAACTAAAGAATGTATAGAAAATTGCGCATACAGACTTACTGCACCGGGACTTGGAAAGGAAGTTGGGGCAACACTTGGTCTGATGCAGAGTTTTTATCAGGGATTTTTTATGGCTCCGGAAGTTACGGCCGGTGCGTTAAAAGGTGCAATTTTTGCTGCAAATCTTTATGAAAAACTTGGATTTAAGGTGGTTCCTGACGGCAAAGAACCAAGATATGACATTATACAGGCAATAGAATTCGGTGCGCCTGAGGGGCTTATAGAATTTTGTAAAGGCATACAGTCTGCGGCACCGGTTGACAGTTATGTAACGCCTGAACCGTGGGATATGCCGGGATATGATGCAAAAGTTATAATGGCAGCAGGTGCATTTGTACAGGGTTCATCAATTGAATTAAGTGCTGACGGACCGTTAAAACCGCCGTATACAGCATATTTTCAGGGCGGTCTTACATGGCATCATGCAAAATACGGCATTATGATGACTTTACAGAATTTAGTAAATGCGGGTATTGTTAAATTATAACACTTGTGATATTATATAATGTGTTTTTCTTTTGAGCCTGGAGAGAAGTTCAGGAGGAATCATGATATCAACAATCAAAGAAATGAATCAGGAATACAGACCATATGAAAAATGTCTGAAAAAAGGACCGGAGATGCTGACAGATGCAGAACTTCTTGCAGTTATAATAAGAACCGGTTCAAAAGGTGAGTCTTCGATTTGCCTTGCTGATAAGATTTTATCGGCATCTGTAATGAAAAGAGGTCTTTTAGGAATTATTGATTTAAGCATTGAGGAATTGATGAGCATAAAAGGTGTAGGAAAAGTAAAAGCTGTTCAAATAAAGTGTATTGCTGAACTTTCCAGACGAATTTCAAAGACCAGTGCCGGACAAAAAGTTATCTTTAATAATTCTGAAAAGATAGCAGATTACTATATGGAAGATATTAGACATATGGACAGAGAAAAGTTGATTATGGTAATGATGGATACAAAGATGCAGTTAATAGGTGATTGTGTCATGACTACAGGTACCGTGAATGCATCGCTTATATCTGCAAGAGAGATATTCAGGGAGGCATTAAAGCATGGAGCAGTGTTTATTGTGTTAATACACAATCATCCAAGCGGAGATCCCAGTCCGAGCAGAGAAGATATCATCAATACCAAAAAAATAAAGGATGCCGGAGAGATGATAGGCATTATTTTGTTAGATCACATTATTATTGGAGATAATAAATATACCAGTCTGCAACAGAGAGGTATATTATAGCAGAAATGGAGGAAGTTGTAAGTTATGGCACAACATGCATATGGTATCGATATAGGTACAAGTAATTTCAAAATATTCAGTGTTTCGAATAAGAAAATGATTAATGAAAAAAATGTGATAGCTATTAAGAATAAAAAAGAGATTTATTCTTTTGGTGATCCTGCATTTGAAATGTATGAGAAAGCACCGGCAAACATTGAAGTTTCTTATCCGGTTAAATTTGGTGTAATTGCTGATATTAAAAATATGAGTACTCTGTTTGAGTGCTTTTTACAGAAGCTGAACGGACAGAATAATGGCGGTGATTTCTGTATAGCGGTGCCGACAGATATTACTGAAGTTGAGAAGAGAGCTTTTTATGATTTGATTGCAGAGTCAAAGGTTAAGTCAAAGCACATCTGTGTTGTGGAAAAACCAATAGCTGATGCTGTAGGTGTCGGACTTGATGTTGAAAGTCCAAAGGGAAAGCTTATTATTGATATTGGTTCTGATACTACCGAGATATCAGTTATTTCGCTCGGAGGAATCGTATTAAGTAAAATTATTAAAACCGGCGGACATAAGTTAGATGATACAATCTGCAACATTGTAAGAAAAAAACATAATCTTATTATTGGTTCTAAGACTGCGGAACAGTTAAAGATGAACTTAGCCGATGCAATTAATTCAAGCGATGCAACACATGTTGCTTACGGAAGAAATATTGTTACAGGATTACCTGCAATGCAGGATATTTCATCAGAGCTTGTATATCAGGCTATTCAGGAATGTCTGCATTCAATTATGGATTCCGTAAAAATGATTTTGGAGAGAACTCCTCCGGAATTGTCAGCTGATATTATAGAAGCAGGATGCTATCTTACAGGAGGTTCTGCTTTGATTCATAATATTGATGCACTGATTACGAAGGAAACGGGGCTGAAGGTAAATATTTGTGATGCTCCTTCAGAAGCTGTTATCAGAGGTCTTGCGGAGATTATCTCTAACGATAAGCTTCATGGCCTTACATTCGTGCCTAGAGAAAAACAATATAATGATTAATGAGTGGGTGAGAGAATATGAAAAACCGCGATGAAAGTGTGTTTCCAACTAAATATATTTTATTCATTCTTACTTTTATAAGCATAGCATGTATTGTGCTGTCATTAGTTTATGAAGATTTTGGACGACCTGTAAAAAATCTGGTTGCTACTATTGTCATTCCAGTGCAATCAGGCATGAATAAGGCAGGGGGATGGATGTCCGGACGATCTGATGATTTAAAACAGATGCGTGAAGTTATGTCGGAAAATGAATCACTTAAGGCTGAGATAGAAGCTTTAAAAGAGGAAAATACGACACTGCTTCTGAATAATAACAAACTTACCGAGTTACAGGAATTGCTGGGACTCAGTAATCAATATTCAACCTATGAAAAGATTACTGCAAGTGTTATAAGCAAAGACAGCAGTAATTGGTTTTCATCATTTACCATTGATAAAGGCAGTAATGATGGTATTAAAACTGACATGAATGTTATTGGAAACGGTGGTTTAATCGGTATTGTCACTAAAGTTGGTAAGAATTATGCTGTAGTTCGCTCAATCATTGATGATTCAAGCAATGTAAGTGCACAGTTTTCTACCACGGGTGATACATGTATTGTTGAAGGCGACCTTCAAAACATTAATGAAGGTATTCTTCAGATTACCAATATTAATAAGGATGTTGCCGTAACTGCCAATGATATGGTTGTTACTTCAAATATCAGCAGCAAATTTTTACCGGGAATATTGATAGGGTACGTAAAAGAAATATCAAATGATTCGAATAACTTAACGAAATCAGGGTACATAGTTCCGGTGGCGGATTTTGCTCATATAAGTGATGTGCTTGTCATTACAGAACTGAAGACTCAGACGGAAGGACAGGAGTGATAGGGTTATGTTGAGAAAATTCATTATGACAGTATTGATTTTTGTGTTCTATCTTCTTCAATGTACACTGTTAAAAAAACTGTCGCTGGCTTCGGTATCACCAAACCTGCTTTTGATTTTGACATTTTGTGCAGGTTTCATGTCCGGAAGAAAAAATGGAATGTATGTCGGATTTGTTTCAGGCATGCTTTTAGATTTGTTTTATGGAGATGTTTTAGGATTCAACGCATTATTACTTCTATATATAGGTTATATAAATGGAATGTTCAACAAAATGTTCTATGATGAAGAGATTACGCTTCCAATAGCTTTGTTAGTCGGAAGTGAATTTGCATATACATTTGTGTATTATATATTTAGCTTTTTATTAAGGGGCAGGTTAAATATAAGATATTATTTCATCCATATTATGTTACCGGAGTTAGCATATACAGCTATTGTGGCTGTTTTATTATACCGGCTGATGTTAAAACTTAACAGAGTACTGGATGAAAGAGAAAAAAGGAGTGCAGCTAAGGTTGATTAAGGAAATTATTAAAGACGTTTTTCAGGCAATTATAAATTTTTTGAAATCAAGAGCATTTGTTATGCTGGTTTTATTTGGGATAATGTTTAGCTCGCTCCTGTACAGAGTTTTTTATTTGCAGATTGTAAAATCGGATTATTACCTTGAAAACTATATTCAGACTGCAAAGAAAAAGGTTATTACATCAGGTACAAGAGGAATGATTTATGACAGAAACGGAATACCGTTAGCTGTTAATAAGCTTGCGTATTCAATTACCATCGAAGATGACCTTGATTATAATGATGATGATTACAATGATCATTTAAATGCTATAATATACAAAGTTATTCAGATTATTGAGAAAAATAATGATACAATAACAAATGATTTTTCAATTGTGCTTGGAGGCAATGGAATGTATGAATATTCGGTTACTTCAGATATGGCAAAGTTGAGATTTTTAAGAGATATTTATGGTAAAAAATCCATAGATGAGCTTGATAATGATAAGGAGAAATTATCTGAATCCACGGCAGAAGATGTGATGGAATATCTTTGTGGTGAAGAAAGATATTGCGTGAATGAAGAAATCTATACTAAACAGGACAGAATAAAGATTGCAATGATAAGATATAAGTTATCATTAAATTCATTTCAGAAGTATATCACAACAGAAATTGCTAATAATGTAAGTAACGAAACAGTGGCAGCTATTTATGAGAATAAAGCAGAACTCATAGGAGTTGATGTAACTGAAAAGACCGTGAGAGTTTACAATGACAGCGTATATTTTTCACATATTCTAGGATATACCGGAACAATTTCTGAAGATCAGCTTGCTGAGTATAATGAGCGTATAGAAAATGAAGAAGATGAGTATATTTCATCAGATGTGGTAGGCAAATCCGGTATTGAGGAATACATGGAAGATAATCTGCAGGGAAGTAAAGGTTATCAGGAAATGTTCGTGGACAATATGGGTAATATTCTTGAGATTTCTGATGAATCGGAAAGTGGAGCGGGTAATGATGTTTATCTGAGTCTTGATGCAAATTTGCAAAAAGCTGCTTATAATATTTTACAGCAGAAGCTGGCCGGTGTTTTATATTCAAAGATTGTAAATTATAAAGTTACTGTTACAGATACATCTAAGACTATACCGATATATGTACGTGATGTGTATGCGCAGATGATATGTAATAATGTAGTTGATTTGAATAAATTTAACCGTGAGGACGCTTCAGCTAATGAGTCAAGAGTTTATAATAAGTTTGTTTCAAGACAGGAAAGTGTTTTGGCAAATGTAAGTAATTTTTTGACATCAGAAGAAAATACTCCTATATCTTCTTTATCAGAGGAGAATGAGACTTATTTAAAATATATATATGATTATCTGACCAATAACGCACAGATTATAGATAAATCTGCCATAGATACAGATGATGATATGTATAAGGCATGGGTCAGTGAAAATACAAGTCTTAGAGAATTTTTGTTATATGGTATTTCAAAAAACTGGCTTGTATCTGCTAAGTTATATGAAGATACAGACCAAAAGTATTCAAGCTCCGATGAACTGTATGCAAAATTGGTCGAGTATATTTGCGCAGAACTTCCGTCGGATACGGCATTTTCTAAAAAAATATACTATTACCTTGTTGAGGACGGTACAATATCAGGCAATGAAGTGTGTATGCTTTTGTATGATCAACAGGTTTTAGATTATGATGAAGGCTGTTATAATCAGCTTGCATCCGGAAATACCGGATATGCATACAATTTTATAATGGAACAGATTAAGAATCTTAAGATTACACCGGCACAAATTGCGTTAGATCCGTGTTCAGCTTCGGTTGTAGTTACAGATGTTCATAGCGGTCAGGTTCTGGCACTTGTTACTTATCCAAGTTATGATAATAATAAATTATCAGGAAGTGTAGATGCTGAATATTGGAATAAACTTAATTCTGACCAGTCATTGCCTTTGTATAACAGAGCGACCCAGACAAGAACTGCTCCGGGTTCAACTTTTAAAATGATAACGGCTATAACCGGTCTTGAAAATGGTATTATTTCACCTGGAACAATAATTGTCGATAAAGGAGAATTTACTAAAATAACACCTTCTCCTAAATGTTGGAAATATCCGTCTAATCATGGAGCGATTAATGTATCCACGGCATTGGCTGTATCATGTAACTATTTCTTTTATGAAGTCGGATATGATTTAAGTATTGATAATAACGGTAATTTTAACAGCAAATTAGGATTATCGAAGATAAAAAAATATGCTGATGAATTAGGGCTTACATCACTTTCAGGTGTTGAAATAGATGAAAATGAACCGTTGTATTCAACTGATAACTCTGTTCGTTCTGCTATAGGACAGGGTTCTAACAGTTATTCGGCAATCCAGCTTGCAAGATATATTACATCCGTTGCTAATAGTGGTAATAATTTTAAGCTGACTTTGTTAAACAGAGTACAAAATTCATCCGGAGAAATAATTGAACGAAAAGAACCTGAACTTGTAAACACCACTGATATTAGTAATTCTACCTGGAATGCAGTACATAGCGGTATGAGACAGGTTGTATTGACGGGTACTGCTCAAAAGACATTTACTAATTTTGGAATTGAAGTGGCAGGAAAATCAGGTACGGCACAGGAAAATAAATTACGTTCAAATCACTCGCTTTTTGTGGCATATGCACCATATTCAAATCCTGAGATTGGTATCAGCGTTCTGATACCAAATGGTGAATCTACAGGATATACAGCTGAAATAGTAAGAGATGTAGTCTCATATTATTATAATGCGTCGACACTTGATTCTATTCTTTCGGGTACTGCTTCAGTACCGACAAGTGGTGTCACAAGTGAGTAGTAACCCGGTTATTTTGAAAGGATATTGTGTGAAATGAAAAATTCAGTAGTGATAAAAGGTAATAAATATGGTATTATGGTAATGTTGGATGATAAACTTTCTTTTGAAGACTTAAAAGAAGATATTATAGAAAAGTTTAAAGAGTCTTCAAAATTTTTTGGAGAAGCATCCATGGCAATTACTTTCGAGGGCCGTAAACTATCTTTAGAAGAAGAAAGAGAAGTCCTTGATATAATATCTGAGAATTCGGATATTAAGATTGTCTGTGTTATTGACAATGATAAAAAACGTGAAGAAGTATACAAAGAAAGTATTGAGAAAAAAGTAGCTGATGTTGCATATAGTACAGGTCAGTTTTACAAAGGAACTCTGCGTAACGGACAGGTTCTTGAATGTGAAAGCAGTGTCGTGATACTCGGGGATGTCAATCCCGGTGCAAAGATTATATCAACCGGTAATGTTGTTGTACTTGGAGCACTTAAAGGTATCGTATATGCCGGTATCACCGGAGATGCATCTTCATTTGTAGTTGCTCTTGAAATGAGCCCGGTACAGATAAGAATAGGAGATGTTATTGCACGATGTGCTGATAATAAATCCAGATTTAAAAAGAATAAACCAGAGACAAAGATTGCATTTGTAGAAGATGATAATATCTACATAGAACCTTTAAGTAAAGATGTGTTAAGTGATTTACATTTCTAAAAAAATTATAATTCGGAGGAATAACAAAAAATGAGTGAAGTAATTGTAGTTACATCAGGAAAAGGTGGTGTCGGTAAGACAACTACCACAGCTAACGTAGGAACAGGATTGGCAAAACTTAACAAGAAAGTAGTATTAATAGATACTGATATAGGTCTTAGAAATCTTGACCTTGTTCTTGGACTTGAAAATAGAATTGTGTACAATCTCGTAGATGTAGTTGAAGGAAACTGCAGAGCAAAGCAGGCAATGATTAAAGATAAGAGATATTCAAATCTATATCTCTTACCTTCAGCACAGACAAGAGATAAAAGCAGTGTAACACCTGAACAGATGCTTTCACTGATCGAGGAACTTAGAGAAGAATTTGATTACATAATTCTTGATTGTCCTGCAGGAATTGAGCAGGGATTTCAGAATGCCATAGTTGGTGCCGACAGAGCACTTCTCGTTACAACACCTGAGGTATCAGCTATACGTGATGCGGATAGAATCATTGGACTTTTAGAAGCTTGTGAGACTAAGAAAAGATGCGATCTTATTGTTAATAGAATCCGTATGGATATGGTTAAAAAAGGTGAAATGATGACTATAGACGATGTTCAGGATATTCTGGCTATTGATTTAATAGGTGCCGTTCCTGATGATGAAAATATTGTTATTTCTACAAATCAGGGTGAACCGCTTGTTGGGACAGACAGTCTTGCAGGTCAGGCATACATGAATATTTGTAAGAGAATTGTCGGAGAGGATGTACCTTTATTAGACTTAAGCGGTAAGAAGGGTGTATTTTCAAAATTATCAGAAATTTTTAAGAAGAATTAATAATAGAAAGGTATGGTATCATAACTTATGAATATTTTCGATATGTTTAAAAAGAAAAATTCAGGTTCGGTGGCTAAAGACAGATTAAAACTACTACTTGTCTCAGACAGGGCAAATTGTTCACCGGAAATTATGGAACAGATTAAAAATGACATTATAAATGTCATCAAAAAATATATGGAAATTGACTGTGAGGGATTAGATATTCAGATTACACAGACAGATTCAGAAGCTGAAAACGGAAGTGTACCTGCACTTATTGCCAATATTCCAATTAAAGAGGTTAAACATTAATTTATGGGTCTCATTGTAAATACATTAAAAAATTATCAATTCAGACATTTAAATATAAGATTGATGATATGGGTAATAGGCTTAACCCTTTTGGGCATAAACGTAATTTCAAGTGCTACGAATTCATCGGTATATGAAAAGAAACAGGTACTTGGACTTATACTTGGACTTATTGTCATGGTTGGTTTAGGTCTGATAAGCTACAGGTTTGTCATTAGGTTTTACTGGCTTATTTATATTATTAACCTTGTATTACTTGTTATTGTAAAAGTAGCCGGTGCCGAGCATGGTGGAGCTGCCAGATGGATTGCTATCGGTGGATTTCAGCTTCAGCCGTCTGAGTTTACAAAAATATTTTTGATTATATTTTTTGCAATGTTTTTTAATAAATATAGAGAAAAGATTAATACACCACAGATATTCTTTGGCTCTTTATTGCTTTTTGGCATACCGCTTTTACTTGTATATAAACAGCCGGATTTATCAACCAGTATTGTTATCGCCTTGATTTTCAGTGGGATGATTTTTGGGGCAGGTCTTGACTATAAGATTATAGGTGTGGTTGTGGCAATTGCCGTACCAACACTGATTGTACTTGTATATCTGATATTACAGCCAAATCAAAAAGTGCTTAAGCCATATCAGTATGACAGAATTGTAGGCTTTTATGATGAAAATAATGATGAATATGAAAGAATAAGTTACCAACAGAGTAATTCAGTTATGGCGATAGGTTCAGGAGGCTTATGGGGAAAGGGATTGCACAATAATACGACAACCAGTGTTAAGAATGGAAATTATATTTCTGAACCGCAAACAGATTTTATATTCTGTATTGTTGGTGAAGAGTTAGGTTTTGTAGGTTCATCTGCAGTTATTATACTGCTTGCACTAATAACATTTGAATGCATTATAACCGGGTTGAATGCTGCTGATATGGCAGGAAGGATATTGTGTTATGGATATGCGACACTGATTGCTATGCAGTCTTTTGTAAATATAGCCGTGGTAACTAAAATGATACCGAATACCGGATTGCCTCTGCCTTTTGTAAGCTATGGTCTTAGTTCACTTTTAAGCCTGTATATAGGCGTGGGTCTGGTATTAAATGTAAGTTTACAACGAAATAAATTATAATAACAAAGGAGTGAAAAGATGAACATTGGATTGATTTCTCATGATTCTAAGAAAAAATTAATGCAGAATTTTTGTATTGCATACAGGGGTATATTGAGCAAACACGAGTTGTTTGCTACAGGAACAACCGGAAGACTTATTGAAGAGGTTACTAATCTTAATATTCATAAGTATCTTGCCGGACACTTAGGTGGTGCACAACAGTTAGGTGCGCAGATTGAACACAATGAAATAGACCTTGTGATATTTTTGTGCGACCCGGCTTCATCTAAATCACATGAGCCGGATGTTAATAATGTTATGCGTCTTTGCGACATGCATAATATACCTTTAGCATCTAATCTTGCTACTGCAGAACTTCTGATAAAATCATTAGACAGAGGTGATATGGAGTGGAGAGAGATTTACAGACAGTAGTTTGTGTCATTTTGTATAGTGTCGCTTCTGTGACACTGAGATTTATCACAAAAGCGGCACATTAATTTGGTTTTATTGTACAATATCGCGGACTCTTCCGTACATGCTTATTAAATATAGACCGCATAATCCTACTGTGGCATATACAATTCTGGATAGAATTGTCATTTGACCAAACAGAAATGCGACTAAATCTAATTTAAAAAAGCCGACAAGTCCCCAGTTGATTGCACCAATAATGGCAATCGTTAATATGGTATAATCTAACCCTTTTGAATTCATAAATGTACCTCCTTTTGATTTTATATTATTTTTTGCAAATATGTAGTAGTTTATTAATGGAAATTTTTGGAGGCTGGATATGGCAGCAAGACAAACTAACAAAAAGAAAAAAGTCGTAAGATTCCGCAGGACACCGTCAATAAATGTTGGTGTTGTTATTTTTGCTTTGATTTTTTGCTATATTATTATTTATGTAGGTTCTTATTTTGCAAGAGATAAAGTAGCCATCTATGAGGTTGTAAAAGGGAAAAGTGCCACATATTCAAATAAATCTTATAAAGGTCTTGTTCTTCGCCAGGAAACGGTTGTTGGAGCTGATAATCCGGGATATATAAATTTTTATGTAAAAGACGGTTCAAGGGTTTCAAAAGTATCAACTGTATATACACTGGATGAAAGTGGCAGACTTAGTGAGCTGCTGGAGTCGGAGAGTGACGAAGATTCCGCCGGCCTGTCAAAAGAAAATAAGCAGCAGATAATAGATGAAATTGTAAGATTTAAGAATGGACATTCAAGTATACATTTTGATGAAGTGTATAATTTTAAATATGATATTAATTCGTTATTGCTTGAATGTATTAACCTTAATAAATTGAACAGTATAAGTGAAAACCTTCAAGAATCAATTGGTAACTTTCAGGTTTTAAAATCTCCATATTCAGGTATTGTATTATTTTATACAGATGGTTATGAAAACTATACAATAAATGATATTTCTGAATCGGTATACAATGATAAAGGATATTCTAAGGTTAAGGTTAAATCGGGAGACCTTGTTGAAAAAGGACAGCCTGTATACAAAGTTATTAACAGTGAAGACTGGAGTGTTGTTGTTGAATTATCTCAGGAAGATGCCCAGTTATATTCACAGAATGATTATGTAGATGTCAGATTTTTAAAAGATAATTTAAAAGCAACCGCGCAGCTTGAGATTATTAATTCAGGTGGAAAATATTTTGGAAAACTTTCATTTAGACGATATATGGTCAGATATGCCGACTATCGGTTCTTAGATATTCAGATTTTAGGAACTGATATTGAAGGATTGAAGATTCCTAAATCATCAGTTGTGGAAAAAGAGTATTATAAAATCCCTTTGGGATACTACAGCGTTACTCCGACAGTTGATGGAAGCGGTGTTCGTGAAGGATTTAAAAAGGAGGCTTTCGACGGCACTAATCAGACAATTGAATTTATTGAAATTGATATAGCAAAGAAAGATGATGAATATTGTTATGTTGACCCTGCTAAACTCGAAAATGGTACCATATTAGTAAAAGATGATACGATGGAGAGATTCCAGGTTGGAACTGAACGTGAAGTGTTTAAAGGTGTATATAATGTTAATTCAGGTTATACTGAGTTCAGGGCAATAGATATTTTAAATGAAAGTAATGATTATTATATTGTTGACTCTCAGGATAATTATGGAGTACAGATATATGATCACATTGTATTGAATGCTTCATTGACAGATGAAAATAAAATTGTATTTCAATAAAATGTTTTATATGGAGGTAATCATGGTTAAGAATAATTTACAACAGGTTGAACAAAATATTGAATCAGCATGTAAAAAAGCCGGCAGAAACCGGGATGAAGTTACTTTAATTGCCGTAAGCAAGACTAAGCCGGTATCATTGATTGAAGAGGCGTATGTTGAGAATATCAGAGATTTTGGAGAAAATAAGGTTCAGGAGATTAATGATAAATATCCCGTTATGAATAAAGACATACGCTGGCATCTTATTGGGCATCTACAACGGAATAAGGTTAAATACATTATTGATAAAGTTAAGTTAATACATTCTGTTGATTCTGTAAGACTTGCAGAACAGATTCAACATGAAGCGGAAAAAAACAATGTGATTATGGATATTCTTATTCAGGTAAATGTTGCAAATGAGGATACAAAATTTGGTTTAAGTGTTGAGGAAACTGAAGATGTTATAAGAACTATTGCAACATTCCCTAATATACGGATAAAAGGATTGATGACTATTGCACCGTTTACGGATAATCCTGAAGATAACAGACCATTTTTTAAAAAATTAAAGCAATTAGCTGTTGACATAAAAGAGAAAAACATTGATAATGTTACTATGGATTGTTTATCGATGGGAATGACCGGAGATTACCAGGTTGCAATCGAAGAAGGTTCGACGATGGTAAGAGTAGGTACAGGCATTTTCGGCGAGAGAAATTACAACAAAGATTAAGAATATACGTGGAGGTTGTTATAAATGGGAAAATTAACAGATGGATTTTTAGATTTACTTCGTCTTAATGATGATGATGACGATTTTGATGATATTGACGGTGATTATGATGAGACAGAGGAAATTGAAGAGATAAGATTTCCTAAGAAAAAGCCATTAAAATCTACAAGAGTCAGAGAAAAAGATGAGGAAGATGATGATTTATCATTAAGCGAGCCGGCAAAACCGGCAAGGATGAAGTCCCAGAGGAATACAAATGTTGTTCCGATGAAGAGCAGAAATGGTATGGAAGTATGTGTAATTAAGCCTACATCTGTAGATGATGCAAAGGACATTACAGATACTTTGATAAAAGAAAGAGCTGTTATATTGAATCTTGAAGGTTTACATGTTGAACTGGCTCAGAGAATATTCGATTTTGCATCAGGTTCATGTTACGCACTTGATGGTAATTTTCAAAAAGTATCGAATTACATATTTATAGTTACACCTAGTTCAGTAGAGATTTCAGGAGATTTACCTGAATTACTTGACGGAACACTGGATGGATCTTCAGATCTTATTTAGTATTGATTAAGATTTTTATAAGCTGTCACAATAATTCTATTATATGTGACAGTTTTATCATTTTTGAAAGGATTTTGACAATGAAAAGGATAAATGTATTATATAACGAACAGCCATGCTATGACATTATTATTAATAATTCATGGCATATGTTAAGTGATGAAATAAGTAAGTTTGACGTTAAGAAAAGGAAAATATGTATAGTTACTGAATCAAATGTCGGACCTATATACGCTAAAGAAGTCAGGGATATTGTAAGCAGTTTGTGTAGTAAATGTATTTTATTTGAATTTCCTGCCGGTGAAAAAAGTAAAAATCTTGACATGATAGATGAAATCTATGAAGTTTTAATAAAAGAGAAATTCGATAGAAATGATATGTTAATTGCACTTGGCGGTGGAGTAGTGGGAGACATGACCGGTTTTGCTGCAGCAACATATTTGAGAGGAATTAGATTTATACAGATTCCTACATCTTTACTTGCTCAGGTGGACAGCAGTATAGGTGGAAAAACAGGTGTAGATTTTAAGGGGTATAAAAACATGGTTGGTGCTTTTAAGCAGCCTTCGTTGGTATACATTAATCTTAATTCTTTAAAAACACTTCCGAACCGCGAATTCATTTCAGGTATCGGAGAAGTTATAAAATACGGTTTTATTCGTAACAGGGATTTCTTCCTATGGCTGAATGATAACATAGATAAAGTTAAAACATTGGATGAAGCTGCTTTAGAATATATTGTAACTACAAGCTGTTATGCCAAAAAAGAGGTAGTGGAGAATGATTTTACTGAAAAAGGTGAGAGAGCAACTCTTAATTTTGGACATACTATCGGTCATGCTGTTGAAAAATTGAAGGATTTTTCATTATTGCACGGAGAATGTGTTGCAATCGGCATGAAAGCAGCTTTAGAGATTTCAGTAAAAAAGAATATGATTTCATGTGAAGAATATAATAATGGAATAGATCTTATAAAGCAGTATGATTTACCAACAGATACTAATGGAATAGATGCAGAACAGGTTGTATCTGCCACGTTAAATGATAAGAAGATGGATTCAGGAGTAATTAAATTTATTCTCATCGATGGAATTGGTAAGGCAGTCATTGATAAAACTGTTACGCGAGAAGATATGTTAATGGCTGTTAAGAATATTATAGTGTAATGATTGGAGCAGACAGTGAATAATTTAAAACGTATAATTAAAATCTGCAGTTGGTTTTTAATTGGAGCAATTCTTTTGATACTTGATTTGTATACAAAAAATTTGGCAGTTATTCGTTTAAAAAATAAAGAAGCATATTCTTTGATAGATGATGTGTTACAATTCAGATATCTGGAAAATCGCGGAGCTGCGTGGGGGATTTTTTCCGGTAAGATTCATCTGTTTACTATATTTACTATAGTTGTCCTGATAATGATAATTTTTATTCTATTCAGAACAGAAGTTGTGCTAAACCGAGTTAATTCAAAAAGAAATGTTTTAGCATTGCAATGGGTTTTAGTAGTTATGATTGCAGGAGCTATTGGCAATTTTATTGATCGTATTACAAATGGATATGTTGTAGACTTTATTTATCTAAAAGCAATCGATTTTCCGGTATTTAATGTAGCTGACTGTTATGTAACCGTTGCAACTGCAGTACTATTTATTATTATGTTATTTGGTATTAAAGAAGACGATTTAAATATGATTATAAAATTTAAAGGATAAGTGCATATGGCAGAAGATGTGTTTTATACTGTTGAAGAAAATATGAATAACCTGAGGATTGATAAAGTCTTATCTGAAATATATCCTGACATTTCCAGGAGTTATTTTCAAAAAATAATCAAGGAACAGATTGTATTAGTAAATAATAAGACTGTAAAGTCTAATTATAAATGTTCTAAGGATGATATAATTCATTTTTCAATTCCTGAGGCGAGTGAACCAGATATATTGCCGGAAGATATTCCGCTTGATATTGTATATGAAGATGAAGATGTTATTATTATCAATAAACCTAAAGAAATGGTTGTTCATCCTGCACCAGGCCATTATTCAGGAACTCTTGTAAATGCACTTATGTATCATTGTAAAAATGATTTATCTGGCATTAATGGTGTATTACGACCTGGAATCGTACATAGGATTGACCGTAATACAACCGGTCTTCTTGTTGTATGCAAAAATGATTTTTCTCACAATTGTCTTGCTTTGCAACTTAAAAATCATTCCATTACCAGACGTTATGAGGCTATTGTTTATAATACATTTAAAGATGCAGAAGGAGTAGTAGATGCTCCAATCGGAAGGCATCCTATTGAAAGAAAAAAGATGGCTATAAATTATAAAAATGGTAAAAATGCAGTTACTCATTATAAAGTATTAAAAAATATGAAGGGTTTTTCGCATATTGAATGTCGACTGGAAACAGGACGAACTCATCAAATAAGAGTTCATATGTCAAGCATACACCATCCGCTTTTAGGAGATGATGTCTACGGACCGGCAAAATCAGCTTATAATCTTACAGGCCAGACGTTACATGCTAAAGTATTGGGCTTTATTCATCCGCGTACACAGAAGTATATGGAATTTGAAAGTGATTTGCCTGATTATTTCCAAAAACTACTTACAATTCTTTAATTTTGGACTGTTTTCTTGTTAATTTTATTAAAATATTATATAATTAAAATATAATTAACTCTTGGGTATTCATACGAAAGGAAGGGTGAGTGATTATGGATAGACATTTTGTTATTACAATTGGAAGACAATTTGGCAGTGGCGGAAAGGAAATCGGAATTAAGCTTGCAGAAAAATTGGGCATCAAATGTTATGACAAAGAACTGTTAGAATTAGCTGCCAAGGAAAGTGGTTTATGTCAGGAAATGTTTGAAATGCATGATGAAAAACCTACTAACAGTTTCTTATATTCAATGGTAATGGATACATATGCCGGTATTTATAACCCTCAGACCATGATAGAAATGCCGATTAATCAAAAGGTTTTTCTTGCTCAATTTGATACAATTAAAAAGATTGCAGAAAAAGAAACATGTATTATAGTTGGAAGATGTGCAGATTATGCACTCGAGGATATGGAAAACGTTTTTAGTGTTTTTATATGTGCTGATCTTGATAAAAGAATTGAAAGAATTTCAAAGAAATATGACTTAAAACCTAATAAAGCTAAAGATATGATTATTAAAACAGATAAACGTCGTGCAAATTATTATAATTATTACAGCAATAAGGAATGGGGCAGGGCTTCAACTTATAATTTGTGTGTAGACAGTGGCAGGATTGGTATAGATAAAACGGTTGATTTAATCGCAACTTATGTCAATTTGTAATTATTTGTGGAGAGTTTTTAAGTATGAAGTTACAGCGCTTATACAGTTATACCCGTCAGGCCATTGATATGTATAATATGATTAATGATGATGACAGGATTGCAATTGGTGTTTCGGGTGGAAAGGACAGTCTTACCTTGTTATATGCACTGTCAGGTTTAAGAAAGTTTTATCCTGTAAATTATAATCTTGAAGCTATTCTGGTTGATTTGGGTTCGAAGAATATGAATTATGTTTACATAAATAATTTATGTAAACAATTAGATGTAAAGTTACACGTTGTGGAGACGAAGATTTCATCAATTGTTTTTGATGAACGAAAAGAATCTAATCCGTGTTCACTTTGTTCTAAACTCAGAAAAGGTGCATTAAATGAAAAAGCTCTTGAACTTGGATGTAGTAAGGTTGCATATGCTCATCATAAAGACGATTTTATAGAAACTATGATGCTTTCACTTATGTACGAAGGCAGGTTTTCAACATTCTTACCCGTTACAAACTGGGATAAAACCGGTTTAACATTAATAAGACCTTTGATGTTAATCAGCGAATCTGAGATTATCGGTTTTTCGAATAAATATGATTTGCCGATTATAAAAAATCCGTGTATTGCCGATGGTAATACAAAGAGAGGGTATGTTAAAAATTTGCTTAGACAAATAAATTTGGATAATCCCGGCGTTAAAAACAGATTGTTTACGGCTATACTTAATGGGAATATTGAGGGATGGCCAAATCAGATTACATTATAAAGTTTATTTTATTTGGAAGGAGGGATATATATGGGTATTGGAGGTATTTCAAGTATCTCTATGGCAAGCACAATTGATGCTATTAACAGTGCGGATTTAGGTTCGTTAAAGGAAGCCGTAGGATTAAAGGTTTTATCAGGACAACTTGATATGGCTGATGCAGAAGGTGCCGGTATGGTAAAAATGATGGAACAATCTGTCACTCCATACCTGGGACAAAATATTGACATTACTGTTTAATGATGTTGACAGCAAATACCCACGGTAATATCCGTGGGTATTTGTAGGTATATCGTATGATATTATACTTGTAATCAAGTTTTCATACATCAATTTGTGTCGCTACAAAGCGTCTGCGGAATGGAGATTTATATGATTCAATTAGCTGTTATTTCTGATACACATGGTAAATTATGCCAAGATTGCGTTGATATTATTAAGAGTTGTGATTATGTAATTCATGCAGGTGATTTTGGTACTGAGAAATGTTATAAGCAAATTAAATCAATCGGAACACCAATGTATATGGTTAAAGGTAATTGTGATAAAGGAATCTGGGCAGTTAATATTCCTGATACATTGGCATTTCGTATTGATAAGCTTAATTTTTATTTAATTCATAATATACGAAATTTACCATACAATTTTCCAAAATCAGATATTATTATTTCAGGACATACTCATGTATATAATGTAACTGATGAGCACAACGTTATGTATTTAAATCCGGGTAGTTGTTCGAGCAGCCGCCCAGGCAGCAAACTAACTATGATGATATTACGTGTAACTGGGTATGATGTTGAAGTTGATAAAAAATATATAAATAATTAGATAATAGGCAGACCTTGGTAATGTATGTAATTCCCACCCTCAACTATTCGTTAAACTGTTGTTTTGCGAATAGTTGAAGGTGGGCTTACTTTTTCATTTTATCTTTAATTTTATTTATGACATAATCGACATTATGGGTATTTATGTGTGCACCATTGTCGATATATGAAATAACCCGTGAACCTATTTCTTTTTCTAATAACAATTGCTTTTTATAATAGGATTTCAGTTCATTGATATTCATATTATAAATTATGTTTAATCTTTCTATTAGTCCTGAAGGTAAATCATTATCATATAATCGTTTATATGCATTTTGAATATCTTCAAAAGAAATTGAATTTCCAGATTCCATTTCCTCAATCAAAATACCTATTGCGTCGGAAATATCATTTCTATAATCCCTATGTGCTCTCAGCTTCATTGCTATTAAATAAACACCAGAAACAGTCCGTATTTCAAGTGTTCCATTATTAAGTGTTCGATAATGTTTTGATACTTCAGAAAGTCTATCAGAATACGATATAGTATTTTTGAAGTCTGAATTCATCCAATCCCTTGGTAATTCATATTTATCTGCAAATTTCTTGATAACATCTTTAATTTCTGATGAAGTTCTTAATATCACATCAAAATCTTGTGTAGTATCTCTAAATTTATAATTTAACATAATACTACCACCACCTACAATTATTATTTCCCCAGGGATTTTCCCAAGTTCTTTTCTGTATTCTTTTGCGAATTGATTAATAATAAAATATGCATTTTCTTTTGTTATTTTTTTATCATACAGCATCATATAAATCTCCTTCAATGATATTATACTTAGAAAATTCTTTAATAACTTGCCTGCTTTCATTTTTTATTAATGCTGAATCTCCGACAAAGTACGGTTGTTCTAGCTTTAGTAGCCGTATATCATTATATTTATCACATAATGGAATATCATATTTTTTACTAATATAATCAACTGTTGCAACAAGATACATCATTTTAATAAAATCGCTATGGAACCTATAATACTCAACATCTTCATTTTCAATTATACTAAGTACTGTTTGTAATTCATCTCTTTTAATTTGATGATGAAGATTATTTCTAAAAGTTTGGAAGTCTTCTTTATGGTATACTATTTGATCAGGGCGATAACCTAAAGCTTTGGCTAGTTTTTCAACCGTATAATATGCACATGTTCCAATGTCTACTTTTCCCTTTATTATTGGATAAAGTGTCGCATAAGGAATTCCACTTTTTTGAGAACAAATTCTAATACTCATATTTTGTTTTTTTAATTCTGTAATAAAATCCATACTTATCACCTCTTAAGTAAGCGATGAATAATACAACGCACATACTTACCTGTTACTTTATTTTTTGCTAAGTGGCAGTTCCGGATGATTCTCAACCGTAACTGTTTCCACATCAATTACCCCTGAGGCTCTTCAGGAGATAAATCTTTATAGGTTTTCTCCAAATAGAAGAGTTTATTGAAATAAGCCACTCCTATTTCAGCAGGAATATATTTTTCAAGGTCTTTCTGAGGAATCTCAGGCTCCTTGATTGTTTCCTTGGAATTCACATCCAACAGCTTAAGGGTTTTCTTCTTCTCTGCTGAAAGTGCTTCATAAAACTTTCTTCTGGCATGTGCACTACAGCAGATTAACTGAACATCCTCTACTTTATTGTAGCCTTGATAACCATCACACTGTAGTTTTCCACGAAAACCACTCAGGAATTCCTGTGGATATGCACCACCTCTTCCCGGTTGGTATTCATATAAAACAACAGGAAGGCCATCTGTTCCGGTAGAATAAATCCACATATAGGAAGTTGACTGTGCTTCCTTTCCATCTTCGCGTAACACCTGACAGGTTGTCTCGTCAGCGTAAATGATATCTCGTTTTAACAGTTTTTTATGCATCCTGTTAAAAACGGGAAGTAAATACTTTTTGGTAGCAAGATATATTATCTCATAAAAAGAGTAATTTGTGGAACGGGCTGCTATTCTGCGCTTACCCTCTTAATATTATATTATCGGTATACCGATAATATGTCAAATGATTTTTTTTAAATTTGATTATAAATTAATTACATATATTTTTAATAAAAAATCCTTAAAAATGTACATTGATATTATAATATACATTTGTTATAATTAAAAAATGATAATTAGGAGGTGACAATATGTCAACTGAAGCTCAAAAAAAGGCTAGCATCAAGTGGCAAAAGAATAACTATAGTCGTATTCCTTTAGATGTTCCCAAAGAATACCATGAATATTTAAAAGCAAGGGCTAAAGCAGACGGTAAAACTTTGGGTGGATGGATCAAAGAAGCTATAGAATTAAAGGCCAATTATAACCCTGATGAAATTCCGCCGGAAATAATAACAAACTCTATTAATTGGCTAAAAAATCATAATCATACAGATGAAGATATAACAGATTTTTTAACATCTTTATCAAAAAAAATCTAAATAGTTTTATATGATGAAATAAAAAATGTATTTAATTCTTTCAAGTCAGGCTGGGCTTGTATATATATTGTTTGAACACTAATTAAAGATTATATAAATATTTTTGGAATTAATTTATATTCGTATACTATCTCTTCCTCATCAGTATCGGTACATTCGCCAAAATATTTTTCAAATCTTTCCTTAACATCATTACATACGTCCGTATTTTCTATGATATTTCTTAAACTATTCATTAAAGTATTAAATCTACTTTCGGTAGTTCCTATAGGAATTGCACCTAATTTCTCAAAAACGTGTTTGCTGTGTTTGTTTTTAGATGATATTCTTATCAGATAGTATTCTACTGGTTTATCTTGATAAGCCCTTTTTGCTAACATAACAACAACTCTGGTTGCTATTCCTTTATTTCTCATATTTTCAAGAAGATCTATACCTATTTCCGGGATATCTGATTCCGGACGCTGTATCTCCGTACTTCCACAGTATTCTCCATTACAATTAAATATTGAAAAAACTTTTTCTGTTCCTTCAAGAACCTGTTTCCACATCATATCTTTGCAATAAGGATTTAAAAAAAGTGTATGTTCACCATTTATCTGTTTGTACAACTCTGCGTAATTTTCACGATCTTCATCAGATAATGGCAATAAGGTATATTCTCCATCTGTTGCATATATTTCTCTATTCATTTTTTGTTCTTACCCTTTATCATGTAATGCCTTAATCAATATAACTAAGTATTTTCGACGTTTATTATTATATATATTTGTCTACCTGCTATCATCGAAAACGACATACAACACATCACTAAATGATAGCAGGCTTTTTATTGATACACTTTACGTTGCTGTTTACTCTATTCTCTGCTTGTTAGCATAATTTAATTATTTAGAAACTAAGATCATCTTTGAAATCAGCTATTAATTCATCTAAACTTTCATCGGTAGCTTCCTTTGTTGGTTGACTCTTTGCGTTTTCTAAAAGTTTTATAATTAGTCTTGTATATGCTTTAAATTGTAAATCAGTCATTCCGCTTTCTTCCATTTTAATATTCCTCCAATTCTTTCATATCAATATCCAAAGCTTTTAATTCAGCTTTAATTATTTTTTCTTGATATGCTATTTCTTCAGCACCATATTTTTTTATACGTATAATATTACCGTACTTTTCAATAGCATTTTGTTTTAATTGTAAATCTAATTCGTTTTCGTTCACTGATTGTATCATCTCCTTAATTTGTTTGAATGTTTATTTTACACCTTAACCCATTAACAAGGCTCTATCTACACAAAGTAGAAATTCTATAGCCTTTCAAATGCATTTTTCATATCGTCGCATCTGTATCTACACAAAGTAGAAATTCTATAGTTTTTCAAACCCTGATATGATTAGGCAAATTCACAAAATCTACACAAAGTAGAAATTCTATAGTTTTTCAAACATTCCAGGCTATATGTGACCTGATTAATCTACACAAAGTAGAAATTCTATAGTTTTTCAAACTTTCCAAATAAAAAAGTATTACTGAAAATCTACACAAAGTAGAAATTCTATAGTTTTTCAAACGGACTAAAAGTCCCAATAACACGGACATCTACACAAAGTAGAAATTATATAGTTTTTCAAACACTGAAATTGAAGGGAGATGATTAATTATCTACACAAAGTAGAAATTCTATAGTTTTTCAAACGGCATAGAAATACCCCTACAAGCTCGTATCTACACAAAGTAGAAATTCTATAGTTTTTCAAACTGCATATATATTCCTGTCGTACCATAATCTACACAAAGTAGAAATTCTATAGTTTTTCAAACGCTTTTTTTGTTATATCTAATACTTCTTATCTACACAAAGTAGAAATTATATAGCCTTTCAAACGTGGATAAGTCGACATAAACTCTCTGTAATCTACACAAAGTAGAAATTATATAGCCTTTCAAACGAGCGGTTGAAGCTTACGAAAATGGAATCTACACAAAGTAGAAATTATATAGCCTTTCAAACTCTAATATCTGTTAATGGCTCAATAATATCTACACAAAGTAGAAATTATATAGCCTTTCAAACACCATGTCCGCAAATGTATCAATTGCAATCTACACAAAGTAGAAATTATATAGCCTTTCAAACGAATCCGTTAGTAGTTCCACTACATGATCTACACAAAGTAGAAATTATATAGCCTTTCAAACTATCCCTGTTGTACGCAAATTCAGTGTATCTACACAAAGTAGAAATTATATAGCCTTTCAAACATACTTTTCAGGATTGTCAAGATGAATATCTACACAAAGTAGAAATTATATTGCCTTTCAAACTATTCATGGAAAAAAACAGAAAATATGAATCTACACAAAGTAGAAATTATATAGCCTTTCAAACTAAAGGTATTGTAATGTCTTGCAATAGATCTACACAAAGTAGAAATTATATAGCCTTTCAAACCCTGTTAAAACAGAAGTTGATGTTTCATCTACACAAAGTAGAAATTATATAGCCTTTCAAACGGAATTTTTGGAATTTTTGGGATGACATCTACACAAAGTAGAAATTATATAGCCTTTCAAACACGGTTGGAATTGTAGGCGTATTACTATCTACACAAAGTAGAAATTATATAGCCTTTCAAACTGTGACGCTCTAAACCAACCATCTTCTGATCTACACAAAGTAGAAATTATATAGCCTTTCAAACGTTCAAATCAGATTAGAGTTACTATTATCTACACAAAGTAGAAATTATATAGCCTTTCAAACTGAATTACGCACAAATAACGCAACTGTAGCATCTACACAAAGTAGAAATTATATAGCCTTTCAAACGCAAGAAGTCCGCAAAAAGTCTGCCTATCTACACAAAGTAGAAATTATATAGCCTTTCAAACAAATGATGTTGGAAAGGAGATAGAAATATCTACACAAAGTAGAAATTATATAGCCTTTCAAACCCTACACAGAAGTGGATTCCTGTCAGTATCTACACAAAGTAGAAATTATATAGCCTTTCAAACTCTGATTTATCTATTGAAAGACACATCAATCTACACAAAGTAGAAATTATATAGCCTTTCAAACTTTAATTAAACTAGGTCTAGGTGGTGATTATCTACACAAAGTAGAAATTATATAGCCTTTCAAACTTTGGTCGGCATGTCAAGGACCATGGAATCTACACAAAGTAGAAATTATATAGCCTTTCAAACCCTTAACAGGTCATACTCAACTATTTTCAACTAATAATAATTACTTTTTTTGTTAAAACCATCCAATTTTCTATGTTATCCAGACTATATTAAATTGATTATACCATATTAAGACTAAGGTTTGCAATTTTTAACTCAAAACAACAAAATCTTTTTCTTCATTTTTTGCATATCCATACCGTATTGTCTTGCATGCTGCTGATAATTGAAAAATATAAACACTATCCGACTGAGTAAACCTTTTTTCAAACCTATTTGTTATATCTGTCTTAATATTTTCCAACACTCGTTCGCTATTATCAATTTCGTATACAGAATATTGTATTCTATGTCCAAATCGTGTTAAATACTTAGAAAACTTGGTTCTAAGTTTATCATCGGAAATATCATAACTGATAATAATCACTCTTTCACCCCCAATTCAAAACATCTGTATTTTTCAATTTCTCTTCCTTTCATAAAATTCCTATAATAATCACGCACATAAATGAATATCTCATTTTTATGTTGTAAAATCTCTTCCAATAAAACCGTAACATATTTAGCTGAGCTTTTATAATTCAAGCAATACTGGTTTTGAATAATTTGAAAATCTTCTTTTTGAAACTGTTCTAAATTAATTGCAGTTCGTACTCTCCAATCAATAATTGGTCTTAAAGGTTCCATAATGTCGCAAACCAAAGATTTTCGCATATAAAACTCTTTATGATACACGCCACAGTATACATCAAATCCAAATACCTGTAGAAGAGAGTCTACAAAATTGAAAAGTAATGTATAACCAATATCTAAAATCGTATTAACATAATCAGCTTTTACTCTCGGTTTTCTTCCTTTCCACATAACATTGCTAAACACCTCCGGAAAGTAAACTCTGGAAGCCGATCCTTCCACTCCCAATAAAGAGTCGGCTGGTAACTGATTTTCATTCAATTGTTTCAAATAGCTATCCAAAATGTTTATTGTTTCCTTACAAAACTTACTTTTCTTTCGAATCTTGTTAAGAGTTTCACGTTGATTTCGGATTTTATTATAAACAATAAACTGTGCTATTTCATCACCTTCATATGCATACTGTTTGCGATGTAATAATGTATTTCCCTCCATACGATTACCAATTATAGAATACAATTTAAAAGATGCAGTAAATAAACAAATCGTAAACTGAAACTTACTCGCTCTTCGAATTAATCCTGTTGTAATTGATAAATCGCCCACCACAAAAATCATAAAAATCTGATAACAGGTTGTCTGATATTTTATTTTACCTTCACTATCCAACACTACCAGATTATCATTTTTAAATGCTAACTTTTCACCTTGTAGTGTAAATAAGAAGACTAATTGTTTTTTATTAAAATCTGTTCTTTCTAACATTTATTTTATCCCCCTATCGCAAGCAGGTTCATAGATGCAATTCTTACATTTCAAAGGATTACTTTGCTCAAATTGTTCTAAGCGAAAGCTCCTCATATCCTGAATGGTTTGTTCAAATTTGTTTAACATCTCTTCATCGTCACCCGGTAGTTTTATGTTATATTTTTTATTGTCAGTCATACTATACAAATTTATTTTTTTTACATGATATCCTAATTCTATCAATGCAAAATACTGTGCGTATACTTGAAAAATATATCCGTCATAAATTGTTTTAATAGTTCGTTTTCTTTCTGTTAATACGCCAGTGTCAACATTGTATAAATCAATTTTCCCAGATAATCCATATTTTTCACAATATACATCAATTGCAGACAGAATACATTTTTTACTGCTATAAGTATTATTATCTACTTTTTCATGAGCAGCTGTTCCATTAATTTGCTTTTTTGATTGAAACAGCATTCTGTCTGTATTGCCGTATAAATTGTGAAAATAGATAGATGCCGGACAAAAAATGAAATCATTTAATTGTGTAATTAATATTTCACCTTGCAAAAAATCACCTCTTATTTTTGAACAAATGCAAACCAATCCTTATTAGAAATGTTTTTCGTTTTAGGATGCCATTTTCCATTTGCTCCTCTACCTGTCTTCTTTACATTTTCAACAAGAAGCAATCCTTTTTTTGCAATATGAAAGGCTCCGTTTGTATCAGCATCTGCCGGATTTGTAAGATCATGATAATCTCCATTTGACTCATAAAACACTCCATCAACATTTTTAACCGGTGATATTATCTTGTCTTCCAAATTTGACTCTCCATTATCAGTTTGACTACTTCTTAATTGCATGGTTCTTTCAAATACATATTGTAACGATTTCCAAAATTCAGCATGCGTTTTATCTGCTTCAATATTCAATATTTGACGATATAGATTATCGTAGTTTGTTATACCAGCCTTTTCTAATACTTCCTTCATCATTCTTGTAACATCTATTAAAATTTCTTTTCTTTGCTTAGATGAATATATGTATTTAATACCATTCGTGTAAACTGTCCATTTTTTTCTATGCATTTCCTGAAACACTTTAAACCTACTATAATCAAAAGAAAATGCGAACATTTCATCTTCTTTAGAATAGAAAATATCATCAAAGGCTGCAAAGAACTCTTTTCTTGCAGTAGTATTTGTTAATCCTGTTCGATTCAAAACATCTACAAATCCGGTAGTTGGATCAATTTTCGAGGTATAACCTGCAGGCACGTAAAATAACACTCCATTTTGTTTTCCCATATCTTTAAATGATTTGAATTTTTCAGTCAATTGATATGCATTACTAACGCTACCTGCTATACCATGTTGATTTTCATCTTTTGTGGTTACTAAATAATTTAATTTATCAATAAGTGCTTTTTCGAATTTTTGATAAACCTGTCGTTCAACTTTAAATCGACCACGTTTGAATCCAACATTTAAATCTTCCATAACGACAATAGCATCATATTTTACCATCATTTGAGTTAATTGATAGATAACTTGAGATAAATAACCACTCTTTAATTCTTTAATTTTTCCGATGTTTTTCCATTCTTTTCTGGCTTCTTGTCGATTAACTTCTTTTTCCTGTAACTTCTGTTTATAATCTACTTCTTGATTATTTCCACCTACAATTGTATTAAATGTTCCTTGTTCTAAAATATGACCATCTTGATTTACCACACAGTATGCAAGCAAATTCCTTTCACCACGATCAATTCCAATTACATTGTATTTTTCTTTCTGAGATAGACAATCTAATACACCATCATTTATTTGTCCTTTTCCTAATGCTGAATAATTCAAAGTAATAGGAACATGAAATTCAAATTGAGCTGTTGTATATCTTTTGTAACATCATATTTCGCTTCATGACAATTGACAAAATCTTTATATTTACTTGCCTCCTGGCTGACAGATTTTATCTTTTTATTCATAAAATCTGACCACTCTTTATAAACATTATCTGGAAGTGTTTTTCTTACTCCGTTCTTATCAATAAAAGTTTTATCCACCAACATGGAACCTTTTTTATGTACATATGGCTTTTGAATGGCACCCTTACGATAGAACATCTCCGCACCACCAGATAATTTAATTACAGGATTCTTTAAATTTTCCACCCTAAAAATTTGTTCCCAATACAATGTAAATAGATTTTTCTTACCTTTTGCATGTTCTGAAAAATCTTTGTTATATAATTCAAATAAATACAACTGACCAGATGACTCCTGCTTAATTTGTTTTCTTGATATATTTTTCCACTCTATTTTGTATAATAAAGTATTCAATTTATCGTAAAATTCATCTAAGGAACGAAACTTAGAAATTGGCTCCAGTTCACTAAGATCATAATCCTTTGTGCTTTTATAGGCTTGTAAAAATCGAATACAAAAACGAATCCAGCGTTCTAATGCTTTTCTATACCCTTTTTCGTCTCCGGTTTTTTTCAAATAATCTTTTTGAAACTTCTTCTTATCATCATAAAGATTTACAAAGTAAAGTTCATAATCTTCTTTTTCCACAAGTAATTCTTTTGCATATTTTTCGTTCATAATCTTATAATTATCATTTGATTTCTCAAAATGAGAGTTAACTTCTTTCATGCTAATAGAACATTTCGGTATCATTTTTTTTACATCAGGAAACAACCTATAACTTAAACGTTCATAACAATCATTTTCATTTGTAATATCTTCCAATGATAATTTTATCCCTTTTTTTATAACTGCTAAATAATAATTTTTTTCATCACGAAGCAAAATTGTACCATAAGAGTCCACTTTACTATTGCTAAAACCACCACCAAATTCCGGATAATCAAACATTAAATGCATCTTTCTAGCTTGTCCCGGTCGCATAGTCACATAGTTTCTCGTTTTATTATATACAGAATTTAGTGACTCGAATATAAGTAAGATTGTGTCTGCTCCTCCATAAAAAACTTTATCTCTATTACCATACAAATCAGAATATTCAAACAGTTTACACCATTGTACCAATTGCAGACAACTATCTAAGAATGCTTTTATCGGTGCTACATCATTTCCTTGTAAGGATGAACTGCTTGAATCTGCGTATGTTTTTGCATATTCTATATATGCATCTTTTGTTTCTTTCAATTGTTTTTGATAACTTTCAATACAATCTAATAAACTGACAAACTGCCAATCTTCTTCATGTTTAATAGTCATAACAGTCTCTTTTATTTCTTGCAATGAAAAAACTTTTTTCTCTTTTTTTAATTGTTCTACCAATTTTTCATAGTCTTTCTTTGGATACTGTTGTTGCAAATCATTTATAAATGCCTGCTCTAATCCATTCCACCCCATTTTCATTTTCACAGATACTTCAGCTAATTTTGCATATGGAATAAATATTTCAGTTTCGTTAATGTTATGAGAGTTCAACAATTTAATTGCCTCGTTTAACTCACTACTTTCAACAACTTCTGAAAGTTCATCTATTGCATGAAAAACCTCCTGATCCTGTTGATACACAAAAGACTGTTCTTCTCTATCACTAAGAATTTGTTGATACAACACCTGCATCTTATATTTTCTAAATTTTGATTCTTTTCTTTTTTGTATCGCAAGGTTTAGTTGGTTATTCATTTCACCAATTACAGAATTGTATTTTTCAATTCCCTTCTGTCCCCAATGGCTTGGATAACAATCAATTTCAAAATAACTTGTCAAATTATTATACGTTTTCTTTACTTGTTCTACAACTTCTGGAATTTCTTTACAAATCTGCTGAAAATTATCACTATTTCTCACATACTTTGGAAGATTATCATTCACAATTCGAAAAGCAATTGCCGTACTTTTTTCTTCTGTACTATATATATTTGCTCTTGTTTCATTATATTTTTTAAAAAATGTCATAAACCCATCATAACATTGTATGCTTTTATATTCCTCTTCTGATATACAAATTTTACTCAATGGACCATTTTTTTTAAAAACATTTTTTCCTTGCAATAACTCCCATTCTTTTTTAGGAAATAAATTTCCAATCTCTTTCCTTAGTTTTTCCTGTAGCGACTGGACTTGAATTTGCAACTTTTTCTTGTCTTCCAGATTCGTTGTAATCTTTTTCATTACTGATATAAGCTCGGTCATGATTTCAACTAATTTT
>CAMHLZ010000011.1 GCA_946186125.1 uncultured Lachnospira sp. | reverse complement strand
TTAACCTGTCAGTGTTTCACCGGAGAAACATTAGTAAGCACTGAAAAAGGCGAAACGAGAATTGATGAAATAAAACCGGGAGACATGGTATGGTCTTATGACACCGAAAAAGGCGAAAACGTACTTAAAAAGGTAACGAAAGTAAAAGAGTCAGAGACCGACGTTATCGTACACGTAAAAACCTCAGATGGAAAAGACATCAATACCACCATGTTCCATCCATTCATGACAGAAAAAGAAGGCAGAAGAGAGTGGAAAGCAGCATCAAACCTTCAAAAAGGTGATAAGCTCATTACCGAAACCGGAGAGAGTGTATGCGTGGAAGAAGTCAGGGTAGAAAAACTGGCGGAGAAAGTAACAGTATACAATCTTGAGGTGGAGGACTTGCATGTGTATTATGTGGCAGGAGTGCTGGTGCATAATACGTGTGGAGATGAAGATAACATTGTAAATAGTAATGAGTCAGCAGTCGATTCTAGTAATATAGGTGGATTACAATCTTTAATTGATATGATGAAAAAAGGGAAAAAAACACATAATGGTAATAATAGTATTTTTCAGCTTGATGAAAAAACTAAAATTATATTTAGAATGGATGTTGGTGAATTTGCACATAAAATTTTATCAAAAGGATATAATAATCCGATAAACCATTTGAATATTGAAATACAAACGAGAGGGATTAATGGTAAATATAAAACAAAGTGGGATTATCATTTAATATTTGATGATGTTGGTAATATTATTGATAAATTCGAATTAGGAGTGTGGACAAAATGATTCGATTGACTACAAAGTTTATAGATAGTGAATTACAAGTGTTAAATGAGTTGTTAGGAACATATGAAATCCTTACGTTTGTAGAAGGAAAATTCTTTGCTTTGTCTGAATATGGTGAAAACTCATATTTTGATTGTTTTGAGTGTATAGAAGATGATTTTTTTATGCAACAGAAATATGAGTTAATGAAGCCTAAGAAGGTGATAAAATTTTATCAATACTATATTGTTGAAACTGAAGAAGAACCGGGAATTTGGTATAGGGGGATATTAAGGGAAAATGGAAATTATGAATTGGATTGCTGTGGAGATACACTTCAAGAAATAATATGGAGTTTATAATTTATAACAATCTTAAAGATTAGAGGTATATGTCAAGAAGTTGTTATATGATTTGGCTGGCAATGTCACCGAATTTACCTGCGACAGTGAGGGAAGATGCAAAACCTCATCCGTCACAAGAACAGATGAAGACGGCGTAAAGAGAAAATACACAACACTTTACAGCTATGACAGTGCAGGAAACATCATATCGTCAACCTCACCATCCGGCGAAGTAACGGTATATGAATATGACTACAGAAACAATAAAACATCAGAGACAGCCCCTGACGGCACAAAGACAATATATACATATGACAGTCTTGACAACCTCATAAAGGCGGTCTATGCAGATGGAACATCAGAAGAATTTACATACGATACAAACACCTAACAGGGCAGAACAGGACGCACTGATGGAACATCAGAAGAATTTGTGGAAGGTGCTGTTTGCGCAGATCATGTGCATTTATGCGTTTGCATTCCGCTCCAATTAAGTGTATCGAATTTTGTAGGGTACCTAAAAGGAAAAAGTACGCTGATGATATATGATAGGCATCCAGAATTACAGAACAAGTGGAATAAAGCATTCTGGGCAAGAGGATATTATGTTGCAACAGTAGGAAATGTAACAGAGGAAGCAATCAAGAAATATATCCAAGAACAGTCAGATGAATCAAAAAATGAAGATGACACCGCTTTTTAGCGGTAGCAAGTAATAGTGCTTGTGACACCCGCCTTTTAGGCGTGCAAGCAATGACCCTTATAGGGTCTTTCACCAACCACCAGTTGAACTGGTGGTTGGTGACTTGAATACTATTATTATAAGTACAGTGAGTATCCACCACTAAATTCAAAAGGATGGTAAGTTATGGAATTAAATATAAATTCACCAATGTATTATAAGGATATCTATGGTATTGATAATGAAATATACGAATTGTGTCAGAATATTCATATATTTTTTAAAGATAAAAAATATAGTGATATTATTGATATAGTTGGACTTATTCCTATTATTGCTCCACAAGAACTTATAACACAAGGAAAATATAAGGAAAAGAAATTGTGTTCTACCGAATATGGATTTGCAGACGTACAAATGTTTATTGATTATAATGATTATATTAATGCTGATATGGATGAAAAGAAAAAATTAATTATTGCGAATTTACTTAAATCAATTAAATCAATTAAGGGAAAGGGTAAAATTGATTATAAGATGTTTGAAAATGATATGAAGTTATTCTGTATAAATAATCATATTAATTATTAGAGAAAGTATACAGGAAGTATTAGTGTAATGCTGGTATTATTATCCGAGAAGTTCTGAAGTTTGAACGAATCATTCAGCATTTTCAGACTTCTTCTCGGATAAGTTTTCTCCGACTATAATAGTATACTTAAAAAGCGGAGACCCGGAAAAGATAATAGTTGAATCATTGCGGTTATCAGTCTCACTTTTCACTTTAACCTGCCAGTGTTTCACCGGAGAAACGTTAGTAAGCACTGAAAAAGGCGAAACTAGAATCGACGAAATAAAACCGGGAGACATGGTATGGTCTTATGACACCGAAAAAGGCGAAAGAGTACTTAAAAAGGTAACGAAAGTAAAAGAGTCAGAGACCGACGTTATCGTACACGTAAAAACCTCAGATGGAAAAGACATCAATACCACCATGTTCCATCCATTCATGACAGAAAAAGAAGGCAGAAGAGAATGGAAAGCAGCATCAAACCTACAAAAAGGCGATAACCTCATTACCGAAAACGGAGAGATTGTATATGTTGAAGAAGTCAGAGTGGAAAAACTGGCGGAGAAAGTAACGGTATACAATCTTGAGGTAGAGGAACTGCATGTGTATTATGTGGCCGGGGTAATGGTGCATAATAAGTGTGGGGGAACGATTGAAAATGGAGATGAATTATTTTTACCAGATGAATATGATGAAAATTTAAATAAGAATGTTCAATATGGATATCAAGCACCAAATACAAAGGAGATATACAAAAGATTAGGAAATACCAGCCATCAAGTGGAAACTTCCGTATTCATATCAGACGAATTTGGACGAATAATATATCGTATTGACTATTCAACTCATGGTAATGAATTGGCTCATACAAATCCGCACATTCATGAATTTGTTGGTAGTGTTACAAAAGGCCAATATAGTATTAGTGAAAGAAAGTACTTTTTAGATGAAGTTAGCAAAAGAATGAGACTTGGAGTAGCCAATAATAACGGAGAATATAATTGGTTTGATTAATATGGAGGTATTTAGATGGTGAAAGATTTATCTTGTGTATTTAGCAAAGCAATAGCAAAAACTGAAAGATATAATTCTAAGCTAATAGCTGATGAATTAGAATCAAAATTTGGAATATGGTGTAGATTGGAGGATGATAGCAATCTAGAGTGGTATTTAATCAGTGAAAATAATGGAAAAACTATTATTAATTATTATGGATATCTTTCAAAAAGTTTTCCAGTAGCTATAATTAAGGATATATGTCCTGATGATATTTGCAGAATGCTTCATAAAAGAGAGGTATTAATAGAAAAATATTACGAGAGGTATATGTGTGACGAATGTATTTTGAATAAAATTGTTGCTGATAAATCAATAATTGATGATAGATTTCTACATGATGGTAAAATTCCCTTCAATGAAGAATTATTTTTACGTATAGATGAGGGAGAACGATATATTAAACCATATAATTTTACGATTGAAGAATTAACTCAATAAACGTACTATGAGTTTGTATAATTAGGATGGTATGCTCATGTGCAAATAAATCAGTTTTACACGATAACCCTATGAGGACGTCGGTACTTGGCGAGAAAACGAGCCTAGAACCGCTACATCCGAATGGAGCGAGAGCGAGTTATCGTTAAAACGAGGTTATTTGCACAGGAATCACTTAAACTGAGTAAACAGGCACACGGCAACTTTGGTGTGAGAAAGTACCACACAATGAGAATACAGAGCTTTACTACCTAAGAGCAAGATACATGAGCCCTGAGACAGGCAGATTTACCACCAGCTATGCCGGCTCGTTAGATAATCCTGTAAGCCTGCATAAATACCTGTATGCAAATGCAAACCCTGTCATGAACACAGACCCGACAGGCTACTTCTCACTGATGGATACAACCATCGCACAGGGAATACAGTCAACAATAGACAGCGTAATAGTGCCATACTTTAACGTGAAGAAAATAATGTCATGGGCAAACATGGCAGTGACAGCATATGATGTGGCACAGCAGATACGCATGATATATGCGGGCGAAGCAAGCATCTTAGGACTTACCTTTGCACTCGCAAAAGGCTTTATAGTGCAGGCATTAATCACATGTGTGGCAACAGCAGCCCTTGGCGAGGCAGCGGCATGGGTACTAAAAGCCGTAAATATCTCCATGGACAGCGTATCCTTTGTGGAAGCAGTAAAAAGCGGAGACCCGGAAAAGATAATAGTTGAATCATTGCGGTTATCAGTCTCACTTTTCACTTTAACCTGTCAGTGTTTCACCGGAGAAACATTAGTAAGCACTGAAAAAGGCGAAAGAGTACTTAAAAAGGTAACGAAAGTAAAAGAGTCAGAGACCGACGTTATCGTACACGTAAAAACCTCAGATGGAAAAGACATCAATACCACCATGTTCCATCCATTCATGACAGAAAAAGAAGACATAAGGGAATGGAAAGCAGCATCAAACCTTCAAAAAGGTGATAACCTCATCACCGAAACCGGAGAGAGTATATGCGTGGAAGAAGTCAGGGTAGAAAAACTGGCGGAGAAAGTAACAGTATACAATCTTGAAGTAGAGGACCTGCATGTGTATTATGTGGCTGGGGGTGTTGGTGCATAATACGTGTGAAATTGACGATGATGTTATAAAAAAAGAGTCGGAAGCACATATATTTTCAAAAGACCATCGAAAAAATAGGATTTTAGATTTAGGAGATTCCGAAAATTCTATTATGGATTCTGCTTTAGAAATAAGAAGAGTAGAAGAGAAGTATGATTTAAATGATGGACCATTACAAATCAGAACTCATATGAATGGTTATAAGGCAGAAATTAGGATTTATATCAAAGATGGCAGATTGCTTAACATGGATATATTTAAGGGATGGTCAAGTGAAATAAAGAAACATTCAATTGAGTGGTAATATTTATGGTTTTATTGAATTATAAAATGAGGTGATGCAATGAATGATATAGAGACATGTTTAGTTGCTAATGATTATGAACAATTAGAAATAATATTGAAACATAGATTGTTAGCGAATAAAAATGTAGATACTTTGTTCGAATATGCTTTGGTAAGATTGCTATTTCCATTTGTGGATGATGATTCTGCAATTTACTATCTTAATGAGATACTAAAATTAGAAAAAAATAATTTTGAGGCATTGATAATAAAGCTATATTTACAAAACTATTATTGTGGAATGGACTCTGATTACGATGTTTTAGTGAGCCGTGATTGGAATGACAATCGAAAGTATGCAATATGTGATTACATTACTTCTTGGAAATTTTATGACGATGAAAATTTAAAAAGAAAATATCTTGAAAGTTCTATAGAAAAGTGTCCTGACTTTGTATTTACGTACAGACGCTTGGGGCATATATATATGAAAAATGGGATGTTTAAAGAAGCGAATAAATGTTTTAAAAGTGCAAAAAAAAATGTTGTAACTAATGAGTTTTCATTGTATTTTCCTATAGATAAGGTATCATATATAGAGGAGCATATTTTGGGAATTAGGATAACAGAAGAAGTAGAGAGGTTTATAGACAAAGACATAGAACTAAGTAATTTTGAGTTAAATAAAAATGATTGACATTGGTAGATAATATTCTCTAAAAGGCAAAATAAGGTTGATGGAAATATTATTGTTGATGGAAATCATAGGTATATTGCCAGTAGAATTGCTAATATAAAAATAAGTATGATGCCGTGGAGAGGTGGTAATCAAGACAATATAATTAACTGGGTAGATGTAATATTAGATTCTGTAGATTGGGGGAATAGTTAAAATGATAAGAATTTATCGAACACATGATGTTCCTCTTGAATTTAATGTAGATAATTTTAGAGAGATGAAGATGGATCACATATGTTTTCATCGGTGCTTATTAAATAATTTTGATATGAGTAAAGTAAGTTTGATAGGCTGCGATTTCCGCTCAGCAGAATTGATAGGGTCAGACTTTTTTCAATCTTGTTTTGATGAAAGTAAGTTAATCATGGTGAAAGCAAATTCGAATTTTGATCACTGTACATTTAAAACTGCATGGTTATTACACAGTGATTTCAGTTGTTCATCATTCAGGAATGCAGATTTTTCTGATTCATTAATTAATGACACTAATTTTTCAGGATGCGATTTGAGAGGCGCCAATATGACATGTAAAGGATTAGAAAACTGTACATGGAAAGGTGCTATATATGACGATTCTACTCTGTGGGGTGATAAGTTTAAGGTGGATGAATATGGTGCTGTAAAAGTGTAAAAATTGGGTATGTGGTTGTTACAATGGTAAAATATTTAATGCTTTTTATGTCATTTATAGAAATTATTTCATTATGTTAGTTGTGCAAATAAATCAGCTTTACACGATAACCCTATGAGGACGTCGGTACTTGGCGAGAAAACGAGCCTAGAACCGCTACATCCGAATGGAGCGAGAGCGAGTTATCGTTAAAACGAGGTTATTTGCACAGGAATCACTTAAACTGAGTAAACAGGCACACGGCAACTTTGGTGTGAGAAAGTACCACACAATGAGAATACAGAGCTTTACTACCTAAGAGCAAGATACATGAGCCCTGAGACAGGCAGATTTACCACCAGCTATGCCGGCTCGTTAGATAATCCTGTAAGCCTGCATAAATACCTGTATGCAAATGCAAACCCTGTCATGAACACAGACCCGACAGGCTACTTCTCACTGATGGATACAACCATCGCACAGGGAATACAGTCAACAATAGACAGCGTAATAGTGCCATACTTTAACGTGAAGAAAATAATGTCATGGGCAAACATGGCAGTGACAGCATATGATGTGGCACAGCAGATACGCATGATATATGCGGGCGAAGCAAGCATCTTAGGACTTACCTTTGCACTCGCAAAAGGCTTTATAGTGCAGGCATTAATCACATGTGTGGCAACAGCAGCCCTTGGCGAGGCAGCGGCATGGGTACTAAAAGCCGTAAATATCTCCATGGACAGCGTATCCTTTGTGGAAGCTGTAAAAAGCGGAGCCCCGGAGAAGATAATAGTTGAATCATTGCGGTTATCAATCTCAATCTTCACCTTGAGCTGTCAGTGTTTCACCGGAGAAACATTAGTAAGCACAGCAGAAGGCGAAACGAGAATTGATGAAATAAAAACGGGAGACATGGTATGGTCTTATGACACCGAAAAAGGCGAAAACGTACTTAAAAAGGTAACGAAAGTAAAAGAGTCAGAGACCGACGTTATCGTACACGTAAAAACCTCAGATGGAAAAGACATCAATACCACCATGTTCCACCCGTTCATGACAGAAAAAGAAGACATAAGGGAATGGAAAGTAGCATCAAACCTTCAAAAAGGCGATAACCTCATCACCGAAACTTGAGAGAGTGTATGCGTGGAAGAAGTCAGAGTGGAAAACTGGCAGAGAGTGTAACGGTATACAATCTTGAGGTAGAGGACTTGCATGTGTATTATGTGGCCGGGGTGCTGGTGCATAATAGATGTAAGTTGGGTGAAAATATGAAGAATGATGAGAATGGAATTGGAGATCCTGGGAGTGATTATCATGCACATCATATTTTTCCACAGAAATATAAAAAATACTTTAAATTAATGGGAATTGACATAAATGAAGCAGATTTTGGTGTATGGATTGAAAAACATGAACATTTATCAAAGGCTAGGAGTTATAATGATGAATGGTACAGATTTTTCTCAAGATATAATTTTGATATGAAATTAATAAGGGAGTTATCACTTCTTGATGCGATAGAATATATTGAAGAAATTGGAAGGATGTGGTAAATATGCTTATAAAATCTCAAAATCAAAGATATTTATTGAAATTTGAATATATAGAAGAACCTAAAGGAAAGGCAATAATTTATCTAATTGAACAGAAGAATTTAATTGAAAAAAATTCTTTAAATGTTATATGTGGTGCAGGAGGTGATAGAATAGCTGTTTCTAATGATGGAAATTATATTCTTTCGGCTATTTACGAAAAAAAATTTTATATTTATGATATGAAAAATAATTATAATATAAAAACCGTGACAACACAAAAATGCATTGAAGCTGTATTAATTATGGATGAAAAAGCACATATAATTTACATTGATGGCAGTATAGATGTTTTTACGATGAAAGGTGATTTTATTGAAAATCAGCAAGATGTTGAAACGTTGCCGATGGATATATGTGGAGAACAGTATCTAGTAGAAGATTCATTTATAAGTTTAGGAACTAAGCGGATTAAGCCTTCAAGATTCACACTATTTAATTCTGTAATTAAACAAAAGGATAGAATTATTGTATCAGAATTATTTGGACGTGTAGCTTGTTATGATTTTGATGGGAATCTTCTTTGGGAGTATTTAAGTGATACAAATGTGCGTTTTGGAAAGATTGCATATTCACAATGCATAAATAAAGTCATTGTTGAAATATTCTACTATAGACAGCGCGATAAAAATAAAGAATTGCATTTTTTAAATACGCAGGATGGCGCTTTGGAATTCAAAAAAGAAATTGCCCGTGAAGAAGTAATATTTCTGGATATGAATAATATGTTGGTAGATAGAAATCTTAATATACTGGAGTTGTGTGATATGAATATTTAATTGACATTTTATTAAAGTTATGAGTCGTGGATTTATAATATAAAACTATATTGTACAACTATTTTGCTCTAATAACAATTGTTGATAATAATTTGAACTCTCGTTCTTGTTATTATACACTGAACAATATTAAGATTTTATAAAAGGTAATTGTATCTGTGCAAATAAATCAGTTTTACATAACCCTATGAGGACGTCGGGAGGGCACTGAAAAAGTAGATAATACTGCCAATATTTGATATAATATAAATATCAAATGTAGGTGGTGTTTTTTATGATTGAACAACAGCAGAAATTAATACTAAGTCCGTACATAGATATATACGATTTAATAAGTAAGCGTCAAATCCTACGACTATACTAGACTAGAAAATGCATACAAAAACAATATTAAGATAAGTGGTGCAGATTTAGATTTTTATGCACATGAAGTTTTTGAATCAGTGATGATGGAAAAGGGAATGGGATATCAAGATGCTCATGTAGCTGCAAAAGCTTATTATAATGCAAAAGAATTCAACTTTTATCATCCTGAAGTTATTAGTAAATATCATAGGGAATTTGGTTCGGCATGGTTTGAGTTTTGGGGAATTGAGGTGCATTAGATATGTTAAGTTTTGAAAGTGACAATGGATTCAGAAAAGTGCGTGTTTGGAATAATGAGGTTCCATTTAGTTATAATCCAAGTAAAAAATTGAAAATGACAATGGATTCAGAAAAATACTTTTGGAATGAAGAAATTATATGCATAGAGGCGAGATTAAATCCTCGACATGCAAGTAATTACGCAATGGTATGTGTAAAGTATATTCGTACTCAATCAGATAATACAAACATAATAATTAATTACGGAAATTGTGGTATGGATAATGTGCAGAATGAGTTGTTTAATAAAAATGCGGTTATCGGATTAGATGATTATTTTGCAGATGCAATATATGAATTCTTTCAAGAGTGTCCGAAGAATATAATTCCAAATGGAACTATTGAGGTTATTGGCGGTGCATATGATGAAATAGGATCAAGTAATAGCTCTTTTAAATATATTATGGAACTTTTGATGTGGATTTTTATAAACTATAATAAAATTAATGAAGATTCATTTGGAGATAAATTATTATCTAAAATATACGAAGATCAGTATTACGATACTAAAATCAAGAGACATAGTATGATGCCAGAGGCAGAATAATAAAGCAGACAGACGCAAACGGAAATGAGACATCCTACACATATGATGCAGCCGATAACCTAACGGAAGTAAAGGATGCTAGTGGAAGCTGTAAAAAGCGGAGACCCGGAGAAGATAATAGTTGAATCATTGCGGTTATCAATCTCAATCTTCACCTTGAGCTGTCAGTGTTTCACCGGAGAAACATTAGTAAGCACAGCAGATGGCGAAACCAGAATAGACGAAATAAAACCGGGCGACATGGTATGGTCTTATGACACCGAAAAAGGCGAAAGAGTACTTAAAAAGGTAACGAAAGTAAAAGAGTCAGAGACCGACGTTATCGTACACGTAAAAACCTCAGATGGAAAAGACATCAATACCACCATGTTCCATCCATTCATGACAGAAAAAGAAGGCAGAAGAGAGTGGAAAGCAGCATCAAACCTTCAAAAAGGCGATAACCTCATTACCGAAACCGGAGAGATTGTATATGTTGAAGAAGTCAGAGTGGAAAAACTGGCGGAGAAAGTAACGGTATACAATCTTGAGGTAGAGGAACTGCATGTGTATTATGTGGCAGGGGTGCTGGTGCATAATATTTGTGGAAGTGACAATAGCAAAGAAACTGAGTTATTCTTACCTGATGAGTATTATAATAAAAATTTACCTAAACAAGTTAGTCCTGGAACGAAATATTTGGCTAAATATGATGAATTTGGAAATGTCAAACAAATTAAAATGTGTGATGACTATGGCAGAGAGATAGGATGGGTTGATTATAAAGATCATGGTTTTGGAGACGTTAATTTACCTGATTTTCACACAGTACCACACTGGCATGAAATAGTTTACAATGCATTATTAAAATATGGTATAAAAATTAATCATAGAACAGATATTAATACACCTTTAGGAGGCTGATAATTGTGCGGATTTTTTGTGATGATTGCAACTATAATATCATTACTATAATGGAGTTGATTAAAAAAATTGAAATTTCGTCGAATATCAGCGAATGGGTTATAACGAAGTTTGAAGCTGTTCCAATTTATACAGTTGATTATAGTGGTGTTGGTTATGCGTTGGAGTCTCCAAGTCAAAAGTTATATGAGTTTAGCCAAATACTTCTTGATAATCATGAAATTGTTCTGACAAATTTGGAATTCATGTCATTACTTGAAAATATAAGAAGTATATATGATGCAGATATTTCGTTTAATGTATCAGGGCATACTAATAAAATATCAATATTCGATGGAGACATTATAGAGGTTTCGGGATTCATTGAAACAATTATATAGTGTTTTTTAGAAACACAACAAATCTATGTAAGTTCAATAGTGACATACTTTAACGTAAAGAAAATCATGTCATGGGCAAACATGGCAGTGACAGCATACGACGTGGCACAGCAGATACGCATGATATATGCTGGCGAGGCAAACATCTTAGGACTTACCTTTGCACTCGCAAAAGGCTTTATAGTGCAGGCATTAATCACATGTGCGGCAACAGCGGTCCTTGGCGAGGCAGCGGCATGGGTATTAAAAGCCGTAAATATCTCCATGAACAGTGTATCCTTTGTGGAAGCTGTAAAAAGCGGAGACCCGGAGAAGATAATAGTTGAATCATTGCGGTTATCAGTCTCGCTTTTCACCTTAACCTGCCAGTGTTTCACCGGAGAAACGTTAGTAAGCACAGCAGAAGGCGAAACCAGAATAGACGAAATAAAACCGGGAGAAATGGTATGGTCTTATGACACCGAAAAAGGCGAAAGAGTACTTAAAAAGGTAACGAAAGTAAAAGAGTCAGAGACCGACGTTATCGTACACGTAAAAACCTCAGATGGAAAAGACATCAATACCACCATGTTCCACCCGTTCATGACAGAAAAAGAAGACATAAGGGAATGGAAAGCAGCATCAAACCTTCAAAAAGGTGATAACCTCATTACCGAAACCGGAGAGAGTGTATATGTTGAAGAAGTCAGGGTAGAAAAACTGGCGGAGAGTGTAACAGTATACAATCTTGAGGTTGAGAACTTGCATGTGTATTATGCGGCCGGGGTAATGGTGCATAATATGTGTGGAAGTGATGATTTAACGGATGCTCAAAAAAGCAGAATTAATGCGTTGGAAAACACAATTGAGCATAATTTAAAAGACACTGACTTTAGTGGAATTTTACGTGAACTGCAAGGGAACCACGTTCCAAATCCTTTAGGTGGATATTATGGTCATTTGACGGAAATGAAACAGTCATATGTATCGTTAAATAAAATAAAGAGAGGATTGGAAGGCTCACTAAAAAATCCAAACTTAACTAATAGAAGTAGAAGTGTATTGCAAAAAAGTTTAGATAAAGCTAATTTATATATACTGAAGATAGAAAAGCTGTTTGAACCGTTTGGAGGAATTTAGAGAGTTATGAAAATAAAAGATATATATAATATTGAATTTGATTTAAACACTATTCCAGAGGATGAAATATGTTCAATGCATATTTGGTATGAAAATCTGATTAATAAAACATATACTCAATTGGATTTGTTTGATGTCACCAGAATGTTGATACAAAATATGTTTTTGGATATAGCAGTAAAGAAGGCTATTGAGTATTTGAAAATCAATCCTTTTTGTGGACAACGATATGAGGGGGAATTGATCGAATTGATTCTAAGAATAGATTCAAGTTATTTGGAAAGTCATAAGGAGAAAATAAAGATAATATTGAATGATGCAACTAATAAAAATGTTAATTATGAGTGGCTTGTTGAAGAGGAACGTCAGGAGTTTTTTGACTTGCTGAATATATTAGGGACAAAATTAGATAGTTTATGATAAAAGTTGGTTAATTTATAGAAATTATAGACAATAATAAAAGCATCAGTTTTATTTATAGGAACAGGTACTATGTGCAAATAAATAAGTTTTACACGATAACCCTATGAGGACGTCGGTACTTAGCGAGGAAACGAGCCTAGAACCGCTACGTCCGAATGGAGCGAGAGCGAGTTATCGTTAAAAAGTTGAAGTAACTTATAAAATGTTAGATGATGGAACAATAAAAATATCCGATGCATGGGTGATAAGTTAGGAGATTTAAAATGAAAGATTTTCAGTTGAAACTAATTCAAGGAAAGTACGAGGATGCAGCAAACTTATGCTTTAAAATGAGAAGAAGTAAAATAAAAAAAACAATTATGGAAATTGCCTATGACACCGAAAGTATATCTGTTTATTCTTTTGTTCAGTATATGATAACAAAAGAACAAGAAAATATATTTTGGATAGAACTTGCTATAGATATATTGATTAATCCACTATGTTTCATAGAAGGTGCCTATTCTGTTGCTTTGTTTTATGCTAGAGAATTATTATCTTATGAAAAAAATATAAAAAATTTAGAGATGATATTATTTTTTTATAATATTCCTGAAAAACTAATAGAAAAAAAGGAGGCTGAAATAATAGTAAATGAAATAATTAAAATTGATCCAGATAATCAAGTTGTTTTGGAAACAAATATTGAATGAATCTAAATTTTGATATTTATAATAAAGATAAGCCTAGATTATTCACGGCGCAGCCGTGAAAGTGGCTGAAAGCCACATCGTTAATATGTTTCAAATGAATATTGCTTTTCACTTATTAAGTGAATAAAAAAGAGACTCAATATGTGGTATAATTTAGGTGTCAAAACTAATACATAGTTCCATCCGTTCATGACGGAAAAAGATGGCAGAAAAGAATGGAAAGCAGCATCAAACCTTCAAAAAGGCGATAAACTCAGTACTGAAAACGGAGAGAGCGTATGCGTTGAAGAAGTCAGGATAGAAAAACTGGAGGAGAGTGTAAAGGTATACAATCATGACAAAATTCAGAATAAAATAAATCTAAATTTATATTGACATTTGCAAGAATTGATGGTAAAGTATTACAGTATGCCGCACAGTGAGGTCTAAAAGTTCTGATTGTCAGACACCGAAGCTGGCGAGTAATTTAATTAGGAGGTGCCATATGTACGCGATTATAGCAACAGGTGGTAAGCAGTACAAAGTATCAGAAGGCGACGTTATCAGAGTTGAGAAGCTTGGTAAGGAAGCTGGAGAGACAGTAACATTTGACAAGGTTCTTCTTGTTAACAACGGTGAAGTTGTAGTTGGTAATCCAACAGTTGAGAATGCTAACGTTTCAGGAACAGTTGTTACAGAAGGAAGAGCAAAAAAAGTTATTGTTTATAAGTATAAGAGAAAAACCGGTTATCACAAGAAAAACGGACACAGACAGTCTTATACTGAAGTTAAGATTGAAAAAATCAATGCTTAATCATTTATATGATTCAAGTGTGTATTTATATGGATAAAGATAAAAGATGCAAAGGATTTACCGTGTCAGGGCATGCCGAGTATGATGACCTGGGAAAAGATATAGTATGTTCAGCGGTGTCGATATTAACATTTAATACGATTAATTCTGTTGAAGCATTTACTAAGGATAAGTTTGAGTTTGACTCAGATGAAGAAAAGGGATACATTAAGGTCGATTTTATCGGAGATGTAAGTCATGATACGGAACTGTTAATGAGTTCATTCGCATTGGGAATCGAATCCATAATTAAAGATGGAAATTATGATTATATTAAGATGACATACAAGGAGGTGTAGGTTATGTTAAAGTTAAACCTTCAGTTTTTCGCTCATAAAAAGGGTGTAGGTTCTACAAAGAACGGTAGAGATTCAGAATCTAAGAGATTAGGCGCAAAGAGAGCTGACGGACAGTTTGTAAAAGCAGGTAACATTCTTTACAGACAGCGTGGAACTCATATTCATCCAGGTGTAAATGTAGGTAAGGGTGGAGATGACACATTATTTGCATTAACAGATGGTGTAGTTAGATTTGAGAGAAAAGGCAGAGACAAGAAGCAGGTTTCTGTAGTACCTGTAGCAGAATAATGATAGAAGGCTCCAAACATATTGAACGTTTGGAGCTTTTTTTAACATAAGCCTTTGTGATAATAAGAAAGTAGGGATTATCAATGTTTGCAGACAGAGCAAAAATATTTATAAAATCCGGTAAAGGCGGAGACGGTCATGTAAGTTTCAGAAGAGAATTATATGTTCCAAATGGCGGACCTGACGGCGGAGATGGCGGACGTGGTGGAGATATCATATTTGTCGTAGATGAAGGACTTAACACGTTGACAGAGTTCAGACACAATAGAAAATATTGTGCACAGCCGGGAGAAGAAGGCAGCAAAAAAAACCAGCATGGTAAGGATGGACAGGATCTCATCATTAAAGTACCGTTGGGAACGGTTATTATAGAAGATGAATCTGACAAGGTTATTGCTGATATGTCTGAAGCCGGAATGAGAAAAGTTATATTAAAAGGCGGACGCGGCGGAAAAGGAAACCAGCATTATGCTACAGCTACGATGCAGGCTCCCAAATATGCACAGCCGGGTCAGAAAAGTATGGAACTCTGGGTACGTCTTGAATTAAAAGTTATTGCAGATGTAGGTCTGGTTGGATATCCGAATGTTGGTAAGTCTACTTTATTATCCAGAGTAACGAATGCAAAACCAAAGATAGCAAACTATCATTTTACAACGTTGAATCCTAATCTTGGAGTAGTAGATCTTGATGGAAATAAAGGATTTGTTATCGCGGATATTCCGGGATTGATTGAAGGAGCATCTGACGGAGTAGGACTGGGTCATGAGTTTTTAAGACATATCGAGAGAACTAAAGTTATCATTCATATGGTAGACGCGGCATCTACAGAAGGAAGGGATCCGGTTGAAGATATCAAAAAAATAAATGCTGAACTTGAAGCGTATAATCCTGAGCTTATTAAACGGCCACAGGTGATTGCGGCAAATAAGATAGATGTGTTATATGAAGGTGATGAGTCACCGGTTGATGATTTGAAAAAAGAGTTTGAACCAAAAGGAATAAAAGTATTTCCGATTTCTGCAGTCAGTGGAAAGGGATTAAAGGAATTATTGTATGCTGTAAACCAGTTACTTGAAAATATGGATTCAAAGCCGGTAGTGTTCGAACAGGAATACTTTCCGGGAGAATTTAATGATAATGTTGAAGAACCATATTATGTGGAAAAACTTGAAGAAGGTCTGTACTCTATAGAGGGACCGAGAGTTGAGAGAATGCTAGGATATACGAATCTGGAGTCGGAAAAAGGATTTATGTTTTTCCAAAATTTCATGAAGAAAAACGGCATATTGGATGAATTGGAAGAACTTGGAATACAGGATGGAGATACCGTAAAAATATTTGGACATGAATTTGATTATTATAAATAAGTTTTGTGATGAAAGGATAAAATATTATGACAAGTAAGCAGAGAGCATATTTAAGAAGTCTGGCAAGTACAATAAATCCTATATATCAGATTGGAAAATCCGGGGTAACACCGGAACTGACTAAGGGTGTTGATGAAGCACTTGAAGCAAGAGAACTTATTAAAATTAACATTTTAAAGAATTGCATGGATGATCCAAGACAAATGGCTGAAACTCTGGCGGAGCGTACAAAATCAGAGGTGGTTCAGATTATAGGAAGAAAAATAGTTTTGTACAGACAGTCAGAAAAAACGCCGAAAATCATACTTTAAGGTATAAAAATGAGTAAAATTGGTATTTTTGGAGGAACATTCAATCCGGTGCACATAGGTCATATGATTATGGCTGAAAACTTTTATGAACAGTTAAATCTTGATGAAGTCTGGATGATGCCTTCTGGTAATCCACCGCATAAGGACTGCGGAATAATCCTGGACGGCAATGTAAGATGTGAGATGATACGAAGGGCTATCGGAGATAATAAACACATAAAGTGTTCGGATTTTGAACTCAAAAGAGACGGAGTCATATATACTGCGGATACATTACAGCTTTTGAAAGAAAAATATAGTTCTGATAAATTATATTTTTTAATTGGAGAAGATTCGTTAGACAGTTTTGAAACATGGTATCATCCTGAGCGAATCGTCAGTCAGTCTGATATTGTCGTAGCAGTCAGAAGTAATGGTACGGGTATCGATGAAAAAATAAAAGCTTTCACAAAAACATTTAAATGTTCATTATCCGTTTTGCGCATTCCTTATATTGGAGTTTCATCAAGTGATATCAGAGAACGTATCAGAAAAGACAACACGATAAAATATATGATAAACGAGAATGTTGAAAAATTCATATATGAAAATAATTTATATAAAGGGTGAGTGCTTTGGACGTAAAAGAGATAAAAGAAAAATTAAAAGAAAATCTTACAAAAAAAAGATATGAGCATACTATTGGCGTTGCATATACTGCTATGTGTATGGCCATGGTGCATGATGTGGACATTGAAAAAGCAAATATAGCCGGACTCTTACATGATAATGCGAAATGTATGTCGGATGATAAACTCGTGCAAAAATGTAAAAAACATGATTTGAAAATTAGTTCTATTGAGAAAACTCACCCGTATCTTCTGCATGCAAAACTTGGTGCTTTTTACGCAGGTTATAAATACGGAATTGAAGATGATGATATAATAAACTCTATCCTATATCATACAACCGGAAGACCGGATATGACAATGTTGGAAAAAATCATTTATATTGCAGATTATATAGAACCGTCAAGAAATAAAGCTACAAATCTGAAAAAAATCAGAAAACTTGCATTTAGCGATATTGATGAGTGTGTATATCAGATTTCAAAAGATACGCTGGAATATTTGCAAAAAGATGACGATTCGATAGACATGACTACAGTTGAGACTTATAAGTACTATGAAGATATAGTTAATAAAAGGAGAGGATAAGATGGATGTTAAAGAAAAGGTAAAAGTGATTGTTGATGCGCTAAATGATAAAAAAGGAATTGACGTAAAAGTAATTGATATAAGTAAAGTGTCGGTTGTGGCAGATTACTTTATAATCGCAAGCGGAAGTAACAAGAATCAGGTGCAGGCGATGACTGATAATGTGGAAGAAGAACTTGCAAAATTAAAAGTTAGTCGTAATCATGTAGAAGGATATACTTCAGGGGATTGGATTTTAATGGATTATGATGACGTTATCATACATGTCTTTAACGAAGAACACAGATTATTCTATGATTTGGAAAAAATATGGAGAGATGGAGAAGTTGTAGAATTTTAATAAAGAAAGCTATGAAAAGAAATTATCTTTTCATAGCTTTTTGGTTTGCGTGCCATGGGCGCGCTCTAACGGGTGAAAGTCCCGAACATGCCTGGGCAACGAGGAAGTGTATAGCGTAAACAGCAAGGGTGTCTATCGTGAGGTGGAATCTGAAGGAATCTGTAGGCAAACTCTTGGTCCGACGGACAGAAATCACATATGAGTCTCGGAAATACGGATAAGTCTGCCAAAAGAGATGAAGTCAAAAAGTTGCTGGAAGTACGACTATACTAGACAACTCAGTAATGGAAAACTTCTTCGGATTACTAAAACAAGAGATATACTATAAAGAAAACGAGACGACCGAAGTCGTCTCGTAAAAAAGTCTAACTTTGAGGGGGCACCTCAGTTGTCCCTGCATTTTTAAGTGTGTGCCGTGCAGGCACTAATTACGTTTATTCTATGTTACATAAGTCTGAACAGACCAATAACTTTACCAAGAATCTGGCAGTGCGGAACAATAATAGGTTCCATTGAATCGTTTTCAGGCTGTAATCTTATATGATCGCTTTCTTTATAAAAGGTCTTAACAGTTGCAGAGTCCTCTACAAGAGCAACTACAATTTCACCGTTTTTTGCAACATTCTGTTGTTCAACGAGTATGGTATCACCATCAAATATTCCTGCATTTATCATACTGTTACCTTTAACTTTTAACATAAAAGTTGTCTTGTTTGATAAGTATTCTGTAGGAATTGGAAAATATCCTGAGATATTCTCAGTAGCAAGAAGCGGCTGACCTGCAGCAACAGTGCCAACAATAGGTATGCTTGAAATTTCATTTCTTGCTATGTTAAAGTTCTCATCAATAATTTCAATCGCCCTGGGCTTTGTCGGATCTCTGTGGATATAACCATTTTGTTCTAATGTAGAAAGATGTGAGTGAACCGATGAAGTGGATTTCAAACTAACGGCAGTACATATCTCACGTACTGATGGTGGATATCCTTTCTTAAGTAGTTCAGATTTTAGAAATTCCAATATCTCACGCTGCTTAGCTGAGATTTTTCCATATGACATAAAAAAAGCCTCCTTATAATTTGCATAACATTCTTAACTTTATATAAGTATAACATAAAAGAATAAAAAAAACAAACAAATGTTCAGAAAAAGATTGACAAACTTATGTTCATATAATAAAATACAAACATAAGTTCAGAACAGATGTTTGGAATGGAGGAGATAGAATGAAGTTCAGACACTTAATGGTTGTTTCAGCGGTTATTATGATAATTGTTATATCAATGGCATTGAATACCAATGCTACAGAAAAAAAGATACCATCGGATTTGTACAAGTATTATACGACTATTTTGATTGATGAAGGAGATTCTCTTTGGAAGATAGCAGATGAGTATTGTGATACCAAATATACCTCATATGCAGATTATATAAGTGAGATTAAGAAGATGAATAATATGAAAGATGATAGTCTGTATGCAGGTGGAAGTATAACTGTATATTATTATTCTAAAGAATATAAATAATTTTGTACAAAAATATCAGAATAAGTAATTAAATATACATATGAAAAAAGTCTTCTAAAAAGCGTAATTATGCATGATTGCGCATGATTTAAGGCTTTTTTTGATTATGTAAAAATGAAAAAAAGTCATTCCAGTATTATTTTGAAAAATCTTTAGTATAATTATGAAAAAAAACACTTGACGTATCAGGAATACTTTTATAAAATACTTATGTGAAGATTTTGTGAAAAACTGGTGAAGATTTTCGGATAGGATTTGTTTAATCATTATATATATGATGTTTTGGGATTGATATATAGATTGAATGAAGACTGATTTGATTATTTATTCGGAGGTTCAGAATCTTACACGGGGTGTGAAAGGTACGTGAATATAATGCATATTGTTGGGCATTTCAAGACAATAACGAGACATAGACATGAAGTGATTAAGAACTGTTACAGGGCAGGAATACTGTATCAGGGTCTTATACATGATTTGTCTAAGTATATGCCGGCTGAATTTATTGTGGGTGCAATATATTATCAGGGTAACAGAAGTCCGAATGAGGGTGAAAGGGAAGCATACGGATATTCTAAAGCGTGGATGCATCATAAAGGCAGGAATAAACATCATTTTGAGTATTGGACGGATTATGATTATATAACCAGAAAGATGAGTCCTGTTAAGATGCCATACAAGTACGTTGTTGAAATGTTTTGCGACAGGGTTGCAGCAAGTAAGATATATATGGGGCCGGAATACTATGATGGAGCGCCACTTGCGTATTTTCGAAAAGGCAAAAAGAGTCGAATGATACATCCGGAAACTGCTGCGATTTTGGAAAAAATGCTTGTAATGCTTAGCAAAAAAGGAGAAGAATATACCTTTAGGTATATAAGATACAATATAAAGCGGGAAAAGAAAAAAGAGTTAATTGTAAGTACAAATGGAGGAAAGATATGAAATCATATAAGTTAAGTTTGAATTCAGTAGAAAAAGTAAAGACATTTTTTAATAGTATTGCAAAGATGAAAGGTAACTTTGATATTGAGCAGGGACACAAGTATATTGATGCAAAATCACTTATGGGATTATTTACGCTTGATTTAAAAAGACCTGTTGTATTACAGATTCATGATGATGAACAGTATAAGGTTGTTGTAGATTCATTTAAGGATTTTGCTGCCTGATTTTAAATTGAATAATTTTATAGGATGAGGATTGTATGATTAACAGAGTTGGAGATAATTCATCATATACAATTCCTGATATTAATCGGGAACAGCATCATGTGAAGAAAAGTTCTGAGTTTTCTTTAGATTATGGGAGACAGGAAGACAGTTTAAGCAAAAACATTGAAGAATCTGAAAATGATGACAGTGGTGTTGAATTACAGCTTTCAGGAATCAGTCAGGTTCATAAAGAAGAGACTGATTTGCCTGTAAAAGAGATAGTTATTGACTATCCGCTGATATCTTCTGTACGTGATAAGATAAATGAATGGAAAGATATAGTTTTAAAGTTTTTGTATAGAGTGTGGAATGGAAATTCGGATGAAGTAATCACAGAAGAAGGCAGGGAGGAAAGAATTGTACAAAAGTCTGTTAAAGATATGACCCTTGAGGAAGTTGAAGAGTATGTTTCGGAAGGCGGTAATAAAACGCTGGCTAAGAATACGGACATTTTGACCACATACAATCAATATGGAAAGATAGTTGATGTTAATCCGTCTGATCGTAATCTTATATTTCATGGAAATAAGACATATAAAGACCTATAAAGATAAAAGGCTGTCACAAGTGGTATTGATATAATCGATATCAGTTGTGACAGCCTTTTGGATTAAATAATTGAAAATTAAAGAGACTGCACAAACAAATTGTACAGTCTCTTTAGATAAAGTGAGAATAAAAAATGAAAAAAATAATGTGTAAAAATATAAAGATGCGGATGGCGGGACTTGAACCCGCACGATGTCACCACCGGCAGATTTTGAGTCTGCTGCGTCTGCCATTCCGCCACATCCGCGTGCTTTAATATACTATCATTTATTATAAAATTTGTCAATAGAAAAAATAAACTTATTTTCCAGGATAAAAAATCAGGTATACAAAGACTTTAAAAAAGCAAAGAATTGTTGTATAGTAATATGTACAGGCTATGAAAGGACATGGTGGTAAATATGTCATGTAGAAGATTTCAACAACAAATAAATAAGTTTACAAAAGATGAAATCGATCCTGAGGATTTAGATTTTTTTATCGCACACGCAAAAAAATGTAAAGACTGTTATGAAGAATTAGAGATAAATTATATGTTAAATGTAGGACTTGAGATGATAGAGAATGATGATAAAGCATCTTTTGATCTTGCAGGACAATTAAAGAAAAAAATTAGTCAGTTAGAGAGAAAAGCAGATTTAAGATATAAATTCAATACATGTAACAGGATTATTGTATGTACGGCATATAGTTGTATTGTGATTTCGTTTATAGCGTCATTACTTGCATATTTTCGTGTATTGTAAATCTTACTGCTAAAACACGGATATTTATGCTCAGATTGGAGGAATTTGATGTCAGAAAAATTAGTATTAATAGATGGACACAGCATATTGAACAGAACATTTTATGGTATACCTGAACTTACGAATTCAGAAGGATTGCACACGAATGCTGTTTATGGATTTTTGAATATAATGCTGAAATTATTAGAAGATGAGAAAGCTGATTATTGTGTGGTAGCATTTGATGTAAAACAGCCGACCTTCAGACATGAAATGTATGCAGAATATAAAGGAACAAGAAAACCTATGCCTGAAGAACTAAGAGAGCAGGTTCCTGTAATGAAGGAAGTATTAAAAAGCATGAATATTACAGTTGCCGAACTTCCTGGATATGAAGCGGATGATGTTTTAGGAACGTTATCAGGATTAGGCGAAAAAATGGAAATGGATGTGGTTGTGCTTTCGGGAGACAGAGACCTATTACAACTTGCTACAAAAAAAGTTCAGATAAAAATACCAAAAACAAAAAAAGGAAATACTGAAATCGAGAATTATTACGAGCAGGATGTTATAGAAAAATATGGAGTTACTCCTAAAGAGTTTATTGATGTAAAAGCGTTAATGGGAGATGCGGCTGATAATATTCCGGGTGTACCGGGCGTGGGTGAAAAAACAGCTACAAAACTTATTTCCCAATATGGAAGTATTGAAAATATGTATGAACATATTTCGGAAATGAAAAAAAGCAAAATGAAAGAATCGCTTGAGAATAATGTTGATTCAGCAAAGATGAGTAAGGTTTTGGCAACGATAGATATAAATGCCCCTATAGATATAGATTTAAAGAATGCAGTAGTTGATAATATATACAACGAAGAAACATTTAAATTACTAAAAAAACTGGAACTTAGGACAATTATGAACAGATTCAATGTCAGTGATTTGAACACTAATATTGATGAAACCATCAAATTGGCCGACGATTTTGAAGGAATAATAGAAGATATAAAAAAATGTGAATCTGGTATAGGATTACATCTTGAACAGGTGATAGGAAAAATTGCAATTTCAATAACTACGGCTGAAAATAATACAAAAATACTGTTATGTGATGAAGCACAGTTAAAGGCAATTATGACGGATATTATTGATAGTAATACAGAAATATCTGTATTAGATTTAAAAAAAATATTGAAAATAATTGAAATATCGGATAATGCAAATATAAACGACATAGGTATTCTGGCTTATCTGGTAAATCCTCTAAAAGACAGGTATCTGTATGATGATGTTGCCAGAGATTATCTGGATATAACATTATCATCAGAAAAAGATATAATGGGAAAAAGTACGTATGATGAGATGTATTTTTCGGACACGGATAAATTTATGAAAATCATGGGATATTCATCATGTGTCGCCTATAAGTCATCAGATGTTTTAAAGAAAAAAATAGAACAGATGAATATGGAAAATGTTTATTCAGAGATAGAACTGCCATTGGTATTTTCATTAAACAGAATGGAAAATAAAGGAATCAGAGTAGAAAGAAATGCATTAAGTATGTATGGAAAAGAACTTGAAACTCAGATATCGGAACTTGAAAAAAAGATATATGGTGAAGTGGGTGAAGAATTCAATATTAATTCACCAAAACAGCTTGGGGTTATCCTGTTTGAAAAAATGGGAATACAAGGTGGCAAAAAGACAAAAACAGGATATTCTACGGCTGCTGACGTTTTAGAAAAACTGGCACCGGATTATCCTGTAGTATCGAATATCTTGAAATACAGACAGCTGACAAAATTGAATTCGACCTACGCACAGGGGCTGGCAGGATATATACAGACTGATGAAAGAATACACGGTACATTTAACCAGACAATAACGGCTACAGGAAGAATAAGCAGCACGGAACCTAATTTACAAAATATTCCAATAAGAATGGAAATAGGAAAAGCCATAAGAAAAGTATTTATTCCGAATGATGGGTGTGTTTTTATAGATGCAGACTATTCGCAGATAGAATTAAGAATTCTTGCCCATATGTCAGGTGACGAAAAACTGATAGAAGCCTACAAAGAAGAGAAAGACATTCATAGGGCGACAGCTTCACAGGTATTCCATGTGCCGCTTGAAGAAGTAACAGATGAACAGAGAAGAAATGCAAAAGCCGTGAATTTTGGAATAGTGTATGGAATCAGTTCATTCGGGCTAAGTCAGGATTTAAGCATAACCAGAAAAGAAGCAGAGCAATACATTGAAGATTATTTTAAAACATATCCAAAGATAAAGAGCTGTATTGATGAATTTGTAAAAAATGCAAAAGAAAAAGGGTATTCAGAGACAATGTTTGGAAGAAGAAGACCGGTACCTGAACTTAAATCATCAAACTATATGCAGCGTTCATTTGGAGAAAGAATAGCAATGAATTCGCCAATACAGGGAACTGCAGCCGATATAATAAAAATAGCGATGATAAATGTAGATAAAAGACTAAGAAAAGAGAAGTTGAATTCAGCTATTGTAGTTCAGGTGCATGATGAATTAATGTTAGAAGTGCCTGAAAATGAGATAGAGCATGCGAAAAAAATATTAGTAGAGGAAATGAGCAATGCCGTGCAGTTGAATGTTCCATTGGAAGTCAGCGCAAAAACCGGCAAAAACTGGTTGGAAGCTCATTAATGTTGGGAGAAGAGATGGTAATTGGAATTACGGGAGGAATAGGAACCGGTAAATCAACAATATTAAATATCTTAAAAGAATATGGTTTTATAATTGCTGAGGCTGATAAAATCGGACATGAAACAATGAAAAAAGGGCAGGAAGCATATTTAAAAATTGTAGAAAAGTTCGGCAATGATATTTTAGACTCTGAAGATGAGATAGACAGAATAAAGTTGGGAGAGATAGCATTTTGCCAGCCGGATGTATTAGAGCAGTTAAATGCAATTATACATCCTGCGGTAAAAAGAAGGATAAGAAATATAATCGAAAGTAACACTTCAAAAAACATTGTCGTAGAATCAGCAATACTTTTTGAAGCAGGAGTCAACGAGATATGTGATGAGGTCTGGTATATATATTCTGACATAGATGTGAGGATAAAAAGGCTAAAAGAATCAAGGGGACTGTCAGAAGAAAAAATAGAGAATATAATGGGAAGACAGCTACGGGAAAAAGAGTTTGAAGAAAAGGCAGATGCAACGATTAACAATTCATCAACTATTGAAAATACAAAGTCCCAAATAGAAAAATTACTAGAGTTTCACAAGGTTTTATGTTAAAATTGGTATAGAATTTTATCTCGGAGGCAATGTGTTATGGCACTTAATAAATATATGGATCAGGTAGTTTTTGGATTGGATATAGGTACAAGAAGTATAGTGGGTTCGGTTGGATATTTAGAAAAAAACAAATTTAAAGTAATCGCTCATTATGTAAAAGAACATGAGAGCAGGGATATGTTAGACGGACAGATACACGATATAGGCAGAGTGTCTGATTCAATAGCAAAAGTAAAAGATGAATTAGAACAACAGCTGGGTGTTGAATTAAAAGATGTCTGTATTGCTGCAGCCGGAAGAGTACTTAAGACGGTTACGGTACATAAAGATTATGAACTGCCGGAAGAGACGGCTATTACAGGAGAACACATTTATTCATTAGAGCTGATGGGTGTAGAAGAAGCGTATGAGAGTATTAACTCTGCACAGGATAAAATACGTTTTTATTCAGTAGGTTATACAGTAGTAAAATACTATTTAAATGATTATGTTATAGCTAATCTGGAAGGTCATAAGGCAAAAAAAATCGGCGCAGACATAATTGTTACATTTTTACCTGAAGATGTAGTTGATGGCTTGTATGCGGCAGTTGAGGGAGCAGGTTTACAGGTTGCGAATCTTACATTGGAGCCTATAGCAGCCATAAATGTAGCCATACCTAAAAAATACAGATTATTGAATATAGCACTTGTTGATGTAGGAGCGGGAACGTCAGATATATCCATTACAAAAGATGGAAGTATAGTGGCATATGGAATGATACCAAAAGCAGGAGATGAATTTACAGAAACACTTGTAGGAAAATACCTGGTTGATTTTAATACGGCAGAAGATATAAAAAAGGCATCCGTATTAAACAGACAAATTGCATTTACGGATATAATGGGAATTAAGAAAAAAGTATCACCAAAGGAAGTCAGGGAAGTATATGCCGAAACTGTTGCTAATACAGCAAAGGAAGTTGCTTCAAAGATAAAAGAATTAAACGGTGGGAAGAGTGTAAGTGCCGTATTTGTAGTCGGTGGAGGCGGAAAGATTTACGGATTTACAAATGCCATAGCGAAAGAACTGGGATTAGAGGAAGAAAGAGTTGCTTTAAGAGGTGAAGAAGTACTTGGCGGAGTAGAATTTATAGATGAAAATGTAAAGAAAGATCCACTCTTAGTTACACCGATAGGTATATGTATCAATTATTATAATCAGAATAATAATTTCATATTTGTCCATGTGAATGGAGAACGTATAAAATTATACGATAATGACAGATTGACGGTTGTAGATGCTGTTTTACAAATAGGATTTGATAATAAATCTCTGTTTGCAAAAAGAGGAAAAGAATTAAACTACAAAGTCAATGGTGAGCATAGATTGGTCAGGGGCGAGTTGGGAGAACCTGCTGTCATTACGGTAAATGATAAAGAAGCAAATATTAATACATCTATAAAGAAAAATGACAGGGTAAAGATTATAGAGTCGACTGCAGGAAAAGAAGCAGAATTCTATATTGAACAGATACCTGAATATAAAAGTGAGATAAAAGTTTATGTTAACGATAAATTGGTTATATGTCCCAAGTTAGTTCAGGTAGGTAATGAGATTAAGACAGGCGATTATAAGGTGGCAGATGGTGACGAGATAGAGATACTTGATTATTACACAGTTGACAGACTGGTAGAATTCATGGATATAGACATCACAAATTCCACTATTCTTCTAAATAATGTTGAAGCATATGGAGATGAGCCGGTATATGAGAATTTCAGTCTTGTTATAGAAAAAAATGAAGATTTTGAAGATGAGATAAAAGACAAAACAGATAATAAAATGCAAGAAAAGCCCAAACCCCAAAAAACAAAGCATACTAAGAAAATAGTTGTAGAGGTTAATGGTGAAAATGTAGAGTTGTCAGGAAAGGAAGCATACATTTTTGTAGATATTTTGGATTTTTATCCATTTGATACAAGAACACCAAAAGGAACTGATCTTATTACAAAAGTAAATGATGAGATATGTGATTTTTATGCCCCTGTTACCGCTGGTGATAAAATAGATATATATTGGACGAATTAATAATCATTTCCAACATAGATATATAATAAAAAGTTTTGGGGTATAAATGTTAAAAAGGAAAAATATAGTAGTATGTATGCTGATGACGGCGGGATGCCTTTGGATGATTTTTTTCATAATTTTATTGGAAGATAAGGTATTAAATCCGGGGGACAGATTCAGGGATGAATATGCATTATCGGATGATATAGAATATTTTCCGGTTGCCCGTTCTACTAATGATTCTACTCCATATGTTTATTATGAAAATTCGTGGGGGGATGCAAGGACATATGGTGGAGAGAGAAAACATGAGGGAATCGACATTTTGGCTATAGAAAACATTTCAGGAAAGTATCCGGTAGTAAGCATGACTGACGGTATTGTTGAGAATAAGGGTTGGCTTGAACTTGGAGGGTATAGAGTGGGGATAAGAAGCAAAAACGGAGGATATTTTTATTATGCTCATTTGGATTCTTATGCGGATGATATAATTGAGGGAGGAAGAGTAAGAGCCGGACAATTGCTTGGATATATGGGGAACACCGGCTATGGCCCTGAAGGTACGACGGGGATGTTTGACGTGCATTTGCATATAGGGATATATATTACAAATAAAAATGGCGAAGAAAAAAGTATCAATCCATTTCCGTATTTAAATGAGATAAGTAAAAAAACGATAAAATATAAATATTAATAAGGCGATGAAAGGCGTGAGAAAGATGGAAATGCAGTTGTGGAAAGAATTATTATCACCATATAAGCTTGCTGTAAATGAGATAGTTGTAAAATTCAAATATTTAATAAGTGAGTACAAATCGGCGGGAAGATATTGTCCGATTGAACAGGTTGAAGGAAGAGTAAAAAAAGTATCAAGTATTTTGGAAAAATTACATAAAAAAAATATAGAAATTGATCAGCTTGAAGATAAAATTGAAGATATTGCCGGGATACGTATAATATGCAAGTTCGTAGAAGACATAGGATTAGTCGCAAACATAATACAGTCAAGAGGCGATATGGAAGTTAAAGAAGTTAAAGATTATATCACAAACAGTAAGCCAAGCGGATATAGAAGCTATCATATGATAGTCAGATATAAAGTCGAGACAATTAAAGGAACAAAGGTTATACCTGTCGAGATACAGATAAGGACGCTTGCCATGGACTTTTGGGCAGTTATAGAACATTCATTACAATATAAATACAAGCATAATATGCCGGGCGATATTAAGAGCAGACTAAGTAAAGCTGCTGAAGCTGTGATTATTATGGATACGGAAATGTCCTCTATAAGAAATGAAATAATGGATGCACAAAACTCTTATGATACAAAAGAAAAACTTGTAACGGAGATACTGAGTTTAATGCAGAATCTGTGTAAGGTGGCAAATAGAAGAGAAATTGTAAATATTCAGAATGAATTTTACAGGATATACATGACCGGAGATATGGAGGCACTAAAGAGATTTTACAGAGAACTTGATATAATTGCAGAGGGATACAGATCACAATATGATTAGATTAGATAAATATATATCGGAAACCGGTAAAGGTACAAGAAGCCGGGTAAAAGAAATGATAAAAAAAGGCCTTGTTACCGTAAATGATGAAGTAGTAAAAAAACCGGAATACAAAATAAACGAGCAAAGTGATGAAGTGTTCATATCAGGATGTAAGGTTGATTATATCCGGTATGAATATTTTATGTTAAATAAACCGGCAGGGTATATTTCGGCTACAGAAGATAAAAAAGAAAAGACAGTTCTTGAGCTGATAAAGGATAGCTGCAGAAAAGATTTATTCCCTGTAGGAAGACTTGATAAAGATACGGAAGGATTACTGATTATTTCAAATGATGGTGCGATAGCTCATGAGATATTATCTCCAAAAAAGCATGTTGATAAAGTATATTATGCAAAGATAGAGGGAAATGTCATGAAAGAGCATGTTGAAATGTTCAAAGAAGGAATAGATATTGGCGAAAAGAAAAAAACATTGCCTGCAGAGCTTATTATTATTTCATCAGGAGACATTTCGGAAGTTGAGATAACAATACGCGAAGGAAAGTTTCACCAGGTCAAGAGAATGTTTTTAGCTATAGGGATGAAGGTTATATATTTAAAGAGAATAAAAATGGGAAATATAATATTAGATGAATCGTTAGATAAGGGCGAGTACAGAATGCTTAATGATGAAGAAATACGTGCATTAACAGAAATGAGGAATAGTTGATGATTAATGACTTTTTACCAATCAGCAAAGATGATATGAGAAAAAGAGGCTGGGATTATGTTGATTTTACATATGTTATCGGAGATGCATATGTGGATCATCCGTCGTTTGGACATGCTATTATAAGTCGTGTTCTTGAGGCTAACGGATTCAGGATAGGAATTATCAGTCAGCCTGATTGGAATGACCGGTCAAGTATAGATGTATTTGGAAGACCAAGGCTTGGTTTTCTTGTAATGGCCGGAAACATGGATTCTATGGTTAATCACTACTCAGTATCGAAGAAAAGAAGACAGACGGATGCATTTAGTCCGGGTGGAGTCATGGGGAAAAGACCGGATTATGCTACTGTAGTGTATTGCAACCTTATAAGGCAGACATATAAGGATGTCCCAATAATTATAGGAGGAATCGAAGCCAGTTTAAGAAGACTGGCACATTATGATTACTGGTCTGATAAAATAAAAAATTCAATATTAATTGACTCAGGTGCAGACCTGCTTATATACGGAATGGGTGAGAGAACGGTTGTAGAAGTTGCAGATGCGCTAAATTCGGGAATCGATGTAAAAGATATTACTTTTATAGACGGCACGGTATTTAAGACAAAGACTTTAGATATACTATATGATTATATAGAACTTCCGGATATTAAGCAGATAAAAGCAGATAAACGTGAATACGCACGGAGTTTTTATACCCAATATTGTAATACAGACCCGTTTGTGGCAAAAGTTCTTGTAGAAAAATACAAAGATACTTTATATGTTGTGCAAAACACACCGGCAAAACCATTATCACAGATGGAAATGGATGATGTATATTCATATGGATATATGAGAAACTATCATCCGAGTTATGAAAAAGAAGGTGGAGTTCCGGCAATACGTGAAGTGAAATTCAGTCTTGTAAGTAACAGAGGATGTTTTGGCGGCTGTAATTTTTGTGCCCTTACATTTCATCAGGGAAGAATTATACAGACAAGAAGCCATGAATCCATAATAGAAGAGGCAGAAAAAATCATACAGGATAAAGATTTTAAAGGTTATATACATGATGTCGGAGGTCCGACAGCCAATTTCAGACATACTTCCTGTGAAAAACAAAAGACAAAAGGCGTGTGTCCGAATAAGCAGTGTCTGTTTCCAACACAATGTAAAAATCTGAAAGTAGACCATAAGGATTATCTGGAACTTTTACGAAAACTTAGAAAACTTCCGGGAGTAAAAAAGGTATTTATACGTTCAGGAATCCGGTTTGATTATCTGATTTACGATAAAGATGATACATTTATGAGAGAAATGGTAAAATATCATATAAGCGGACAGTTAAAGGTTGCTCCGGAACATATTTCTGACAATGTATTAATGTATCTGGGAAAACCCAAAAATGAAGTATACGAAAAGTTTAAAAAGAAATACGAGCGATTAAATAAAGAGATGGGAATGAATCAGTTTCTTGTACCGTATCTTATGTCATCTCATCCGGGTTCAACGCTTGAAGATGCAATACAGCTTGCTGAATATTTAAGGGATCTTGGATATATGCCGGAGCAGGTACAGGATTTTTATCCGACTCCGTCTACTATTTCAACATGTATGTATTATACGGGACTTGATCCGAGAAACATGAAACCCGTGACCATAACGAGAAACCCGCATATAAAAGCGATGCAGAGAGCTTTGATGCAATACAGAAATCCAAATAATTATGATTTGGTTAAAGAGGCATTATTAAAGGCAGGAAGAGCTGATTTAATAGGATTTGATAAAAAATGTCTGATAAAACCAAGAAAGAATGCTGTAAAAACTTATAATAAAAAGAATGTGAAAAAAACATCAAATAATAAGAAGAATGATGTGAAAAAGCATTCGGATAGGAGAAGAAAATGAATAAAAAAATAGCGGTTATAACAGGTGCATCATCAGGAATGGGAAGAGAATTTGCGTTTTATATCGAAAAAAATCTGCACAATATTGAAGAAATCTGGCTGATAGCACGACGAAATGAAAGACTGGTTGAATTAAAGAATGAATTAAATATTCCATGTATATTGATAAACGATGATATCAATAAAGAAACATTTATAGAAAAATATAAGATTATGCTAAAGCAGGAAAAACCTGATGTAAGACTTTTGCTTAATTGCGCTGGTTATGGTGTCCTTGGTAAATTTGAAGAACAGATAAGAGAATTAGAAACTGGAATGATAGAGACTAATTGTATTGCACTTACAAATATAACATCGATTACCATTCCATATATGAAAAAAAACGCAAGGATAATTAATATTGCGTCTGCAGCAGCATTTTTACCACAGGTGGATTTTGCAGTATATGCTGCAACTAAATCATATGTATTAAGCTTTTCAAGAGCACTTAATTATGAGTTAAAGAGTAAAAAAATATATGTAACGGCAGTATGCCCGGGACCGGTAAATACAGAGTTTTTCCATATTGCAGAAAACGGCGTGAAACGTGCATGGTATAAGAATTATTTTATGAGTAAAGTAGAAGATGTTGTTAAGCAGGCTATGAAAGACTCAATAGAAAAAAAAGAAATCTCCATATATGGCAGGTCGATGAAGTTTTTATGCATTGCATCGAAGATTCTGCCACAGGGGATATTATTGAAAATAATGGATATTTTCAGCAGAAAAAGTTAATTAGCAAAAAGGAAGAGAATTTACTTATGAAGAAAGAAAAAGGAGAATTTGGTTATATCAGCTATCTTAAGATATACAATTTACTTATGACATTAGCATGTCTTACAGTTGTAATGATTCTTGTACTGTTTGGATTTTTCAGGTACCATTCGGTAAAGCAGATATATACGGTAATTGCAGCTGTAATGGCAATTCCGGCTTCTAAGTTTTTGGTTGAATACATTATTTTAATTCCATTTAACAGTACAGACAGGGTGCTATATGAAGAATTACTTGATGATAAATACAAAGTTTTAACAGAACTGGTGATTACTACAGAACAAAGAGTCATGTATGCCCAATTTGCCGTAATAAAAGGGAAAACCGTATATTGCTGTGCTGAGAATAAACGAACAGATTCAAAAGAACTTGAGAAATATCTACTTAAAATACTAAATTCTGAATTTAAAGACGTTGATGTTAAAGTGTATGATGATATAAAACAATATAAAAAAGCCATACAACGTATTAAAAATAAACAGGAAGATATCAGAGACAAAAGAATAGCCGAATTAATGTGTATATATTCAATGTAAAGATGAAAGGTTATATTCATGAAAGAGTTGATAATAGGAACAAACGACGAGGGGCAGAGAATAGATAAATACTTAGAAAAATTTTTTAAAGCAGCACCAAAAAGTTTTATATACAAGATGTTAAGGAAAAAAAACATTACCTGCAATGGGAAAAAGTGTTCCGGTAATGAAAGACTTGTTGCCGGTGACTTAATTAAGATATTTATGTCAGATGAGACTATAGATAAATTCAAGGGAGAATCAGTAAACTTTTCGGTAAAGAAAAAAGTAAATCTGGATATTGTATATGAAGATGAGAATATCATAATAGTGAATAAAGCGTCAGGTATGCTATCCCAAAAAGCAGATAATACAACCGATTCGTTAAATGAGTATATAATCGGATACCTGCTTGAGAAGGGAGAAGTGACACAAGAAAGCATGTCAACTTTCAGACCTTCTGTGTGTAACAGACTTGACAGAAATACCAGTGGAATGGTTTTAGCAGGTAAAACATTAAAAGGAAGCAGATATCTTTCAGAAATATTAAGAGAACGAACTATAGATAAGTATTATTATTGTATTGTAAACGGGGTAATGACAGAAAGAAAAAAGATAGAAGGATTCCTATACAAAGATGAAAAAAAGAACAAAGTTATAATAAGTGACAAAGAAATGGAAAATTCTTCGCCTATTATAACAGCATATGAACCGATAAAAAATAATGGAAAGATAACACTTTTAAAGGTTAAGCTGATTACCGGAAAAACACATCAGATAAGGGCACATCTTGCTTCGTCAGGGCATGCAATCATTGGAGATTTCAAGTACGGTGATTTAAAAAATAATTCTTATTATGAAAAAAAATATGGATGTAAATCACAACTTCTTCATGCGGGAATAGTAAAATTTCCCGGGACAACGGGAGATATGTTATTTTTATCAGGTAAAGAATTCAGATGTGAACCGGGAGCTATATTTAAAAAAGTATTAGAAGGTGAATTTGATGGCTACTTGGAATAGCAGAGGATTAAGAGGTTCAAGCCTTGAGGAAATGATTAATTTCACAAATGAAACATATAGAAAAAAAGGAATAGCACTTATCCAGAAAGTACCGACTCCCATAAAACCAATTACTATAGATAAAACCACAAGACATATTACGCTTGGATATTTTGATAAAAAGAGTTCGGTGGATTATATTGGCGTGGTTCAGGGGGTTCCTATATGCTTTGATGCAAAAGAGTGCCACTCAGAGACATTTTCACTTCAAAATATTCATGAACATCAATACGAGTTTATGAAAGCATACGAACACCAAAATGCGGTATCATTTATCATATTATCTTTTACCGAAAAAAATGAAACATACTATGTACCTTTCAGAGATATAGAATCTTTTTATATGAGAGGAACCCGGGGAGGAAGGAAGAGTGTAAGATATGATGAAATTGATAAAACATTTTTAATTAAGGGAAGTATGGGTGTGCCATTGCATTATTTACAGCAGCTTCAGATGGATTTACAATTTAGAGATTGACTTAAATGTAGATATCAAGTATAATTTCTAATTAGTTTAAGAATGTATTAACGAATTAGCACTTTAATTAGATAAAGCGATGCTTAATAGAAAGGATATAAAGAATTATGGAAAACAGACTGTTACATACGCCGGTTGGTGTCAGAGATATTTATAATGTTGAATGTGCGAAAAAGTTAGATGTACAGGACAAGATACATAATGTGTTTAAAAAGTACGGATACAGGGATGTCCAGACACCTACATTTGAGTTTTTTGATATTTTCAGCAAAGAGCGAGGAAGCGTTGCTTCAAAGGACATGTATAAATTTTTTGACAGAGAAGGAAATACTATGGCATTGAGACCTGACATGACTCCGCCTGTTGCCAGAGTTGCCGCAAAGTATTTTTCGGACGAAGACATGCCTATCAGACTATGTTATCAGGCTAATTCATATATCAATAATTCTGAGTATCAGGGAAAGTTAAAAGAGTTTACGCAGCTCGGAGCAGAGTTAATCGGAGATAACACATCGGATGCGGATGCCGAGGTCGTGGCGATGGTTATAGATTCTATGCTTGAAGCAGGATTAAAGGAGTTCCAGGTTGAGGTAGGACAGGTTGATTTCTTTAAAGGCCTTATAGAAGAAAACGGCATTGATGAAGAGGCGGAAGACAGTATCCGTTCATTGATTGAGAATAAGAATTTCTTTGGAATGGAAGAAGTAATAGATGGAATGAATATTGCAGATGATAAAAAATCAATATTTATGAAGTTTTCTGAGTTGTATGGAAATATTGAGATGCTTGAAGAAGCGAGGGGACTTACTAAGAATAAAAAGTCATTAAAAGCATTGGAGCGTCTTGAGAAACTTTATAACATTTTAAAGGCATACGGATATGAGAAGTATGTATCTTTCGATTTAGGAATGTTAAGTCAGTATCATTACTATACGGGAATAATTTTCAAAGCATATACTTATGGAACTGGTGATGCCATTGTTGCCGGTGGAAGGTATGATTCCCTGCTTAAGCAATTCGGTAAGAATTCTGCTGCCGTAGGTTTTGCCATAAATGAAGACCAGCTTATGGTTGCCATGAACAGGCAGAAAATAGATATAAGTATAGACTACAGTAACAGTATGATATTATATAAAAACGGATTGCATGATGAGGCAATAAAATTAGCTACTGAATTGAGAAAAAAAGGCGAAAAGATTGTACTTATGAGAAAAAGAAGCAGCATAACTGAAGAAGAATATGTAAGTTATTCAAAACGGATGGGAATCGAAAAGATTCATTATATGATTGCAAAAGATAAGTCAAAAGATATAGATGTTGATAACTAATCTTACCGTATGAAAGGAATGTGTGATTACTATGAGATATTTGACATTTGCACTTGCGAAAGGAAGACTGGCAAAAAAATCATTAGAGGTGTTTGAAAAATTCGGCATCACATGTGAAGAGATGAAAGATGAAAAGACGAGAAAACTTATTTTCGTAAACGAAGAGTTAAAGCTGAAATTCTTCCTTGCAAAAGCAGGTGATGTGCCTACATATGTAGAGTATGGGGCAGCAGATATAGGAATCGTTGGAAAAGATACGATTTTAGAAGAAGGAAGAAAGCTTTTTGAAGTTGCTGATTTAGGATTTGGAAAATGCAGAATGTGTGTATGTGGTCCGGAATCGGCAAAGGAATTGTTACAGCACCATGAGATGATAAGAGTTGCGAGCAAATATCCTCATATTGCAAAGGATTATTTTTATAACAAAAAACATCAGACGGTTGAGATAATAAAGTTAAACGGTTCGGTAGAACTTGCACCTATAGTCGGACTTTCTGAAGTGATTGTGGACATAGTGGAGACGGGGTCCACACTTAAAGAAAACGGTTTACAGGTGTTAGAAGAAATATGTCCGTTATCTGCCAGAATGGTAGTTAACCAGGTGAGCATGAAGATGGAAAATGAGCGTATAATGCAGATAATAAAAGATCTGAAAAAGACATTAAATGAGATGTAAGGAGGAGAATATTGTGAAAATTACAAAATTAGACGAAACATCAAAGAAAAATATATTGGATGACCTTCTTAAGAGAAGTCCGAATAACTATGGCGATTTTACAAAGACAGTAAATGAGATAGTTGCAAATGTGCGTGAAAACGGTGACAGTGCAGTGTTTGAGTACACAGAAAAATTTGATAAAGTTGCATTATCAAAAGATAGTCTTACAGTCACACAGGAAGAAATAGATGAGGCATATGAAATAGTTGGAAAGACAGGACTTGTAGATATCATAAGAAGAGCAAAGAAGAAAATCGTAGAATATCATGAGAAGCAAAGACAGTACAGCTGGTTTGACAGCAAACCTGATGGAAGTATACTTGGACAGAAGGTTACGGCACTCGCAAAAGTAGGAGTATATGTACCGGGGGGGAAGGCAGCATATCCGTCTTCGGTTCTTATGAATATTATCCCGGCAAAAGTTGCAGGAGTTGAAAAAATAATAATGACCACACCACCGGGAAAAGACGGAAAGGTTAATCCGGGTACATTAGTTGCGGCTAATGAAGCAGGAGTGGATGTGATATATAAAGTAGGCGGAGCACAGGCTGTTGCAGCTCTTGCTTTTGGTACTGAATCGATTCCAAAAGTAGATAAGATTGTGGGACCGGGTAATATATTTGTAGCATTAGCAAAGAAAGCTGTTTATGGATTTGTAAGTATAGATTCTATAGCGGGACCGAGTGAGATACTTGTACTTGCTGATGAGACAGCCAATCCAAGATATATAGCAGCTGATATGCTTTCACAGGCAGAGCATGATGAGATGGCATCAGCTATTCTCGTAACAACCAGTGAGGAACTTGCACAAAAAGTAGATAAAGAAATCAAGGAATTTGTGGAAGTGCTTTCAAGAAAAGAAATCATTACAAAATCTTTGGAGAATTATGGACACATATTGATAGCGGAGAATATGGAAGATGCCATAGATGCAGTAAACGAGATAGCTTCAGAGCATTTAGAAATAGTTACTAAAGATCCGTTCAATACAATGACAAAGGTAAAAAATGCAGGAGCAATATTTCTTGGAGAGTATAGTTCGGAGCCTTTGGGAGATTATTTTGCAGGACCAAATCACGTACTCCCTACAAATGGAACGGCAAAGTTCTTTTCAGCATTAAGTGTAGATGACTTTATAAAGAAATCAAGTATTATATCATATTCAAAAGAAGCATTGGAACCGATTCATGGAGACATCGAAAAATTTGCTGAAGCAGAATTGTTAACGGCACATGCTAATTCAATAAAAGTTCGTTTTGAGTAAAAAAGGAAGATTTGCTATGGAAAAGAGAAAGAATAATGCTGCTGCATCTGACAGAACAGCTTCTGTTGTCAGAAAAACCGGCGAAACAGATATTAAGATAAAAATAAATCTTGACGGTTCAGGATTTGCGAATGTTGACACGGGTATTGGCTTTTTTGATCATATGCTTATAAGTTTTGCAAAACATGGTTTATTTGATCTGGAAGTTAAAGTAGATGGAGATTTGGAAGTTGACTGTCATCACACCATCGAAGATACTGGTATTGTACTTGGAACTGCGATAAAAGAAGCACTTGGAGATAAGAAACAGATAAAAAGATATGGTTCAGTTATACTTCCTATGGATGAGACTTTGATTATGTGTGCACTTGATTTATCAGGAAGACCATATCTTGTGTTTGATGCCGAATTTACGACGGACAGGGTCGGATACTTTGATACGGAGATGGTGAAAGAGTTCTTTTATGCGATAACATATACTTCAGGAATGAATCTTCATATAAAGCAGATGGCCGGAAGTAATAATCATCACATAATTGAGGGCATGTTTAAAGCATTTGCAAAGGCATTAGACAGTGCAACTGTAAAAGATATGAGAATTAAAGATTTATTATCTACAAAAGGTTCGCTTACATAGCAGATAGAAAACATAATTAGAAAGGCATGGTTAATAAAATGGAATATTTTAAATTAATACCTGCAATCCATATAAAAAATGGAGAAGCTGTAAATGAAAATATCAAAGATGCGGTTGCGTTATGTGAAATGTTTTGCGATAACGGAGCAGATGAAATAATAATAATTGATGATTCAGAAAATGATAAGGAGCATGATTTAAATATTGGTATTATAAAAAAGATTGCATCTGCAATCGACATACCGATGCTTATTGGCGGCAACATAAAGAGAGTTGAAGATGTAAAGAAATATCTGTATGCAGGCGGAGCCATGGCAATTCTTGATATGTCAAAAAGCTCAAACGTTAAGATGATAAAAGAAGCATCAGACAGATTTGGTCAGGAAAAAATAGCAGTATATGCAGAAAATGCAGATATTGCCGACTATGCATGGAAAGAGGACGGCGCCGGACTGTTGATAACAAAGAAATACGCGGATAAGACAATACTTCCTGTACTTACATTAGGTGGATTTAATGTAAATAGTGAAATGATTGATTTTGCATCAGAACCGGGTGCATATGGAACAGCAGGCGTACTTGCTGGAGATGCAGATATTGACTTTATCAATATAAAGAAAGAATTAAAAGATAAAGATATACATGTTAATTTATTTGAGAGCAGCGTGCAGTTTTCAGAATTTAAGTTAAACAGTGACGGACATATTCCGGTAGTTGTACAGGATTATAAGACAAACGAAGTTCTTATGGTAGCTTATATGAATGAAGAAGCATTTAATATGACTATATCTACGGGAAGAATGACATATTACAGCAGAAGCAGAAATGAGTTATGGATTAAAGGACTTACATCAGGTCATTTCCAGTATGTAAAATCACTAAGCATAGATTGTGACAACGATACATTACTTGCAAAAGTAAAACAGATTGGGGCAGCCTGTCATACAGGTAACAGAAGCTGTTTCTTCAACACACTTGTAGAAAAAGAATATGATAATACCAATCCGCTGGAAGTATTTAATGACGTGTTTAATGTGATTTTGGATAGGAAAGAACACCCAAAAGAAGGGTCGTATACAAATTACCTTTTCGATAAAGGTATAGATAAAATATTGAAAAAAGTCGGAGAAGAAGCTACAGAGATAGTTATAGCTGCAAAGAATCCTGACCCGGAAGAAGTTATTTATGAGATTTCGGATTTCATTTATCATACAATGGTATTGATGGCAGAAAAAGGAATCTCATGGGAAGAAATCACAAGAGAACTTGTAAGACGTTAAGTTGAAAATGCATGGAGGAATGTGTGTATTGAGAAAGCTGGCATTGCCGGATGAGATACTGTTAAGTATTGACAAACCGGAAAGATATATTGGAAATGAAGTTAATATGGTACGTAAAAATCCTGAGGATGTTGATATCAGATTTGCAATGTGCTTTCCGGATGTGTATGAAATAGGAATGTCACATCTTGGAATACAGATTCTTTATGATATGTTTAACAGACGTGATGATGTTTATTGTGAGAGAGTATATTCACCATGGATGGATTTGGATAAAGTGATGAGGGAAAAAAACATCCCTCTTTTTTCCATAGAATCACAGGAGCCGATAAAAAATTTTGATTTTTTGGGAATCACACTTCAATACGAGATGTGCTATGCTAATGTATTGCAGATTCTTGATTTAAGCGGAATTCCTTTACTTGCATCTGAACGTACGCAGGAAGATCCCATTGTCATAGGAGGAGGGCCGTGTGCTTATAATCCGGAACCGCTTGCAGATTTTTTTGATATGTTCTACATGGGCGAGGGAGAGAAGCAATATTACACACTTCTTGACCTGTATAAAGAAAATAAAGCATCAGGCGGTACAAGACTTGATTATTTAAAGAAAGCAGCATCTGTGCCGGGAGTTTATATACCTGCATTTTATGATGTGACGTACAAAGAGGATGGAACAATAGAAAGTTTTAAATCTAATACAAAAGATGCACCTGATAAAGTTGTAAAACAGCTTATAACAGATATGAGCAGCACAGATCCTGAGGCAGAATATAACTATTATCCGAGAAAACCGCTGGTTCCGTTTATAAAAGCGACTCAGGACAGAGTGGTATTAGAAATACAGAGGGGATGTATACGCGGCTGCAGATTTTGTCAGGCGGGAATGGTATACAGACCGGTCAGAGAGAGAAATGTTGAGTATTTGAAAAAACTGGCATATGATATGCTGAAAAATACGGGACATGAAGAAATATCATTAAGTTCTCTAAGTTCAAGTGATTATTCACAGTTAGAAGAACTGGTAAACTATCTGATAGATGAGTTTCATGGAAAAGGAGTGAATATATCACTTCCGTCATTGAGGATTGATTCATTTTCATTAGATGTTATGAGTAAGGTACAGGATATAAAAAAAAGCAGCCTTACATTTGCACCTGAAGCAGGTTCACAAAGGCTTAGAAATGTTATAAATAAAGGACTTACCGAAGAAGTTATCTTAAAAGGAGCTTCATTGGCTTTTAAAGGCGGATGGAACAGGGTAAAGCTTTATTTTATGCTTGGTATTCCGACTGAAAACGAAGAGGATATGAAGGGTATTGCTGAACTTTGTGAAAAAGTTGCAGAGGTGTATTACGAGATACCAAAGCAGGAAAGAAATGGTAAAGTCCAGATTACGGCAAGTTCATCATTTTTTATACCAAAACCGTTTACACCTTTTCAGTGGGCTTCAATGTGTACAAAAGAACAATTTTTAGATAGAGCAAAGATTGTAAATACACGTATGAAAGAAATGCTTAATAAAAAGAGCATAAAATATAACTGGCACGAGGCAGATGTATCGTTAATAGAAGGTTTGCTGGCGAGAGGAGACAGGAAGGTTGCAAAGACGGTGTTAAGAGCGTATGAGCTTGGATGTCTGTATGATGCGTGGAGTGATTCGTTTGATTTTTCAAAATGGCAGCAGGCTATAGAAGATACAGATATCGATATGGATTTTTATATTACAAGAGAAAGAGACATAGATGAGATTTTACCATGGGATTTTATAGATGTCGGTGTCAGCAGGGAATTTTTAAAACGTGAATGGGAAAATGCCAAAAATGAGCTGGTTACACCGAATTGCCGTATGAAATGCAGCGGATGTGGTGCAGCCCGGTTTGGAGGAGGTGTCTGTTTTGAAAATAAGAATTAAATTTGCAAAACTTGGTTATATGAAGTTTATAGGACATCTTGATACAATGAGATATTTCCAGAAGGCAATCAGAAGAGCCGGAATCGACATAATGTACTCGGAAGGTTTTAACCCGCACCAGAAAATGTCATTTGCAGCACCTTTAGGTGTTGGACTGACCAGTACAGGCGAATATATGGATATTGAAGTAAATACTACTAAAAGTTCAAAGGAAATGGTTGACAGGCTTAATGAACAGATGGTAGAAGGAATGAAGGTAATCAGTTACAGAAAGATACCGGATGACGGCAAAAAAGCCATGTCAATCGTAGCTGCTGCCGATTATATGATTTCATTCAGAGAGGGAAAAGAGCCTGGGGGAATCAACATTGCGGCGAAGTTTGAAGAGTATTTGTCAAGTGACTCTATTATAGTTACAAAGAAAACAAAAAAAAGTGAAAAAGAAGTTGATATAAAAGCAGGGATTTTCGAAGGAAGCGTGATTGATGATAAGATATTTTTAAAACTTGCTTCATCAAGTGCAGATTATCTAAAACCTGAGCTTGTTATCAGCGGCTTTTACAATTTTATAGGCGGGAAGATGCCAGAATTTGCATTAGAGATAGAGCGTACGGAAGTCTATGCAGAGCAGGGTGAAAAAGAATTCATTTCCTTAGAAGACCTTGGAGATGAAATTCCATAAATTATGTGAGGAATAAAATGAGTGGCAAAATAATCATTACAAATTATGATAAATACCGCGTGGCATTAAAACATGATGGAAAAAATGTAACGGAATTGGATGTGTCACGCGCAGATGAACAAAGTGAGCTGGGAAATATTTATATAGGCAGGGTTACGGATGTTGTAAAAAATCTTAACGCTGCTTTTATAGAGTATTCTAAAGGAAAAAAAGGTTATTTTTCACTGGATGATAACAAAGACATGATTTTTTTAAATAACAAGAATACTGATAAAGTATGTCAGGGAGATACATTACTGGTTCGTGTAGCGAAAGAAGCCTTAAAAACAAAAGCTCCCGTGTTATCTTCAAAACTTGAATTAGCGGGTGAGTATATAGTTCTTACGTCAGGTGATACAAGGATTTCCTTTTCTTCAAAGCTAAAAGATGATTCGAAAAAAAAAGAAATTGAAGAATCTTTAAGAAATGAGTATAATGGTAAAGTCGGATTTATCATAAGGACAAAGGCCGGAGGCTGCAGTTTAGATATGATAATTTCTGAAGCGGCAAAATTATATGATTCTTATACTGAAATAATAGAGAAGGCAAAATATCTGACACCATATACCAGATTATATAATACATCGAAAAGTCATGAAGTGTTTGCAAGAGACTTATTCAAAGATGACGTGGAAGAAATACTTACAGATGATGTTGAAGTATATAATGAGCTAAAGCAAAGTATGGGGAATGCCGTGCGCCTTTACAACGATCCGATGTTAGCTCTTGATAAGTTATATAATGTTGAGAGTTTCCTTGAAAAATGCAGGATGGAAAGAGTGTGGCTTGATTCGGGCGCTTATCTTATTATTGAACATACGGAAGCATTATGGGTAATAGATGTTAATACGGGAAAATGTGTAAAGGGTAAGAATAATGATAAGGTATTCTATAAAGTCAACAAAGAAGCTGCATATGAGACCGCAAGACAAATAAGATTAAGAAATATGTCAGGAATGATTATTATAGATTTTATTAACATGAAAGATAAATCGTTAAATGATTCATTGATTGAAGATGTAAAGCAGGCGATAATGTGTGATCGCATAAAAACAACTTTTGTAGATGTTACTAAACTTGGACTGGTGGAATTGACCAGAAAAAAAGAGAGACCACCTTTACATGAAATATTGAAGTGAGGATAATTACGATGAAAGAAATATTTTTTTGCAAAAAAAATCTTTATTTTACGGTTATATATGCGATTATATCTGTTTGTATAGTTATATTTATTTCGAATGATACATTTTTATACAAAGATGAGATTGGAATAGTTACACATGGTGAAGTAACAGATAAAATAAAACAAAAAAGTCCGAATATGAAGACAGAGAAATACTATGTGCAGACCCTGAATGTTAAGATATTGAATGGAAAACACAAAGGGAAAGAAGTAATGGTAGAAAACTGTTATTCAAAATCCGAGGTTAAAACAGTTAAATATACTCTGGGTGATGAGGTTTTCTTAAAAGTAACTGATAAGGAGAGTATGCTTTCGGGTACTATTACAGGTTTTAAAAGAGACACTGTAGTAGCTGCAATATTATTGATATTTATATATTGCTTAGTGCTTGTGGCAGGTATGCGTGGAATTGCGTTTGTAGCTGCTTCGGCTGTAAATGTGGCAATCCTGTATCTGGGACTTGATTATTATGCAAAAGGAACGGATATATTACCGTTGTGTTATGTTATGGTTGTATTATTTACCGTCGTATCACTTGTATGCATAAGCGGATTTAATAAATCTACTATCATTTCGATAGCATCAGTGTTGTTAGTGCTAATACTTGTAGCTGTTATTTATAAAATTGTACTAAGCATGAGTGAACAGCCGGATTATATAATGCTTGAGTACGTATCCGGACCAAATGATTTAAATAAGCTGTTTTTTACCGAAATTATAATGGGATGTCTGGGAGCCGTAATGGATGTTGCAGTATCAGTATCTGAAACTTCATGTGAACTTTTAAAAGAAAATAAAATGCTCAAAACGGCAGATTATATAAAATCAATGCGGGTTCTTGGTGCTGATGTAATGGGAACAATGGTCAATATATTGTTTTATGCATATTTTTGTTCAGCCGTACCAATGATTCTGGTTCAGATGAAGAATAAATATAAGCTGAATTTTATATTCAGATTTGACCTGCCATTTGAACTAACAAGATTTTTAACGGGTTCTATAGGAATCATTTTAACCATACCTGTTACGGCATTTGTCTCATGGCTTGTGTTGTATAAGATTTTAGGAAAAAGGAAGTGCACAGAATGAATCTAGCATTATTATTAATATTGATAGTTCTTATGATTTGTATAGGCGGGTCGAGGGGTGTTATATCCATAATGGCACTTCTTGGTAATGTGATCGTATTCTTTATCAGTGTGTATTTAATGAAATACTGTAATTTGTATATAATCGTTCTTTTTGATATCGTATTTATGTGCCTTTTGACATTGATATATCAAAATGGTGTAAACATTAAGACGATATCGTCATTAATTGCAGTCATATTCGTATCATCCATACTTTTAGTCTTGTCGTTTATTATGGGGCGGCTTGGAAATATGGGCGGATATAATGAATTTGAATTATATGAAGATACATTAATGTATTTATCAGTAAATATTAAGTTGAATTTACCGGATGTATCAATATGCATGCTTGTGCTTGGAGTTGTGGGAGCATTGATAGATATTGCGGTTGCCGTAACAAGTTCCATCCACGAAGTGCGTATTAATAACGAAAGTGAAGACGAATCGGAATTTATAAAGACTTCATTAAGACTTGGAAAAAGTATTTTTGGTTCAACTATTAATACATTGTGGTTTGCCTGTATAGGTGAGTCTTTACTTATGTTTTTGCTGTTTAGAAAATACCATTATTCATTTGTAACACTTATCAATTCGAAAGCGTTTTTTGACATGGCTGCAATGATTTTGTTAAGTGCATCAGGATGTGCATTAGTAGTACCGGTTGCAATATGTGCATATGTCTGCATAAGCCGTTATATGAAAAAAACTGCTGAATAAAATATCAGCCTTCTGCATATAGTATAACAGTATATGCAGGAGGCTTTTTTATGGAAAAATATAATATATACAGCGATATAGCTAAAAGAACAAATGGCGAGATATACATAGGAGTTGTAGGACCTGTAAGAACGGGAAAGTCTACATTTATAAAAAATTTCATGGATACTCTGGTCATTCCGGAGATAAAGGATGAAGATTTAAAAAAACGTACGGTTGATGAAATGCCTCAAAGTGCAGCGGGTAAAACGATAATGACAACAGAGCCTAAATTTGTGCCACAGGAAGCAGCAGTTATACCGGTAGATGAAAACAGCGAGATAAAAATACGTCTGATAGATTGTGTCGGCTATATGACTAAAGGAGCAACAGGACATCTTGAAAATGATAATGAAAGGATGGTTAAAACACCATGGTTTGACAGCGACATACCATTTACAAAAGCTGCACAGATTGGTACATATAAAGTTATACATGAACATTCAAATATCGGTATAGTTGTAACAACTGACGGTTCATTTGGTGAAATAGAAAGAGAAAACTACATTCCTCCGGAAGAAGAGACAATAGAACAATTAAAAAAATTAAACAAACCGTTTGTTGTACTGTTAAATACGTCAAAGCCATATTCAGAGGAAACAAAAAAACTGGCAGAAGAAATCAGCAGAAAGAATATGGTATCAGTTTATCCCGTTAATTGCAAGCAGATGAAAAAAACAGAGATGATAGAAATTTTGAATGGAATACTACTGGAATTTCCAATAAGGGAATTGGAATTTTTTATACCGAAGTGGGTGGAAATGCTCTCAAATGACCATTATGTAAAACAGGAATTATTGCAATGCATAAAAAAGATTATGCCTGAAATAAAGATTATGAAAGATATAAAAGAGAAGCAGTTTGAGGATAACTGCCGTTACATAAAGCAATTTGTTATATATGAAAAAAATCCTTCAACGGGGAAAATAAAAATTCAGGTAGATTTTAACGATGATTATTATTACAAAGTAATAAGTGAAATCACGGGTATGGATATACAGGATGAATATAAGCTGATAAAGAATCTTAAAGAATTTGCAATGTTAAAGGACAGCTATACAAAATTAAGCTATGCTTTAGAGCAGGTAAAAGCAGGGGGATACGGTATGGTGACTCCGGATAAAAGTGAAATCCTGTTAGAAGAACCTGAGATAATAAAAACAGGAAATAAATACGGTGTAAAGATTAAAGCAGAAGCACCTGCAATACATTTGATTAAGACCAGCGTACTTACTGAAATTGCACCGATTGTAGGTAACGAAGCACAGGCGAATGACCTTATAGAATTTATAAAAGAAAGTGAAAACAGAAGTGATGATGGAATATGGAACACAAATATATTTGGAAAATCAGTAGAACAGATAGTGGAAGACGGCATACAGTCAAAATTAAATAATTTATCAGAGGAGACGAAAGAAAAAATGCAGTCAACGCTGCAAAAAATAACAAACGAAAGCACCGGCGGAGTAATTTGTATTATTTTATAATAATTAAGTTCACAATAAAAATATTTTGTGTTATTATAGTGTGAAAAGTGATTTTCACACTATAATAACTATAACTTATTGGAGGACTTAATGGAATTTGAATCATATTTAATTATTGTTGCAGTACTTTTTGTTGTTTTTTTGTATACGGCAATACAGACAAAAAAGAATTACATGAAAATAATGAAAAAAACAATCAGGAATAATTGGGGGAAACTCTCAGACCGAGTATATGATGAAAAAGATTTTAAAAGAATATCAGAATATTACAGGCAATATGCAGAGAATGAAGATGGATTAAATAATGTGGTCGATGATATTACCTGGAATGATCTTGATATGGACAGGCTTTTTCAGAAAATAAATACAACTTATTCTTCTTCTGGAGAAGAGTATCTGTATAAAATGCTTCGGGTTCCTGACATGGAAGAAGCCGGTCTTAAGAATATTGATTCTCTGGCAGATTATTTTATGAAAAATCAAAACGAGAGAGAAAATGTGCAGGAGGTTTTTTATAAGCTTGGCAGAACAAAGAAAGTAGCCTTTACTACATTTATCAGACAGTTATACAAACGCAAAGAAGAGAATAATCTTGTGCATTACATTCAGATGTTCTGTCTCTTTTTTGCAATTGCCCTTCTTTTCATCAATCCGGTAATAGGAATTGTAGCGCTTGTTTCGGTTATTAGTATTAATATGTACACCTATTACAAGAAAAAGAATGAACTTGACAGCAATTCTATGAGCCTCGGATACATTTTAAGAATGATGAAGACAGCTGAAGAATTGATAAAGATGGATATATCTGTACTTAAGACTGAATTTGATGATTTAGAAACAAACATAAAAAATCTTTCGCCTGTAAAACGTGGTGCATTTTTGATAACTTCTAAAAACGTCAGCGGTTCACTGGCTGATGTTATAATGGAATATGTGAAAATGTTTACGCATATTGACATAATTAAGTTTAACAGGGTTGTGAAGACTATCAGCGAAAAAACAGATGATATTGATAATCTGTTTTCCATATTAGGAAAGATTGAGAGTTGCATTGCTGTTGCATCGTTCAGGGAATACTGCAATTATTATACAAAACCTGAGTTCTCAGAATCCGACGGAGTTAAATTTACGGAAATTTATCATCCCTTAATAGAAAACCCTGTTGCAAACAGCATGGAAGAGAATAGATGTGTACTTCTGACAGGTTCTAATGCATCGGGAAAGTCTACTTTTTTAAAGACAGTAGCAGTTAACCAGATACTTGCTCAGACTATATTTACATGTACGGCGTCAAAGTATTATACAAATTTTTATAATGTGTATTCATCAATGGCTTTGAGAGATAACCTTGAGACACAGGAAAGCTACTACATGGTGGAGATAAAGTCATTAAAGAGAATTATAGACAGTATTATTTCAGGAAATAAGGTTATGTGCTTTGTAGACGAGATATTAAGGGGTACTAATACTATCGAGAGGATTGCAGCATCGTCAGAGATTCTTCAAAATATGGCTGGTAATGGGGCTGTGTGCTTCGCGGCAACGCATGATATAGAATTGACGCACATTTTAGAGAAATCTTATGCAAATTATCATTTCCAGGAGGAAGTCAAGAATGATGATGTATTATTTAACTTTATATTGTACAAGGGTAGGGCAACTTCGAGAAATGCAATAAAACTCCTTAAAATGATTGGATATGATGATAAAATTGTAAAAAATGCAGAAAATAAAGCTTCTGACTTTCTGGAAAAAGGAGCATGGCAGTAATTTTTAATTGAATAACAAGCTATTTTGTGATAAACTAAGATGATTAGTTATAATTTACGTATGGAGGTAGAGAGAATGTCTCAGAATGTATATGACATACTTGTTGAACGTGGATATGTAAAACAGTTTACACACGAACAGGAAATAAAAGAATTATTAGGAAAAGAAAAGATTACATTTTATATAGGTTTTGATCCGACTGCGGATAGTCTGCATGTTGGACATTTTATAGCGATGATGTTTATGAGATATATGCAGCAGGCAGGTCACAGACCGATTGCGTTAATAGGTGGCGGAACTGCCATGATTGGAGATCCGACCGGGAAAAACGATATGCGTAAGATGATGACAAAAGAAACCATACAGCATAACGTTGACTGCATAAAGAAGCAGATGGAAAAATTCATTGACTTCAGTGATGGAAAAGCATTAATCGTAAATAATGCCGACTGGCTTATGGATCTGAATTACATGGACTTCTTAAGAGAAGTAGGTGTACATTTTTCTGTAAATAAAATGATTACTGCTGAATGCTTTAAGCAGCGTATGGAAAAAGGTCTTACTTTCCTTGAATTTAACTATATGCTTATGCAGGGATATGATTTCTATGAGCTTAATAAAAAATATGATTGTAAGATGGAACTTGGCGGTGATGACCAGTGGTCTAACATGATTGCCGGTGTTAATCTTGTACGTAAGAAATCACAAAAAGACGTATATGCCATGACCTGTACATTGCTAACTAACAGTCAGGGACAGAAGATGGGTAAAACAGTTGGCGGTGCTTTATGGCTTGATCCTGAAAAAACATCACCATATGAATTCTACCAATACTGGAGAAATATTGATGATGCGGATGTTGAAAGATGTCTCTGTCTCCTTACATTTGTTCCGATGGATGAGGTAAGAAAACTGGCTGCATTAAAGGATGCTGAGATTAATAAGGCAAAAGAAGTCCTTGCATTTGAGATTACGAAGATAGTTCATGGTGAGAAAGAAGCCACAAAAGCACAGGAAGCAGCAAGAGCTGTGTTTGCAAGCGGTGGTAAGAGCGACAATATGCCTACTACAGAATACGATAAGGATAAATTTGAGTCTATGGATATTCTGGCATTACTTGCAGAGACAGGACTCGCAAAGAATCGTTCAGAGGCAAGAAGACTTGTTATTCAGGGTGGTGTTTCCGTAAACGATGTTAAGATTACGGAGATTGATAAAAAATTCACGGAACAGGATTTAGATGAAGATGGTTCCATTATTATCAAGAAAGGTAAAAAAGGCTTCCATCAGGTTAAGGTAAATTAAAAGGAGTGAGGAAATATGACTTTAGGACAGGCTGTAGTGTTTTACGTTGTAGATTTTATTTTTATGGTGGGGATAGTTGTCGGAGGAGTAATTATTGGTAAAAAGCTTCGCGACGCAAAGGACAAGAATGCTTCAACAGATGTTGTAGAGGATAAGAAAGGAATTTAGTAACATGCAAAAATATGGAGTAAATGAATTACGAAAAATGTTTTTGGAATTCTTTGAAAGCAAAGAACATCTTAAGATGAACAGTTTTTCACTGGTTCCACATAATGATAACAGTTTATTATTGATAAATTCAGGTATGGCTCCCCTTAAGCCATATTTTACAGGCCAGGAGATTCCGCCAAGAAGACGTGTGACTACATGTCAGAAATGTATCAGAACCGGTGATATAGAGAATATCGGTAAGACTGCAAGACATGGAACATTTTTTGAAATGCTTGGTAATTTTTCTTTTGGAGATTATTTTAAGTCAGAAGCTATTCACTGGTCGTGGGAATTTTTGACAGAAGTGGTAGGTCTTGATGCAGACAGATTATATCCTTCAGTTTATCTTGAAGATGATGAGGCTTTTGATATCTGGAATAAAGAGATAGGTATTGCCAAAGAAAGAATATTCCGTTTTGGAAAAGAAGATAATTTCTGGGAGCATGGTGCAGGTCCTTGTGGTCCGTGTTCAGAGATATATTATGACAGAGGTGAGAAATACGGTTGTGGTAAGCCTGACTGTACAGTAGGCTGTGACTGCGACAGATATATGGAAATCTGGAATAATGTATTTACACAGTTTGAAAATGACGGTAAAGGCAATTATACAGAATTAGTTCAGAAGAATATCGATACGGGAATGGGACTTGAACGTCTTGCAAGTGTCGTACAGGATGTTGATTCAATCTTTGACGTAGATACCGTATGTGCATTACGTAATAAGGTATGCGAATTTGGGAATACGACATATCAGACGGACGAGAAAAAAGATGTGTCTATCAGAATAGTGACGGACCACATACGTTCAGCTACATTTATGATTTCAGATGGAATCATGCCGTCAAATGAGGGACGCGGATATGTCTTAAGAAGATTAATCAGAAGAGCAGCAAGACACGGAAAACTTCTTGGAATAGACGGAGCATTCCTTGCAAAATTAAGTGAAACGGTAATTGAAGGTTCAAAAGACGGTTATCCTGAACTTGACGAGAAAAAAGACATGATTTTCAAGGTTCTTACTGAAGAAGAGAATAAATTCAGTAAAACAATCGATCAGGGATTGAGCATCCTTGCAGACATGCAGGCGGACATGGCTTCGAAGAATGAAAAAGTCCTTTCTGGTGAAAATGCATTTAAACTATATGACACTTATGGATTCCCATATGATTTAACTATGGAGATTCTTGAAGAAAAGGGTCTTGGCATTGACGAAGAAGGCTTTAAGGCTGCGATGAATAAACAGAAGGAGACTGCCAGAAAAGCACGTAAAGTTACTAACTACATGGGAGCTGATGCGACAGTATACGAGTCAATCGACCCGGCCATCACATCTGAATTTATCGGCTATGATAAATTAGAAGCACAGAGTAAGATATCTGTTATCACTACAGAGACAGAGATTACACAGGCTGTTGCTGATGGAGATAACGGCACTATTATAGTAGATGAGACACCGTTTTACGCAAGCATGGGTGGACAGGAAGCTGATACGGGTATTATATATACAGATAGTGCAGAGTTTGAAGTTCACGATACCATTAAGCTGTTAGGCGGAAAAGTCGGACATGTGGGAAAAGTAACCAAAGGTATGTTTAAGGTAGATGATACGGTTACATTAAAAGTTGATGCTACAGTAAGAAGCAATACTGCAAAGAATCATAGTGCAACACATCTTTTACAGAAAGCATTAAGAGAAATATTAGGAACACATGTTGAACAGGCAGGCTCTTTAGTTAATAAAGATCACTTAAGATTTGACTTTACACATTTTCAGGCTATGACAGAAGAAGAAATCGCAAAAGTCGAGGCATTAGTCAATCAAAAGATAGAGGAATCCATACCTGTAGTGACGGAAGTGCTTAGTATCGAGGAAGCAAGAAAGACCGGAGCAATGGCTTTATTTGGCGAGAAATACGGTGAAAAGGTTCGTGTAGTATCGATGGGAGATTTCTCTAAGGAGTTCTGTGGCGGTACTCATGTGGCGAACACAAGTAATATTTCGCAGTTTAAGATTATTTCAGAATCAGGTGTAGCTGCCGGAGTCAGAAGAATAGAGGCTTTGACCGGAACAGGTGTAGCAAAATATTATGCAGGAATTGAAGCTGAATTAAAGAAAGCTGCAAAAAATGCAAAGACAGAACCGTTAAAGCTTGCAGAAAAAGTTGTTCAGCTTAACGAAGAGATAAAAGCATTAAAGAGTGAAAATGAGAGCCTTAAGAGTAAGCTCGCTAACAATTCAGTCGGTGATGTTATGAATAATGTCAAGGATGTTAAAGGCGTAAAATTACTTGCAGCTAATGTTCCGGATACTGATATGAACAGCCTTCGTAACCTTGGAGACAGTTTGAAAGAAAAACTTGGTGAGGGTGTGGTTGTCATAGCTTCGGCAAATGACGGTAAAGTAAATCTCATAGTTATGGCAACAGATGATGCCATGGCAAAGGGAGCACATGCCGGTAACCTTATTAAAGAGGTAGCACCATTAGTAGGCGGAGGCGGAGGCGGACGTCCTAATATGGCTCAGGCAGGCGGAAAGAATCCGTCAGGAATCGATGAAGCACTTGCCAAAGCAGAGCAGGTATTATCAGAACAGATAAAGTAAAAATATATCATCAGCCGGGGGGCTATCCCTCCTTGGCTAATGAGTTTATACAAAAGTGGAGAGGTCTTAAAGACGTCTTCATTTTTTAAAATTAATTTGTTCCGGTATTCTATCTTGTGTTTACCTGATTTAGCATATGCAGCTCATGATTTGTCATAGATTTGTCATATGGTGTATGTTATTATAATATACGTATGATTATCGGTTCTTTTTCTGTAATTTGCAGGAAAATGTAAAATTGCGTATTGATAAATATCTGGAATAATGTAAAAGGCATGGGAATGGATATGGAATATACAAAAATTCAAATATCGCACAAACAACAGATTGAACAAATTAGAAAAAATACTGGCAATATATTATTGTCACATTCATTTTATACATTGTTTTTATGGCAGGAGACAATGAAACTGTCTATATATCTTGAAGAAGATTTTTTTGTAGTCAAATACAGATTAAAAGGAGAAAATAGCTATTTTTGTCCATGCGGCAATAAAGAAAAAATACTTAATTGGATACAGACAAATTGTGAAAATAAAGAACTAAGGCTATTCTATGTTGATGAAGCAAGTAAAGAAATGATAGAAGAAAGGTTTAAAGGCTTTTTTAAATTTGAATATGACAGTGGAAGCTATGAATACATTTATGACAGGCTGGAACATATTTTAAAGAAGGGGAAAAAATATCAAAGGATAAGGCGGGAAATCAATCATCTTGCATCAAATTATACGCTTCGTACAGAGATTCTGACAAAGAAGAATTTATCTGTCAGCAGGACCGTAGTTGAAGGGTGGAATAAAAATTATATAGAAGAAAAAAGTAACATGACAATGGAAGATATATCAGTTGCTGAGAGTGCAATAAAGAATTTTTCAGAGTTAGGACTTTTGGGTGTATTGGTATATGTGGACGAAAAACCTATGGCAACAGCTATTGGTTGTGAAATTACGAATGATACCTATGGGATTCAGGTTGCTAAGATGTGCGAAAAAAAAGAAGGCTTGATGTTTTACCTGTTAGAGCAGATGTTTAAGGTGATTCCAAATCAATATACGTATGTTAATGGTGATGATGATATGAATATAGAGGGAATCAGGATACATAAGCAAAAAATGAAGCCTGTACGGATGAATGAAGTCTGGAAGGTTGAATCGAGGTTATAAAAGTGAAGAATCAGTTTATGAAAAAAATGTTCTGGCAATTGATGGGACCGTCCATTTTGGCAGCGATTGGTTTAGCAATTGCAAATATAGCGGATTCACTTGTGGTTGGAATCAGTACGGGAAGTGTAGGTCTGGCTACAATAGCTATAACGGCTCCGATATATATGGTCTATGCAGTGTTTTACATGGGACTTGGAGTTGGAGGTTCCGTTGAATTTGCAAGACTTACAGGTGAAGGAAAAATAAGTGAAGCAAGGAAGATTTTTAATATGACTATGCTGGTATTATTCTGTATAGGAGTAATTTTTTCATTAACCGGCGTTTTCTTTACAAAACAGGTTTTGTGGGTACTGGGTACTACACCGGGTGATGGAAAGTTATATCAGTTGTCATATCAATACGCACGAATTTTGCTGGTTTGTGCACCGGTGTTTTTTATTAATACACCGTTTTGTATATTTATCAGAAATGATGATAATCCAAAATTATCAGGTATAGGATTTGCGATAGGTAATGTTGTTGATGTAGTGTTGAATTTCATACTGGTTCTGGGAATTAAGACAGGTGTGGCAGGAAGTATATGGGCTACTGTTATAGGACAGATGTTGTCTATGCTGATTTTATCTGTTCACTTGATTAGCAGGGAAAAACATATAATTAAACTTGCCCTGACAGTTCTGGATATAAAAAGAATTATCAAAATATTAAATAGTGGTCTGGCGACCTCAAGCCAGTATATTATGCAATTTGTTTTTATAATGATAGTCAATCACATACTGTATAACAGACAGGGAAGTACCGGAGTGGCAGTGTTTGATGTTGTTTTAAATGTGTCGTATGTGGGACTCCTGTTTTTTTATGCGGCAGGTGATTCGTTGCAGCCGCTTGCAAGTACATTCCATGGAGAAAGAAATATTGATGCACAGAAGATGAGCTTTAGAATGTCGTTGTTTTATGGGCTGATTCTTGGAAGTATTCTTTTAATGACGATTATTATCGGAGCTGAGCAGGTATGTGGAATATTCGGACTTGAAAGTAAAGAAGAGATAAGACTCGGAGCAGCAGCAGTCAGATTGTATTGTGCGGGAGGAGTTTTTGCCGGTGCAAACATTATAGCAGCCGCATACTATCAGTCTGTTGAAGAATTAAAAAAAGCATATCTGATATCGTTTTTAAGAGGATTGGCGTTGCTATTGTATTTTACTGTTATCTGTATCAATTTATCGACAAGTGGATTTTTCATGCTGTTCCCGTTGACTGAAGCAGGATGCCTTATAATATTTTTGCTTGTTCGCAGGATGCCTTTTTTGCAGAGCTCAGAGCAACTTCCGAAAGATGACAGAATCTATAGTATGGTTCTGGGAAAAAATGAAAACAATATGGGACAGCTTATAGAAAATATCGAAGCCTTTTGCGAATCATTTGATGCGACCGCAAAACAAAATTATTACGTGACGGTTACAGCAGAGGAGATTTGCTCTGCGATTATAGATAATGCGACGGCAAAAGAAGATGATTCAATAAGTATTTTCCTTACAATCATTGCAGAATATAACGGGGATTTCCGCTTATGTATCAGGGATAATGCCTTAGCTTTTAATCCGTTTGAATTAGAGGCGGGAAAAGTAGAAGAAGATGATGACAGTGAGCTTGGGGGACTTGGAATCTTTATCGTTAAGCAAAAGGCAAAAAAATTTTACTATCGCAGGTATTTGAATTTTAACACGTTAAATATATTGGTGTAGGTGAGGATATGGAATTTAAGTGGATTACCGATTGGAAAAGCAATGCGGTTCAGAGTGGGTTAAAGAAAGTATGGATGGAGTGTTTTAATGACACACAGACCTATATCGATTTTTTCTTTGAAAATGCACCTGAAAATATTCAGGTGATTGCCGGTTTTGAAAATGAAATGATTATATCTGCATTTTATCTTTTTCCATGTCTGGTAAAATGGAAAGAATCGGAAGGAACGGGAGAGCAGCATACAAAAAAAGCATATTATCTATATGCGGGAGGTGTGTTGCGTGACTATAGGGGAAATAAAGTGTTTTCCGGAATGTATCAGGAAATATTCAAAAAGGCGGAGTATGAGAGTGCACATATTATATTATATGCTTTGCCGGAGATGAGACCGTTTTATGAAAAAAAAGGACTTATGTATTATTATGATAGTAATGAGATTTCATTTGCATTAAAAAATGATGAGCAATGTCTGCCGGAAAGAGAAGAGTTGGAAGCGGAAACGTATGAGATAATGCGTAACCGGCGATTTGATAAAGAATCTTTTGTTGTATGGGATAAAGAGATGCTTGGGTACTGTTTAAAGGAAAAACGATTCTGTGGTGGATTTTGTGATATTTTAAAAATAGAAAACCAGCAATTTGCAATAATAGGAGAAATAAAAGATGAAGTAATGCATGTAGAGGAAACGACGATTCCCTTGGAGTTACTTAAACTATATCAGAGCAGTATTTTGAACCTGTATAAAGTATCACAGATGAAGGTAAGAATACAGACAGCGAAAAATGAAGGAAAGCGTATTAATGCCGGAATGGGGGATGTACCGGCAGCATCCCTTTGGCTGTCCTTGACTTTACAATAGAAAAAATTAGGAAGAGAGGAAAAACAATATGAAGATAAAGATGTCATTGATAACAAAAATGGTGATAATGATTATATCAGCATCACTTTTATCAGCTGTAACTTCAGTATACATCAGTTATCGTACATATTCGAATACTATAGACAAGTACTATAAAGAAACTATTACGAATGTAGCTGAGACTGCCGCATCCATGATGGACAGCGAGATTATCGGTGATTATGCTGATAAACGTGAAATGGATGATGAGTATGAAGAGATGTTATCCATTCTTAAAAAAATTACAAATCAAAATGATATAGAATATCTGTATATAGAAGTAATCAGAGGAGATAAGGCGATAGCCATTATGGACACTGATGAAGAAAATCCGATGGATTTCAGAGAAGAGTTTGATGTGTCGAAAGGAGCGGATACAAGTAAACTTGAGGATGGAATTCCTGCATTTATCAGTAATGAAGAGGGTGTAGGATGGATGTGTTCAGTATTTCAGCCAATAAAGGATTCGGATGGAAATACAGTGGCTTTAGTCGGAGCTGACCTTTCAATGAATCAGGTTATGGGAGAAAGGCATCAATTTCTTAATATAGTTTTGATAGTAATACTTATAGCGGCATTTATATCGACGATAAGTATGGTATTATACACGAGAAATATGGTGACACGTCCTATTAAAAGATTAGCTGAAGCAACGAGAAACTTCATCTCTGATAAACAGAAAAATGAAGAAAAACAAAAAGAGTCACCGATTGAAAAATTACAGATACTTTCTAACGACGAGATAGGAGAACTTACAAATTCAGTTAAGATTATGGAAAAAGAAATCCATACTTATATTGATAATCTGACGACTATTACGGCTGAGAAGGAAAGAATCAGTGCGGAATTAAACGTGGCAACGCAGATTCAGGCAGATATGCTTCCGAGCATATTTCCACCGTTTCCGGAGTATACGGAGTTTGACCTTTATGCAACGATGAATCCGGCAAAAGAGGTCGGGGGAGATTTTTATGACTTCTTTATGGTGGATGAGGACCATCTGGTTATGGTAATGGCAGATGTATCAGGAAAAGGTGTACCTGCAGCATTATTTATGGTGATTACAAAAACATTATTAAAGAACTGCGCGCAGAATAATTCTTCACCTAAGACAATTCTTGAGACAGTAAATAACCAGCTTTGTGAGAATAATGAGGCGGATATGTTTGTAACGGTCTGGCTTGGAATTTTGGAAATATCGACAGGAAAGCTGGTAGCTGCAAATGCAGGACATGAGTATCCTGTAGTCAAACGTGCAGGCAAAGACTTTGAACTGATTAAGGATAAACATGGATTTGTGCTGGCAGGAATGGAAGATTTCGTATACAGCGAATATGAATTGAATATTGAAGAGGGAGATATGCTGTTCTTATATACTGACGGGGTACCTGAGGCAACAAACAGTGAAAATGTGCAGTTTGGAAACGAACGAATGCTTGAATCTCTGAATAGTCATAAAGATTGTGATGTAAAAGAATTACTTGTTGAAGTAAAAAAAGATATCGAAAGCTTTGTGGGTGATGCCCCTCAATTTGATGATATTACAATGCTTGGAATGATTTATGAGGGATAATTTTTGCTTTGTCACTGTTTTGTCATATTTGCAGGAGTATATTAAAGGGGAGATGTGAAGATAGATATATTTATGAATAGGAGGAACAGATATGGCAAGAAAGGAATATGGAAATACTTCAAAAGAAAATCAGGAAAAGCTAAAAAAAGACAGACAGGAAGCGATTAATGCTTATAAGGAGAGTAATCCGTTTTCAAAACAGATTGCAAGATATGGTTCAAACGGAAAGATGTTTGGTAATGAGGGTGGTCATAAACCGTTTCCGAAGAAAGCAGAATATGACAACATAGTGATTGACCCACCTGAAGATTTGCCGGAGGAAGTAGTTGCTGCAATTGTAATGGGTGCAATTTTGCGTCCGGACAGACTTAGTGACCATGTTATGACAAGCTCTTCAATTGGTTCAAGTGCAAATGTATTAGGTTTTAATCAGTGCATGGTTATCAATAATTATATTAGCGGTGATAATCGTGTAGGAGAATTTGAAGATCTTATCCCAAAGGCCAGACAGGAAGCAAAAGATGCCATAGAAGAATACAAAAAAGGAAATAAAGAACCGGCAAAGAAAATGCTTACGGATTATATAGATGCCTGTGTATTGTCATCAAGAATGATGGCTGTCGGCAATAATCAAAAAGAAAGTTTATCGCATATAACAAATGACGAACTTCAATCCGTTTTACTTGGAGCAAAACTTCTTAAGAACAATCCTCTTAATGCAGGAAGTACTTATGGTGATATAGAACAGATTCGTCTGTTAAATACTGAAAAACAGATGGATGCTAAGATAAAATGTGCTGATATTGAAAATGAAATTCTGAATAATACACCTGTAGCAGGAAGCGACGAAAGAAAGCGAATGGTTGAAGACATTCTGTTTTATAGTTATATGAGAGCGGTATCTTATTCGGAGGACGGAAATCGAAGTTTGCTTAAATCAGATTTTAATGATGACATGATGAGAAAAGCTGATATAGAAATAACCGATATCGCTACTGATCCGGACAGTGAATATGAACAGCTTACATCTAGTGGTGAGATGAAAAAATTATCTGACGGCATCTTTGATATTCACAGTAAACACAGAATTTCTGACACTCAGATGATTATGCAGCAACCTGACGGTGAAGAACAGTTAAAAAGAATCTATCATGATGCAATTATAAATTCAGATGAATATAAGGATATGGTGGAGGCAGAACCTGATGAAATCTATGACATGATAAATGCAATCAGGAATAAAAATCTTGAAGAGATGTTTCCGGATGTAAAACTTCCGAATGCAGCAGAAGAAATTAATAAAAAACATGAAACAGAATTTAACAGGGAAATTCAAAAAACAGAAAAACAGGCAACAAAGTTTATAAACGAATCTAAAGTATCAATGGGCACTAAGAAATATGGGATTAATAGTTTTAGTACGAACGATTTAAAAAATAATGCGAAAATTATTTCGGATTTATTTGATGATTTAGATTCTACGGATTCATGGTATAAGACGTCATCGGATCAATTTAAAAATGTAAAGAAAGAACTTAAGGAATTTAAAAAGTTTGCACAGGAGCTCGCCAAAAAAGGAAAAGAGCCGACTGCGGATGACTTGAAAAAATATGATAAGATGACAAAAAATATTGTAGAGCTGTCTAATAAATATCTGGATTATAAGAAAAATCCAAAAGGGGATTATGAAAAGAACAGAGTAAGTGCCATTAAAGACCTTAAGGTGCATATTTTATCTAACAGGGAATCAATTAATAATATATTAATACAAAGAGATGAAGAAAAAGACAGAGAACTTCAGGAGAGCATGAGCAAAGAATACAGGGATAATGTAGAGAAAAGCTCAGCGGCTGAAAAAGTAAGTAATTATTGCAACCAGATAAATAATACGGGAGCTAAGTACAACATTGAGAGGCGCAGCGACGTATTCTATGGTGATAAATATACGGAAGCGGATATGAAGGCATCAAAAAGTGATTACAGTGTTAAGCGTTCAGCAGTTCAGACAGCCAGTATTATAGCAATGTCGATGGAAAATAAGTATACCATGGAGGAACTTTTAAGTCCGGATAAGTTCCAAAAAGAAAAGCAGGAGAAGTTTGACGAAATATTTAAACGTATGGATAATAAGACTCCGGAGAATCAAAAATATCTTGCAAATATTTACTACAATGGATTACAGTCTGCCATAAAACTTAAAGATGAATATGAAAAGCAAATAGATTATACAAATCCTGATCTCGTTAAGGATGAAAAATATATTGCATTTGGTAAAATGTCACATGTAATATTTGATTCATGGCAGGAGATGGCTCATTGTAAGGACGAATTGATGGAACTTGTACAGAAGGATCATCCGGAGATGAAGGAATATGCTGATTTTAAAGATTATATTACCGAAAAAATGGGTCCGGCTCTTACATCTGATTCAGATAATTTGAACAAAGTTGTAACTGATATAAATAATGACCCTGAAAATTACTCAAGGATATTTGGAAGCGCGCTTATGCATGCAGTACAGTTTAAAGTTAAGCTTGATGAAATTAATAAGGTAAATGATCAAAACAGAGATGTAACGTATTCGGAGAGATATAAAGATAGCTTCATAAAAATGGAAAAAAATGATATATTTATTTCTGTATGCGGACAGGTTTTGTCTTTGGGTAGTGATATATCAAATGATGAGTCACTTTCGCGTGGTGTTCTTCCTAAGATTTTGGATGGAAGTATGCTTAAGGATATGAAGGTAAAAAGTGTGTCTGATGAAGAAGGAATAAAATTTACAGGCCTTCCAACCGTTAATCAACTTAAGGCGGATATTAAGTATGAGAATATGGAGATGATAAGTCCAGGACAGATAGGTAAGATGACTAAAGATGCAATCAAAAAATATGATAAGCTGTCAGAGAAAGCATCTCCGGTACATAAGACTTACATCGAAAAGGCTAAGGATGCTGTAAACAAAATCAAAGAGATGATTGACAACAAGACTCCTTTAGTCGGCGAACAAAGAGAAGAGGCAAAGAATTGCGTAAGGGATATTTTGACGGAAAAGATGGTAGGAACACTTGAAAAAGCGGGTGCAAAAATCCCTGAAAATGCGCAGAAAATTATGGCAAAGACGGTGGAAACTTTGCCGGTATTTGAAAAAAACACAGAATATCTGGGAATGGGATTCTTAGGAGAGATGGCATATGAGGATAAAGCTATTGAACTTGTGAAGGAGTCAATGGTTGACATACAGAAAAATCTTGAGCAGACATCTGCACAGAAGTCGGTTGAAACGTCATTAGAAAAAGATACCACTGTAAAAGTGCAAGAGAAAGAAGAAATAAAGCATCCGGTATTAAAGAGTGATGATGTAATTCATATGTAACTTATAGTTGTATTTATAGTTAAAATGCCGGACAGGTAAAAATGTCCGGCATTTTTTGTATCGCATGCGAAAGGAGGATTAGCAGATAAAAAATGATTAAAATTATATTGGAATTTATAGCAAATAATTATATATCACTGGTGATGCTGATTATGCTGGCGGTTTTAATATTAACGGATAAAGATGACAAGCCACCGGGTATGGAGTGGATATGGATGCTTGTATGTTCGACAATGATATTGATAGTAATTACGGGAGTGCAAAAATATGTCTATCAGGTTTTAGAGTCACCGCATGATGGAATGAATGTGACTCCGTTTATAAATTTTCAATATTTTAAAACTTTTTTGGAACACATATTATTTTGCAGCATTGCGTTTATGGAAGCAAATCTTATTGCGAATACCAGACACAAAATAGTTCTATATATTCCGGAAATAATTACACTTGTTTTTGAAACTATGTCATTTTGCAGAATACCTATTGTGTTTTATTTTGACAACAATGGTAACTGGCATGGAGGACCGTTAAGTCATATATCTTATATTACTTCAGTCATATATATGATTTGGATAATGGTATATTCAATAAAATTAATCAAGGATAAAGATAAAAACAAAGCGTTTGTAGTTATGATGATTAGTATCTTTACACTGATTGCATGCTGGCTTGAAATAAAAGATATGGCAAGAGGAGTAATGATAAACATGCTTATTATCGATATAATGATATACTATTATTATTTCTACGGTGTCTATAAAATGGAGATAAGGCAGAAACTGTATGAACGTGAACATGAATTAGAGCAGACACAGGTGAACTTATTATTATCACAGATAAAGCCTCATTTTATATACAATACGCTGGCATCTATCAGATACTTGTGTACAGAGGATTCGGATAAAGCGGTGGAAATGCTGGATAATTTATCAAATTATCTAAGAAAAAGCACTGATATTATGACAAAAAAACAGATTATTTCATTTAAAAATGAATTGCAGCTTGTTGATAATTATCTATATATTATGAACGTCAGATTTGGTGATAAAATAGAGATAAGGAAGAATATAGAAGCTGAAGATTTTTGTATTCCCTTTCTTACACTACAGCCGCTTATTGAAAATGCGATAAATCATGGCCTGAAAAAAAATAGCGAAAATGGAATTATTACTATATCGTCTGTGGAGGAAGAGACAGAATTTTTGGTTATTGTGGAAGATAACGGAGTCGGGTTTGATGTAGATAAGGAATTTAGTGATGGCAGTGAACATGTAGGTATCTACAATGTAGAAAAACGATTAAGACTAATTTCAAAAGGAGAGCTTAAAATTGAGAGTGAAAAAGGCATAGGAACTAAAGTAACTGTGGTTATTCCTAAAAGTGAATAGCAAAATAGTGTCATTGATTTGTCACAGATGGTATGATACAATACAAACTATATTAGTATGCCGATTTTTACGAATATGATAAGGATTGGAGAGATGAAAATGCCGGATACAGAAAATAATAACGATAATAATACAGGTAACAACGATACAGAAGAAGCCGGAAAAGGTGAAAATGAAGTGACAAAAGAAGAGGAAAAAGAAGAAATATCCTCTGAGCCGACGGCAAAAGAGCAGGATATTCTTTATCAGCAAAGACAGGAGCAGGATAAGGAAGAAAGAAAAAAGAGGGAGGAGGAGGAAAAAAGACGATATGAGGAGCTTCAGAAAAAGATAGACGAAGGCAATAAAAGGAACGAAGAACAAATTAAGAGACTTGAAGAAGAGCGAAAAAAAGAAAAAGAAAAAGCCGAAATGGCGATGTTTATGCAGAAACAGACAGGTATGACGGAATTATCACGTTCAGAATTTGAAAAACATCGTGAAAAAATAGACGAGGGCATGAAAGAAATGGATAAAATCGATCCTTCGTATATTCGGTCATCTGATGAATTTAAGTATTTTAAAGGTTCTATGGAGGAAGTCGACCGTCTTTCAAAAGAAATGACGATTCCTGCAACGTCAAGAGAATTGAGAAAGTTTTCAAAAGCATACCGTACACTTGCGGAAGATGCAGATAATTATCTTGATCATAAGAAAAAAGACAAAAAACCTTCCAAGATTGCACGTGAACGTATTAGTTTTGTGACAGAAAAAAAGCAATTTGCTGAGGCAAACAGAGATTACTGGAAGGAACAGTACATCGAATCTTTGAAGGTTAAGAAGCTTGATGAGGACAATTTAAGGACCAATGCACAAAATATTAATGATTTTATGGATGACCTGGATGAGGTAGACCCGTTTTACGTAAAATCATCAAATGAGTTCAAAAATGTAAAAGATTGTTTGAAAGATTTGAATTACATAGCGAAGAGGATGGGCGAGAATCCGACAAAAGAAGAACTGCGTAATTATATGCTGGCAACAAAACGTCTGGATAAAGCATGTGATCAATATGTTACATATAAAGGTGATCCTGCTAATTCAAACAGTTATAAGCGTCTGGATTTTGTTAATGACCTGAAAGAGTTTACACAAAATAATTCGGCTGATTTTGAAAAATTAGCCAAAGAAAAAGGTTATGAATTTGAGTTTACGGATTTTGAATTAACATATGGCACTGGGCTGGTTGAAAAAGAACCAAAAAAGCCAAAAGAAGTAACCGCCAGTAAATTATCAGATGAAGATTTGCTGAAGGAAGATCAGCCGGGGAAAAGCGAAGATAAAGACAATGAGTTTGAAGAAATTGAAGGTATCAAGTCAGAAGATTTCTGGGATCGTGAATTTGGTGATATCGCGAAGCTTAAAGGTATAGATGAGGTTAGTTTAAAACAAAATGCACAGTTGATTAAAGAACTTGGAGATGATATCAGCAAATTAGATGGCAGGTTTTTCAAGGCTCCGGAAGAATTTAGAAATATTAAGAAGACGGCAGGTGAGTTAAAGACACTGGCTGACAATATGGCTTCTGCTCCAGGAGATGTAACAAGTGAACAACTTGATGCATACAGACAGAAAGGCTCTGAACTTATGGAGGCTGCGAATGTCTATGTGAATGCACAGGAGACAAAGAGAAATCTTGAAAAAAACGATAAGGATACGATAAAACGTATTGATTGTGCGATAAAAGTCAGAGAATGCATGAAGTTAAATATTGATTCGGTAGAAAGTCTGCAGGATGACATAAAAAAGGAAGCTGAAGCAGAATTAAAGGCACAGAAAACTGTAAATGTGAAAGATTTACAGGCGGTTGCAAAAGAAAAAGAAGCAGATGCATACTCAAAACAGGTGGATTTAGGTAGTGATGTATGTAAAAAAGCTTATACAGGAAATGTTGATGTAAGACAGATGAATAATCCACATCAATATGCGGTTACAAATAGCGGAATTCAGGCGCTCGGAGAGATGTATCTTATGGCAAGCGGAGATTATGAACTTGAAGATATCGTGAATCCGGACAGCCTTAAGGAAGAAAAAGCAAATGCAGGGAAGGAGGTAATAAAACATATAAGCGCCGGACGTGAAGAAAATCAGAAATGGCTGGCAGCTACAGTTTATCAGGGACAAAAAAAATGCATGAAGATGATGGATGATTATGCGAAGAATTTTGATTTGACAGATCCGTCTTTTTTACAATCAGAAGAATGTGCTAATCTTGGACATATATGTCAGACAATGAATGAAAGTTTCAAGGCGATGGATAATTGTAAGGAACAATATATATCCATTGCAAAAGAACTTGATGGTAAAGACATTAACTTTGGCGGGCATAGACAGGAAATGAAAAATGATATATACCTGGTATCGACATTGACGTCTTCTGCAAAAAAAATGCACGAAAACGTGGTTAAGAGCGAAGAGAATCCGGAAAATAATATGTTAAAGTCCAAGGTAATGGAAAATGCTGTTATAGCAACTACTACAAGGAATTTAATCGGAGAGGCACAAAAGAATAATCCGGACGCAGCGGTAACAGGATTATTAAGGAATAATGAAGAGCCTGAACGAGCCAAAAATTTAATTAATGGCATGACTAATGATGCAAAATTAAAGGAATTTAACGGCAACCTGTCACTTAATCAGGAAACCTATGACAGAAATTTTGGAAGCATTGTAAATGGAAGATTGTTTGGCAATGTTACGGTGGCTGAAAAAGATGGAGATATAACCGTATCTAATCTTCCGTCTGTAGAGAAGATGGAAAAAGAACAGACATATGCAAAAATGTCAGATGTAAAACTGGATAGGATTGTTCAGGAACAGAATAGAAAAAGTGAGGATTTATTAAAATCTGGTAAGATTGACAATCCGAATCAGGCTGATGTAATGGAGAGGGCGAAAGATTCCAGACTTAAACTGGCAGAGCTTGGCAAAAAAGAAGGTGAACTTAATGATGCAGACTTAAAACTGGCAAAAGGTTATATGAAGGATATTGTGGCAGAAAAATTCATAGCCTATGCTGCAAACAATAACATCCGGCTTGATCCGGAAGCATATGATTACACATCGGGAGTAGACAGACTTCCGGCATTTCAACAGGAAGCATCAAATATATCGCAGGGCAGTATTAAAAGGTTTTTGGCTGAGGACAGGGGAACAGAATTGCTTAAAGAAACTATTGTCGAGCAGAAACAGATATTGGATGAACAGATGATAAAAGAAGCAGAGAATACACCTGAAAAAGAGATGGAATCTGCTCGTGAGAAGAAAGCTGAACTTAAAGTACCTGAAGTGGAAAGTTCTCCTCAGTTAGGACCGGCGATGATGTAATAATTTAAAATGTTTTATTTTGTCACTGATTTGTCAGTAGTAGCATGTTATTATAACATATGTAAGATAAAAACACAGTATATCAGGCATATAGATAAGACTGTCACAGTTTTGTCATAGAAGGTTTGATATCATAAAATCAAAGAAAATATTTAGGAGGTAGATACTTATGAAAGAGAGATTAAGGAATCTAAAAAGAAAAGTGGTAGGTTTAATGTGTTTGATTGGTGTTACTATGAACTCCGCGATAACTGCATGGGCATCAGAATCTGCGACTACTGCAAATGGAAGTGCTGATTTTACAAAAGTTTCAGACAAGGTTGTTAATTTAATAAACAGTCTTTTGAATCCGATTCTCGCTATAGTAGGAGCAGTCGGAACTATTTACTGTGTGGTGCTTGGCGTGAAATTTGCAAAGACAGAGGAGCCACAGGAACATGAAAAGGCAAAGACACATCTTAAGAATGCAATCATCGGTTTTGTTCTTATATTTGTACTGATGCTTGTATTAAAACTCTTGATGCCTATTATGCAGACATGGGTTAAGAACAATTCTTAATACATAAGTTAGTATGTATGTGACAGGCAGGATAAGCTGCACACTAAGGTATTAGTGGCAGCTGCCTGTTACGATATTCATCTGATATATATTAGCGAATAATAAGTTGGTTTATAGATATGAGATGAGTGTATTCGTCTGAGGAGGTTTTAGGATATGAAAACTAATAAGACTTATAGATGGATTTATCCGTTGATTTTTCTATTTGGAGTTATATTAACCGGAGTTGTCTTAGAGACGATTCTTTTGTATGTGGGAGACTTGGCGGATGGAAAAGAATACGTATTTTCTTTGGAGGTTTTGTTAAAGCCTCAAACATGGGGATTGGGACTTTTTGCTATGGTAATGTTAAGTGTTGTTTATATTATTAATAATATGGACAATCTTGGAATATCAAGTGATAAGATATTTGGAAGTAGAAAGAATGGTGACGTAACCAGTGTTCTGGAAAACAGCAGGTTTATGACGAATAAGGAGAGAGATAACAATTTTGCTCCGTTTACTTATGAAACGGCGGAGGAATGTAAAAATGACGGAGTTCCTGTCAGAGCGATTCTGGATAAAAGAGGAGTTTTGCATTGTAACTTTATGTCAGGTGCACACTCACTTGTTATCGGTGCTACCGGTTCCGGTAAAACTACCACGTTTATCAATCCAATGATACAGTTGCTTGGAGCAGCAGGTAAAGGAAGCAGCATGATTATGACGGATCCTAAGGGAGAATTGTTTGATATGCATTCGGAATACCTGGTTTCGAGAGGGTATGATGTTAAAGTCCTTGATTTACGAGATACATATTCATCAAGCCGCTGGAATCCGTTAGGTGGCATTTGGGATATGTATCAGGATTTTGTAAATGCCGGAAAAGGGATGAAGGCACACAGAGACAGCATGAAGGCTTATCCTGACTTAAAAAGAATGGATGAGCACGAACCGGATGAGGGTGATGTGTGGATTGAATATCAGGGAATGGCATTTTCTGACCTGAAGCACTGTCAGGATGAGGTAGCAGTTGCAAAACAAAAGATTTATGATGAAATGTATGAAGATTTAAATGATTTTGTATCTGTTCTTTGTCCTATCACAAATGAGAAAGATCCACTGTGGGAGAAGGGAGCACGTTCCATAATATTGGCGACATGTCTGGCAATGCTTGAAGACTCCCAAAATCCGGAATTAAATATGACAAAGGATAAATTTAATTTTTTTAATATTAATAAGATATTGACTAATAGTACTGATAATTATTCTGCGTTGAAAAAATATTTTGAAGGAAGAAGTCCGCTTTCACAGGCAGTGACACTTTCGAGACAGGTGCTTGGAGCAGCTGATCAGACGATGAGCTCTTACATGTCAATAACCTTTGATAAGCTGAATATGTTTAATGATCAGGGAATATGTGGCCTTACTTCAGCTACTGATATCAATGCATCACAGTTTGCCGATAAGCCTATGGCGTTGTTTATGAAGATACCGGATGAGAAGGATACAAGACATGGTCTTGCGGCAGTGTTTATTCTATGCATTTACAAGGCTTTGATTAAGGTAGCATCAGGAAGAGAAGATTTATCACTTCCGAGAAATGTTTATTTTATACTTGATGAGTTTGGTAATATGCCTAAGATAGAGAAGTTTGATAAGATGATTACAGTTGGCCGTTCAAGAAAAATATGGTTTAACATGGTTGTACAGTCTTATTCACAGCTTAATGCGGTGTATGGAGAACAGGTTGCGGATATTGTTAAGTCTAACTGTGCGATGAAGATGTTTATCGGTTCAAATGACATTGGTACATGTAAAGAGTTTTCAGAACTTTGTGGTAATAAGACAGTTAAGACCTCAAGTACATCTTCAAGTACGGGAAGTAAGACCGGAGAGATGAGCGTATCCACACAGACGCAGGTACGTCCGCTTATTTATCCTTCAGAACTTCAGAAACTTAATAATAAAGAATCAACCGGTAATGCTATCATTGTTACATTTGGTAATTACCCGTTGATGACGAAGTATACGCCGAGCTATCGTTGTAATTATTATAAGTTTGGCAAGATGGATATGACGGATATCAGAAGTCATATGTTCAGGGCAGAAGAGGTGTTTTATGATGTTGACGAAAGAAATAAAAAAATACTTGGTGATAAAGAAAAAGTTTCATAAACTTTTGTATAAAAAGTATGTAATGAAAGTACTACTTGTTGTGACGATGGCATTCTCTTTTATCGGCACAGGGATAAATGTGTATGCAGAGCCTGATTACGATGATTCTATGGGGTATATAGACGAAATCGATGGTTTGGATGGAGATGATACAATATCTCACAACGAGAAACAGATAGATAGTTATACAGGAGAACCTTTTGCATATTATGATGATGATTATAGTGTTGCTTCTAATGTCAGTATGGATGAGAATTGTATCTATGAGGTCTCGTCGTATACCTATATCTATAATTATACAGATTTTGCAGAAGATGACATAAGAGCTAATGTTTATGACGGAATGATAGTTAATGATACCGTAAGTATTGAGATAAGAGATGGCCTTAATTATCAGCTTTATCGTAACGGTGCAAAGGTGGATTTTGATGATGCTTTTTCGATAAGTGATCCCGGGTATTATATGTTGCAGATTACTACAGATGATGGCCAGATTGAAGAGCCCCTTTCGTTTACTATTTTGGATGATTATTCAAATATGATAAATTATATAGCACCGGATGGATATCAGATAACTAAGGTAATGATGGGAGAGACACCGGTAGAGTTTACGGCGGGTCAGGTTGATTTTACCGAGGAAGGTGAGTACACAGTAAGCTACAGCCTTTCACGTTCAGGGGTTGAATATACCTTCCATACCACGATTGACCATACCCCGCCGACTTTGAAATTAAAGGAACTTAACAAAAAAAATCAGGCACGCAGTGCGGTAAGTCTGAAGGATTATAATAATGAGGATATAATTTCAATAACTCTTGACGGTGAGAAGATTGATTACAGTGAAAAGATGACTGAATATGGTCAGTATCACATTGTTTTACAGGATAGGGCTGGGAATATGTCAGAATATGATTTTGTGATTCTGGTTTATGTAAGTGGGGCAGGAATTGCATTTATGATTTTATTTACAGGTGTTTTTATAGGGCTGGCTGTTTACCTGAAGGTTTCAAAGAAAAAACTTCGTGTGCGATAGTAGGATGTGTTTTAGAGATTTACTTTGAGAGAAGAGAAAGGAAAGTGAAAAATGTTTGATGGCCTTTTTGAGTGGATATATGAATTGTTTTATTCTCTTGATACGTTAGTTTGTAGAATCCTTTCTATATTGTACAGTGTTTTTGAGGTTTTTGCAGGAATCAGGAAAGTAAAGTATGGTTCTACTGATAAATATTTGATAAATGTTTTCTATGACAATAGTATTATTAACCGTGTTTATTGGGGGATGGCACTTATTTCAATTGCCTTATGTTTTGGCTTTACTATTATGATTGTTATCAAGAAGATGTTTGACCAGGGCGATAAAGTCAAAGGCGGATATGGTGATATTATACGCAGTGGACTTAAAAGTATTCTTTTTATTCTTTTAATGCAATTTATAATGTTAGCGACAATTACCCTGACTAATACGTTGATGCAGGCGGTTGATGAATTATTTACATATGCTTCCACGGGAACAGGATATGAGACAATTACTTTTGATAGTGAAGACTATGCCACGATGGCACGAGTGTTGAATACTATAGGAAATTATTCGGTTAATCCGTCAAGCAGAAGCAGGTATAATATCAATACGTGTTACAATGATATAAGACAGGATATGTATAAATTATATAAAAAGCATATATTTGAGTACACTTATGTTAAAGAAGATGCTAAAGGTGAGAGTATAGAATCATGGCAGTCTGTGTTGTCAAGTATAGCCCAGTCACATGATTTGACGAAAGAAGCAGATATTGATGAATATGATGCTGCATTGATAGCTTCCATTGGAAATGCCATGGATATAATAACAACGAGTGGCAGTAACTTCAAGCCGTTAAAGGAACAGACATGGAAAAGCGGGAAGACACCGCTTAGTTCCAAAAATACAAGTATAGACAGAATACTTTTTTTGACAGGTTCTACGTCAGCAGCAAAGAACGGTCAATATAATAATGATGCTTCGATTTTTGATTCTTTGAGGTATCCGTATCTTTCGGGAGAAAAAAATATTTATGATTTAGAGCAGGTTAAAAAGGATTTTGAGATAAATTTTGATTTTGGACACCTTATAGTTATTATAGGTGGATTGCTTTTATGCAAACAGTTTTTGGTTTTGGCACTGAATTGTGTGGCAAGAATTTTCAATATGATGCTTTTGTACATTATGGCACCTCCGTTTCTGGCGGTCATGCCTTATGATGAAGGTGGAAAAACAAAACAGTGGACAACAGCATTTGTTGTACAGTCGCTTTCGGTGTTTGGTTCGGTTGTATCAGTCAGATTACTTATGATTTTTGTACCGGTTATATTTGACTCTAAGATTTCACTCTTAGGTGGAGGTTTTCCAGAGATAATCGCAAAGTTGATTTTCCTTTTTGGTGCAGCGTTTACATGTAACAAGGCATCAGCGATGATTTCAGGTATTTTGGCAGACAGTGCGGGATTGCAGTCGGTTCAGGCAGGAGATGTCGGTTCAGGAGCAGCCAGCAGTATGGGGGCTTTAGCTAAAAAAGGAGCTTCAATTGCAGCAAAGCCTATTACAGCACCGCTTGGAGCTTTGGGTTCAAGAGCGGGAAAGGAACTTGGTGACTGGGCTTATAGTAAGGTTAAACAGGGAGGAGCTGCAGTAGGAAGAGGAATTGGTGCAGGCTTTAAGAAACTAGGAAGTGCCATGGGAATCGGAGGAAGTAAGAAGGGTGGTTCTAAGCAGGGGCAGGCAGGAAAGAATAATAAATCAGCCGATAAGAAAGAACAAAATGCTTCAAATGCAAAGAATGATGCAAACACATTAGGATTAAAGAATAATCATGGTGCAGGAGATTCCGGTGGCAAAGACAGTGGAAAAGAAGCCGGAGGAAAAGAAGCCGGCTCAGGAAGCGGCAGCCAGCCGCAAAACCATAACGGAATGGGAGAATCGGGCTCGAAATCCGGTTCACCAGAAGACAGTGGAAAAGAAGCCGGCTCAGGAAGCAGCAGTCAGCCACAAAACCATAACGGAATGGGAGAATCGGGCTCGAAATCCGGTTCATCAGAAGACA
>CAMHLZ010000010.1 GCA_946186125.1 uncultured Lachnospira sp. | reverse complement strand
AGACAACAACAAAGCAGGACGAGACAACAACAAAGCAGGACGAGACAACAACAAAGCAGGACGAGACAACAACAAAGCAGGACGAGACAACAACAAAGCAGGACGAGACAACAACAAAGCAGGACGAGACAACGACAAAGCAGAGCGAGACAACGACAAAGCAGAGCGAGACAACAACAAAGTCTGAGGGCGAGACAACAACAAAGTCAGAGGGCGAGACAACGACAAAGCAGAGCGAGACAACAACAAAGTCTGAGGACGAGACAACAACAAAGCAGGACGAGACAACAACAAAGTCAGAAGAAGAGACGACAACTTCTGAAGATTCGGTTAAAAAAACAAAGTATAATGTTAAGGGCTTATATTATGTTGTTACCGGAAAGAAGGCAGCATCAGTAGTTGGTGCTAAGAAGAAAAATACTAAAAACATTAATATTCCGGCAACAGTTAAGATAAAAGGTAAGACATACAAAGTAACGGCTGTTGGCAAGAATGCATTTAAAGGATATAAAAAAGTAAGCAAAATTAACGTAGGCAAAAATGTTACGAGTATCGGTAAAAATGCATTTAAGAATGTTAATAAAAAAGCAGTATTCTTTATAACAAAGGGCAATGAAAAAATCCTGAAAAAACTTAAGAAAATGTCAACAGGTTATAAAAAGACAATGAAAGTAAGGGTTAAGAATGGGACAAAATATGTTCAGTCAGGATATTGCTATAAAGTTACATCAGCCGGTACGGTTGCCGTTACAGGTGCTAAGAATAAAAAAATAAAAGCAATCAACATTAAAGACAAAGTAAGTTTAGGAGGAATAACATATAAGGTTACAGCCATAACTAACGGAGCTTTTAAAAATTATAAGAAAGTAACAAGGGTAATTGTAGGTAAGAATGTAACAAGTATTGGGGCAAGAGCTTTTTATGGACAGAGAAATCTTAATTTAATCACATTGAAAACAAATGTGCTTAAAAAGGTAGGAACCCAGGCAGTAAAAGGAGCATCAAAGAATGTTAAACTACGTGCCGGTAAAAAATTTATCAGACGTTATAAAAGACTATTTAAGTTAAAATAGTAATTTAGAATAAAAAGGCCGCAATGATAATAAATTCATTGCGACCTTTGTTTTTATAGTAATTAATGTTATAATGTAATAGTAAGATTTTTAACTGGGAAGGGAAATATAATATGGAAAAAGAAAAATTTATGGGGATGATAGAATACCTTAAAGGTAAGAATGTGTTTGTTCAGACACATAATTTCCCTGATCCTGATGCTATAGGTGCAGGTGTGGGGCTTGTTGGATTATTAAAGCATTTTGGTATAGAGTCAACTCTTTGTTATGTAGGACAGGTTGACAGGATTAACACAAAGAAAATGACAGAGTTATGTAAGATTAATTTGTATCCTGAAAACAAACTTCCTGTAGAAATGCATACTGAAGATCCGATTATCTGTGTGGATTCACAGAAAGGCGGAGGAAATATTCTGGATTTGCCGGGAGATGAAATTGCATGCATAGACCATCATCCGTTATTAAGCACGGGTGAAGAGTATCGGTTTTTAGATGTACAAAAAGTCGGAAGCTGCAGTACGATTATAGCAGGATATTATTCCGAACTTGGAATCCAGCCGGATGAATTAACGGCTACGGCAATGCTTTACGGTCTTAAGATGGACACCATGCATTTTACAAGAGGTGTTACACCTTATGATATCGACATGTTTGCATTTTTATATCCATATGCATCGAATGAAATATTAACAGATTTATCAATTAACAGTTTAGAGCTTGATGATTTAAAAGCATATGGTTCTGCGATTGAGAACATATATGTATATGATAAAATTGGATTTGTGGGAATACCTTTTGCATGTCCGGATGCACAGATTGCGATAATTGCCGATTTTATACTTGCGTTAGAGGAAGTTGATGTCGCTGTAATATATGCAGAACGTTTGGATGGTATCAAGTTTTCGGTTCGTTCAGAGATAAAGGCGGTAGACGCAGGAAAATTAGTAGCAAAAGCTATATCCGATATAGGTTTTGGCGGTGGTCATGCTTTTATGGCAGGCGGTTTTATACCAAAAAATAATGTGGAGCAGCTTGGAGAAAATATAGATGAAGAAGTGCGGAACAGATTTTTAAAATATATTATATGATTTAACGGAAAGGATTGATTGCCTATGACAAAGATACTGGTCGTATCGGATTCGCATGGTACAACTGAACATATGACACAGGCAGTCAGGGATTCCATGCCTGATATGATGATACATCTTGGTGACGGATGGCACGATGCCGTAAAAATGAGATATCAGTTTCCGGATTTATATGTGGTGCAGGTTCCGGGAAATTGTGATTATGTAGATGATGATTTAGAAAAAATAATTGACATTGACGGCAAAAGGATTTTAATGTGTCACGGTCATCAGTTCAGCGTAAAGATGGGGTATGGCCGGATATTGCAGGAAGGACTTGAAAAAAAGGCGGACATCCTTTTGTGTGGACATACACACATTGTGTGTCAGGATTATTATAGGGGGATGGCGGTTTTAAATCCCGGTACCATAGGTGATGTAAGGGAACCGGGAAGACCGACATATGGAATTATAGAGATTAATAAGGGGAAGATTAATATTGAGGCATGGTGTCTGTAGGTGAGAGATACTTTTCCCATTCCTCGGTATCTCCGGTGCCTTTTACCGTAATTGAGTAGGTGTGATCCTCCGTGTCTATTTCAATATCATAGACAGATTCATTTTTACTTATACTGTAGATTGTACAATTTTCCAAAGACTTTAAAACTTCATTATATTCTTCAGAAACGATTTCTTTGTCATCAAAAGATTCAGACAGATTACCATCGGCATCATAAACTTTATAACCTTCCTCTATCAATGAAATAACAGCTCCGTCAGCTATAGTAAGTTTAACATCATTTGCACGCATATTACGTATGTCGCGATTTGTACTGTTTGATGATAAAATCACAACATTGTCTAAAATTAAATAAAAAGAATGAGCATCCTGATGCATTTCTCCAATGTAAGAATTAGAAAAATCAAAATTTTCAATTTCATTTCTTGTTAAATATCCCATATAGTACTAACTCCTTCCTGAAAAATATGAGCATAAATGGATTATAACACATTTTATAAAAAAATTTCAAGAAAGGTATTGACAAATTATTTGATGAAGTATATTATATGACATATAATATAAAAAACAAAATAATAATATATAAAAGAAAGGAGAATATGTATGACATTTACTACAGGTGCGGCACTTTTAGATGCTATTGTGTTGGCAGTAGTATCCAAAGAATCAGAGGGCAGCTATGGTTACAAGATTACACAGGATGTCAAGGAAATTCTTGACGTATCAGAATCGACATTATATCCGGTACTGAGGAGATTACAGAAGGACGAATGTTTGTCGAACTATGACATACAATGCGACGGAAGAAACAGACGATATTACAAGGTTACAGAGAGAGGAAATGCACAGCTTAATCTGTATAAATCAGAGTGGAATGAGTACTCATCTAAGATTTCCTCATTACTTCTTGCAAATTAGGATAGTTCATAAATAGTTGTGAAAATAGTAGAGAAAGGAATTTAAAATATGAAACGAAGGGAATTTATGAGACAATTAGAAGAAAAACTTGTTGATTTATCTCAAAATGACAGAGATGAAGCAATGAGTTATTATCAGGATTATATGGACGATGCGGGAATTGGTATGGATGACAAAGTACCGGAAGATATAGGTTCACCGGATGATATAGCAAAGAAAATCATACGCTCAATCCTTAATCCGGACACTGATTTTATTGCAGAGGAAAAGATTAATGATAAAACTCCGGCTAAGACTGTCAGATTAGAAAAGAGAAGTAGTAATACCAATAAAACGGCGGATGACAGAACTACTAAAATCTTTCTTATAATTCTGATTGCTATAGCAACTTCTCCGGTCTGGACATCAGTTTTAGGTGTAGCATTAGGAATACTTGTTGCAGATATCGGAATGATTATAGGCGGAATTGCTATGGCGGTGGTTGGTATTTCAATCATTGTAACACAGATGGCTGCAGGAACGGGACTTCTTGTTACGGGAATAGCCTGCATTATAACAGCAATTGGTGTATTGTTAGGCGTTGCCATTACTAATTTGTTAAATGTATTTTTACCATGGATTGTCAGAGTGATATCTGAATTCGTAAATGGTGAGAAAGGAGTGGCATAGTGAAAAAATTTACTAAGAGAGCCGTAACGGTTGGAATCACATTATTAATTGTTGGAATTGCATTATGTATATCAGGTGTGGTAATCGGCGTGGAGATAGCACCTATAAAACAGGCTGTAATAAGCAGAGTGGACCGTTTTCTTGGAAATGTACATATTGGTGGAACTGATATAGTGATAAAAAACCCAAGAACGGAGCCGATAAAGCTGGAAGAAAATTATAATCTTTTAATTGAAGCAGGAGCATGTGATTTGGAGATTAAAAAGTCTCCGGATGATACATTTTACTTAGATGGTGATACTACTTATATCAAGTGGGAAGTTGATGAAGAGTCTAAAGAGGTAAGAGTTGCGGGAAATAATGATTTGCTTCATAATGATTATAAAAACATTGGAAAGACCATAATTTATGTTCCGGAAGGATATTGCTTTGATAATGTAGAAGTTGAGGTCGGAGCAGGAGAATTAATGGTAGATTACATTGAAGGAAATGACTTTACGTTTGATGTCAGTGCAGGCGAGATGACTGTAAAAGATGTTATTTGTGACAAAATTGATGCAGAAATCAGTGCAGGCGAGATGAATTTTGAAAATATTTCCACTAATATTCTGGAAGCTGATTGCAGTGGAGGACAGATATCCGTGAGCGGAGACATTAAAGAAAAAGCTGATCTGGATTGTTCAATGGGTGAAGTCATATTGAAACTCGAAAGAGAGAATAAAGACTACAATTATGAAGTTGACTGCTCAATGGGCGAAGTCGAAATCAACGGTACATCTCTAAGAAATGGAAATATAGACAATGATGCTGATACAGATATAACAGTTGACTGCTCAATGGGTGAAATTAATATAACTACAAAATAATAAGTGATAAGGTGTTCTTAAATAACCAGACTAAATGTTTGTATGTTTATCCCGATAGCACGTATCTGAAAGCCTCGACGTAGCCCGCTACGCCTACGTTTTTAGATACGTACTTTCAGGCATACATTCTGCGCATTTGGTCTGGCAAAGCTTCAACTATTTCTAAAAAGAATTCTCGATTCAAAAATGAGAAAGAAGTCATTGATTATTATCAAAATAATTCCAAAAACATTGAGAAATTTAATGAACTAAAGAAAAATAAAGAATTATACAAGAACTTTATTGAATATATAACAGGCAAAAAAAGTTTGCCCCTGATGTATGATGAGGTATTTAAGAAAATTTTTGATTTTAACCTGCATCCGGAACGGTTGACCAGCCTGCTCACGTCAATATTGAAGCACAAAAAAACCCCATTATTTTACCGGTCCAAGAATAACGGGCTATATGGCTACACTTGTTATAAAGCAGTTTGATTCGTTAAAAGGCAATGTTACAAATGACCAGGATGAGACTATTAGAAAATTATTAGAATATTTAGAAAATGCAAATTTACCAATACCTGAGGGGATAGCAGATATGAAATACGGCAGAAAGAATAATATGTAAAATCAGGGCTGTTTCTATGATGATTTCAAAGTAGACAATGGAAGTATTCCGTAGCTGAAGCCAGGGAACCAATATACTAATTGTAATTCACGACACAAAATTGTAATTCACGACGTAAGAATTGACAATGGATTTTTAATAACATATCATGATATTGTTAATTGGACAAGAAATAAGGGAGCAGATTATGAATTTAAATGTTGAAAATCTAACAAAGAAATATAAAAATGGAAAGCTTGCTCTGGATGATATAAGCTTCAGCGTTAATGATGGAGAAGTTTTCGGCCTGCTGGGACCTAATGGAGCAGGTAAGTCTACTACCATGAAGATAATGACCACTATATTAAAACCTACAAAAGGAAAGATATTAGTCGGTGAAGACGAATTACAGTCAAATTCCCGGAGAATAAAAAATAAATTTGGATACATAGCTCAGGATAATTCATTAGATGAACAATTGACTGGAAGAGAGAATCTTTTGCTGCAGGCGAGGTTGTATCATTTAAAAGATTATAATGACAGGATGTATGAAATACTTGAATTGATAGAATTGGGTGAAGATATTGACACTCCGGTCAGCAGGTATTCAGGTGGAATGAAAAAGAGACTTGAGATTGGCTGTGCATTAATGAGTAGTCCTGAATTGTTGTTTCTTGATGAGCCTACACTGGGATTAGATGTTGAAGTAAGAAGAGATATATGGGAATATCTTAGACGACTGAATGAATCATATAATGTAACGCTAGTTGTTACCACGCATTATCTGGAAGAGGCAGATTCTATTTGTAACAGAATAGCTATTATCAATGAGGGTAAGATTGTTGCTATAGGTAATCCTGATGAATTAAAGAAAAAGATAGGAAAAGAAAAGATAGAGATAACATTTGAATCACTGAAAGATGTAGAGAAGGTGGACTCTGTTGTTGATAATATAAGTTTTGTATTGGATAGAAAAATCATTGATAACACAATGGTATTGATTGTTGATGATGCAGATAACAGAATGTTTGAGATTTATGACATGTTAAGAGAAAATGGTATCCGGATAACAGGAATGAATAATAAAAAAATATCGTTAGATGATGTTTACCTGCATTATACAGGCTATCGTTATGAAAAAAATTAGTTTGGAGAGAAAAAATGAGTGGATATTTTTATGATGTGATTACGATATTTAATCGTGAAAAAAAACATTTTTTAAAAAATAAAGCATCTGTATTCATGGGGGTTACGCAGCCATTTTTATGGTTTTTGCTTCTTGGATATGGGATGAACGGATTTATCGGAAAGATGGGAAATACACAATCCCTTATGAATACAAAGGATTATATTACTTTTATTATGCCGGGTATAATGGCTATGACAGCTATGACCGGAGGTTTGTTTGGAGGTGCAGGGATCGTTAACGATATAAGTAAAGGCTATGTTAATAAACTTCTGAGTGCACCCATATACGGAAAAAGTGTGGTAAGTGGAAAGATATTGTTTTCTATAGTTCAGACAATATTGCAGATACTTATAATATTTGTACTGTCATTAATATTTGGAGTAAGATATAAGTTTTCTGTTGAGACATTAGGAGTTTTTGTTTTACTGTTTTTATTCAGTGGGCTTATGAGTGCCATAGGAATGATTGTAGCTATAAAATTCAAAACCCATCAGGCAGTATACGCTTTTCTGGGAACATTAAATGTTCCGATTTTGTTTACAAGTAATGCCTTTTTTCCGAGGGAGACGATGCCTGTAGTGATGAAAGGTATTTCGTGGATAAATCCGTTGTCATATGTTGTGGATGGACAACGTGAATTGCTTCTTAATATTAATGGAGATTTGATATTAGATTTTGCAGTGCTGTTTGTTGAAGCACTGATTATATACATATTATCAGTTTCGGCCTTTGTGAAGGAATATAACAGGCAGTGATAGTGCATGGAGAGTATAATGAGGGTATTAACAGCTTACATTAATGAAGCTGTTTAAATACAAATAATTAAAGAAAGGGGAAATTAAATATGAATTTTGACATGAAAGAGTTAAATTCTGTACTTAATGATCTCGATGTAGCTGAATTCGAGGTTGTAAGCAACGAAGTCTTATCAGAAGCAAATGATAAGACTGTAATCGGGGCTTCATGTACAACATGCGTGTGCTCATGTAGTAGTTGTTGTTCAGCATAATGCAGAAAAACTCCAAGCATTATGCTTGGAGTTTTTTTTGAAAATTATTATGAAGAGGACAGATTATTTGTGCTGCAGACGCCTCAAATATTATTATTGCAGAGCTGAATCTGAAATACAGTTCGCGATTCCTCTGATGTGATGCGTCTGCAGAATGGAGACTAATATGTTTGCGTATTTAAAAGATAATGCATTCTTTTTAAGATTGGAAAATGATGGTTTGTTTCTAAAGAATAATTTTTCAGATATAAATGTAGCGACGCCTAAGAGTTATATTTTGTTTCAAAAGCTAATAAGATATCTTGACGGACATAATGATGTTGATATGTTAATTGATTCTATAGAGAATGAAAGTGTTAAAAAGTTTTATAGAGAACTGTTGAATATTTTAAAGGAGCAACGCTTTGTGCTATATGATGATAAGGAGATAGATATTTCAAAATATTCGGATTATGAAAAACAATTATTATATTATTTCGGGGATTTAAAAGAGTGGAAGGGATTTAATTATGAAAAATTCTTTATAGAAATCGAAGGAGCTCATGAAAGAATAATTCAAATATTTGAAAAAATATTAGGAAATAGAATGAATGTAAAAAGTAGAATTATTGATAATAATTATATATGTGTGAAACTCTATTATGAAAATAAAGTGATTAAGAATTTATACATATATAAGAAGAATGAAAAAAGAGAATTAATTATATCAACAAACAAACCGGTTATAAAGCCGGACATATCCATGATATATCTTCCGTTGCATGTTTATGAAGTAATGGGAGGAATAATGGAAATTGAAATATGGCTGATGATGCATAATGCACCTGTTCGGAATTTTTTTGATGAGGATTATATTTTTGATTTAGACATGTTAAATGGCAGACATGTTGACAGGGAGTATGAAGATGCAAGTTAAAGAAAAAGGGCCGTTAATAATAGATTATTTTGATAAAGTATTAGTTAGCTATATAGCGGAAGGTAATGATAAAGGATGTAGAAAATGTTTAACTAAAAGATTCCTTAACACGAGAAAGGACAGGCTTTATGTAAAAAAGAACAGATATGATAGTCAGAGTACTCCATTATATGATAATGTGATTAATGGGATGGCAGATAAATTAAAGAATGATTCTGAACTTATAGATTCAAAAGGACGAAGAAAGGTCTATATATTTGACAAAAATAGTTTTACTATCGAAGAAGATTTTTTTCTGCCTGTACCGGACTGTGAATGTTGTGGAAAACTTGAAGACGATACAGAGGACAATATTATTGAAATGGGAGAAAACATGTTGAGAGATATTGACTCTGAACCACAAATGCCGTTTAGAATTGAAAAAAAAGAAAATCTGTATAAAAAATTGGAACAAACAATTTTAAGTAAAAATGTGGGTATTGTTACGACTTTAATGGACAGCACTGCCGGCCCGCTTCCGTTGGCGGTAGCGTTACTGCCGGTTGAAAATGGTAATGATGAGCCGGGGTCTGGACGAATGTCAAGTATAGAGGAGAGCAGGGCAGTAGCTATGCTTGAAGCTATAGAGAGATATGCCGGATTCATGCCAAGGGGTAAGAAGACCAAAGTATATGATTCTTATAATAAATTGATAAATACAAATGCAGTATTGGATATAAAGAAAATTATTTTACATGAAGATTCTTTAACGATGAATTCAATTTATCAAAATGATGAATTCAGATTTGATTATGATCAAAAATATCACTGGATATATGGATATAATATTACAGCAAAAAAAGCAGTACTTGTCCCTGAAACATTAGGTTATTATGGAATGAAGCTTAAGTCTGATGAATACATACAGGAAAATTTTGTTTATGAAATATCAAACGGATGCTCAGTGGGTGCTTCATTACTTGAATCAGCATATTATGGTGCACTAGAAGTTATTGAGCGGGATGCTTTTTTGAGCAGCTGGTATATGTCGAGAAAAATAAAGAGACTTGTAATAGATACATTTTATTTCAAGGGTGGAGACATGTTGCGTGAAGAGATAGAGAAATTCGAAAAGTATTATGATGATTTTCGAATTTGTTTTTATGATATAACAAATGATGTATGTATACCTACGGTTCTTGCAGCTATGTATCGAAAAAAGACAGATGTTAAAAAAATGAATTTTATGTGTGCAGCGGCGGCTGATATAGATATATTTGAAGCAGTAAAGAAATCATTACACGAATTATCAAGTGTGTATCTGGGATTTCAGGAAAAATTTGAAAGTGAGTATGAACGTCTGGAATATCTGACAGATGATCTTTCAAATGTACAGGATATGCTTGATCACAGCTTGGTGTATGGATATTATAAAAATTTATCACATATCTGTTTTGAAGAAAATGTTATTTTTGAAGAAAAGCTTAGCGTTTATCTTAATTATGAAAAGTATTATCTTAATACGGCATATAAAAAGATAATTGAAAATTTAAAAAGATTAAATAAAGAAATAATAATTGTTGATCAGACTACGGAGGAGATGCGACATATGGAAATGTATTGTACAAAAACAATAATTCCGGGATTGCTTCCTATGACATTTAATGCAAAGAATGCAAGAATTTCCAGGTCAAGAGTAAATGAAATACAAAAAATGCAAGATGAAGCAATTAAAGTCAGATTCCTGCCACATCCGTTTCCGTAGAGTTATAAAAAGAGAGGTTAATTGTGAGTGTAAAGGTAAATTATAAGGGTAAAAAAACCAATCTTATTATATCACCATATAAAATTGCAAGAGAATGTAATGTTTCAGAATTACAAAATAATGACAATATGTTTGAATTGGTTGATATAGAAAAAAAGATAATGGAAAAGCAGGCTGTACTTGAAAGATTTCTTGAAGATACTGACCATAAAATGTATCAGGAGATAAGCCTGATGGATGCTGCTTGTGTGAAACAGGCAATAAAAGCAAAGCAGATGTTAAATAAAAAAAGATTTAATAAAATATCCGGTGACCAGAAAATGTTGTTTTCAGAAGATATATCAGATTGTATATCTAAATGTCATGAGATTACAGAGGAGATTGATAATTTAAAAGAAAAGAAGATGGATATATTTATTCAAAATAAAAAGAATTCTGTTGAAGCGATTCGTGATAGTTTGAGGACAGATAAGAATTATTATAATGGATTAGTTATGTCAGTATATAATGATGAGCTCTATAAAAGCATTGTACAGCTTAAATCATATGATCAGATAAAACTAAATAAAAAGAATCGAAATACAATATACTCTTTAAGAAATTACTATAACAGAATGACAAAAAAACCTTCACCGTTCAGCACTTTTGTATCGACAAAAATACTATTAACAGATAATTGCCAGTACAGTGTGAAGGATATATCTGAACAGGTTTATCCTAAGATATATTTAAATGAGCTTGTATTAAAATCATTGGAAAACCAGCTTTTGAAAGATAATACATTTATAGATGATTTTTATATAAAAATTAATCCGACGATGAAAATAAATGAAAACTTTTATGAGTTTTTAAATGTAGATGTTCATAATGCAAAAATGTATTACAGTGAAAATTTTATAAAAATAAAAAGAAATAATAAAATAGACAGATGTATAGAAATATTAGCTGATGGATGTAATATACGTATGTCTGAATTCGTAAGCAGAATAAAAAGTTTATACGCTGTGGAATGTGAGGATATCCTTATTATAAAAGAAATATTAGCACTGGATGAACTTGGTATTCTGTACAAAAATTTCAATATATATCATCAGGATTTTAACAATATTAATCAGATTATCAGTATTCTTAAAAAAAGAAATGATGACAGATATGAGAAGATATTAAATGCATTAACGGATATTCGGGATACAATAAATATAATTAATGATAACTGTCATAATATTGAATTGAAGAAAGATTTAAAAGAAAAAATATTTCAGAATATAAAGACAATATTTGGAAATTATCCGGAAGAAGTATTTGACTTTGGATATATTAAAAAGAATATTTTATATGAAAATAATACAGTTCCATATATAATGCATGAAAAATCAATAGGTTCCGATATTCTGAAAAATTTTTACATGGCTGAGAAGTTGTACAGAATATTTGATAATAATTATGTACAAAGAATAATGTTTAGAAATATCTTTAAAAAACATTATAACATAGATGAAAAAGTTTCAGTAATGGAATTCTATAAGGTAGTATCAGAAGAATATAAAAATTCAATTGAGGAGCTTCTTAAGGATGATATAGATATTAAATGTATTGAAGAGATTCAAATGAAGTTCTTAGAATTACTAAAAACAAAGAAAAATAAACAAAATGAAATTATAAATATAAACGATGAAGAAATTGAACGGTTATATGATAGTACACCTAAAATAATGGATGACAAACTCAGCTATGGTATATATTATCAAAAATCAAATGAAGAATACATAATTAATAATATTGCTCCCGGTATGGGAAGACATGTAATAAGATACATAAGTGATTTAGCTTCTGATGAGCAGACAAAGTTTGTTGAAAAATATAATAATCATATAAATGCCATTGAAAACGAAAAAACCGTATATACGGATATAGGAACCTCACTTGGTATAAGTATAAATAAGCACCTGGAAGTATTGAAGAAGGCTTTCGGGTATCCAAAGTCTATGTATAATAATGAGATAATAACAGCAAAATTGAATGTTATATATGATGAAAAGTCAGAGGCGGTAAAACTTATGGATGATGAAAATGTAGTTTATGAATCTACACCGATAGGATTCCTGTTTCCTAGAATATCACCTGGATTTTACAGTTTCCTTTCTACATTCTCAAATTCAAGGGGAGCATCTATGTCATTTTGGGACAGATATTATAATGAGAAGGAAAATAATAAAGAAGGTGTTATTCATTATCCTCGTTTAGTAGTAAATCATAATGTGATTATAAGCAGGGAAACGTGGAAAATAAATGGAAGTATATTTGAAAACATTGAGGATAATGCAGACTACTATGTTTATATGATGCAGGAAATATTTGAAAAAAATAAACTGCCAAAGAGATTTTTTGCGAGAAAATCAAGTGATATAAATGCGATAAAAGAAATAGGAAAATCTACTGAAGAGTGGGAAAATATTATAACAAACAATAAACTACGAAAACCACAATATTTTGATCTGAATAACTATTTGGATTATGGAATATTTGTTTCGTTTATAAATACATACAAGGAACTTACAATAACCATACAGGAGGTTTTACCGGATAATGCAACGCCGGTTGAACATCTTATAGAAATTAATCAGATTATATCATAATAATGGGGGATGTGTTTATGAGTTGGAGAGCTTTACATATTTATTATTTTGACCAACAGGATAAAATTTTAAAAGATGATCTTAAATTGGTGATGGAAAAAAATAAGATAAAAGACTTCTTTTTTATCAGGTATTGGGAGAACGGTCCCCATATACGGCTTAGACTAAAAGATTTAGATGATATACAACTATTTTCAGTTAAAGAAGATATATCAAATCTTATTATGAAAAAAAAGTCAAAAGAAAAAATAGATAAAAATGAATATAAGAAAATTGCAGCTGAGCTGGCAAAGAGAGAGGGGATGCAGCTTGACAGTTACAATATTGAAGATAACAACACTATAAAAGAATGCGAGTATATACCAGAACTGAAAAAATATAACGGAAGAGACGGAGTGACTATAGCGGAAAGAGAGTTTATTCATAGCAGCAGAATTGCTTTAGATGTTATACAACTTAATTTAAAACAAAGTATGAAATATATTTTTGGTGCTTTGTATGCTATAGATGTATGCTTGGCGCTTTCATCTGATAAAAATAAAGGATTCTTTGAGCAATACGTAAAATATTGGGCCGGATTTGGAAAAAATAGTTCGGAGAGTGCTGTAGAAAAGTTCAGAAAAAGAATATCAGGAATTAATCTGGATGAAGCAGTCTTATTGTATATAAAAAGATACTATGATGAACAGAAAAATTATGTTTTCCATAAAAAAATATTTCAGGATTTAAAAAAAATTGCAGGTGAAAAAGATGTTCTTCGATTTGGATTTAATTTTGTACATTTATTTAACAACCGGATAGGCATAATTCCGGCAGAGGAGGTAATGATAGGTATAATGGCACTTAGTATTATGGAGAAATCACATGTCAAAGAAGTATATAACTAAAATAGTTCCTGAAATTAATAAAATAAATGAACACGATATATCATTTTGTATGCATATTCCAAATAAAAAAAGCTTCAAAATATATATTGAAAATGAATCCGGAAAAGAACAATTAGATCTTTTAACTGAATATATGGGAACAAAAAGTGAAGAATTATTTGAGGAGTTCCTGACAGATATGAATGAAATACATATTAACTATTTGGCAGATAATGAAGAATATATGTATAATGTTATGCTTATTATGTTTGTATTTTTAGATATAAATAATAATGGAAATATTCTTGAAGGGGCTTATTCATACGCATCACATGCTTATGGATTTTTTACATTTTTCAAAAAGAATAAAGAGATTCAGGAATCTTTTGAAAAAATATATATGAACAGTAAAAAAATGATATCTCAGATAGCAGAAAAATATGAAAGTGAAAAAAATCATAAAGGCTTACTATATGAAAAAATAAAGAAAACTGTGGATAAACTTCAGGAAAACTTAAAAGAATACATACAAAATGGTGAAATATATTTTTCAGATTATAAAACGGATAACGATGAGTTAAATGGGCTTTTATATAAAAGTGAATTTCATAAACGTAATTATAATAAGGTGGATTTTGAGGATTACACATTTTTAAAAAGGAGATGTTTAACTATTTTTGAGTATTATTTTCTAAAAAATACAGGATTGAGTTATCAAAAAAGAAGTCTTTTGTGTTATTTGATAATAAGATATTTAGAGGAATATAAGGGATTTGAATATTAATGAATGGAGAGCAGTATGGATAATGAGAAAATAAAATGGTATGAAACAAATATAGACGATTATTTATTTAACACTATATATAAACCGGACAGCCTTACCGAATTTGTCCCCAAGGATAAATGGTTTAAAATGAATCCATGCAGAGGGACGAGAGAAGGTCTGCTGGATTATGATATGTCTTATAATAAAGACAATATATTAGCCGGAATTTTAAAAGATGCATATGGAGAGAAAGAAGTCTGCAGAAACATTGTCGATAATCATACCTATATATTTAACAGGAGATTAGTTGCCTGTGGAGGTGCATTATACCCTAATATAGTTTACGTAGTTGCAGATGTTGATGACAGGAAAGATATATATCAATATATACCTGCGCTGCATGTATTAAGATTGATTAAAAGTAAAAAAAATATACAGGATATGGAAAGTAAAGTAATTTTTGTATATACGGATTATTATTGGAGAAACTGGCCAAAGTATAAATACTTTGGATATAGATTAATGCAGGTAGATACCGGGTATGCACTGGCAAATCTAAGTCTCATATTATCAAATATGGAAGTAAGGCATGAACTGAAAATATCAGATGATTATAATAAAAAAATGAATGATTTGCTTGATATAAACTGTAAATATGAGGCGGTTGAAGGTGTGATAGAAACTGATGATTATAGGATTATAAATGTGTTTTCAGGATTAAAACACTCTGAAAACACATTTGAAGTAGTAGATGATTGGGATACAGAACCAATAAGTCTGTATAACATTTTGGAAAAAAAATTAATGAGTGAAGACTATAATCTGAGTCAGTCTGTTATTCCAAAAGAAGGTTTTGAATACATAAAAAATCAATATAGAATATCTCCGGGAGGAGGGCTGATGATATCACAAAAAAAATTAGATTACAGCATGTTTGATTCATTCATAAAACAGATAGAGTCTCTTAGGGGAATGTTTGATAAAATCAATGCCGGAGTTCATATTTTTGTATATATAAATAATGTGGAAGGATTAAAAAATGGTGTATATATGATTGATGGCAGAGAGTTAATCATGATTAAATGTCATGATAATGATACAGAAAAGTATCTGGATTCATTGTTACGAAGGAAGAATTTTAATTTGCAGGAAATACCGGTTTTGTTTTTTGTGGGAGAAAAAAAGAATGAGGTTTTAAGGAAAGATAATGTGAATTGTTTTAAAAATGCTAATATTAAAGCCGGATTTATAAGTCAGCTTATAACATACGCAATGTGCAGGGAAAAAATGTGGACACATCCTATACTTGGTTATGAAGCTGATATTGCAGAAAAAATAATAGGAAAAGAGGATATATGTATTTTGAATTTTATACCGGCATCAGATGTCAAACCACTTGATAGAGAATCTGTCGGATTATAAGTTTATAAATTGTACTAAGTATCACTTGACGAAATGGCGTTTCTAAAGTATATTAAAAAAGAATGTGCAGCAACATGAGTGATTTACTTTCAGAAGTTTATTAGTTAATAACAGGAAGGAGTAAAAAATGGGAAAAAAGAAGAAGGGACCTTTTAAATTCTTTGAGGAAGATGTCCAAAATGAGATGCAGGAGGCTATTAAGGAAAAGTTTGGAGAAAAGAAAGTTAACGAATATAATAGGAAATTTTCATCTATGAATAAAGATGAAAAAGAGCGTGTATTGGATGAATGTAATGATATATTTACAGAGCTGGCAAAGTATATTCATGATGATAATTATTCAGATGAAGTCAGGGAATTGCTTATCAGATGGCATGAATGGATCAGGAACTTTTATGAACCTTCAATGGAGATGCTGAGAGGATTAGGGAATATGTATGCAAAGGCTCCTGACTTTCGAGAAAATTTTGAAAAAATAGATCCTGATCTGCCGGATTATCTGCCGAGAGCCATAGGTGCATATGTAGATGAACTTGAAGACAAATGGTTAGAGGAACAGTGCAATATCATGGAACACTAAATGTACTCTTGGATTTTTTGTATCGGTTTTCGAGAGTATATTAAACGGAATGGAGATGAGAAATAATGGCGTATACCATACCTGATAATATAGATTTAGGAAATGAAAGATATGTAAAGCCGCTTAATAAGGAAAAGAAAAATCCGCAGGATGCATTATTTACTGTAGAGAGACCGCGACGTGGTTTTGACAGGCTTGTTTTACCACCTAAAACGGAGATACAGCTTAAAAGTCTTCTTGCAAAGATTAAGAATTATGATTTGCTGTATAATAAGTTTGGATTAAAAGAAATAGATGCGACTGGCGGAAGAACATCCATTAATCTTTATGGTCCGCCCGGAACAGGAAAAAGTATGGCTGCAGAGGCTATTGCATATGAACTTGGAAAAAAAATAATACGGGTAAACTATGCAGAAATTGAATCAAAGTACGTTGGTGAGACACCGAAAAATATAAGGGCGGTTTTTGATGCAGCGAAAAAAGAGGATGCGATAATCATTTTTGATGAGGCGGACTCTATATTGGGTAAACGTTTATCAAATATTACACAGAGCACGGATCATGCAGTAAATGTAAGTAAATCAGTGACACTTCTTGAGCTGGATGCGTTTTCGGGGATAACTATTTTCACCACTAATTTTGGCAGTAATTATGATGGAGCATTCGTAAGAAGAATTCTGGGACATATCAAATTTGAACTGCCACATGAAGAGGGAAGAAGACAGATATTAAGAAAACTAATACCTGAAAAACTTCCACTCTTTATAAGTGAAGAAGAAGAAAATGTGATAATTGGCGAGACAGAAGGATTTTCAGGCGGAGATATGGTAAACATGGTTATTTACGCCAGCTCTGCGGCTGTCCAGCGTGATGGTGAAAAATGTAAGGTTGGCATTAGTGATTTCATGGAAGCTATAGAGATTATAAAAAATGCAAAACTGGAAATTGGCATAAATGGATAATTCATAAGATGTCAGTACGTGAGGTGAGATAAAAAATGATAAGAATTGGGATTTGTGATGATGAAGATATTTTTCGGGAGAAGTTGAGAGATATTATCCGTAAATATTTGGATGAGCACAGGATAACAGCGGAGTTTTCAGAATATGATGATGGCATCAATTTTGTGGAAAGCGGAGATAACGTTGATGTTTTATTTCTGGATGTTGAAATGAAAACGATGTCCGGTATAGAAGTAAAAAATGCATTAGAAATGAACGGAGAGGATACAATTATTGTATTCACCACAGTTCATTCAAAATATACAAAAGACATGATAGGACGTAATGTATATTATTGTTTAGAAAAACCTGTAAAGACAGATGAGGTGTATCATATATTGGACAACTTGTTTTCTGCACTTCATGAAAATACAAAGATTGAGGTAGAGGAAGCGGGAAAAATATACTTCCTTGATTACAGGAAGATAAAATACATAATCGCGGAAGACAAATACACGAGAGTATATACGGAAAATGAAAAATACTTGTTGCGTAAGAAAATGAAGTACTGGAAAGAAGTACTCCCTAAAGAACTATTTTGTGAGATTAATCGTTCTACAATTGTATCCTTTACGCATTTTGTAAAAAATTCAGATGGTGTAAAACTGGATAACGGTAATATTGTAAAATTCAGTCGGAAACATAAAAATGAAATAATAAAAAAATATAAACAATACTTGAGAACTTTATAACTAGTATAGTCGTTTTAAATTAACCCTACCTTATATTTAGGATATGATTTCACTCTGCAAGGCAGAGGAATGAGGCGTAGCGGTGGCTACGTCGATTGACGATAACGCCGCAGATGGAATCATAGGCAAATATAAAGTGGGTGTATTTAAAAACGACTATACTAATATAGTCCGTTTTTTAGTTGCTTCGAAAGTAGCTAAATATAATGCTTTTAGTAGGGAATGTGATCTTGTAAATACGCTTCGATGGCGGTTTAGTCGTCGATATGATGCATTAAGCGGTTCGATTGCATTGGTTGTGTAAAATGCAGTATGGACATCTTTTGAAAACTTAAATATCGGTGAAATAGCATCCCAATTTTCTTTCCATCGGTTCATTGCGTGAGGATATAATGGCTCCCATTTTTCAGTTACTGTTTCAAGCTGTTTTAAGGCCTCCTAAGTGATTATATTTTATCATAGAAGACCTTAAATCAATATCGTTATACGATTTTTACAGACTTTTTTTCACAGACTCAAATTTAATACTAAACCCGGATTGATGGTATTTAGTATCGGTATTATATGTCTGTTATCATGTCTTATAAACGTGATGGGGCTAAAAAGACTGTATCAAATAAATGATACTATAAAAGACAATAAAAAAACCGGTGTTGTCGCCTAAACATAGCGACAGCACCGTTAATTTTTTACTCATATCTTAACGCATCAATAGGATCAAGATTCGCTGCCTGTATGGAAGGAATCAATCCAAATATAATTCCGATTAGCATTGAAAATGCTACGGCAATAACTGATGCCGGAATACTGATTGCAACCGGAATGTTTGCAATCTTCGATACAGCCTGAGCAAGTCCTATGCCACAAAGGACGCCGAGAAAACCACCCATACTGGTAAGAACCACTGATTCCGTGAGAAACTGGGAAAGAATCTTACCTTTTCTAGCGCCGATTGCTTTTTTAAGACCGATTTCCCGTGTTCGCTCGGTAACAGATACAAGCATAATATTCATGACACCAATACCACCAACCAGCAAAGAAATACTTGCAATCCAAATCAGCTGGGTATTAGTAGAATTACTTATATCCTGAATACTTTCCAAATCATCCATTGCACTGTCAGACTTATATTTAAAAGACTTAGAAGTAACAATTGCATCATTTAGAATGGTAGCAGCTTTCTTGCCAACGCTATTCATGGAATCAGTGTTTTTAGCCCTAATAACAACAGCCTGAGGCTCGTCAAAATAGTATGCTGTAGGCCAGCTTGTACTTGGAATATACAAACGAGAACCACTTTCAGAATCAGCTACATAAGAATAATAATCGTCAATACTGTTAATAACAGGCTTAAAAGTATCCTTTTTCTCAATCACACCAATTACCGTAAAAGGCTCATTATTAATATCAATAACCTTGTTAAGAGGATTAGTATTATCAAAAAGGTTGGTTACTGTAGATGAGTCTATAATAACAACCTTACGTTTTTTATCAAAATCAGACTCATGAAAACCACGTCCGTAACTGACAGCGTATCCGCAAGTTGAAAAATATTTATCGTCGACACCGTAAATCGAAGAAGAACCAAGAGCAGTATCGTTATAAAAAATCGAATCACCCCAGTCAACACGCTTGTTATATACAGAACAACTTTCAACATTTTCAATATTTGAAATCTTATCTAAAAGTTCAGTTGAAATAGTATTTATACCGGAAGGAAGACCGGAATAATTATTAATCTCATATTCGTATCCGTCCTGATAAATAGAAACAGTAACATTATTATTTCCGGAACCTACAAGGTTTTCTTTAATTTGTTCGTTCGTACCCTTGATAGTTGACACAATCGTAATAATAGCCGCAATACCGATAATAATACCGAGCATTGTCAAAATAGAGCGAAGCTTATGGGACCAGATTCCCTGAAAGGAAAGTCTAATATTTTCAAGCATAAATTTACCTCCTATTTATTCTGCGTTTTTAACATCTGCCACGGCACCGTCGGCAGCATACTTAGTATATGGAGAGGCGATGTATGAATCGGTATCAACATCATCGAGAATCTGTATGTAAGAATCATAAATCGTCTTTCCTGTTTTAACGTATGTTTTTCTGAGAATATCATCTTTATCCGTCAGATATAAAAAATTACCTTTTTCATCAGAGCCAAGATAAGCTTTATCTATAGAAATAATGCTTTCGTCAGATGAATCCGTGTTATTAAATGAAACATCTACATAATCATCAGGGGATAATTTTACATCCTTATCAAACGCAGCAATTACAGGATAAAATGAAACGTTAGAATTAGATGAATAAGTAAATGATGAATCGGTTGTCGGATAAGGAGAAATAGAAGTAATAGATACTTCAATACTCTCAGAGCCGTTCACACCCCACGTATTTATATTTAGCTTATCACCAACTTCAATAGTATCAAAAGAATATTCATCAATAGCTGTCTTTAAATACAGACCATTTCCATCAGAAATAACCATTGCAGGTTCACCTGATAAAGCATTTGTATTAATCGTAGTGACAACACCATTTACAGTACTTGTAATGGTAGCCTTATCATATTTTTTCTGGGCCTGTTTAGCAGCCAGATCATCTTCACGTTTCTGTAACTGGAGATTTAAAATCTCCTGCTGTTTATCAAAAATCATTTTATTAAGTTCTTCCTGAGTATAAATGCCGTCGATACCGTCAGCGGATTCCGAATCCTCGATGTCATTCTCAAAATCGTCCTCCGGTTCATCAGCGATATCATCATCTGTATCTTCAAAAAGAGATTCATCTACATAAGTAGAAAATTCGCATGGAACAGGTGGCAGATCTGAATTAAGCTGAATTGTCTGTGTACCGTCCGCAAGAGTATATATCGTACCGACAGGCCATTTGGTATCTTTTTTAACAACAGCATTTTTTTCAGAAGGAGACAAATCACAAACATAGGCAAAATTGAAAAACTCCTCAGAAAATATATAAAGCTTGCAATACACACCTGTTTTCTCAATAGTCTTAAACAATGGACCGTCAATAATACAGTCACCTGAACACTTAAACTGATAAGGGTCCTCAGCAGTTCCACTGCCGCTAAAAGCCTGCGAAACATTATTTATTTCAGATAAAAGATTATCAGGAGTAAGTGTTTCGTATTGAGGAGATTCTTCTTCAGTTTCCGGTTCCTCAGTCTCCGGTTCTTCTACATACGGAACAGCATTTTTATACTTTTCGAGCATAACCTGGGCAACTCCGATATCTAAATCATCCTGTGAAACAGAAAGAAGAGCTGAATCAAGCTCAAGTTTAAGTTTTTCGGCATCAAGCTGAATTACCGGTGTACCTGCCTGCACCTCATCTCCTTCTTTGACGAGAACCTGCGACACAATATCGCCATCATTAAGGTAGATATTCTGGCCGCCTCCTGAATACACCAGGCCATAAGTGGTCTTCCCGTCAGAATAATCATCATACATACATATATTATCAAAAGAGGTTACCTCTACAAGATGAGTTTTCGTTGCATTTTTCTTGTAAAAATAAATACCCGTATCGCAGCCGGCTACGATAATTGCTATAACAACAATGATAATAATTACCTTTTTAAGATTCTTCAACTGTCACCACCTCCTTAGATTTATCAGGAATGATACAACCGTCTTTGATATGAATAATACGTTTTGCATGAGAGGCAATCTCCTGCTCATGCGTAATCATAACAACAGTAACGCCTTCATCATTTAACTGTCCGAACAATTCCATAATCTGTTCTCCTGACTTAGAATCGAGAGCACCGGTAGGCTCGTCGGCAAGAAGCACTTCAGGCTTGTTCACCATTGCGCGAGCGATGGCAACCCTCTGACACTGTCCGCCGGACATCTGGTTTGGCTTGAAATGAATTCGTTCACCAAGCCCCACTTTTTCAAGCATTTCAGCCGCGATTTCCTTTCGCTGTTTTTTAGGAACACCGGCATATTGTAAAGGGAGCATCACATTACTTAAAGCACTTTGTCCCGGCAGCAGATGAAAGCTTTGAAATACAAAACCAATCTTGTTAAGACGAAGGTCGGATAATTGTCTGTCACTATAACCAAAAATATTAGATCCGTCAAAATGATAAGCACCCTTTGTAGGTCTGTCAAGGCAGCCAATAATATTCATAAGAGTAGATTTGCCGGAGCCTGAAGCACCCATTATCGCAACATATTCGCCCTTATCAATCGTCAGTGAAATATCATGTAAAACCGGAACCTCCATCTTGCCATTTTCATAAGATTTAAAAATGTTTGAAAGTTCAATAATCATCGTCCGGCCTCCTTACCTGATGCAATCTTCCCCGGAAGTCCGATACCAATGCTTCCGGCTTCCCCATCAACAATATCCTCATAATCGATATTCTCGTTGTCTAAATCTTCATCATCTAAATCTTCATCATCTAAATCTTCATCGTCTAAATCTTCATCGTCTAAATCTTCATCGTCTAAATCTTCATCGTCTAAATCTTCATCGTCGATATCCTCATAGTCAGCATCTTCGTTGTCGATGTCAACGTTATCAATGTTGTCAATATCAAAATCCTCAATAGAGTGAGAACATTTCTGGTCTTCTTTAATATCATCAGAAGGATAAGCAATATAATCGTCAGGTGTAATTCCGCCTAATACCTCATAGGTCATTTCATCCTGATTATATTCACCAAGTTCAAGTTTTTGCTTAGTGATTCTTCCGCCTTTTTCCTTCCATACATAATAACTTTCGTCATCATCCTGGGCGAGATAGTATTCAGAAAGCCATAAACCATCCTTTTCGGTAGTCTGGCCATAATCCGGTTCGATAAACACATGCTGGCCAAGCATAAGTCCTTCAGAATTATCAAAAGTAACATAAAAATTCCATTTAGAACCGGTCTCACCGGCTTCGCCTTCATCATCATCATACATATCAGATGATGATGATGAAACTGTATTATTAAAATCAATCTTAGAAACAGTACCGGATACATGAACATCTTCATTAATCCTGGAAGTAATAATAACATCTGTTCCTTCTTCAATATCATCCTTATTTAATTCATTAAGAACACCCTTAATCTGATAATCACCGACAGGAAGTATGGCAATGTATGGAGTCATCTGGGAAGAAGAACTATCGCTATCGTCATAATCCGTAGAATCAGATTCACCGATTGATTTAATAATACCTGCTGCAGTACTGTTAACAACAGCATTAGCAAGACTGTCTTTTAACTTTTGCAATTCGGCAGATTTAGTCTTAACATCATACTGGTTAGAAGAAATCTCAGAAGTAATTGACTGGATTTCCATTGTATAACTCAATTGTTCTTCAGCAGGCGCAGCATCCTTTTCTTTCTGTAATTCAGTAATCTGCTGCTGGTTTGACGAAATTTCAAGATTCAATTTATCGATTTCTAATTGCATCTCATCGATAGAATTAGAAATCTCATCAGTATCATATTCAAACAACGGAGTTCCCTCCTGTACCTCATCACCAACATTTACAAAAGTAGTTTTAATAGTTTTGTTAGAATCACTGTTTACGGTAATCGGTTTTTGAGATTCAACAATTCCCGTAAAACGATTTGCGGTACCTACCGAGCCATATCCGGTAATCTCGGCAACAGAAGCCGTGTACACTTTTGTATCATCCTGCTCCAAATTGAATTTTTTGATCAAAAGAGTTATAATAATGGCAATAAAAACCACGGCTAACAAAATGATAAAAAACAATTTTTTCTTTTTCTTTTTTGATTCATTTCCTTTTATAATAGAATCATTATTCATACATTTCCTCTTTTCTGTACTGTGAATTTATTGTATAGTAGTATAGCTTACAGTACACAGCATAATTCTACTATAATAGAATACTTGTAAAAGTAAAAATATGCAACTAAAAATTTTGTGAAAAAATAAAGTGAGGCGGGTAAATGCACATAAAAGTGATAAAAGCATATAAAAAATTTGAATGTATTGCATCCGGGTGCGGGGACAGCTGCTGTGACGGATGGAGAATTGATATAGATGAAAACAGTGCTTACCTATATAAAAAGCACACCGGAGAATTAAAAGAAATGATAGAACAGAACCTTTTAAAAGATGAAAAAGGATATCATTTCAGGTTAAAAGACGGACACTGTCCTTTCTTAAATAAAGAAAAACTCTGTGATATATACAGATGCATGGGAAAAGACGCTCTTTCACAGGTATGTACATCGTTTCCGAGAAAAATGAATATATACGGAAATTCAATGGATGTATTTTTAAATATGTCATGTCCCCGTGCAGCAGAGCTGATGCTAAGCGGTGACGGATTAGAAATGGAAGAATATGAAGATGATATTACAAATACGGATGCAGGTAATGAAGAGAAGACAGTCGGGCAAATAAAAGAATTGTTTATGAATATAGCAAAAGCCACAAACTTAAGTACAAAAAGGAAACTGATAATAATGCTATATATAGCAGATACTATTAAACGTGAAAAAAAAGACGCACCAGACATAATCGAAACATATTTGAGGGAAGGATTTGCAGAATTAGATAACAGCCTTCCGCCCGATGAACATATAAAAAATGAAAGAATAAGAAATGACGTAATAATGGAACTGACTGAAATGTATGCATACATTTGTGAAAAAAGACAATATAAAAGTATTCATGAAAAAACAGATAACAAAAACATGTCAGAGGAAGAAGTTTATGAAAGATATTTTGTTTATTATATATTAAGACATATGTGCCACGAGGATTACGATACAATATATGAAAAAACGGTAATGCTGTGCGTGTCATATATGATGATAAAAAAATTAACGGAAACCAATAATGATATAGTAAGGTGTATACAGCATTATTGTAAAATATTTGAACACTCAAAGAAAGATAATGGGTTGTTAAAAAATACGATATATGAAAACGGATTCGACAGATTCGAGATAATTATTGTATCGTTGCAATAAAACAATTAACAAATGAAATAAATCTTAAAATGTTATTTAATTCACTGCAGTTTTTGATATTTTTACCCATAGTGGTAATGATATATTATATATATGGCTGCTGGTAACAAGTTATTACTATGATAACCTTATACTCGCATACGGAGGAGATTACCGTGTTAAGTTACAGGTGAATTCGACGTATGATATAGTTAATAAAGACAGCGTAGTAAATCAGCTCGTTAAGCAATATGGAGACAGCCTTGAATTAGAGTACGTGGATAATCTGTCGGCAAACGAACAGCCTTACGAAGCAATCATTTTGATATACAATGCAAAAACAGATGCTGAGGTAATGGTAACAGGAATAAAAATGTAATAACATTTGACATGGCTAAAAACTTGTGGTATAAGAATAGGTATTTGCATTAAAGAAAATATTTAATGGAGGTACATGATGGAAAATCTTGGAGAAACACTGCCACTATGGTTTTGCGTGCCATTTGCGGGAATGCTCTTATGTATAGCTGTGGTTCCGCTTATAAAAGCTGAGTGGTGGGAAAAACACAAACCAATTGTAGTAGCATTTTGGTCATTATTATTCTTAATACCATTTGGTATACGATATGGTGCTTCGATTGCTGTAGAAAAGCTTTCGGAGGTAATTATAGGGGATTATATAACATTTATAGTATTACTGTTTGGCTTGTTCTGCGTTGCGGCAAACATAAGTTTAGAGGGTGATCTTGCGGGAAGCCCGAAAGTTAATGTAGTAATGCTGCTTATCGGAACTCTTCTTTCGAGCTGGATAGGAACGACAGGATCGAGCATGCTTATGATTCGACCAATCATAAGGGCGAATAAATGGAGATCCGGAAAAAAACAGATAGTTGTATTCTTTATTTTTCTAGTATCAAATATAGGAGGATGTCTTACACCGGTAGGAGACCCGCCACTGCTTATGGGATTTACCAATGGAATAGATTTCTTTTGGAGTTTGAAATTATTTCCTATAATGTTAATTAACACAGTGTTATTATTAGTTGTTTTTTATATTCTCGACAGAAGAGCATATAGAAAAGATTTAGCGTCAGGTTTACGTCCGGTACTTAAGAAAAATCCTCAGAAAATTCATATAACCGGAGCACACAATATCATACTTATCGCTGTTATTGTAGGGGCTGTTATATTAAGTGGAATCCTTCCAAAAATCAACCCTGTATTTGGAAAAGGACCGGTTATATTTGGAGAAACTTTGTCATTTGCAGCAATGATAGAAATAGTCATGATTCTTATTTCATCATATCTGGCGTTTAAAACCACGGATAAAAAAATTAGAGAAAAGAACCATTTTACATGGGATGCCATAGAAGAAGTAGCTGTGTTGTTTATAGGAATATTCATTACGATGATTCCTGCACTTTTGATTTTAAAATCACAGGGCGGAAAGCTTGGACTGACTATGCCGGCACAGTATTTCTGGATTACGGGTGCGTTGTCATCATTCTTAGATAATACACCGACTTACCTTGTGTTTTTCACAACGGCTGCATCAGCAGGTTATACGGCAGGTGTAAATACAATTATGGGTATAATACCTGAAACAATACTCATGGCGATTTCAACAGGTGCAGTGTTTATGGGTGCCAATACATATATAGGAAATGCGCCTAACTTCATGGTAAAATCAATCGCGGAAGAAAACGGTATTGCGACACCGTCATTTTTTGGATATATCTTATGGTCGGTATGCATATTAGTACCGGTGCTTGTAATTGATATGCTGATATTCTTTATATAATGAAAGGAGGTACGAGAAATGGGAGATAAAAGTGTTGCAAGAGAGATAGCAATAAAATTATATGAACTTGATGTGCGTGTGTATGAATCAACTGACAGTACTATGGGAAAAGTATTTCCGGCGGGCAAAGAAGTTGCAATACAACACATGGTAAAGAAAATACATAGTGATAAAAAACATTTCTTTAAGCAGGAAACAACATTGATTTCTAACATGATTAACACAATTCCTGATAAAGAACTGGCAAAAAAGTATAAAAATGAGCTGGATGAAATAAGACTCATGATAGATGAGTACAGTCCTGCACAGGTTATAACAGATTCGTTTGAGAGTAATATTTCAAACTTAAAAAACCGCTTTGGAAAAGATGATAAGAAAATTATCTGTATAGGACGTGAATATGGAAGCGGAGGACATGAAGTAGGATTCAGACTTGCAGAGAGATTAGGTGTATCCTATTATGACAATGAAATACTTAAAATGTCATCTGATCGTTTTGATTCGAATCTTAAAGTCATTACAGACCACGATGAAAAAGTTGGAAAACAGTCATTCTTTGATGAAAATCCTTTGAATCTGTTTGGATTCTCGGCTAATGATGCGTTATTTTTTGCACAGAGTGAATTGATACAGGATATGGCAGCTAAAGGTGACTGTATCATCATGGGAAGATGTGCGGATGTAGTGCTCGGGCATGCCGGAATACCATGCATATCAGTATTTTTAGGAGCTCCGTTTGAAGACAGGGTAGAGCATGAAATGGCATGTTCAAAGCTGTCAAGAGACCAGGCTACAAGCATTGTAAAGAAAAAAGACAAGGAACGAAAAGCATATTATAATTATTATACCAGCCGTCATTGGGGACATTCAGATAACTATGACCTGTGTATTAATACAGGATGTTTTGGAATTGACGGAACGGTAGATTTATTGGAAAAAATGGTAAACCTGGCATATGATATTTCATAAAGAAAGGAAAATGTGATGATAAAGAAATCAGCTATATTTATTTTTATTGGCACAGTATGTATTTCGCTGTCGGCATGCAATAGTAAAAATGAAATGACAACCATAGAAGAAACTTCTACAATACGGGAAGTTTCTTCAGAAGTTACGGAAGAATCTTCAAAAGAGGCAGAAGAGCCGGTCAGGGAAAGAGTGGTTTTGGCAGGTGATGATATTCCTGTAATCGACATTACATCATCTAATGAAATCGATAAAGAATATGTTGAAGGAACGATAAGCGTCAAGGATGTTACAGGAACATATTCAGATATAAATGATATGAATATTACCGTAAAAGTCAGAGGTAACACTACAGCAACCGGAAGAAAAAAACCATACAACATAAAATTTGCCGAAAAAACAGATATTTTAGGACTTGGAGGATCTAAAAAATGGTGTCTTCTTGCAAACATGTTTGATCCGACATTACTAAGAAATAAGCTGGCATTTGATTTTGCAGAAAAAGTCGGAGTTAAATATACATCACACTACGAATATGTTGAAGTATATGTAAACGGCACGGACATGGGAATGTATATGTTATGTACTCCGGTTTCGGAGGGGAAAGACAAAGTTGACCTTGATTTAAAAAATGGCGACTGTCTGTTGCAGCTTTCACCGGGAGAATATTATACAGATAAGCAGATAATAAAGACAGCTGCGGGTCTGGGATTATCATACGAAGACGGTGAAGAAGCTAACATTGAAAAAGCAAAAGAGATTGTCGATAATTTTGAAGCTTCCGTGGGATATGGAGTAGGAGCAATGGAAAAATATGCAGATGTAGATTCATTTGTAAACTATTACGTTCTGTCAGTTTTATTTAAAGACGTAGATTTTGCAACAAGCTCTGCATACTATTACATAAAAGATGGAAAGTTGTATGCCGGTCCGGTATGGGATTATGATCTTTCAATGGGGAATGTCAATAAAGAAATGTATTCAGATTATTATACAGAAGACGATACAGAAAAAGGTACTGCCGGAATGTATTGTGAAAACTATTGGTATTATTATCTGATGCAGATACCGGAGTTTAAGCAAAAGGTAATAGACAGATATACAGAAATGCAAAGTGACATACAGAATCTCGGTTCTGAAATAGATTCATTTGTTGAGGCATACGCTGCAAACATTGAACATAATAATTCATTATGGGAAGTCAGCAGACAAAACTATATGGGAGAAAGAGTGCCGGAGGCAACTTACGAAGAAAATATAACATTTTTAAAAGAGTGGTTAAATAGCAGAAATGAGTGGATTAAAGCGCAATGGGGAATTGGTTAAAATATATAGTAATAATAACAGTTGTTTTATCGTTAGCTGTAATTGGGATTGTTTTTATGGGCAGACACCGTTTATCTGAAAAAGAAAGAAAAGAATTATATAATATCGCTGATGAAGAGAAGAACAGAATTCTTGCAAATTGTCTGGAAAACGGAGCCATATGCAGTAGCTATAAAGAAGACGGCGAAGTGGCAGTAAGTCCATACTTTTCTTCGATAGCGGCTATGGCATTAGCTGATTACGGAAGCGAAGATGCGATAAGTGCATCAAAAAATTTCCTTAAATGGTATTTTGGACATATAAATGTGGATGAAGATTACAATCATCTGACAGGTACGGTATATGATTATAAAGTGCACATTGAATCAGGAAGCATTAAGGAAGAATATAATGAAATGACATATGATTCTGCCGATTCATATGCAGCCGTATTTTTAACGGCGCTCTGGCACTATTATAAAGCAACGGATGATAAAGAATTTTTAATTGAAAACAAGACATACACTGATGCGGTATCGTATTGTCTGTTGTCACTTATTTCGGACGGATACACAATTTCTAAGCCGGATTACAGTATTTCATATCTTATGGATAATTGTGAAGTATACGACGGATTAAGATGTGCTGAAAAAATATACCGAAAAGTATACGCAGATGATAAAAATGCGGATATATTAAAAAATGCGGCCGGCAGTATGAAAAAAAATTTTGATACGGTCTGGAAAGAAAAAGACGGTTACAGTTATTTTCTTGGCAATGAGAAAAATAACTACGAAAATTTTTATCCGGATTCGGTATCACAAATCTACCCGGTAATCTATGACCTTGTAAACGACAAAAAAAAGAAAGAAATATACAATGATTTCTGTAAAAGATTTAAGTGGGAAGAACTTGACTATTATCATGAGAACAAAGCTGATTTTTATTGGAGCATTACGGCATATTGCGGAGCATGTATGAGAGATACGGAACGGGTGATGAAATATATTAAAAATTATAAAAAAATATCAGCAGACGGAAAATATCCGTTGCACGTAACTGAAATGGCATGGATAATGATGACGGCAAAGGAAACTTTGAATAAAAATTAAAATTTTCATCAAAAAAACAAAATTTAGACACATTTAACTGATATACTATCGATGTACTATACAAAAGATAGTATACATACAATTAACATTTTCATAACTCATCCTGGCAGAAATGCCAGGTATCCCCTCGAGTAAGAGCCGGTTTGGGTGCCGGTTCTTTTTTATAGCATAAGTCAGGAAGAAAAAGCATATCTTATAAAAATAATTTATCGGGGTATGTTATGAAAGAATATATTGAAAAAAGAGCTCTTGAAATAGCTGAATATATTATATGCAATAATGCGACAGTGCGTCAGACGGCTGGAAGATTCGGAGTAAGTAAAAGTACCGTACATAAAGACCTTGTTGAAAGACTTCCTGCGATTAACAGAGAGCTTGCATGTGAAGCAAGAAGGGTTCTTGACGTTAATAAGGCAGAGAGACATATACGAGGGGGAATGGCGACTAAGGAAAAATATCTTCATTATCATAATAAATGACTATATTCACAAAACATGGTAATACTAAAAAAGAAAAAATTCTTAAAAATCTGAAAAAAGCACTTCCATATTTCAGGGTTATTGTTTATAATGTAACAAGGTGGGTAATTTTGTCTGCCTGTATGAGTTTGTTTATTAATATTACTGAAATAGATGATTGATTGGATAAAAAGGAGGATAATATGTTAACGACAGATATAGGAATAGATTTGGGAACTGCAAGTATTTTAGTTTACATCAAAGGAAAAGGTGTTGTATTAAAAGAACCATCTGTTGTGGCATTTGACAGAGATACGAATAAAATAAAGGCTATCGGTGAAGAAGCAAGACTGATGATAGGTAGAACTCCGGGAAACATTGTTGCGGTAAGACCTTTGAGACAGGGAGTTATTTCGGATTATACAGTTACCGAAAAAATGCTTAAGTATTTTATACAAAAAGCAATGGGAAAAAGGACATTCAAAAAGCCGAGAATAAGTGTGTGTGTACCAAGCGGTGTTACAGAGGTAGAGAAAAAAGCTGCTAAAGATGCGACATATCAGGCAGGTGCCAGAGAAGTTGCAATCATAGAAGAGCCTATAGCTGCAGCGATTGGTGCGGGAATCGACATCACAAGACCATGTGGGAACATGATTGTTGACATAGGCGGCGGTACTACTGATATAGCTGTTATATCATTAGGAGGAACGGTTGTAAGTACATCTGTTAAAATTGCAGGCGACGATTTTGACGAAGCCATTGTGCGTCATATGCGTAAAAAACATAATCTGCTTATTGGTGAGAGAACTGCTGAAGAGATTAAGATTAAGATTGGTTCAGCATTCAGAAGACCTGAGGTAGCTACGCTTGAAGTAAGAGGAAGAAACTTAGTCACAGGACTTCCAAAGACTATAGAAGTTACGTCAGAAGAGACTGAAGAGGCTTTAAAGGAGACTACATCACAGATAGTAGAAGCAGTACACAGCGTACTTGAGAAGACTCCTCCAGAACTTGCAGCAGACATTGCTGACAGGGGAATCGTTCTTACAGGTGGAGGATGCCTCTTACAGGGACTTGAAGAATTGATTGAGGACAAGACAGGAATCAACACCATGACGGCAGAAGATCCGATGACTGCCGTTGCAATAGGTACGGGAAAATATATCGAATTCTTAAGCGAAGGAAATATGGAAATATAAGATTCTCCCGGTGTAGCTGTTTAAGAACAGCTATACTGACCCGAACCGGGTGCATCAGTGTATGGAGAATGGAAAGTGGGTAATGTATGGTTAGAGGTTTATACACGGCATATACAGGTATGCTTAATCAGCAAAAGAGGATGGATACGCTGGCTAACAACCTTGCAAATGCTGATACAACAGGTTATAAAAAAGAGGGTGTTACATCCAAGACGTTTGAGACACAGCTTGCCATAAAGGTTAAAGACGGTTCGCACGGATACCTGGATGAGAGAATTGGCAAATTAAACCTTGGAGTAAAAATCGGAGAAAATTATACGGATTTCTCTCAAGGTTCTTACAGATATACCGATAATACATATGACTTAGCATTAGGCGGAAACGGTTTCTTTCAGATTGCATTTACCAATAAAAAGGGTGAACAGTCAGTAAAATATACCAGAGACGGTAATTTTACCATAGACAAAGAAGGAGCATTGAGAACCAAAGACGGAGACTATGTTCTTGGTGAAGGCGGAGAGATATATCTTCCGACTAATTCGGCAAGTGTCAGTATCGATAAGCTCGGTCAGATTTATTGTGACGGCGAATATATTGACAGGATTGCGCTTACGGATTTTGAAGATTATAATTATCTGAAAAAATATGGTGAAAATTTATATACGGCAGTTGACGGAGCAGTTGAAAAAGAAGCTGATGCCGTAATCGATCAGGGTTATCTTGAGATGTCGAATATCAATGTCGTATCAGAAATGGTTAACATGATATCACTCAGCAGAACATATGAAGCGAATCAGAAAGTGATACAGACCATGGATGAGTTGATGGAAAAATCAGCTAATCAGGTAGGAAAGCTATAATTATACCATTTGGTTTTTAGAGTACATATGTACGGAACGGAGGGAATATGGTAAGATCTTTGTGGACGGCGGCTACGGGTATGATAGCCCAGCAGACAAATGTTGATGTAATATCGAACAACCTCGCAAATGTGAATACAATGGGTTACAAGACTCATACGGCGCAGTTTAAGACATTATTATATCAGACGATACAGTCTAAAACTACATCGGCGAACGGAGATACAAAACCGGTGGGAGCACAGGTTGGATTAGGTGTAAGAAATTCTGCGATTTCTACAAAATATACACAGGGAGCACTGATAGATACCGGAATCCCTACAGATTTTGCTATTGAAGGTGACGGATTCTTTGCCATTCAGGGTATAGATGGAGAGACATATTATACACGAAATGGAGAATTTGATTTATCAATCGGCAGTAACGGAATGGTTCTTACTACGAAGGAAGGATATCCTGTATTAGATGATACTGGCGTTCCTATAGAATTAGATGCTTCGGAATACGAGGCGACTAAGATTACCATAAATGCTGACGGAGAGATGTGCTATCCGGATGAACTTAATAATCAGCAGCCAATAGGCGTAAAGGTAGGCCTTGTACAATTTGCAAATCCTGACGGATTAGACAAACTTGATGAATCATTATTCAAGGTTACGGATGCATCAGGAGAGGCCAGATGGGAATCAGAGGATGCCGCGCTGCATAAAAGTAAGGTGCGTCAGGGATACTTAGAAGGCTCTAACGTCCAGGTAGTGGATGAGATGGTCAATCTTATTGTTGCACAGAGAGCATATGAGATGAATTCAAAGGTCATCACGACTACGGACGAGATGATGTCTCAGGCAAATTCACTTAAGAGATAGGATGTGTAAGTTATGAGTAATATATTAGTTGGAAGTTACGCAAATTCATTATATGATACATACTCAGCAGATACACAGACGACCGGTGCATCATTGCAGGAAAGACTTAAAGATACAGATATGAGTACGGCTGATGATGACGAACTCATGAAAGTATGCAGGGACTTTGAGGCATATTTTATTGAGCAGGTATTTAAAGAGATGGAGAAGACAGCTACCGCATGGCGTGATGAAGAAAACGGCAGTTCTTCAAAGTACAAGCAGTACGCAGAAGATACATTAAGAACGCAGTATGCCACATCAGCATCTGAAGGTGATGGATTGGGACTTGCGAAAATGCTATATGAACAGATGAAAAGAAATTATAATGTAGAGTAGTATAGTTGTTTTAAATATACGATTTTGGGATAAAGTACCGGATGACAAGGTACTTTATTTTGTTGTAAACGAAAGGAAGCATCATGGATACAATAGAAGGATACGTAGAACACATTGTTTACAGAAATGAAGAAAACGGATACACGGTTTTTTCCATACTTGAAGATGGCGAAGAGATTACCTGTGTGGGAACATTACAATTTTTAAGCGAAGGGGAATACCTTAAGATAGAAGGAGAATACGTAGAACATCCGACATACGGATTACAGCTAAAAATATCAAATTATGAAGAAATTGCACCAAAAGATATAGCCTCCATTGAAAAATATTTAGGCTCCGGTGCGATAAAAGGTATAGGTCCGGCCATGGCAAAAAGAATTGTGAAAGAATTTGGAGAAGATACTTTTAAAGTTATGGAAGAAGAACCGGAACGACTTGTCAAAGTCCGCGGAATCAGCGAAAAAAAGGCGATGGAAATATCCAATATGGTGCAGGAAAAAAGAGACTTAAGAAAAGCAATGATATTCCTGCAGCAATACGGAATCAACTTAAATCTGGGTGTAAAAATATATAAAGAATATGGCCAGAGCATGTATGGAATAATAAAAGAAAATCCATATAAAATGGCTGAGGACATAGATGGAATCGGATTTAAGATAGCAGATGAAATCGCAACAAGAATTGGTATTAAGACTGATTCGGATTACAGAATAAAAAGTGGGATAATATATGCCCTGTCGCAGGCAGCTCTTAACGGACATACATATCTTCCTTTGGAAAATGTAAAAAACAGTGTCTCAGAATTACTAAAATTACAGGATGTAGATATAGAATGTCAATTAAACGACATGATGATGGACAAACGTATAGTCATAAAAAGAACAGATGAGGAAGAGTGCGTATTTGCATCAAATATGTATTACACGGAACTAAATGTTGCAAGAATGCTTTTGGAATTAAACAGTAAGGCTGCGATTAGTGAAGATAAATTAAGAAACAGAATATCAAAAGTTGAAAAAGACACCGGATTAACTCTTGATGAACTTCAAAAACAGGCAGTTATAGAAGCTGTCAAAAACGGCGTTCTCATTATCACGGGAGGTCCGGGAACAGGTAAGACGACAACTATTAATACTATTATCAATCTGTTAGAAGGAGAACAGATGGATATAATGCTTGCGGCACCTACCGGCAGAGCGGCAAAAAGAATGCAGGAGGCGACAAAAAGGGAAGCAAAGACAATTCATCGCCTTTTAGAAGTATCTATGAACTCGGACTCCTCAGTGGATATGTTCGACCGTAACGAGATGAATCCTTTAGAAGCGGATGTTGTCATTATAGACGAAATGTCAATGGTAGATATATACCTTATGAACTCACTGTTAAAAGCCATCACACCGGGAACAAGACTGATAATGGTAGGAGATGTTAACCAGCTTCCGTCAGTCGGACCGGGCAACGTCTTAAAAGACATTATAAAATCAGAACAGTTTAACGTAGTTAAACTTAACAAAATATTCAGACAGGCGGGTGAAAGTGACATAGTAGTAAATGCCCATAAAATAAATAAGGGTGAGAGGATAGATTTAACCAAAAGAAGCAAAGATTTTCTTTATTTGAAGCGTGAAGATGCGAACAGGATTATCAACGCCTCTATTACACTTATGAAAGAAAAACTGCCTGAATATGTCGGCGCTGATATATTTGAAATCCAGGTTCTTACACCAATGAGAAAGGGACTTCTTGGTGTAGAACGTTTAAATGTGATATTGCAGGAATACATAAATCCGCCTTCAAAACAAAAACATGAAGAAGAAATCTCAGGCACACTTTACAGAGAGGGCGATAAGGTGATGCAGATAAAAAATGATTATAATTTAGAGTGGGAAATTAAAAACCGCTATGGAGTGGCAGTCGGTAAGGGAACCGGAGTCTTTAATGGCGATATTGGAAAAATCATAAGCATAAATCATTATTTGGAAATGCTTGAAGTAGAATTTGAGGAGGGAAAAATAATCAAGTATACATTCAAACAGGCTGAAGAATTAGAGCTTGCTTACGCCGTGACAATCCACAAATCACAGGGAAGCGAATATCCGGCAGTCATACTTCCGATATTGACGGGGCCTAAAATGCTGATGACAAGAAATCTTATCTATACAGCAGTCACAAGGGCGAAAAAATGTGTTTGCATAGTAGGAGATGAATCAGAATTCAGAAACATGGTAAACAACACTTTAGAACAAAGGCGATATTCCGGACTTGATACCGGTATAAAGGAATTATCGCAGCAAATGAGTGAAACTTAGTGCGGAAGGGAGTATAAAATGAAAATAATTGAAAAAATTCTAAATATATTATATCCGCGCAGATGCCCGATATGTGATAAAATAATAAATCAGGCTGCAGGAAAAATATGCCGTGAATGCAGGAAAAAAATACCGTATATAAGAGAACCAAGATGCAGAAAATGTTCAAAACCACTTATGAAAAACGAACAGGAATATTGTTGTGACTGCGAAAACAAAACGCATATATACAAAAAAGGTTTAGCGTTAGTTGAACACAAAGGAGCAGTAAGAAAATCAATCTACAGAATAAAATATAATAACAAAAGGGAATATTTGGATTTCTACAGCGAAGAAATAGTAAAAAGATACGGTGAAATCATAAAAAAATGGAATCCGGATGCCATAATTCCCGTACCGTTACATAAAAAAAGAGAGATAAAAAGAGGGTACAACCAGGCACTGCTGCTTGCAAAAAAAATCGGTGCCGCATTATCCATACCGGTATATGATGACGTTTTACTGCGCATACGCCAGACTACACCACAAAAAACGCTGACAGAAAAAGAACGAAAGAAAAATGTAGAAAGTGCTTTTCATATTAAAAAAAATAAAGTAAAATTAAATAAAGTGATTGTTATTGACGATATATATACTACAGGCAGTACTATAGATGCATGTTCAAAGTGTCTGAAAGATGCAGGGACGGAAATCATATATTTTCTGACCATAAGTATTGGGGACGGCATGTAGCATAGATATATATATTCAGAGACAAAAGGAGGAAGTGCGAAATGGATGTAAAGAATTGTAGAGATTGTGGTTCATTATTTAATTATCTGGGAGGACCAAGAATTTGTCCGTCGTGTAAGAAAAAACTTGAAGACAAGTTTCATCAGGTTAAAGAGTATATTTATGAGAACAAAGATGCAACAATGAATCAGGTGGCGGAAGAAAATGAGGTCAGCATTCAGCAGTTAAAGCAATGGGTAAGAGAAGAAAGATTATCATTTTCACCGGACTCATCAGTGGGAATTGAATGTGAATCCTGTGGGGCGATGATACAGACCGGAAGATATTGTGAGAGCTGTAAAAAACAGCTGGCAAACGGACTTGGAGGACTGTATAAAAAAGATGAGCCTGTTGTTAAGAAAAAACCGGAAAAACAAAAAGCGAAGATGAGATTCCTTGATTAAAAGGTACTAATAGTGTAAAAGTAACAAAAGCACCATGAAAAAATATTTTTTCATGGTGCTTTTAACTATAATGTAAATGATAAAAAAGCCGATAAAACTTATGAATACGTATTGGTTCTAAAAAAGAAAGGCAAGGTGAGTATTATGCGAATAGATGCTTATAGTCAGATTAGTCAGATTTATAAGACTGGTAACAAGGCAAAGACAGGCAATGTCGCAAGAACCTCAGAAAAAGACAAAGTAGAGATATCATCATTTGGAAAGGCATATCAGGTTGCGAAAAACGCAGTTGCAAAATCTCCTGACGTAAGAGAAGACAGGATAGAAGAGATTAAGTCAAAGATTGATTCGGGAACATATTATGTTAGCGATGAAGAGCTTGCAGAGAAGATTTTAGGAGGATACGGCGAACCGGCATAATGTGAATACATTCAATGCCCACGCTGAAAAAGATTAGAAAAAGGAGAGCTGGATGTGGCAAGTTTAATTGAGGAACTAATAGATGTTTTAGAAAAAGAGAATACAGAATACGAGGAATTGCTTAAGCTCTCGAATGAAAAGACAGGCATTATTATCAAAGATGATATTGATGCACTGAATGGGATGATAGAAAAAGAACAGGTTCACTTAGACCGAATAGTAAATTATGAGAACAAGCGTATTGAGATAACAGGGGACATGGCAGTAGTGTTGAACAAGGACGTGAACACTCTGACAGTCAAAGGAATAGTCGAATTGCTGAGTGGACAAAAAAAAGAACAGGAGCGTCTTTCACTTATACATGATAAGTTAAAAAAGACACTCGAAAGAGTCCAGACAGTCAATGAGATGAACAAAGGATTGATTGAGGAGTCACTTGAGCTGATTGATTTTAATATCAATTATCTTAATGGACTGTCTCAGGTTCCTGAGACTGCTAATTATAATAAGAACGCATACAATCAGGACAGTGGAATGGGGATATCCCAGTTCGATGCGAAAAATTAGGAGGTGTTTCAATGTCCGGAATGACATCAATTTACGTAGGAGTGTCAGGTTTACAGTCCAGCCAGACAGGACTGAACACGACTGCACATAACATATCAAACATGTATACCGAGGGGTATACAAGACAACTTAGTATAAAAGGTGACAAAGTATATGTCAATAAAGGAGAGTCTGCTACCAGTCTTATGCAGGTAGGACTTGGTGTAGAGACCATATCCACCAGCAGATACAGGAGCAGACTTCTTGATAAAGCATACAGATCAGAGAACAGCCGTACAGAATTTTACGATGCGCAGTATGATGCTGCTACAGAACTCTCAACAATACTCGGAGAGATTAACGGCGAGTCGTTTGATGATACATTATCAAGACTCGATAATGCCATTCAGGAAGTGGCAAAGACACCGAATGACGAAGCAGCACAGGCAGAACTCGTAATGTATGCGGAACAGTTTATCGAGCGCGCCGGTCAGGTTTACGAAGGATTTTACGAGTATCAGTGCAACCTCAATCAGAAGATATTGGGAATGGTTGACACAGTAAACAGTATCGGAGCCGAGATAAGCGAACTCAATCAGAAGATTTCAGGAACAGAGATTCCGGGAATAGAAAATGCGAATGATTTACGTGACAGAAGAGACTTGCTGCTCGATAAATTATCAGGTTACGTAAACATCACATATGTAGAAAATGAAAATGACTATGTTACAGTTAATATAGAGGGAATTCCGTTTGTGACCGAAACAGGTGTGTATGAGATGGCTACGGAGATGAGAGATACAGAAAAAGAATCATCTTTCGTAACATGCTATTGGCCACATGTTGGCGGACAGGAAGTATTTCACCTTTCAGATCCTATAGACACGACCGAAGGAACTGACAAAGGAAGTCTGAAAGGTTATTTATATGCAAGAGGAGATTTTACTGCGAAATACACTGACATCCCACAGACAAAAGACTACGACTTAACGACAGCAGCAGGAAAAGCACAGTATGAAGCTGATGTTAAGACATATATGGAAAATGTGGATTCGTGCTCAGTAGTAAAGGCAGAAGCGATATTTGACAGTCTTATACACGGAATAGTTACAAGAATAAATGATGTCCTATGTCCGAATATAAGCGGAATGCCGGCAGGTGTGACAAGCTTTACGGATGCAAGTGGAAAGACTTATCCTGACGGAGCATTATATACGGCGGCTAACATAGAGTATCTTGATACAACTACATCAACAGGTGCAGACGGCAAACTTCCGCCACAGGAGCTTTTCTCAAGAAAAGATGCAGAAAGATATATAGAAGTAACAGGTGATGACGGTAACACCTACTACATAGTAAAAAAGAATAATCTTATGGGCAATGAGTCACTTTATACATGCAGAAATCTTGAGATAAATAAGAAGATACTTGATGACTATTCAAAGCTTCCGTTTACCACACAGGGGGCATCGGAAGAAGATTTTGCAAAGGCATCAAGACTTGCAAATGCATGGAGTGATAAATTTTCAAATCTGACACCCGGCAGTCTGACAGAATTAAACTTTAACAGTTATTATGATCAGTTTGTATATGACATAGGAAATGATGGGCAGTTATATTATAACCTTACCACAAATGAAGCAAGTGCGACAAAGACTATCGATGAGCAGCGTACACAGATAACAGGAGTGTCGGGAGATGAAGAACTTGCAAACTATATAAAGTTCCAGCAGGCATACAATGCTTCTTCCAGATATATAACGGTAGTCGCAGAGATGTTAGAACACATTATAACAAGTCTCGGACATTAGCAGGAAAGGTAAGGTGGGTTTTTATGGCATCAACATTCTTTGGTTTAGATATAGGAAAATCAGGATTATATGCGGCAAATATAGGTATGAATACATCCTCACAGAATATATCAAATCAGAATACAAAGGGATATTCACGACAGGTTGCCACGCAGCAGGCTCGTTCAGCATTAAATGTATATAGAAAATTCGGAATGGTCGGTACAGGTGTTGAAGTGACTAACATTAACCGTGTACGTGACATATATTACGACAACAAATACAGAAGCAACAATGCAAAATTAGGTGAACAGAATTCAAAGTATACATACGGTATACAGCTTGAAGATTCATTTAATGAAATCGCAACGGAAGGATTTACTTCATTATATCAGGAAATGTTTTCAACACTTCAGGAGTTGAACGGCAAACCTGATGATATTGCAACGAGAACAGAATTTTTAAACTATTCACAGAGTTTATGTGAATATATGAATCACGTTCAGGAAAACCTTCTTTCATTGCAAAAAGAAGCTAATCTTGATGTAGTAAACAATGTGGAGAGAATGAACACCTACACAGAACAGATAGCTTCATTAACAAAGCAGATTAATATAGTTGAACTTGCAGGGGGAACCGCAAACGAATTACGTGATCAGAGAGATAACCTTCTTGATGATTTATCAGATATCGTACCGGTAAAGGTAACAGAGACGAAATACGAGGGTGGCAGGACAGATTATGCCGTAAGAGTAGGAGACTTTACATTAGTAAATAATTATGAAAACCATCCGCTTACACTCGTGAGCAGAAAAGATCCTGATAATACATATGATGTAGACGGATTATATGATATTTACTACTATTACGACGAAACCGACGGTTCAGGGACAGTATTTGATCCGCAATACATGAACCTTAAAGGAAGTTTAAGAGGAATTCTTGATATCAGAGACGGTAACAATGAAGATGCATCTTCAAATAATCCGGTAGATTACAAAGGAATACCATATTATGTGAACAAAGTCGTAAAATTCAAAGAATCAATAGCAGATGCTTTTAATATGGTACATGATAACGGAATCAACCTATATGGAAATTCCACAACAGGCGTGAAAATATTTGAGATAGATACGGCAGGAAACATTTCAGTTAATGATGACTTATTAAAAGATCCGTCATTGATGGCTACTACGAAAAATCCTATACAGGACGGAGTGGGAAATGCGAATCTTGTAGGAGATTTCTTACAGATACAGGACACAGACATTATCAATAATGGAACAGCCTCTGAATATTTAGAAGGAATCGTGACTGAGATGGGAGTATCCACCCAGAAGGCGAAGTTATTTATGAAAAATTTTGAGAACATAGTAAATACAGCCGATTCACAGAGAAAATCGGTTTCGGGAGTAGATGAAGACGAAGAAACCATGAATCTTCAAAAATATCGTGAAGCATACAATTTGTGTTCTCATGTAATCAGTGTCATGTCACAGTGCTATAATAAGTTGATAAACGAGACTGGTATATAGTGTGAAATTTGCCTAAGGCAAATTTTACACTGCTGTGATGAGAGCGGTACTTAAACTGCCTGAAGGCAAATTTCACACTGCTGTGCTTGGAATGGAGGATTAGCATATGAGAATTACGAGTAAAATGATGATGGATAATTCGTTATATCACATCAATAATAATAAATTAAAATATGATGAGCTCAATACCCAGCTCACTACAGAGCAGAAAATTCAAAGACCGTCGGATGACCCTATTATTGCGGTGAGGGCATTACGACTGCGTACAACATACTCGCAGATTACACAGTATCTCGAAAGAAATATCAAAGATGCAAATGCGTGGATGGACAGTACTGAGCAGGCACTTGATTCTATAGAAAAAGTTCTCGGTGATATCACCTACTATATAGAACAGGGAGCAAACGGAGACTTAGAGGAAAAAGATAAGGCGACCATTGCAAACACCCTGGCAACTTACAGAGATCAGCTGTTTGCAACGGCAAATGCAGATTATGCAGGAAGAACCATATTTACCGGATACAAGACGGACCGTCAGCTCACATTTGTAAAAGACGATCCAAACGCAAAATTTACCATGACTCAGAATTTCAAATACGATAATATCAGAAAAGAGACAAGAATCTCAAATGCATTAGATATAAGTCAGGTATCAGCTGCGAATATTTCAACACTTAATGTAAGCTCCATAGCCAATCCTGAGTACAATGAACTCTATGTAGTCAGACTTGGATATGAAAAACTTGACGCAGGTACACCGTCAGTTGATATATATAAGGATGACGGAACAGGAAATATTGTGCTTGCCGATACAGTTATGACTGTGGCAAAATCAGCATCAGACCCTGATGCATTCGCACCTGGAGATAATGATGCATATTTCATAGCAGAGACCGGTGAGATAGTAATGGGTAAAAATGTCTATGCAAAGTTCGAAGACTGCGACAGGTTTGAGACAACCTACTCAAAAACCGGATTTAAATCTGGGGACTTAAATCCAATACATTACTTTGATTGTACAGACAACACAGATCCGGCTAATCCGATTGTATATACGTCAGAAAATCAGAAAATAGAATATGAAGTCAGCTTCAACCAGAATATGCATATCAATTTGCAGGGAAAAGACGTATTCCAGCATGATATGACCAGAGATATAGATGAACTGGCAGATACAGTGAATTTCGCAATGACCGCACAGGACAAGGTCAATAAGATTCAGACAATGTACGACAGCTCAACAAATGCTTCAGACAAGAAAAAGCTTGAAGAGTTATTGAACATCGCAAATCAGGAGCTTGACTATGCCACAGACAGAATGAATAAAATGTTTTCAGCAGGGCTCACAAAGTATCATAATCATCAGACCACGGTAGCAAATGCCAGGGCGGATATAGGAGCCAGACAGATGAGACTTGAGCTTACAGAGACAAGATTAACAGCACAGCAGCTTACTGTTCGAAATTTAAAGAGTACCAATGAAGAGGTCAATACAGTAAATATAGCCGTGCAGATGAAGGAAGCATCAAGTGTTTACGATGCGTCACTTGCCGCAGCGGCAAAACTGGTGCAGAAGAGCCTTTTGGATTTCCTGTAGGATTATGAGACCATAAACAATTAGGGAAGAATAGAAGAAGATTGAAAGGAGACATAATTTATGGAGACAATAACAACAAAACTTTTTGGTGAAATCGGTATAGACAGTGAAAAAGTTATAGAATTTTCAGAGGGGATAATCGGATTTAGCGACTTGACAAAATTTATGCTTATACATGATGCAGAGGATGAGGACAGTAAGATAACATGGCTGCAGTCACTTGATGAGCCGGCCTTTGCCATACCTGTCATCGATCCTTTAATTGTGAAAGAAGATTACAATCCTACGGTGGAGGATGAATTATTAAAATGTATTGGTGAAATACAGGACAATGAAATCTTTGTAATGACAAGCATAAAGGTGCCGGAAGACGTCACACAGATGACAGTCAATTTAAAAGGACCTTTTGTCATCAATCCAAACACAAAGAAAGGCTGCCAGATACTCATAGACAATGATGATTATCCGGTAAGATTCCCTATATACGACATATTGAAGGCAAGAAAGGAGAGTTAGTATGTTAGCTTTATCAAGAAAAAAAGACGAGGCAATTATTATAGGCAACGACATAGAAATCAAAATCATAGAAGTAAAAGGTGAACAGGTAAAGCTTGGGATAACTGCTCCAAAATCGGTGCCTGTATATAGAAAAGAAGTATATCTGCAGATTAAAAAGGATAACGAAGAAGCATCTACTGCAGGAAATCTTGAAGAATTAAAGAAATTACTTTAACAAAAGCCCGGCATGCCCGGGCTGAAAAATTATATTAATGCAAAGCATTTTGCATGCAGGCTTTGACAAGTGTGAAAATTTCAATAAATGTTAAGCAAATACAGGTGACGTGCCGATATAGATTTAAGATAACGAAACAAACGGATTTATGACTGTGTTCAAAAAAATTAGAACGCGGTTTGCACATGGAGGTGTATGCTATGGAAATTGATAGAGTAAGTGGTGGCGGGTATTCGAACTACCAGCAGCCCGCAAGACAGGTAGAAAATATTTCTACTGACAACGATACGCAAAAGGAAATGCCAGCTGAAGAAGATATGATTATGTCGGCGGCAGAGATGCTTCTGAATCAGAACGAAGAGCCTGAGAAAGAAGTCGATGAAGAGAATATCGGACAGAATCTGAACGATATTAAGAAGAAGATGGGGAATACAGAGTGCAAATTCGGAATCGACGAAGAGACGAACCGCATTACCATCAAGATAATTGATAAGCAGACCAAAAAGGTTATAAAAGAAGTTCCGCCTGAAAAAACATTAAAGATGATAGCAAAGGTATGGGAGATGGCAGGAATCCTGGTAGATAAAAAGTTATAGTCAGATAGATTACAACTGTATGTTTAAAATACAGAAAAAAGGAGGAATCACTATGGGTGTAAGTATGTCAGGCCTGTCATCAGGATTGGATACAGATTCCATCGTAAGTGCGTTGGTATCATCATATAGTTTGAAGAAGGACAATTTAGTAAAGGCACAGACAAAGTTAGAGTGGAAACAGGATGCATGGAAAGACCTGAATAAAAAGATATACAGCTTCTATTCAGGAAGCCTTTCAAACATGAGATTTTCATCAGGTTACAATGTGAAAAAGGCTACAAGCAGCAGTACAAAGGCGACCGTATCGGCAAGCACGGATGCCGTAAACGGAACACAGACTTTGAAAGTTAAGTCATTGGCAGCATCGGGATACCTTACAGGTGGTGTGGTAGACAAGGTAAGTGATGGCAACGGTGGAAAGACTACAGTTAAAGGCAGTACAAAACTTTCTGAGATGGGTATAGCATCAGGAAGCAAGATGGCAGTGCAGGCAGATGGTAAGGAGTCAACGATATCAGTCACAGACGATATGACGGTGAACCAGTTTGTAGCGGCTTTAAAGGATGCAGGAGTGAATGCAAGCTTTGATGAGAATAACCAGAGATTTTTCGTAAGCTCTAAAAAGAGTGGTGCATCAGGTGACTTCTCACTTACAGCATCAAATGATAACGGAACTACTGCATTAAAGAAACTTGGATTGATGGCATATTCAGATGCAGATGCAGACAAATATGCAGCACTTGCTGCTATGGATGTAGATGCAAAAGTTGCTGAGGAATATGCAAAACAGAAAAAGGCACATATAGACGCTGATACAGCAAGAACGACATTGCAGGATGAAGCAGATACACTTACAAATGCGAACAAGCAGCTTGAGAAAGATATTAAGACGGCACAGTACAAAGCTTCATATGCGAGAAATTATGCTAATGTCAGTGTTGCTGACAACCATTACGAAGCTGATCTTCAGACAGCTATTGATGCGTTAAAAGCAAACAGCTCTCTTACAGATGAGCAGAAACAGGAACTTGAAGATAAGGAAACAGAGCTCGCAGCAGTAAAATCAGTTAATAAGCAGTATTTAAATGATACGCTCACAAGTGCGGACAGATTAGACATGGCTGACACATATGACACTGAACTTTCTTCACTTCGTGATACACTTGCAGATAATCAGACGCAATTATCAAAAAATAATGAAATCTTAAATGATACAACCGGCACTAAGATGAATGAATATGTTACGGCAGAAAATAATGAAATTGACCAGTCAAATACACAATTAGAATCAGATTTAAGGGCTTATTATACAGAGCAAAAAGCAAAAGCACAGCAGATGTCAGCATTATATGACACATATAAGAACTATAATGCGGATACGGCCACAGCAGATGAGACGGCAGCATACAATACAGCAAAGGCAGCCTTAGGACTGGAGTCCACTACAGCTACAAGAATAAGCGGAGCAGATTCGGAAATCGAACTTAACGGAGCAACATTTACGTCTACGACAAACAATTTCAACATCAACGGCCTGACCATTAACGTAAATGCCAAAACCGAAGGTGATGAGGTAATAAATCTCACGACCAGTACAGACGTAGACGGAATCTACGATAAAGTAAAAGAATTTTTCAGCACCTACAACTCATTGATAAACGAGATGGATTCATTATACAATGCCTCATCATCAAAGGGCTATGAACCGCTTACAGATGATGAAAAAGATGCAATGAGCGACAAAGAAGTGGAAAAATGGGAAGCAAAGATTAAAGATTCCCTCCTCAGAAAAGACCAGACACTTAATTCAGTGGCAAGTGCCATGAAGAATGCATTCATGAAAACATATGAAGTAGATGGCAAAAAATATAGTCTGGCAAGCTTCGGTATCAAGACCGGCGGATACTTTGTAGCAGCAGATAACACCAAGAGTGCTTATCACATCGATGGCGATGAGGATGATGAACTTACATCAGGAAATGCAGACAAATTAAAGGCTGCGATAGCAAACGATCCTGAGACATTTACATCATTCTTTACACAGCTTACAAAGGGCGTATACGACGAACTTTATAAGAAAATGCAGTCTACATCATTAAGCAGTGCTTATACAGTATACAACGATAAGTCAATGCAGAAAGAATACAACAACTATAAAAAAGACATTGCTACATGGGAAGAGAGAATAGAGAAGTACGAAGAAAAGTACAGAAAACAGTTCTCAGCAATGGAGAAGGCATTATCAACTCTCAACTCACAGCAGTCACAGTTGGCAGGATTATTTAATTCTTAAAAATCAAACAGGCCTGCATGCAAGGCAGTTATGCAGGCCTGTTTTGGATATTTTACATAATTGCAACTATTCAGAGCCAATCTACAAAATGCGAAGCATTTTGCAGGTGTGGTGTATCTGCCAGATAAAATTCACAAGAAAAGCTTATGGATGCGTTGCATCCAAACTTTTCTTCTGAATTTTGCCTGATTCTGAACAGTTACACATAATTAAGGTTATCATGGAGGAAATAAAAATATGGCATTACCAAACGGATATCAGAATTATCAAAAAAATAAAATACTTACGGCATCTCCGGCACAGTTGACGTTAATGTTATATGATGGAGCGATTAAATTCTGCAATTTGGCGATAGCAGGAGTAGAAGAAAACGATATACAAAAAGCTCACAATAATATAAAGAAAGTTGAGCGTATTATTGAAGAATTTCGTGCAACACTTAATTTTAAGTATGAAGTAGCAAATGATTTTGAAAATGTATACAAATATATATATGACAGATTGGTGGAGGCAAACATAAAAAAAGATAAAGAAATATTAGAAGAGGTATTAGAACACCTTAGAACTATGAGAAACACATGGGAAGAAGTAATGAAACGTGCCAGAAGTTAAATGAACAGGTATTGTGGATGGGGTATCGTATGGAAAGAACAGAGAATTATTTACAAGTATTAGAGCAGAGTCTTGAAAAAAAGAAGAATATATTGCAGGAAATAGTATCTGTCAATGAGATACAAAAAAAATCGGTATCGGGGGACAAAATGGATGAAGAGGTGTTCGATAAGAGCATAGCTGATAAAGACCTGCTGATTGAACAGATTAATAGATTAGATGAAGGATTTGCTACAGTATATGAGCGAGTGAGGGATTACATTTCATCACCTGATATTAAAGAAAAAAATAAAGAATTGATACAAAGACTAAAAAATCTCATAACCGAGGTAACAGACTTATCCATGAAAGTAAGCAGACAGGAAAAAGAGAATCAGAAGCTGGTTCTGAAAAAGTTGTCAGAGGATAAAAAGGAAGTTGTTCAGGCTAGAAGCAGAAGCAAGGCAGCCTCGAGTTATTATAATAATATGAATAAGATGAATTATGTTGATCCACAATTCATGGATCATAAAAAATAAAAAAATTCAAAAATAAGGTTAAGGAAATAAAAAAAAATCCGATATATTTATCAAGTAAGTCAGGGATGATTACTAAGCCATTTAGGATGCGTACGGTTCGGATGGTTGATTCAAAAAAATTAGCAAGGTAGCATGGAAGCTACTGGAAGTTCAAGGAGGAATTATTATGGTAGTACAGCACAATATGTCCGCAATGAATGCGAACAGACAGTTAGGAATCACGACAGGAGCACAGGCAAAGTCAACAGAGAAGTTATCATCAGGTTACAGAATTAACCGTGCAGGTGATGACGCAGCAGGATTGACAATTTCTGAAAAGATGAGAAGTCAGGTTAGAGGCTTGACTAAAGCATCAACTAATGCACAGGATGGTGTGTCATTGATTCAGACAGCAGAAGGTGCGTTAAATGAAGCACATTCTATTTTACAGAGAATGAATGAGTTGGCTACACAGGCAGCTAACGATACAAATACAACAAGTGATAGAAGTGCCATCAAGGAAGAATTAAATGCATTATCATCAGAGATTACAAGAATTTCATCATCAACACAGTTCAATACAATGAACCTGATAGATGGTAAGTTTACAGGAAAGAATCTTCAGATTGGAGCATTAAACGGACAGGGTATCAAGATTAGTATTGATGCAATGGATGCTAGTGCTTTAGGTGTAAGTGTAGGTGCATTGAAGGTTTCTACATTCTCAGCAGCAGGTGTGACAATGAGCACAATCCAGCAGGCAATCAGTTCAGTATCTCAGCAGAGATCAGCACTTGGTGCATTACAGAACAGATTAGAGCATACAATTGCAAACCTTGATACATCAGCAGAGAATACACAGGCTGCAGAGTCACGTATCCGTGATGTAGATATGGCTAAAGAGATGGTAGAATACAGCAAGAATAATATTCTTGCACAGGCAGGTCAGTCAATGCTTGCACAGGCAAATCAGTCTACACAGGGTGTTCTGTCAATCTTAGGTTAGTGACGGATTAAGAAACAAATAAAATTTAAGTAAGGTAGCAGGGAAGCTACTGGATATTCAAGGAGGAATTATTATGGTAGTACAGCACAATATGTCCGCAATGAATGCGAACAGACAGTTAGGAATCACGACAGGAGCACAGGCAAAGTCAACAGAGAAGTTATCATCAGGTTACAGAATTAACCGTGCAGGTGATGACGCAGCAGGATTGACAATTTCTGAAAAGATGAGAAGTCAGGTTAGAGGCTTGACTAAAGCATCAACTAATGCACAGGATGGTGTGTCATTGATTCAGACAGCAGAAGGTGCGTTAAATGAAGCACATTCTATTTTACAGAGAATGAATGAGTTGGCTACACAGGCAGCTAACGATACAAATACAACAAGTGATAGAAGTGCCATCAAGGAAGAATTAAATGCATTATCATCAGAGATTACAAGAATTTCATCATCAACACAGTTCAATACAATGAACCTGATAGATGGTAAGTTTACAGGAAAGAATCTTCAGATTGGAGCATTAAACGGACAGGGTATCAAGATTAGTATTGATGCAATGGATGCTAGTGCTTTAGGTGTAAGTGTAGGTGCATTGAAGGTTTCTACATTCTCAGCAGCAGGTGTGACAATGAGCACAATCCAGCAGGCAATCAGTTCAGTATCTCAGCAGAGATCAGCACTTGGTGCATTACAGAACAGATTAGAGCATACAATTGCAAACCTTGATACATCAGCAGAGAATACACAGGCTGCAGAGTCACGTATCCGTGATGTAGATATGGCTAAAGAGATGGTAGAATACAGCAAGAATAATATTCTTGCACAGGCAGGTCAGTCAATGCTTGCACAGGCAAATCAGTCTACACAGGGTGTTCTGTCAATCTTAGGTTAGTGACGGATTAAGAAACAAATAAAATTTAAGTAAGGTAGCAGGGAAGCTACTGGATATTCAAGGAGGAATTATTATGGTAGTACAGCACAATATGTCCGCAATGAATGCGAACAGACAGTTAGGAATCACGACAGGAGCACAGGCAAAGTCAACAGAGAAGTTATCATCAGGTTACAGAATTAACCGTGCAGGTGATGACGCAGCAGGATTGACAATTTCTGAAAAGATGAGAAGTCAGGTTAGAGGCTTGACTAAAGCATCAACTAATGCACAGGATGGTGTGTCATTGATTCAGACAGCAGAAGGTGCGTTAAATGAAGCACATTCTATTTTACAGAGAATGAATGAGTTGGCTACACAGGCAGCTAACGATACAAATACAACAAGTGATAGAAGTGCCATCAAGGAAGAATTAAATGCATTATCATCAGAGATTACAAGAATTTCATCATCAACACAGTTCAATACAATGAACCTGATAGATGGTAAGTTTACAGGAAAGAATCTTCAGATTGGAGCATTAAACGGACAGGGTATCAAGATTAGTATTGATGCAATGGATGCTAGTGCTTTAGGTGTAAGTGTAGGTGCATTGAAGGTTTCTACATTCTCAGCAGCAGGTGTGACAATGAGCACAATCCAGCAGGCAATCAGTTCAGTATCTCAGCAGAGATCAGCACTTGGTGCATTACAGAACAGATTAGAGCATACAATTGCAAACCTTGATACATCAGCAGAGAATACACAGGCTGCAGAGTCACGTATCCGTGATGTAGATATGGCTAAAGAGATGGTAGAATACAGCAAGAATAATATTCTTGCACAGGCAGGTCAGTCAATGCTTGCACAGGCAAATCAGTCTACACAGGGTGTTCTGTCAATCTTAGGCTAATTAAATAAAAGTACAACCAGAAAGCCGGCTTTCGAGCCGGCTTTTTAAAATAAGAAAGACGAATAGGGTTATTCGATATGAGGGTAATATGATATGACAGAAAAGATACAAAAAGTTATTAACGATATGTATGCAAACAAAACAGAAGTGGTGTATCAGGAATTTCAGGAAATTGTTCCACAGATACAAAATATTTGTAATAACTATTTAGAAGAAAATAGTTCAGAAGAGGCTTCAGTCAAAGTGAAGAATTTAATAAGAAACATATTACGGGAATATGAGAAAATGGACATTGTTGCATTAGCGGATATTTTGCAATATGATCTGTTAGAGGATGTCTGCTATAGTAAGAGTGCGACAGAAATATGTGATAATACTCCTAAAAAAGAATTTCTAAAAAGAAATATATCTGCTTTAGAGAAGAGAGGCATAAGTATATCGAAAGAAAAGGAATATAACAGAACGGAAAATAGTACAGAAAGATATTTTGTAAGCAGAGTATCCCCAGAAAAAGCAGCAAAAAAATGGGGATTATTCGTTGAAGAGATAGAAGACTATGCGACATTGTTTGTATTTGGATTAAGTGAAGGCTCGCATATCAGAGAATTAGTAAAAAAAACAAATGATACCAATCATATAGTTATATATGAACCGTCAGAGATAAATTTTTTTAGTGTGATAAATGAGTATGATTTATCAGATGTCATAGAGAATGAAAGAATTGATTTGTTTATAGATAGTATTAATGGTTCAGGTTTGTGGAGCAACATTACTTCTAACATCTCCTATAGTAACAGAAAGGTTGTTAAGTGGTATGTATTACCAAATTATGATATAAGTTACACCGATGCGATGAATCAGTATTTAAGAAGTATTATGAATCAGATGAGGTTGTGTGATTTGGGGAGAAATCTTGCGCTCGGAGAAGAAAGTAAAATATTATTAAATATGAGAAACAATATATTTGACCGAATTAAAGAATATCACGTCAGCCAGTTAAAGAAAAAATTTGAAATGATTAATCTTCAAAATATACCGGCGGTATTGGTATCAGCGGGACCGTCTCTGGATAAAAATATTGAACAATTAAGGGGGATTTTCGAAAAAGCTTTTATAGTAGTAGTAGATACTGCACTAAAATCAATGGTAGGTCATAAGATAAAATTCCATATGGGAGTAACGGTTGATCCGGTAAAACCTGTGAGTATGTTTGAGAATGAAGAGATTTGCAATCTTCCAATGTTGGTGGATATGTATTCTAATGATGATGTAATAAAAATGCATAAGGGAAAACGGTTTTATTGTGATAACTATAATGATTTTCTGCCGTTGTATATTAATGAAAAAAATGAGAAAAATGGAGTGCAAATAAAAAAATACGAAACAGTTTATTTGTCAACAGGTGGTTCAGTGGCAAATAACGCATTTTCATTTCTGGTTTATCTAGGATTTAAAACAATTATTTTAGTAGGTCAGGATTTGGCATTTACAGATGATAGGGCACATACAGGGGCTGCATATGAATCTGAGGAGGAGAATAAAAAACATGTGGAGGAAAGTCCTTCAATTTGTTATGTTAAAGATATTTATGGAAATGATGTAAAGACAGATCTTCAGATGTATTCATATATAAATTGGTTTGAGTCTCAGGCTGACAGATATAAGGGGAAGATAGATGTTGTTGACGCTACAGAAGGAGGTGCCTATATTGCAGGAACTAAAATTATGACATTAAAAGACGCAATTGATAAGTATTGTAATAAGACAGTTGATTTTGCTAAAGCTATTGGAGAGGTAGAATGTGCATATAGTGATGAGGAAATACAATACTTATATAAAGAATTACATCATTTAAAAGAAAATATGGTACAGGCAGAAGTGCTGATTAAGAAAAATATACAGTATTATAAGGATATTCTTGAAGAAAAAGCAGATATAAAGTGTATTTTGGAAAATATTAACGAAAATAATGTGTATTTACAAAGTATGTCAGTATATAATCTGATTGTGAGATATAGCCAGAAAATTGAGTATGAGATTAATGAAAATGTATATGCAAAAGATGAGGATTCCATTGAGGTAATAGCAGAAAAATATATACGGCTATATGAAGGATATTTAGAATCTATCAAACGAATAGAAGAGGACTGGTCTGAGCATGATTGATAAAGTAACAGGAACAAGAATATTGTTGTTTGAATGGAATGCATTTATGCAACGGGATTTGGAAACAGAATTAAAAAAATTTCCTATTGAAGTCGACTGTTTATCGTATGAATTTAAGGATTGGGACAAGGATGATTTTTTTTATGAGAGATTTATAGAAAAGATAAGAGATAAAGGATATACTTGTGTATTATCGTTAAATTTTTTTCCAGTAGTTGCAGATGTGTGCAAAGAATTAGGAGTGACTTATATTTCGTGGGTTTACGATTCACCCATGCATATCAGAAGGACAGAATCTTTACGATATGACACGAATCATATTTTTGTGTTTGACAGGGGACAGATGGAAGATTTGAGAAAGAAAGGTTTTAGTCAGGTATACCATATGCCTTTGGCTGTCAATGCTAATAGACTTGAACAGGAGGATTTGTCTGATTCAGATGGAATATACACTTCAGAGATTGGTTTTGTCGGTAAAATGTATGAGTCGGACTTTGAATATCTGTTAGGTCCATTGCCGGAGCAGTATCAGGAAGTTTTAAAAAAAATTGTGGATATTCAGAGAAAAACGGATGATGCCTTCGTACTTGAAGAAATGCTAAGTGAGGATCTGATGACATCTCTGAATAAAATCTATTCTGCAGCGGCCGGAGATGACAGTTATCGTGTAAAAAAAGAAGAGATGCTGTATGCTTTATCAACCTATGTGACAAGAATGGATAGAATAGAAATATTGAATAGTCTATCAGAAAAGTACCAACTGAGGGTATATACATATGACAATACAGATATGTTGCCATATGCAGAGTTTGGAGGTCCGGTTAAGTATTATTCACAGATGCCGAAAGTGTTTGCAAACTCAAAGATAAATCTAAATATTGCTTTAAAGATTATAAAAACCGGAATACCGCTTAGGGTATTGGATGTTCTCGGTGCAGGAGGTTTTTTAATCACAAGTTATAAAGAAGAATTGGCAGAATTATTTGAAGACGGAAAAGAGATTGTGATATACCGTAGTATACCTGAACTTGAAGAAAAGGTAAAATATTATTTGTCACATGATGATATAAGAAGGCAAATTGCAATGAAAGGGCATGAAAAAGTAAAAAAAGAATTTAATTTTTATGTACAATTAAATAAAATCTTTCAGTTAAGCGGAGTGCTTAACTGAAAGGTGTCAGATGTTACTGATTATATCCGATAATACATCGGAAAGAAATGAAGTTGCCATATCTGTGAAAGGATGATGTATGGCGAGATCAATTTGATGAAGAAAATCTTCGTCAGTTTTAAATGTAAAGATATTTCCGTAACCGATGATTTCTGATATCTGTTTGTTTTCGTTGGTTACACAGTTGACATGAGATGAAAGTGCTGATATAACACGAGGATGAATACCACTGTTTTTATGAAACTGGAGGTTTAAAATAGATTTGCTGTTGCACATTGTATTGATAGCTTCATAGTAGTTCAGACCGTGTTCGCCTATAATATGCAGGTTTGTGTGACTATTTAGGGAGAATTGATTCCAGTTCTCGCCACTTACTGTAACATCATAGCCGTTTTCAAGTAGTAAAGAAATATAGTGTTCTGAAGAGAGGCTTTTAATATACAATTCCACAAGCTGCATAGTTTGCATGATTTCGTTAAATTCATCATCTGATAAAGAAAAATGAATTTTATCAAGATATTCATACAGACATTCATGTAAAGAAACATCTGTATTATTTTGCATAGCCTGTATAACGTCCATACATATGTTTGAAAACACCTCAGGAAGTGATTTGATGTGAGACAAAATATCTTTGGACGGAATATAAGAGCTTGGATAATACAGGTCAATTGTTCGGTCTTCAAAGGATTTTATGGTAGTAACGGGCAGTTGATAAAACGGAAGGACAGCTACGTTTGGGACTCTTTTGAAAAAATGTTCAATATAGGTAGCATATTCCGTGAAATGACTATAAAAGAACATGGTAAAATTCATTCTCTGTGACAGATACCCCGCATCGTAAGCAGGATGTCTGGTGAGCAGATGAACACAAGGGCAGTATGCACCGTTTAAGAATAAATCATCTCCCAGCATCTGAAGGTGAAATCCGCTTAAGCCCAGGGTGAATATTAAATCCGGAGCCAACTGCAAAATAGTAGCCTGTAAGGCTGATTCTGATATATCCGAGTCGGTGTTGATAAGAGTTACATGAAAACTAAGCTGTTCCAGACATGATGAGATGGCTGAAGCATAGTAGTGTTGTTCGTGATAAGGTGAGTTTGAAAACAATATAAGAATATTGGATGCGTTCATGATGATTCTCCTTTGAAAAATTATAAGGCTATTTTACTATCGAAATGAAAATTATACAAGACAGATATAATATTTTAAAAATGAAAGTGAGGAATGCAATGTGAAATATTTTATTGTAGCGCCACCGGCATATGCTTCGGGGGGGCCTGAACTTGCACATCAATTATGCTATGAACTTAATAAAAATGGATGCGAGGCATACATGTATTACACCTATACAAGTACTTCGATAGAAGATATTTTACCGGTTGATGTGGAACCGGTAGAGAAATTTAAAAAGTATAATACAAGACATGTTTTATCAATTGATGATGTGGAACAGGAGGATTCAATTGTAGTTTTTCCGGAAGTGTATATTTATCACCTTATGAAATTAAAAAAATGCAAAAAAGTGTGGTGGTGGATGAGCGTCGATAATTATATATCAGCATCGGATTATTTTAGCAAAGCATTTATAAATATGACTGCAATAGAGCTTACTGCATATGTTTTTGGAAGCATAGATTTACACCTTGTGCAATCTGTATACGCTTATGACTGGTTACATAAAATGATAAATATTTCAGATGATAAAGTGTTATATTTGTCTGACTATATAGGTGATAAATATTTTAATGAAGAAGACAGTGAGAATATTCGTGAGAATATTATAGTATATAATCCTAAAAAGGGATTGTCTGATTTGCAGCAGGTTATGAAGGAATTACCAATGTATCAATGGAAGCCATTAGAGAATTTAACAGAGGATGAGATGATAATGACAATGCGTCGTGCCAAACTGTATATTGATTTTGGCAACCATCCAGGAAAAGACAGAATTCCCAGAGAATCTGCGATAAATGGTTGTTGTATAATTACAAACAAGAAGGGAAGCGCTGCTTTCAAGGAAGATGTTCCCATTAATGATGATTATAAATTTGAGGATGTATATGAACAAAAAGAAGATATCAAATCAATTATCCATGATGTGATGGAGCACTATGATATACACATAGGGCGGTTTGAAGGTTATCGGACAGTGATAAGAAATGAAAAAAACTGGTTTTGCAGAGATGTAAAACAATTCATCAATCAGGTTGAAAATTTCAAGTGGGAAACGAGCAGCGATTGAATGGCATAACAAAAAAGGAGCATATATATGACAAGAGATGAATATATAGAGGTTTATTATCAATATGAAGATGCTATAACTGAATGGAATAAAACTACCAACACAAAAGAAAGACAAAAACAGGCTGAACATATGATTCTTGATATTCGCAAAAAAATAGAAAATACAGATGATATAGATGAAAAGATATTTTGGTATACTATAGTTATTAACTCTGGTTTACTAGAATACAATACTGTTATGTTGAATGAGTTCGTGTTGTGGGTCAAAGATACAGACATAGCAGCAGAAGAACAATTATATTTGTATAGGCAGATAAATCATACCATTTTTGTGACATTGTATGTCCAGAATGAAGAAAACAAGTTAATGATGTGGGAGTGGTATAGGGAAATATTGGAAATGTGGAAAAAAGAAATAAATTTCCGGAAGGATTATATTCCATATGATAGAAGGAATCATGATTTATATGTTATTATAACAGAACAGTTAATTGCGTTTCAGCATGCACCGACAAAAACAGCGTTAGAACGTTGTAAAGTGATAATTAAAAATATGAATAAGAAGGTTTTGTTAATCAACACAGCAGAATGTATTTCTCCATCGGGTGAAAAGAATATTTTTCAACCTGTAGAAGGAAGCTATATGGAGTCGTATCTGGAAAAAGAACAGATTGAATGGAAAGATACAAAAATTCCATTATTCTCATGCGAAAAAAAATCTATATACCCGGATACCATGGAGGTATTGATGAAGGCAATCTATGATATGGCTCCTGAGTTTGTCATTGACATTAGTGGAGAGAGTATATTGGGAAATCTGTGTTCAGATTTTATTCCGGTCGTTGGAATGGGATTATGTCCGTCAGAACTGTCAAATAGTTTGGAGACATATCATGTTGTTTACACTAATTTAGGTGATAAGGAAAAAAGAATCTTAGAAAAAATGAAAATATCATATGATAAGGTGATAAATTGTGTATTTACTTCAGATTTAAGACATCAGGATAGAACATATACAAAGGAAGAACTTGAAATTGATAACACTAAAATTCAACTTGCAATCGTAGGGGCAAGGTTGAATCAGGAGATGACAAGTGAATTTATCGGTATGTTGGAGCAATTAAATCCGGATAGATACCAGATTCATATTTGTGGGAAATATACGAATATATCATGTTTTAATGCTGACTTCTATAATAAGTGTTGTGTGTATCACGGAATGGTAGAAGATATGCTGGCATTTATGGAACATATGGATTTGAATATTAATCCCATGAGGATGGGGGGAGGAATGTCAGCAGTAGAAGCAATGGAAAAAGGGGTTCCGGTCATTACAGCCAGAAGGGGAGATGTGTATACAAACACTGGAGAAGAATTTGGTGTGGAAAACTATGAGGAAATGCTGCAAATGATAGAAAAATATAGTGTTGATAAGGAATTTTATCAGAAGATGTCTGAAAGAGCGAAAGAAAGAGCAACATATCTTCAGGACACAGACGGAATATTTACAGCATTGTTAAATGAGGTCAGAACAAGAGAAATTGCAAAGAAATGATAGGATGTGCAAATGGAAAAGAGAGTATTAGCGGTTACACATATGATTAATTATACAGGAGCACCTACAGTGCTTAGAAGAATGTTAGCAATCTTAAGAGAAATGGATTATGAGGTATATCTGGTATCCATGCAGGAGGGAGAACAAAGAAAAGAATTTGAAAGTATAGGTGTACAGATACAGGTTTATCCTTTTTTTTGGAATAACAGGGAATACATGGATTTCATAGGAAATACATTTGATTTTATTATTGTGAATACTATGGCACTTTCAGAATTGGTTGTGGCACTGAATGGAAGAAAAATCCCTGTTGTATGGTGGCTGCATGAACCGGGATTGTTCATGAAACCGTTGGAAATAGAGCTAAATGACAATATTTTTTTATATGCTGCCGGAGAGGTGGTTAAGGAAGGGATAAAAGAACAGCTGGGATATGAAGCAAGTATTTTGAATTTTGGACTGGAGGATATGTCATCAGGAACTGTTGAGCCTGAAGACACAAACGGTTTAGTGCACTTTTTGTTAGCTGGGCAGTATAGCTATGTAAAGGGACAAGATATACTGGTAGAAGCAATCAGTGAGCTGTCAGAAGAAATACGGTCAAAATGCCGGTTTATCTTTATAGGAAATTATGGGGCGGATAAATATGTAAATTGTGTAGAGGAATCGACCCGTAAATATAATGAGGTATATATGATTCCGGGAGTTGACAGAGAAAAGATGCCTGATATATACAAAATGGCAGATTGCGTAGCAGCTCCATCCAGAGTTGATGCGACGCCGGCTGTTATAGTCGAGGGGATGATGTTTGAAAAAATTGCATTGTGTTCAACGGGAACAGGTATTTCGAGATATATAAAAGATGGAGAAAATGGATTTGTCTTTGAAAAGGAGAATGTAAAGGCATTGGCTGATAAGATTACCTATATTGTGAACAATTTTGATAAATTAAATGAGGTAGGGAGACGTGGAAGAAAGGTTTATGAGAAATATTTTTCGATGGAAGTATTTAGAGAAAATATCGTGAGGGTGCTTGAGGATATCGGGCTAAAAAATAAGTAATTGCTGTTTGTCAGGAGATTGCAAACGTATGAGAAAGATTAATGTTAAATGAAGAGAAGAGGATGATTTCATATGTTACAAGAATTTTTGATATTAATGAGTTGGCATATGTAGAAGTATATCTTGTTTATGATGAAATTGATTCATAGAAGAATATAAAAAACTTAATATGTTTATTTGCCAGTAACACAAGTGGCACTTGATATAGAACATATTGAGATGGTACAATCATGAATGTTACTAATTGAGATGGATTAATACACATTGTTTTTACCACTATAACATGCATTATTTACATCAAGAAAAAAGCATTGTTGTACGTTCAAGCAGATAGATTTCTGATATTCTTGAACCGAATAACTATGCAAAAAAATTACGGTAATGATAAATTATTATAAGAATAACCAGCGTCTGAATGAATACATAATTAAATGGGACATGGGTATGAAAGGATAAATAACATTGGCGAGTGATAATGTGGAAGAAGTGATAGAAATGCAGCAAATTACTGAAGGAGGAGATTACTCAAAGGTTGTGACGATAGGAAATGAACTTATTAATATGTTTTTTGAAATGCTAATTTCATTTGTTCCAATAGTGTTATATTGGTTGATTTTCTATCTTTCAAACAAAAAAGTAGATTATTATGAACATATCAGAAATGGTAGTATCATATGGATTTTTTTAGCTATGTTAGTAGCAGGTAATTTTAATATTTTAATTAATGGACAACATAAAAATGGGTTTTCTCAAAGAGTAATTATTGCATGTACTATAATTTTTATGTTGATTTTATTAGGGGTTTATTTGATTTTGAATTTTGCAGCTTATGGGTTTGTTGATGTATCATTATACCAAGAGAATACTGTATGTTTGGTGGTTTTACTTGGTATCTCAACAGTGGTTTTAAATGTTTTGAGAATAGTATTTTTCCAATGAAAGGGAATAAGATGAAAATATTAATAGTTTGTTTTTTTGCTGTATTTTTTTTAATAAGTTTCATTGGTATTGTATTCAGATTAAATCAAATACTAAAAAAAGATAGCGATGTAATAATTAAATTATATAAAAATAGTGAGCTGACATCAAATCTAAGAGAAATAAGAGTTGGCAGATTGTCAGATGAATCTGTAAGAAGTTCTGTTCGTTATCATAAGAGTATGTATAAAGGATATGAAGATTATGAGAAATACCGAGATAGTATAATAAATTTAGAATTGCCATAAAGGATGTTAATCGATGGATTTTTTGAAAAAGTTTGAAAAAGAAATAAAAGAAATTGTGGTAATACACAATTTTACAAAACATTACATTTTACTTGGAGAAGAGTTGTCTGATGATTTTGAAACGTACTTTCAACCGATAAAAGAATTTCGTGATGCTTATGAGCATATCATACGTATATTTACTAAATGCACGGGTTTGGATGATGATTTGGGAAATATGACAAAGGAAGAATATATAAAGAGAAATTTAGGTAAGGCGTTAGGACATGAATACAGAGCTTTTTTTGATGTTGCAGATTGGTTTTCGATAATATGTCGCAAGAAAATATATGAAATGGTTAATGGGCATACATATGAGGAGATGTGTAACATATATCCCAAATATCCGGATATGAAAATCAGACTATATGAGATTTCAGAAGAAATTGCATCCATTCGGGATAATAAAGATATATCAAACAATATATTTGAAGAGGTAAATCGTTATCAATATGCTTTGGTTGAATTACTGGGATTTTTTCGGGAACTTGTTAAATGTGAATTATAAACAGATGGAGGAGAAGTATGGGAATGTACAATTTGAAAAGAGTTATGAGAAGTGTTAGTTGTCTGGTTGTCAACTAAAAAACATATTAAGTAAATTATAAAATATTGCCGATAAATTTCATAGGTGCACAGTATCAAGGAAGATACGATTAAGATACAGGGAGGTAGTTCTATGATAATTGCACATAATCTAATGTCAATGAACGCTCAGAAAAATCTTAATATTACCAATAAAGGAAAAGAAAAAGTATCAGAAAAACTATCCTCAGGGTATCGTATTAACAGAGCTGCAGATGATGCAGCAGGAGCTGCTATTTCGGAGAAGATGAGATGGCAGATTCGGGGATTGAATCAGGATGTGAGAAATGCAGAGGATGGTAAGTCCATGCTTGAAGTGGCGGACGGAGCCATGGGAGAGATACATGATTTACTCCAGCGTATGAATGAGCTTGTGATTCAGGCGGCAAATGATGCCAATACTGCGGAGGATAGAAATGCCATAGACCAGGAAATTGGACAGCTAAAGAAAGAAATAAATCAGATATCCAAAAACACGACATTTAATACAATACATGTATTAGACGTTCCGCAATTAGTGGATGTTGGAGGTGCAGATGGCAGTGATACCATGGATGAGCTTGTTAATGTACCGGGAATTGGTAACAGATATGCAAAGATATTGGATTTTTCAAAGGTTGACTCAATCAATAAGGCTGATTTGATAGGAAAAGAATTTGAGGTATCATGTAGTGCAAATTGCAGTCAGGTATTTAAATTTTCTTTTACAGATGACACATCGACTACAGCTACACTTAGCCTGCCGGGGAACTCTCACTCCGACCTTGAGGTTAAGATTGGAATAAATGATCCGGGACTTGCAAATGGTGGAGACATTGCAAATATTATATACAGTGCGGTAGTAGGTGTGCAGTCCGGTTTTGGCACAAGTGGAACTTCACCGGATATTCTGATAGGACATGCAAATGGTATTGCTAAGGATGGAAATTCGCTGATATTATATTCAATTGGCGGTGGTCCAACTTATGCTCCGGGAATGGGAGAAGTGAGGACAGATGGCTTGGTGGGTGATCAGGATTTAAACTTTCAGGTTGGATGTCTGGCAGAGCAATCCATACCGGTAACATTAAAGACTATCAATTCAAAAACTCTGGGAATCAATGGTTTGCTGGTTGATACATTTGCACATGCGGGACAGAGTGCGGAAAAGATACAGGCGGCTATAGACAAGGTGTCAGCACACCGTTCATATTTTGGGGCGATTACAAATCGACTTGATTATGCGATTCAGGGAGTAGAGAATACATCAGAAAACACTCAGGCAGCGGAATCAAGGATACGCGATACGGATATGGCTGCGGAAATGGTTGAATATAGCACAGCAAATATCGTGTCACAGGCCGGACAGTCGGTGCTTGCACAGGCGAATAGTATAAATCAAGGTGTATTAAAACTGTTTGAGTAAAAACAGTTACTATTTACCGCAGATTACAGAAATACATAAGATTTGTCGCGCTTGCACGTAAGAAGCTTTTGCATTTCTGTAATCTTCTTGCTGGGAAGCAGGAATCTCTACCATCATGAGGGCTTCAGGTGCGTAGCACCGGGAGAGCCGAATGATTGTAGCGGGGCGGTGAATAACAAAATTCTATACGGAGAGAAGTGTAAAGAATGGGATATGTATTGCGTTTATATTGCCAAAGATGTAATAAAGCAAAAGAATATAGACTTGGTCAGGGAATAAATGACAGAAAAATTGAAAACATACTCGAACATTTTGGACTCCCGGAGAGAAAAAGGATAAATGATATTCTTAAAATTTCTGATACGGAAACAGTATGGAACTATCAGAAAGTTTTAGGGATATGCAGGAAATGTGGAGAAGTAGAGGATATTCCGAGATTACAGATTTTAAGGGAGAATGAAAAGACTGTAACGATAAAACCGTCGTGCAGATGTGGTGGAGTATATAGAGAGACAGATGGTATGGAAGAAGTTCAAGTACTGTGTCCAAGATGTCATTCTGTATTTACGAAGGAGATAAAAGGTATTTGGGATTAGTACATCGAATAATAAATAACTGACACATTCACTTGATAATTTTTCTAGTTTCTGTGTTGTCGTCAATCGACGTAGCCACCGCTACGCCTCATTCCTCCGTCTTGAAACTGAAAAATTTCTCGGCGTGAACTGTATCAGATACTTATTATTCGATGTACTAGGAGAGGAAAGCCTATGATTATTCAACATAATATGGCAGCAATCAACGGAATGAATCAGCTTGGTAAGCTGTCTGTAGGACAAACAAAGAGCAATGAAAAACTGAGCTCAGGATACAGAATTAACAGAGCTGCGGATGATGCGGCTGGGCTTGGAATTTCTGAAAAATTAAGGATACAGATTAGAGGGCTCGGGAAGGCTTCAATGAATTCGCAGGATGGGATTTCTTATATACAGGTGGCAGAGGGGGCTTTGGGAGAAGTACATTCTTTGTTACAGAGAGCTAAAGAACTGGCGGTTCAGGGCGCAAATGATACTAACACATTTGAAGACAGAAGCGCGATTCAGGAGGAACTGAATGCCTTAAAGACAGAGATAGACAGGATTGCGGATGATACTGAATATAACACGATGAACGTGTTTTCGAGGAATGGTGCTTCGCCGCACATGTTTACGTCAAATCAGGTGACAGCGCCATACGGTGTTAATGTTAATGTCTCTTATACATTTGTTGACAGTAATGGAAATGTTGCACCTGTTTCGTCAAGTCAGGCAACAGGTAATGTTACAAGCTATGCCGGTTCTGATATGGCAGAATTTGTAAAGAAGGCAGCAGCAAATGCAGTCGATAAAATATCAGGTGCATATCCGGGAATGATTGCGGCAGCCTCTTCCTCATTGATTAACATAGGTTTGGAATTTACAAACGTGGATGGAAGCGGGAATACGCTGGCAGTGGCATCACTTAGTATGGGTTCAAATGCGACATCTACGGCAATGGCATATACGTTGAAGGTAGATACGTCAGATTATCCTATTGCATCATTTTCATCCATGACAGATGCGCAAAAGTCAGATTTAGCAGCGGTTATCGCTCATGAGATGACACATTTGATTATGTACGATACCACGACGGATGGTATGTTAAATGGAAAGACCACCACATTGCCACTTTGGTTTGTTGAGGGTATGGCACAGACTTCGAGTGGAGACAACGGATGGGTGTCGTATCAGATTAATCCGGGCTCAAGTGATAATGCTATAAAAAATTATATGTCTGCACTTACAGGGATGCCATATGGCGCGGGCTATCTTGCAACCATGTATATGGGACAGGCAGCAAGCGGACAGAGTACGGTAAGTTCAGCTAATATAAAGTCAGGTTTGAACAAGATATTGACTGATTTAGCAAATAAAAAGTCATTTGATGATGCTATAAAGGACAATACCGGATTTACCGGAATGTCAGACTTTGTGCAGAAGTTTACAGGTGGAGATGCAGATGCCCTACAATTCGTTAAAGACCTTCTAAATGCTCGGGGAACAGGAGCCGGTTCTTTGCTTGCAGGAGATTTGAGCACATCGGAAACGGATGCGTTCGCACCTTCAGCATTATCGGGTTCGGCATCCAATTATGTAGTCAAGGATGATAATACAAAGTATACGAACTACTTTGGAACTGGATACACCCCACCGCAACCTGGTAGTGGAGGTGGCGGAGGTAACCCGACACCACAGAATGACAGTGGAGAGGGATTACATCTTCAGGTAGGTGCATTAAGAGAACAGGGTATCTATATGGAACGATTCAACGTGTCAAGTGATGAACTGTTTTTGGGAAACAGTTATGATGTATCAAGTTATTATCTGGCAGGATTAACCATCAGCACCGTTGATGCAGCGATAGATAAAGTTTCGTCTGTACGTTCGTATTACGGGGCATTGCAGAATAGATTGGAGCATACGCTTGCTAATCTTGATAATACCGTGGAAAACTCGCAGGCGGCGGAATCAAGGATACGCGATACGGATATGGCTGCGGAAATGGTGGAAAATAGCAGGTATAATATATTGACACAAGTTGCGGAGTCGATATTGGCACAGTCGAATCATAGTAAGGATAATGTTGTTGAGTTGATATCAGGACAGTAGAGAAAGGTATTGGGTACTAGGTTGGAATTTTCATTAGATTTTTTTAGGGATGAAGTTAGAAATGGGTTTTATATTCCTGGTGCTATCAAGCAGGCATGGGCTGCCTCTATGATGGTATTGGATGAAATAGATAAAATATGTAAAAAATATGATATCAATTATTTTGCTGATTGGGGAACATTGCTTGGAGCCGTCAGACATGGTGGATTTATACCGTGGGATGATGATATAGATATCTGTATGAAGAGAGAGGACTATGACAGGTTCAAAGAAGTAGCTGAAAAGGAGTTGCCTGAGAATTTTTGCCTCCACGATTATATGAGAAAGGATAATCACTGGCTTTTTCTTACCAGGGTAGTGAACCATAGACATATCTGTTTTGAAGAAGAGCACCTGCGAAAGTATCACAACTTTCCGTATCTAGCTTCTGTAGATATATTCGTATTGGATTATCTATATGATGATAAAGAAAAGGAGCACGCAAGATGTGAGGAGATAAAGTACCTGATTGCCCTTGCGGATTTGATTGTGGAAAAAAAGATTGACAAGTCTGTATTGGAAAATGAACTAGACAAGGTTACATCACTTTACAAGGTTAGCATAGATAGAGAACTTGATTCGGTAGGATTAGGCAGAGCGTTGTATTCTTTGGCGGAGCAGCAGATGAGGAGGGTAAAAGCAGGGGAGTCACATAATATGGGACAGATATTTCCGCATGTGTTAAAAAATGAGAAGGGATTCGCTCTGAAACTATGTGACAAAGCTGTGACTCTACCATTTGAATTTGGTGAAGTTCCCTGTCCGATAGAGTATAATTATTTGTTAAATTGGAAATATGGCAGATTTTTTAAAATTAACAAAAAGGGTGATGGACACCAATATCCTTATTTTGAACAACAAAAGAAGAATCTGCAGGAAGTGACAGGTCTTGAACTATCAGAATTTCATTTTAGTAAAGAAATGTTAATACGTGATACTAGTGAACATAAGGAAACATTTCAGAAGATAGTTGGTGATTCAATTGAAGAAATTAATCGGTATATGGCGGAATATGAGAAACAGATTCAAAATCTTGATTTCAATAGTGCTATTGGTAATCTTCCAAAGTGTCAGTCGTTAGCGATAGAGCTGGGAAATTATATAGAAAAAATGGTGTGTAGATATATTTCAGGACATCAGGAGTGCATTAGTAAATTAGAGGCATTTTGTGAAGCACTATTTTATCTTTACGACTATTTGAATAATGAATTTAATAAGTCTTCAGACATCTTTACAGAAGAAAAACTTTTGTGTATTGAACAGGAGTTAAAAGTTTCCTTAAAGGAAATGGAAGAAGAGATTAAGGATTCTATTTTGAAGAAACGTTTAATTGCTTTCTTGCCAGATAATCCAAATAACTGGAAAGAGATGGAGATACTTTATAACACATATTTGAAAGAAAAAAATACAGATATTTTGGTAATTCCACTGCCAGTATTTTCAAAAAATCCGTATGGAGAGATTGTATTTGACAATGCTGATGTGGATTATACAGATAATTACCCTTATGAATTGAATGTTATATCTTGGGATGATATTGATATCAGTATGTATGAATTTGATACTATCATTATTCAAAATCCGTATGATAATGAAAATGGATATCTAACGGTGCCACCTGCGTATTACGCAGAAAAGCTTAAGAATTATACAAATTGTCTGGTATATTTTATGAAAGATGGAGTTGATGATTTTGGCGTAGAAGATACGACGTCTATGTATGGACTTAAGTATAGGTTAAGGGTTCCGGCAGCCATGTATGCTGATAAGATTATCATCCATTCTGAAAAGATGAAAGCATTATATGAAGATTATCTGACAGAGTTTGCAGGTGAGAATACAAGAAATATATGGAGAGAGAAACTAGTATACCTAAAAAAACAGGAGATTATTCAGAAAAAAGAGGAAAAAATAAAAGAAGTATTGTTATATTGTATAGGTGAAGATCAATTTGTATTTGATGAGAAAAACAACTTACGTAAGATAAAAGAAAGATTTGCCATTATTGATAATATCCAAGATTTGGAGATGTATGTATATTTATATCCGGGAAATCCTGATTATTGGGATAGTATAAGTGAAGATACGAAGGAGTGTCTGAAGAATCTGACTTCATCGTATAAGGTAATTATTAGTGATGATTTTTCAAAAGGAAAGCTCCATTTTGATGAGATAAGTGAGTACTACGGAAGTCCATCACCAGTTGCTACTGAGTTTATAGAGAAGAAAAAAAATGTTATGATATCAGGCTGGATATACAGTGTAAATACTCTATATTATAATGGTGAAGCATACTTGTTTAGAGATTATCCTAACATGGATATTGAGCCTGCTTATTTTGAAAAATTGGTTAATATTACATAATAGTTTAGACTATGAAAGAAGGATAAAATGACTTATGAATTAAATGCTTCAATGATGTGCGCAAATTACAGGCATCTTGAAGAAGAAGTAAAACAATTAGAAAGAGCTGGTATTGACTCATTTCACATTGATATAATGGATGGAAGATATGTTCCAAATTTTGCCATGTCATTAAACGATATGGTGTGTATTTCAAAGCTTGCGAGTAAGCCGTTGGACGTACATTTAATGATTGAACATCCAAGGAATCATATTAATATGTTTTTGAACAATTTGAAAAAAGGTGATACAGTTTATATTCACCCGGAAGCAGAATATCATCCATCTGCGACCTTACAGATGATTATTGATGCCGGAATGATTCCGGGGATTGCTATTAATCCGGGAACAAGTGTTGAGACTGTGTATGAAATGCTTAGGATTGTGGATAAGGTACTGGTTATGTCTGTGAATCCGGGAAGTGCAGGACAGATGTATCTGCCATATGTAGGACATAAGATAACTAAGCTTTTAGAATTAAAAAAAGAGATGAATTATAAGCTGTATTGGGATGGAGCATGTTCTATGGATAAAATTTTACGTTATGCACCTGTTGGTATGGATGGTTTTGTTTTGGGAACAACAATACTTTTTGGAAAAGACGAGTCATATTATGATATAATAAAAGACCTAAGAAAACGTGTATAAATATATCTCATATGCAGGATATTTGAAAGTGCACTTTATAGGAGAGACAAAATGGTAATAGCATTGATTTTAGCGGGAGGAACAGGAACCAGACTTGGAGGAGATATTCCGAAACAGTATATAGAAGTAAATGGAAAACCGATTATATCGTATTGTTTACAGACAATAATGGAATGTAACGAGATAGATGGTGTGTGGATTGTCGCTTCAAAGGAATGGCAGTATGATATTAAAAAACTGGTTGATCGCTATGATGAGAAAAATAAATTCAAAGGGTTTTCTGAACCGGGAAATAATAGACAGATGTCAATTTATAATGGCTTAAGGGATATGAGCGAGTTGTGTGACGAAACTGATTATATATTGATACATGATGCGGCAAGACCGCTATTAAAAGAGAGACAGATAGTGGAATTGTGCAAAGTTGTACAGAATCACGACGGAGTGTTGCCAGTGCTTCCAATGAAAGACACCATATATTATTCTGATAATGCTATAAATGTTTCTAAGCTGCTTAAAAGGTCATGTTTATATGCGGGACAGGCTCCGGAAATATTTGTATATGGAAAATATTTGCGTGCCAATGAATTATTGAAAGAAAAAATTCAGGATATTAATGGGTCTACGGAACCGGCGATTATGGCAGGTATGGATATAGTAATGATTCAGGGGGATGAGAATAACTTTAAAATAACCACGTTACAAGACTTAAGAAGATTTGAGCAGATGATGAGAGAGGAAGACAGTTTATGAGAGCATGGATATTGAAAGACATAGGCAAGATAGAATATACGAGTGATGAGCCTGTACCGGATACCCAGGCAGATGAGGTTTTGGTAAGGGTTAAGGCAGCAGGGATTTGTGGTTCAGATATTCCACGAGTATATGAGACGGGTGCTCATCGGATGCCGTTGATTATAGGACATGAGTTTTCAGGTATTGTAGAGAGAATAGGAAGCAATGTGGATGAAAAATGGGATAAAAAGCGTGTAGGAATATTTCCGTTGATACCATGCAGAAAATGTCCTTCATGTATGAAAAAACAATATGAAATGTGTAGACAATATGGTTATCTTGGCTCCAGAACAAACGGTGGTTTTGAAGATTATGTTGCTGTTCCGGCAAAGAATCTGATAGAATTACCGGATGAAGTGGGTTATGAACAGGCTGCTATGTTAGAGCCGATGTCGGTAGCTGTACATGCAATTAGAAGATGTGATATAAATAAAGATATGACAGTAGTTGTCAGCGGAATGGGAACTATCGGACAGTTTGTGGTTATGTTTTTACGAGAGCATGGAATTAAGAATGTGTTTGCACTTGGAAATAAACTGATTCAGAAGAAAGTCGCATTAAGTATGGGGTTGGATGAAAATAATTATTATGATATAAAAAACGGAAAAGCAGAGGATTGGATTTTGTCTGCAACGTCAGGCAGAGGAGCAGATGTATATTTTGAATGTGTAGGGAAAAATGAAGCTGTTACTACCGGAATTGAATGTGTTATACCGGGAGGTCAGATTTGTTTAATTGGAAATCCGGCGACAGATATCTGTCTTGAGAAAAATACTTACCAGCAGATTTTAAGAAAACAGCTAATTCTAAGAGGAGCATGGAATTCTTCGTTTTTGGGAGATAGTGATTTACAATCCAGAAATGATGATTGGAATTATGTGGTTCGTTGTTTGAAGGAGAGAAGGATTTTTCCTGAAAAGGTTATTACACATAGATATGAGGTGGAGAAGTTAGAGGAAGGATTGAAAATGATGAGGGATAAGACGGAAGAATATGTAAAGGTGCTTAACTATCTATAAAATTGTAACTTTTCAAGATATAGTTTGAATATTTATTAGATCGGTTATTTAGTTGTGAGAAAGATGATATATATATAGGTATTTAATTCAATTTTAAAATGATGAGAAATTAGAGAGAGAGGAAAGAAATGTGTAATTTGTCAATAGTTTTGCCATCGTATAACGGAGAAAAATATTTAGAGGAGTCGATTAATAGTATTAGGAATCAGACATTGTCTGATTGGGAATTGATATTAGTTGATGACGGTTCAGAAGATTCAACATTGGCTATTATGGAAAGATTTACTAAGATAGACGATAGAATTAAACTGGTTCATAATAAAAAGAATACAAATTTACCGTATTCTTTAAACAAAGGTTTTCAACGGGCAAAAGGAAAATATTTGACGTGGACATCGGATGATAATTTGTACTTTAAAGAAGCGTTAGAGAAAATGTTTTGTTTTATGGAATGCAACATAGAAGTGTATATGATATGTGCTGACATGGAATATATAGATGAAGATGGCAGATATATAAAAGATGCACCGGTATATGATGCAAATAAATTTTGGTATAACAATAATGTAGGTGCATGTTTTATGTATAGGAGAGATGTACTAACTACAATAGGGGAATACAGTACAACATTATTTGGAATAGAGGATTATGATTATTGGATTAGGGTAAGAAAAAAGTTCGGGAAAATAATTAGATTGAGCGAAAAGATGTATTCATATAGAATTCATGAAGGAAGTTTGTCTAATACCATGTTTTATCAGGTTAAGAAAAAATTAAGTTACATTAGAAAAGATAACTGGCAATACATAATGACCAATATACATGATGAAGCTACTTTGATGGCGATTTGGTTTGAGTTAATTCTTTCTGGATATGATATGGATGAATATAAGTTGCAAATAAGAATTAATGAAATTAAATTTTATAAAGATTTTAATCCAGATAATAATAAAATAATGATTTATGGAGCTGGTAAATATGGTAAGATGGCGAAAGAATTGTTAGGAGATAATGTAGTTGGATTTATAGATTCTGATATGAAAAAGGTTGGAAAAGTATATGAAGGTAAGAAAATATATTCTTTAGACGACGCAGAGAATCAATTTGTGGAATGTCAGATTGTTGTATCAGTAGATGCACTAAAACTATATGAAATAGCAAAGATGTATAGTGACAGAAAAGGAATCATAATGACTTCTTTTCATCAAATGGTTAATTCAATAAAGAAGAATATCAGATAAAGATGACGTATCGTGTAGGAAGGAGAAGTACTAATGAAAAAGGTTTTGTTGTTATGGTATCAAGAAGGTGATAATTTTGGCGATATTTTGTTGTATCGCACTACGAGAGATTTTCTTTCGGATTTGGATATAATGGTTGTTTCGTGTGAAGTAGGGAGTCCGTGTATTGATGTGTTTGAAAAAGCAAATAAAACGGATTTCCTTTTGTTTGCAGGAGGCGGTATAATCGAAGGGATACCCAGCGTGATAAAATATTTTGAAGAAGACTATAAACTACTAAAAGTTCCGTATGGAGTAATAGGCTTGGGGGTATCTTGCTTTGATTACACGAATTATTCGCAACAATTAAGATTTTGGATTGAAAATGCCAAGTTTTTTTATGTGAGAGATGATTATTCCGCTAATAGATTGATGAAATATACGAAGTTGAATAATATAAAATCGAGTGCAGATTGCGTATTTTGGAATAAAGAATTAGTAAAATATGGTAATGCTTTGGGTGGTGAAATTGGTATAAATTTAAGAGACATACCTGAAAAACTTAAAATCGGGGGGGTAGGAAACGATGACTATATGAAAGTGTGTATAGAATGTGGTGTTTCAATAGTAATTCCTGATTCGAGCGGTGAGTATTATGAGAAAAATGATGTTAATGGAATACTTAACTATTCAATTCTTAAGCGTTATAAGTATTTAGATAAAAGTGAGAAGGTGGAAGTTACCATAAATGAAATACGAAGATGTGATTATATTATTGCTATGAGATTTCATGTTATAGTAGTTTCGGCAATATTGGGTGTGATTCCGATTCCAATTATATATCATCCTAAAGTTAGGGAATTAGTAAAAGAACTTCAAATAGAAGAAATATCAGTGGAGATGTATGAACTAGTATAAACGATATTAAATAAACCTATGATATTTTGCTGAAATGTGATATA
>CAMHLZ010000009.1 GCA_946186125.1 uncultured Lachnospira sp. | reverse complement strand
AATTAACTCCATCTCCGCGGTCTGCGCATCCTCGCGGAGCGTTTTTTATGTAATATTATTCTATAACCTCATACCTATTATTATCATACCCGATTCTTATCATTCTGCAGTTCTCCACCGGTATTTTCCAGAAATCACACATTGGAATATCTTTAATGACTGCAAGCAACGCATGAATTGCCGCTCCGTGAGATAATATCAGTATGTTTTTATCCGTGTCTTTATAACGTCCTGTAATATCACACAGAAAATCCCACATTCTCTCTTTAAGACTTTCAAATGATTCCGAACCATTTACCGCTACGTATTCCTCAGGTTTTTTGAAAAACTTTTCGAAGTCCTTATCAGTTTCAGCATAATACTGTCCCTCATACACACCCATACATATTTCTCTGATACGCTCGTCGATAATAATGTCTTTTCTGTCAAACCCCGATAGAATCTCAGCCGTCTCCAGAGCCCTTATAAGCGGACTTGATATAACAACATCAAATGAAACATCTAATTCCTTTGATACATTTCTCGCCTGATTTCTCCCTGCCTCATTTAGTGGAATATCAATGCTTCCCTGATACCTCTTTTGTTTGTTATATTCTGTTTCTCCATGTCTTGCTATGTAAATGTTCACTTTATCTTATAATTCCTTTCAATCTTAAATAATCTTTTATCAAAATCACTGCCTGCTCATATGTAATATTGTCCGTAGAAAAACAAAGATCGTAATCCCTGGCGTCGCTCCAATCCCTTCCTGTATTGAACTTATAATATCTTGCTCTGTTTAAGTCAGTTGTTTTGATAAAATTCTCTATCTCATCCTCATCAAGACTCGATACATTACTGACTTTTTTTATACAGCTTTGCATAGATGCATAAACAAATATCCTTACTACTCTTTTTCTTTCACGCAGAACATAATTACCGCATCTTCCAATTACAACAAACGATTCTCTCTCTGCCAATTCATTTAATATTTTAGCCTGATAATTAAATATATTTGTGTTTGACGTCACATCATCTTCGTTTCCGAACTTTTCACCACGGTAAACATTTTTAGATATTTTTATAATATTTCCCGACTTCAGCTGTTCATCTGCCTGTTTAATATAATTCTCATTAATCCCCGTTGCCATTGAAGTCAGTTTTAATATTTCTTTATCATAATAATTAATACCTAACTCTTCTGCAAGCATTTTACCTATTGTACGTCCCCCGCTTCCGTATCCTCTTCCTATCGTAATCACATACTTTTCCATATTCTTTGTCCACGCCTTTCGCAAATTCTTATTCTATCTCAAATGCATGAATTCAACGTTTCTCTTACATTTTCCGATCTCATTAAATGATATTTCTTTTCCTGTAATTCCGTCAAAAACAATATCTGACATTGCGCTTATTTGCAAATCACAATCTGTGTTTCCAGCTTCATTTAATGCATTTACAATTACATATACCGCATCATATCCCTCCGCAGCCTTCTGTCCTGGAATCATATCATACTCAAATAAATAATCAGCGCAGAAATCTGAGTATTTTTCGCTATAAATTTTAGGATATGCTATTTCTTTCAGCCATGTATATCCACTTACATTCATTCCATCCCAATTCTCACTGGTGACAATTGAAACGTTAAGCTGCTGCTGTTCCATAAAATCCATTACTGCTTTTGAAAAATCGCTCTTTTCAGGAAGATATACAACATCTGCTCCTGATGCATTTATAAGATTGGCACAATATGTCAGGCTTTCTATATCAGGGCTACACTGCTCCTGCCCGACAATTCTTCCACCGTTTTTTATATATTCGTCAGCAAATGATTCCATAACATCCGCCGATGCCTGATTATATAATATTACCGATTTTCTGCTGTTCATATGATAAAAAGCTTCATCTGCCGCCTCCAATCCTATTTGTTCATCCGAAAGACACACTCTGAATGAATTATCATATTTTCCTACTTCGTTTGAAGTAACAGAGGCTATAATCAATGGTATATTGTCTTCATTTGCCTGGCTTTCTACTGCTTTGCAAGACTCTGCGCTTACCGGCGCCACCACAGCCTGTGCTCCTTTATCAATCAATGAATTGTATAATTTTTTCGCTATATCCGGATTACTTTCATCATCAACAGTAATTAGTTTTAAATGATAATTCTCCCCATTTATCAAAACACCGGCATTATCATTTATCTCATCAACTGCAAGTTTTGAACCGCAGTACATCTCTTCTCCTTCTCTTTCATATAAGCCGTTTTTAGTAATAATCTCACCAATTATAAATTCCTTTTCATTATCATTCTTTACAGATTGATTTGTGCATCCCTGAAATACTATTCCCTGGGTCATCAATACCGTAACAATAAGCATTGATGAAATCAATTTTTTATTACTCATTTGTTTTTTCCTCTCATACGCTGTGAAAATACATTTATTCAATTATATCATTTTATGTATAATAAATCAATTTGCATAGATTTTGTATACTGAAGTCTACTCAGGCAATTTACTATCTAAATTAAGATTTTTTATTTTAGCCCGTAAAACACGCCCGCTTTACATTTGTCTATAATTCAACATTTTACACTACATTCTGTAATCAAAGCACCTACTAAATAACTTCGATGCAGCATTAACCGCATCGAAGTCTTTCATATTATTTCTTATTAATAATTTATTTTACTGTAACCGTACATTTTGCTGTCTTTTTGTTCAACGTTTTTGCTGTTATCACAGCTTTTCCCTTTTTGTTACCCTTTACTGTTCCGTTTTTACTTACCGTTGCCACTTTTTTATTACTTGTTGAAAATGTTACTCGAGTAAACGTATTTTTTGTAATAGTGTATTTAAGTTTAAGTTTTTTTCCTACTTTTAATACAACACTCTTTTTACTAAACGAAATCTTCTTTGGTTCAGGTTTTACGGTTACTTTACATGCTGCTGTCACGCCATCAGAAGTTTTTACTTTGATAGTTGCTTTTCCTGATTTTACTCCCGTAACTATACCTTTTGATGAAACAGTTGCAACTGATTTTTTCGATGAAGTCCATGTAATTTTTTTACTACCTGGTGAAACAGTTGCCTTAAGTTTAACACTTTGTCCTACCATTATACTGGCTTTTGTCTTATTTAGCACAACTGTTGTCGTTACTTTCGATGTCGTTGTCTCGTCAGTCTTTGTTGTTGTTTCTCCTGACTTCGTTGTCGTTTCATCTGACTTTGTTGTCGTTTCATCTGACTTTGTTGTCATTTCATCTGACTTCGTTGTCGTTTCATCTGACTTTGTTGTCGTTTCATCTGACTTTGTTGTCATTTCATCTGACTTTGTTGTCGTTTCATCTGACTTTGTTGTCGTTTCATCTGACTTTGTTGTTTCGCCTGACTTCGTCGTTGTTTCGCCTGACTTCGTCGTTGTTTCATCTGACTTTGTTGTCGTTTCGCCTGACTTCGTTGTTTCGCCTGACTTTGTTGTCTCTCCGATCTTCGTTGTCTCTTCCGTCTTTGTTGTCGTTTCGCCTGACTTCGTTGTTTCGCCTGACTTTGTTGTCTCTCCGATCTTCGTTGTCTCTTCCGTCTTTGTTGTCGTTTCTTCCGTCTTTGTTGTCGTTTCTTCCGTCTTTGTTGTCGTTTCTTCCGTCTTTGTTGTCGTTTCGCCTGACTTCGTTGTCTCTTCTCCCGGTTTTATCACTTCCTTAACCGTTGTTGTCTCTTCCTCTTCTGAATCCAGAAGCACATAACTTATTTTATTTTCTTTCGCATAAGTGTGAGCTGTAGAATTTTTGTTACATTTAAATATTAAAGAATCACATCCCTTAAATGCTTCATCGACTATGTTTGTAACGCTATCAGGTATAACAATGCTTCTCAAATTGCTGCAATCCATAAATGCTCGTTTATATATATTTGCTACACCTGACGGAATTGTAACACTTTCAAGATCATTGCAGCCCATAAACGCACCATATCCGATACTTTTTATCGTTTCACTTATCACAGTTTTTGCGCAGCCTAATATTAAATTATCAGAAGCTGTCCTGATGATTGCATTGCAGGAATTACCACTGTTATACGAAGTATTATTTTCATCCACTTTAATACTCTCTGCGTTACTGCAGCCATTAAGTGCATAATTGTCTATAATCGTAACGCTTTCCGGAATCCATACCTCATTTACTGATGTACAACCGTAAAATGCTGACTCTCCTACATTTGTTACCCCATCAGGAATAATTACAGCCAAAAGGCTTGAGCATCCATTAAATGTTGACTCTTCAACCGTTGTAATTGCCGAAGGCAATTCTGCATCCTTAAGATTTTTACAATCCGAAAAAGCCGATGCACCAATGCTTGTAACACTATCCGGCATTGTCACTGTTGTGAGTGCATCACATCCGCTAAATGCAAATTTACCGATATTCGTAACGCCATCTGGTATTACAACTGTTTCAATCTGATCCTGTTCTTTAAATGCTTCTTTACATATACCTGTAACCGGAAGTTCTTCTATCTTATCCGGTATAATAATACTTGTATCATCCCCACCGAATCCTGTTATTTCACAATGATCAGAAAATCTTGCATACACCAGTTTTGAATTTCCGTATGGTAATGAATTATCATATACCGCATTTTTATCCCTGAATGCAATACCATTACTGTCAGCATATTTATCTGCTTTAGAACCTGTGGTTCCGAAAATCACGAGTCCCTCACAATTTTGAAATACGTTATTTCCAATTGATACTACAGATTCCGGAATATCAATAGTCTGCAAACCGGTGCAATTTTCAAAAGCCTCATTCTCAATAGTTGTAATTGATGACGGTAATACAATATTCTTAATACCCGTGCAGCCGCAAAATGAAAATTTACCAATTATTACCGCATTATCAGGAATTGTAGTGTTATTACATCCTAATACTATTTTTTTTGTAATTGAATATATAATCGCATTACAATTATTTCTGCTGTCATATGTAGAGTTTGCATCAGCTACGGATATTGTCTGAATACTATTGCAGTTTCCAAAAGCATTATCTCCTATGGAACTCACATTTTTAGGAATATTGACTGCTTCAAGACTGCTGCATCCATAAAACGCATATGCTCCTATTTTTGTAAGACCTGTCGTAAATGTCACTGATTTCAGCTGTTCACAGCCTGAAAATGCGTATGTTTCTATTTCTGTAACACTTTCAGGTATACTTACTGATGTCAGTCCCACACAATTACTAAAAGCATATGCTCCTATAACATTAACTACTGCAGGTATGACGGAATTTTTACACCCCAGAATAATCTTACTTGTAGCTTCTTCTATAATAACATTTCTGCCTGAGCCACTGTTGTACTTAGTATTTGACAGGTCAACTTCAATACTTTCCAAATTAATACAATTTCTAAATGCGTGCTCTTCAATATTCGATACAGCCGCCGGAATAACAATAGCACTTAATTGTGTACAATCACAAAAAGTATAATCATTTATTACTTCAAGACCTGACGGCAGATTTATTGCAGTAAGGTTTGTACAACCGTAAAATGCTGATTTTCCAATACTCGTCACAGCATCAGGTACAATAACATTTTTAAGATTTGTCTGCTCGTAAAATGCTGAAGTTCCTATAACCGTGACCGGTTTTTCTTCAATGTTTACCGGAATCGTTATATCCGCTGCCTCCCCACTATACCCTGTAATTTCACAATGATCTGAATATTTATCATATATATATCTGACTCCGTCTACTGATAATTCTTTACCATATTCCACACCAATTTCCCTGAATACAATGTTCATAGAAGCTGCATATTTTTCTGCTCTTGAATCAGCATATCCGTATATAACCAAATCTGTGCAGTCGTAAAAAACATATTTTCCTGATAAAGTGACTACCGATGCCGGTATTATTATACTTTTCAATGACGTACAGCCGTAAAATGCATACGTACCTATATTTGTTACCGTATCCGGTATTTCTATGCTTTCAATCGCGGGAACTCCATAGAATGCATATGTATCTACTTTAGTTACCCCTGAAGGAACAAATGAATTCTTACATCCTGCGAGCAACGTGTTGCTATTTATCTCCACAATTGCGTTCCATTCATCTGGATTGTCTTCGCCGTTTTTTTTGTAATTATCATTTCCATTATAACAGCTGCAATAACTTGTATTTGATAAATCCACTTCAATACTCTCAATTGCTCCACAATCTTTGAATACTCCGCTTCCAACCTTTGTAACATTTGCCGGTAATTTAACCGATGTAATTCCCTGACATCCCGCAAATGCACCTTCATTTAAAGTACTTAGTTTCGTAGTATTTATAAAATCTATATTAGAAAGTTTTGTGCAATTTTTAAATGCATAATTTCCGATAGTTTTAATTCTTGATATTCCATTCACCGATGTTAAATTGGAACATCCGGCAAACGCGTAATTACCAATAGTGGATAAAGACTTTGTTATGGTTACATTTTCTAATGAGGTACAATTATTACATGCATAATCCGATATACTGCTCAAACTACTTGGAAAGATTAAGCTCTTAAGAGATGTACAGCCTGAAAACGCATAATTACCTATAGTAATAAGGCCTGTATTCATATTTACATTTGTAAGTGAGGTACAATCTTCAAACACTCCTTTTCCTATGGAAGATATATTTCCATTCATTGTAACAGTTTTCAGATTTTTCTGACCTTTAAATACTTCGTCCGCAATCTGTGTAACTGCAATATCCTTAATCGTAGCCGGAATCTCTATCTCCGTGTCGCTTCCGCTAAATCCGGTTATTACGCAATATGTGTCATATTGTGAGTAAATATATGTACAGTTTCCGGTCACATACACTTTATCATCTATATTTAAATCTTTAAATACTATTTCATTTTCAGCTGCATAAGTTTCTGCATACGAGCCTTTTACTCCATAAAATACCAAATTCTCATTACAATTAAAAAATGTATCGTCATACATAGTCGTAACGCTTTCAGGAATTTTCACGCTAACTAAACCGGTACACCCCTGAAATGCCTCATCACCAATTTTTATAACTCCCTGCGGTATTTCAACACTGACCAATGTCGTATTATATTCAAACGCTCCATCAGCGATTGATGTCACTGTTTTACCATCAATAGTCGCGGGAATAACAATCTCGGAATCATTCCCTTCAAACCCTGTTATTGAACATGTATCGCCATCTACAACATAATGATATTGTTCATCTGCATATGTCTCTATCAGTCCTCCGATATACGGAACATATTCGCATGGTATTGATGTAAATACCATACCTGCCACCAATACTATACAACTTATTTTTTTAAGTTTCATAAGCAATTCCTCCTGTTCAGAACACGATTAAACCCATACTATATATATCGGCATTTTATTATCATTTTTTGATAATTCGCACTCAAAAAAGCTATCTTATATGATACTTACATACCATATAAGATAGCTTTATATACTGTTAAAAACTCTTACAGATTTTTAATTCTTTCCAGGGCTTTCTTTGTATTCTCGCTGCTTCCAAATGCTGTAAGTCTAAAATAACCTTCTCCACTAGGTCCGAATCCTGAACCCGGTGTTCCAACAACATTTGCCTTTTCTAATAATCTGTCAAAAAATTCCCATGAAGTCAGATTATCCGGTGTCTTAAGCCATATATAAGGTGCATTTACACCACCTGACACACTATATCCTGCATTTGTCAATTCCTCACATATCAACTTTGCATTGTTCATATAGTATGCAACCATTTCTTTTGTCTGTTTTTTTCCTTCTTCTGAATAGATGGCAGCTCCGGCTTTCTGGATGATATACGGCGCACCATTGAATTTTGTTCCGTGTCTTCTAGCCCAAAGGCTGTTTAACATTGTTCCATCACACTTTATATCTTTGGGAATTACTGTAAATCCAAGTCTTGTTCCCGTAAATCCGGCATTTTTTGAAAAACTTCTTATCTCGATTGCACATTTTTTTGCACCCTCACACTCATAAATACTGTGTGGTACGTCATCTTCCGAAATATATGCCTCATAAGCTGCATCATATATTATGATTGCACCTAATTTAAGTGCATAATCAACCCACTTCTGCAATTCATTTTTTGTTATTGTTGAACCTGTAGGGTTATTTGGGAAACACAGATATATGATATCCGGTGTTTCTTCAGGAAGCTCCGGAGCAAAATTTGTCTCTTCAGTACATGGCATATACACTACATTACTCCATCTGCCTGTACTCTCCACATAATCTCCTGTCCTTCCTGCCATCGCATTTGTGTCAACGTACACAGGATATACCGGATCACACACTGCAATCTTGTTATCTTTCGAAAAAATGTCTCCAATATTTCCTGAATCACTTTTTGCACCGTCACTGATAAATATCTCGTCGATATCAATATCCACACCTCTTGCCTTATAATCATTTTTAGCAATTGCACTTCTTAAAAATTCATATCCAAGGTCCGGTGCATATCCTTTAAACGTCTCTGCTGCCGCCATATCGTCTACGGCTCTGTGTAATTCCTCTATTACAACAGGTGCCAGCGGCAAAGTAACATCACCTATTCCCAGACTGATAATATCTTTGTCCGGGTTTGCATTTTTGTAGTCTCTTACCTTTTTCCCAATAGTTGAAAATAAATAACTACCAGGCAGTTTAAGGTAATTCTCGTTAATTTTGTACATATGATTTGATTTCCTCCATAAAAAATTTATAGTAAATGTCCGGATTATATCCAAACATCATACTCACACTTTATCAGCCATTATTGCAATAATCATTTCGGCTGTTTCTACCATGCTGTTTCCGCTATCCATACTGTTTTTCTGTATATATCTGTGAGCCTCTTCTTCAGACATATTATTTCTCTCTATCAAAGCTCTTTTCGCTTTATCGATGATTTCCTGTTCCTTTGCATTTCTCTTCTTCGGAAGTTTTTTCTGCTTTCTGTACTTTGATTCGATTGAACTTAGTACCATCTCCACAGTATCTACAAGGTCATTTACTTTTAATGGCATTTCAATTCTCAAAATGTCCTCCTGATAACATTCAGACAACCGCTCTCTTGATGCTATTAAAAGCATTTCCACACCTTTAGGGAGACACTCGTATAGTTGTGAATATAACATATCATTTATTTTATATCCACATATTACAAGACCTCTGTCAACCTCATCTAACGCATTAATCGTCTGGGCTCCCGAACTACATACAGCCTTTATGTGATAACCATTTCTTACAAGGTAATTCTTAATCGCTTTTCCGTTTTCAAGCCTAGGGAACGTCACTATTATGCTAACCAAAAGAATTCTACCTCCATTTAAATACTAAAATTTATGCAGATATTGTTCAATTTCCCACTCTGATACCTGAGTTCTGTATTCTTCCCATTCTTCTGATTTTGCTTCAATAATTTTTTTAGAAATATGCTGACCTAACACACCCTGAATAAAGTCATCTTTTTTAAATTCTGTTATAGCTTCCTCAAGACTTGATGGAATTCTGTCTATATTTAGTTTTTTTAACTCTTCCTCTCCCATTTCAAATATATTCTTATCTACACTTGCCGGTGGCTCGGCATTTCTCTTTATACCGTCAAGACCTGCTGCGAGGCATGCTGCAAGAACAAGATATGGATTTGCAGCCGAATCCGGACTTCTTAATTCTATTCTCTTTCCTTCTGAAGTTGATGCTGGTATTCTTATAAGCGGACTTCTGTTGTTTGAAGACCACGCAATATATACAGGCGCTTCGTATCCCGGAACAAGTCTCTTGTACGAATTTATCAATGGATTTGCTAAAATTGTTATGGCTTTAATGTGTTCCATAATTCCGGCAATAAAGCTGTATGCAATTTTACTCAATCCATTTTCATCATTTTTATCCTCAAAAACATCTTTTCCATTCTGATTCATCGCTATGTTAATATGCATGCCCGAACCACACTCTCCGCACTTAGGCTTTGGCATAAATGTTGCATACAGGCCATGTCTCTTCGCAATAGATTTAACAGTAAGCTTAAATGTCATAATATTATCAGCCGTACTTAATGCATCATCATGTTTGAAATCTATCTCATGCTGAGCCGGTGACACCTCATGATGTGATGCTTCTATCTCAAATCCCATGCTTTCCAGATTCAACACCATGTCTCTTCTACAATTCTCACCAAGGTCTACCGGTGCCAAATCAAAGTATCCTGCCTTTTCATGTGTAAGCGTCGTCGGATTTCCATAATCATCAGTATGAAAAAGGAAAAATTCACACTCAGGTCCGACGTCGAATTTGTATTCCATTTCTTCAGCCTGTTTTAAAACTTTTTTAAGTACAAATCTCGGATCTCCCTCAAACGGTGTCCCATCCGGCTTATATACATCACATATAAATCTGGCAACTTTACCCTGCTGTGGTCTCCATGGAAAAATCTCAAACGTATCCAGATCCGGATATAAATACATATCTGATTCCTCTATCCTCACAAATCCTTCTATAGAGGAACCGTCAAACATACATTTATTATCAAGTGCTTTTTCAAGCTGGCTTGATGTAATGGCAATGTTTTTTAACGTTCCAAACATATCCGTAAACTGGAGTCTGATAAATTCGACATCTTCCTCTTCTGCCATTTCCATGATTTCCTGCTTCGTGTATTTCATAGTAATCCTCACACCTTTCTTTCATCTTAGTTGAGTATATCAATTTTGAATTATAATTTCAATGTATTTTAAAATTCTTCTTGTATTTCAGTTACCATCATTGTAAAATGTAATTTGCAGTTGATTAATTTACTCTTGGAAAGGAACATTTATAATGAAGAAGAAAAAAAGAAGAAAACGTATTCGTATTGCTCCCATCATAATTCTTGTGTTGATGTCATTTATTATAATAGCCTGCGTGATATGTTTTGGAAAATTATTTATCAATCATGATACAAAAGAGAAAAAAGAGGCAGAATCAATTGAGCAGTCTGAAGAAAAAGAAACCGAAAAAGTTACACAGGACTTTTCAGAGGACACATACCTGACTGGTGAAAGTCCATTTATGATTAAGGTAAACAGAGCTGCAAATTGTACTACAATATATACTAAAGATGATACAGGTAATTATTCTGTTCCCGTAAAAGCCATGTTATGTTCTACGGGCAAGAATATAGATGACACACCTTTGGGAACATTTCACACATCTGAAAAATATAAATGGCGGATGATGGTTGACGGTTCATATGCGCAATACGCTTACCGTATATTCGATGAAATCATGCTTCATTCAGTTCCATATTTTGATGATGATTATGACGAACTTGAAACAGACGAATTTAACAAGCTCGGTTCCCCGGCTTCACTTGGATGTGTCCGATTTGCAATCCGGGATATCAAATGGATATACGATAACTGTCCGGTAGGTACTACTGTTATCATATATGATGATGCAGACAACCCCGGTCCTCTTGGCAAACCGGAAGCCATAAAAATTCCTGAAGACAGTGAAAATGCAGGATGGGATCCAACAGATATTAATAAAGACAATCCTTGGCATACGGCTTCTCCGATAATTATAAATGCCGTAGATCTGATTGTTAAAACCGGTTCAACAATAGATTTTACAAAACATGTTACGGCCTATGATACATGTGGCAATGACATTTCAGATAAAATAGCTGTCACCGGTGATTATGACTTTAATACCCCTGGTATCTATGAAATAACTTATACCATTACTGATCTGTTAAACAGAACTGTTGCTACGACAGTCTGGCTTACGGTTACAGACCTTGATGTTGAAACCCAGCCTCTTAAAAAAGTCACGATTGAGCATGAAACCACTGCTAAATACAATTATGACGATTATGAATATACTACTTATTATGAGGAACCTTCTACTGAAGAAACATTTACCGAAGCTCCTACGGAAACCTATACCGAGACCTACACTGAAGCCTATACTGAAGCTTCTACTGAAGCCTATACCGAAGCTTCTACTGAAGCTTCTACTGAAGCTTACACCGAAGCCTATACCGAAGCTTCTACTGAAGAATACTCTGATACGGATAATATTAAGACTGATGATAACAATAACAACAGTAGCAATGATAAAAAAAAGAATAAGAAAAGCAAATCTGAATAGCAAAAAAAGTATTCCGTTAACACGGAATACTTTTTTTTTATCGTCATATTATTTATAAACTACCTTTTTTTAATTAGGAGATATTCATGAAATTTCTTAAACAAACTCTGTTGTGGCTGTTTGCGCTTGCTATACTTATTTGCATAGGATTATATATACCTGATTCTTTAATCGTAACTTCACAATCCGTCGGCAGACTTCTTCCTATATATTGTGTGGAAACCGAAAAACCTGTCGTTGCACTTAGTTTTGATGCTGCATGGGGTAATGATGATACTGCTAAAATTCTTGAGATTTTGAAAAAACATGATGTTAAAGTAACATTTTTTATGACAGGCGGATGGGTTGATAATTATCCTGATGATGTTAAAGCTATTGCAAAAGCCGGTCATGATTTGGGTAACCATAGCGAGAATCATAAAGAAATGTCTAAGCTTTCTCCGGAAGAGTGTAAAGACGAATTAATGCGGGTACATAAAAAAGTAAAAAAGCTCACCGGTAAGGATATGTGTCTGTTCCGCCCACCTTACGGTGATTATAACAACACTCTGATTACCGTCGCCAGAGATAACGGCTACTTCCCAATTCAATGGGATGTCGACAGTCTTGACTGGAAAAACTATGGTGTCCAAAATATAAAGACTGCCATTTTAGATAACAGCCATCTTGGAAACGGCTCCATTATTTTATGCCATAACGGTGCAAAATTTACAGCTGATGCATTAGAGGATATAATTACGGGTTTGCAGGATAAAGGATTTAAAATAGTCCCGATTTCCGAGCTTATTTACAAAGAAACATACAATATAAATGCAGAAGGACGTCAGCTTAAAAGCTGACGCCCTATTGTTTTCTTCTTGAAATATTTTAACTACTGAATTAATGCTGCTGCTGCGCCCATATAATTAATTGTCTGATCACTGTCAAGATACTCAGCCTCAACTACATTTCCTTCTGCATCAATAAATGCAACTTCACCATCAGCTTCAGCAACACCTAACTGGTATGTCTCACCTGTATAAACATCCTGCACCTCTAACAATGTCCACTGAATTCCATCATCATCTGTCTCTGTAGATGCAGAATATGTTCCACAGATTACATCTCCGCTTTCTTCATTATTATCAAATCCGAATAATGAAACATACTCTTCTCCATCAGGACCCTGGAACATAGAAAATACAAGTTCTGTTCCATCATCGCTCATAGCATATGCTCCAATTTCAATCATATCTGAACTTACATCAAGAAGTGAGAATCCTCCGTCTTCTGAATCATCAGCAACATCTGCATCTTCTGCATCTTCTACATCTGCATCATCTGCATCATCTGCATCATCTGCATCATCTACGCTATCATTACTATCCTGACTCTGTGAAGTAGTAACTGTGGATGTATCTGATTCATCATCTGAACATCCTGCAAATGCGAATGCTGATACAATACCTACCATCATTACTACTAAAAGTTTTTTTCTCATCTAATTTTCCTCCTTGGTACTAATATTTACTTAAAATTCACACTTCCTATTCTACTATCACTCAATACTTTCTGTCAAGTACCAATATCAACTCTAAAGCTTTTGGATAATGTTTACCATTCTCACTCTACCAGATACCACTCATCATATTCTTCATCATAATAGTATATTTCGTCATACTCCTCATCATAGTAATACATAATATTGCTTTCATCATCATAAAGGTAGAGTACATCATCATCATAGAGATACCACATTTCTTCTTCGTAGTCATAAATCCAATCATCGTAGGAATCACCGCTATCATAATCATAGTAATCACCATCATAAGAATCATAGTCAAACGCATATTCACATTCTCCACCACTACTGATATTTGCTCCGTAATCACTCTCATAATCAGCCCATCCCCCCCAGCTGCTTTCAAAACTATCGTAATCGTAATAGTCTTCATATCCTGAGGTTGTCACAAATCCGGAAAGCCAATTTATATATTCTTCATCTATTCCAAGTTCCATATAAACAGTTTTTAATTGCTCATAAAAGCTTGAATCTCCATACGGCAGTGACACTGCCATGCCGGTCAGCTCATTTTTATCTGAAGTATGTCCATAATATGCAACACATGCTTTTAATGCCGACATTAAACTTCTTGCTTCATCACTTTCGTTATCTACACTCTCTACTAATGCCAAAATATCTGTTATATAGTAATCTGATAGAGTAACATTACTGCCGTCTGATTCCCATGAATCCCAAAATCCCTTATTTGTTCTGCCTTTTGCCTTGTGACTTTTACTAAAGTTTTTCTGGAAAAGTGCTTCTTCATTTTTGTATACATAGGATTTCCATGCTTCAAAAAGGCTTTCAACTGTTGATTCATTAAATAATGCTATGCATGCTGAATCACCACTCATACTTTCTTCATTATCTTCTATAATATCGTCTATAATCTTCTTTCCTAAAAGTGGCGTAGACATACCCGGATTTTCTTCGAGACTCTTCATAAAGTTCGTATAACTCCATCCAAGCCCTGACTCGAAATCTTCCGATAAGAGTGTATATTTACAATAAGGTGCTAAAGCATAGCATGTCTCAATATCAGCCATTATACAGCAATCCATTCCTATCATATCAAAATGTATGTCTGTATGCTCAGAAAACGCTCTTGACATCTCCGCTATAGTAAGACTTTGCCCCTCATCCTGCCACTCATCATAACCAAATCCGTAAACCGGACCACCACCATGATCCCAAAAAACAAATATATATCTCTCTGCCGGATAATTAGTTTTACAAAATCCTATAAACTCAGATAATGTTTCTTCTGATGTACAGTCAAGCTGTCCCAAATTGTCACGAACAAGTGAAAGTCCTCCGTCAGCAACCTCGTATGTCTGTGCGGTAGAAGAATCTATTCCATATGTATCATCCCATTTTTTTGTTCCCATTGTCTGAATTATAACATTCACGTTTTCACCAATTCCCGAAGAAACCATCTCAGAAATGTCCGTGCTAGCTTCTCCTGCATTTGATTCCAAATCAGAACCATTTACATAAACCATAATTGTTGCTGATTTGGCATCTGTACCTACTGATACCGTTTCCATATTCTCAATTGAATTCTTTTCTTTTGATTCCTGAGTTTCAGAAACTTTGGTATCCTTGCCTGATTTGATTTTTTTAGACTCTGTATCTTCCACAGCATCATCGGGTATCATCATCAAAATAACAAATAAAGCTCCGATAACCGCAAGTGAAACAAATATCGCATGTTTAATCTTTTTCCACATAAAACCTCCGTATTATCTTTTTTCTTTATAAACGCATAATAGCGTCAGCTTTTATGCTGACGCCACATACTTACTCTTTCTTATCATACATCTCATCAATCTGCTGATACATCAAGTCTCCCATCTGTACACCAATTAAAGCAAGCTGTACTGCAAGTCTTCCGATATTTGTCTCATCAACCATGTGATCCATGCTCATAACTACATCGGTGTCTTCTATGGTGAGCTTCACCCATCTGTATATTTTATTAAGCTCATTTACTTTTAGAATCAATCTTTCCGTCACACGTTCCACATGATAAAGATTATAAAATTTAATAGACATAGACTGCATATCTTCGGCAACTATGTAGACTATCTTTAACGTTACCGGTGCCTTCTTCATCTTTTGCATAATAATAATAGCCTCTTCATTCTGCCCGGCTACGGCATACTTGATTCCCTGATTACTAAATGTAAGTCCTAGAGCATTAATTAATGCATTCATAAATTTCCTCCATGTATAGTTATTGAACTATTTTATCATTTTTTTAATATAAATTCAATCATCTAAAAAATTGCACTCTTTGCCAGCCTGTCTGCCACATCATTATATCTGTCACCAGAATGTCCTTTTACCTTTCTGAATTCGATTGCCAGACTACTGTTAATTTGGTCATAATATTCTTTGTACGCAATTGTACCTTCTTTATTCGCTTTCCATGCGCCAGTACACCATTTTGCAATTCCCTCGTAGTCATGATAGATTACTAATGTTTCACAATTATTTTCAATGGCATAACGCATTGCACACTCAGCCCCCTTTATCTCTCCTGCAACGTTTCTCATTTCTGCCATTTTTATGTCATCAACTTTTTCTGAGAAATGTTTTTCCTCTCCATTATGAAACATAACAACACCGTAAGAAAACTCCTTTGTTACATTATTATAACTTCCATCTACATACGCAACTGCATTTTTTTCATCTGTCACAGGAATCCCGTTTTGAGTCTTGGTCTCTATCTCTACTGCAGCTTCTCCTTCAACATATGCAACCGCCTGATCCCGCGTCATAAAACTCTTATATTCCGCTCCTGAAAAACCGTCTGTCTGAGCTTTACAATCATTCCATGTCAAATATATTCCGGGAATTCTTCCTTTTCTAACTGCATAATACTTTTTAGCCATCCTGTAAAATCTTTCCTTTCATTGAAAACGTCATTCTGTCGCTTCGGGCAATTCTATCTTATCCAATATTCCATTTAACCATGCTATGGCTATTCCATAATTTGTAATAGGAACATTCACCTCTTTTGCAAGATTAATTCTGTTCATCACGTATCTACGGTTAAACATACATGCACCGCATTGTATAATCAGGTCATAGACGCTTAAATCTTCCGGAAAATCCATTCCGCTGACCACATCTATCTGCATTCGCTCACCAAATCTCTTTCGCAATAATCCGGGAATCTTCACACGTCCGATATCTTCCTGCATGGGCACATGTGTACAACATTCTGCAATCAATACTTTTGATTCTCCAGTGAGGTACTGTATCTTCTCTGCTCCATTAACATATTCACTGATATCTCCCTTGTAAGCCGCAAACAATGTAGAAAATGAAGTAAGCTTACTCTTTTCAGGTTTTATATCATATACTTTCTTGAAAACCTGTGAATCAGTTATCATAAGCTTTGGCATCTCTTTAAGTGAACATAACGCATCATTCATCTTATCCGTAGTCGTACTTATAACTACACATCCTCTGTCAAGTAATTCACGTATCGTCTGTACCTGTGGTAATATAAGTCTTCCCTTAGGTGCCTGAATGTCCTGCGGCATAATAAGCATCACCACATCTCCCGGTGCTACCAGACTACCTGTAATAAATCTCTCCTGCTCACTATTATTCAATGATAAAACCAGCTGACGACGTAATTCATCAACTCCCCCTTTCGTCTTTGTACAGGTAAGCACAGGTTTTTGATTAAAGTCCTGTTCAATTCTATTTACCAATTCATTATCATAAATATCTGTATCAGCTTTGGTAAGAGCAATTATTACCGGAATTTTCTTCTCTTTCAAACAGTCATACCATTTTTTCTCAAGCGAAATATCCTTACCAAATATTGTCATAACAACAATATCTGCCAAACCTATTGTCTGTCCGGTTCTCTTCACTCTTTCTTCTCCCAACTCTCCATCATCATCAAAACCTGCCGTATCCACCAATACGCAGGCACCTATCCCATTAATTTCCATAGCCTTTCTGACAGGGTCCGTCGTTGTTCCCCCGACTTCAGATACGATAGAAATATGCTGGCCGGTAAGGGCATTTATAAGTGATGATTTTCCGCTATTCATTCTGCCGATGAATACAATATGCACTCTTTCTGATGACGGTGTCATATTTAAATTTGAATCCATTATTCAGCCTTCTCATCAATAACAGGTACACCTCTCATCTCAATGACCGGTCCGCCTGTATTCTCAACATATTCTCTTGTAATAGTCACTCTGCCTATATTATCATCCTTAGGAATCTCATACATTATATCCAGCATAAATTCTTCGATAATGGCACGTAGGGCTCTGGCACCTGTCTTTTTTTCGAGAGCCTTTGATGCAATTGCTTCTAATGAACCCTCGTCAAATAACAGTTCTACCTCATCCATTTTCAAAAGTTTTTTATATTGCTTTATCAATGCATTCTTTGGCTCTTCAAGCACCTTTACAAGCATTTCTTTAGTAAGACCTTCCAACGTAAACAATATAGGAAGCCTTCCAAGAAATTCAGGAATCATTCCATAGTTTTTCAAATCGTCAATGGTGACATATTTAAGTATGTTTTCCTCATTATCATACTTGTCCTTTAAATCAGCCATAAATCCTATAGATGACTGTTTATTAAGTCTCTCTTTTATAATATTATCAATATCAGGGAATGCCCCGCCACAAATGAATAAAATATTCTTTGTGTTAACAGTTGCCAATGGAACCATTGCATTTTTACTGTTTGCACCGACAGGAACTTCAACTTCACTTCCTTCTAACAGTTTTAAAAGTCCCTGCTGTACACTTTCACCACTCACATCCCTGCTGTTAGCGTTTTTCTTTTTTGCAATCTTATCTATCTCATCGATAAATATAATACCTGTCTCTGCTTTATCTACGTCATTATCAGCAGCTGCCAGAAGTTTTGATACTACGCTTTCAATGTCGTCACCTATATAACCTGCCTCCGTAAGTGATGTGGCATCTGCTATCGCCAAAGGTACATCAAGCAGCTTTGCGAGTGTCTGAACCAAATATGTCTTGCCACATCCGGTCGGTCCAATCATGAGCATGTTAGACTTTCCTATTAATACATCCGGATCATCGCCAAGAGATATTCTTTTATAATGATTGTATACTGCAACAGACATTACTTTCTTGGCATGTTCCTGACCAATCACATATTCATCAAGACTCGCTTTAATCTTATGTGGCGCTGGTATTTTAGTTATATCTATAACAGGCTCTGAATTTTTCTTTTTCTTTTTTAACTTCTGTCTTCTCGGTATCTGTCCCTGTAAATCAGCAAGATTAACAAAACTTATATTTCCAAGTCGTGAAATATCTTTTTTGTCCTGCTTTTCTCCACCATCTTCTTTTTCTGCTATATCTTGATTTTCTACGCTTTCACTTACATTTGACTGCCCTTCGGGATTAAATCCAAAAGCTCCCATATCAATATTTGCCAGTCCGTTTGCGTCTAACATATCAAATGTTTTCTGCATACAGTCAGAACAAATACTTATTCCGCCGGGCATAGTAATCTGCGTTCCCGTCTTGTCTTCAGTTCTCCTGCAAATATAACATATTTTTTCATAATCACCCGACATTTTATTCTCACATTCCTTTCACATTACCATCTTTTCTATACACATACATAGGCAGTCCATCTTTAATGATACCTTCATTTTCACCTATAATCAGAGGTTTTGCATAATCAATAAACTGCTTCAGGATATCATTTCCATCTTCATTAATCCACTCTCTTGATACCACTTTTTCACGGTTACATACCTGTGAGCAATCTACAAGTTTACACTCTATCTTATAATCTGCACCCGGAACTCTCTCGAATGCTACCATACATCCTGTCTTCTGTTCAAGAAGTGCATCTACTCCATATGTACCTGCTAAAACAGCTTCATCAACATCAGTCTTTGATGCAAGCACAGCTTTACATCTCTGATTAACATTTAATTCAACCGATCTAACCTTGACATCAAGTCGTTCCTTAATAATATTCTCTAAATACTTTCCACAACCGGTAAGCATCTTGTGTCCAAATGTATCCACACCGGTACATCCGGCATATTCACAAATAAATTTGCCCTCACTGTCTTTAATACCCTCTGATACACAGACTACTACGTTATTCTTTGTCTCCAGGCATTTTGATACATCATCCACAAACCGGTCTATGTCAAATGCCACTTCCGGAAGATAAATCAAATATGGATTATCGCCTTCGTATTTTCTGGCAAGAACACTTGAAGCCGTAATCCAGCCTGCATGTCTTCCCATAAGTTCAACAATCGTAACTGATTTTGTGTCATACACAGATGCATCCATTACGATATCCCTTACTGTTGTAGCAACATACTTTGCGGCACTTCCAAATCCCGGCGAATGATCAGTAAGCATCAAATCATTATCTATCGTCTTGGGAACACCTATTATGCGTACGGGGCTGTCAGTCATATCAGCATATCTGGAAAGTTTGCTGACAGTATCCATAGAATCGTTACCACCGATATATATAAAATATCTTATATTAAGTTTTTCAAATTTTTCAAAAATCAACCTGTATGTCGCATCATTCATGTCTTCTGAAAGTTTATAACGACATGAACCTAGGTATGATGAAGGTGTAGAGCGTAATAACTCTATATCATCATATGACATATCTTTATTAATATCCATATACTTATCATTAATAAACCCTTCAATACCATTTATCATACCATAAACTTTACCAATTCTATCCTGTTTTTCCGCTGCTTCCACTATAACACCATAAAGGCTTGCATTTATTACTGTAGTCGGTCCACCGCTTTGTCCTACTACTAAATTATATTTATCACTCACTCTAATCCTCCATTCTTAATACTAATCTCAAATCATATATGTTTTTCACACTAAGTTCTTTGTTAATCATACTTTATTTTTATGAAAAAAACAACCAGTTTATAAGTAAAAGGACTGTCATTTAATCCATTATAATTAATTAAAATAACAGTCCTCTATATTATTTATTCCATTTCTTCGCCAAGAGTTACATCGACTTTCTTCTCTTTATATTCATTGCCATCTAATGTCTGAATTGTAATACTTACTTTTTCGCCTTTCTTATAATATCCAAGCACATCCTGCAGTTCCTGCATTGAAGATACATCTTCGTCTTCAACAGCAGTTATAACATCATATTTAGATATACCTGCTTTTTCTGCTGCTCCATCTTTAATGACTTCCATAACATATACGCCTTCCGGAATATCATACATCTGTGATAAGTCTGACGTAACGTCTTTTCCATAAATATTAAGGTAACCTTTATCAGCATCTGAAACTTCTTCTCTTACCTCTTTTGTCATCATATCGTCAATCAAATCTTTTACAAGTGTTATAGGAATTGCATATCCCATACCTTCAGCATAGTTCTCAACACTCTTTGCGCAGTTAATACCTATGAGTTCACCCTTAATATTTAAAAGAGCACCACCACTGTTACCCGGGCTTATCGCTGCGTCTGTCTGTATTACTGTTCTGTCATAACTATCTACTTTGATTGTTCTGTTCAACGCACTGATAACTCCGGTTGTAACTGACTGACCGTAACCGAGTGCATTTCCTATGGCAATTGCACCCTCTCCAACAGACAATTTGTCCGAATCACCGAGAGTTGCAATCTTTATGGCATCAATCGTGCTGCTTTTTATATCATCAAGTTTTACCGATATAACCGCAATATCCTGCTTTTCATTCTGACCCCTGACTGTAGCTGCAACTGTTTCATCATCGACAAATTTTACTTCCAAAGAAGCTGCATCAGCAACTACATGTTCATTAGTAACAATAAGAAGCTCTGTGTCATTTTCTCCTACAATGATTCCTGAACCTGCTCCCGTAGACTCATACTGATCTCCTGAACCACTGCTGTCTCCATAAAAATAGCTCCAAAAATCATTATTTGCTGACTGAACAATTTCCGTACTCGTGATAGAAACGACACTTGGCATAACTTCATCTACTACTGCCGATACATCTGTTATCTCAACATTATCAGAAGATGTATTATCGTCTTTCTTATCTTTGTCTTTATCTTTATTCTTATCTTCAGCTTTCTCTTCTGTAGTCTTTTCTTCTTCACTATAACTAAATACTTCCGTATTAGTCCTTGCAATATGCTTATGCGAACCGTTGTCATCATACAGTTTCTGCATGATAATCATGATTCCACCGGCTATTATGCCAAACAAAACCGCTGCCGCAATAATTTTTCCAATACAGCCTGTTACGGATTTTTTACTCTCTTTTTCCTGCTGTCTGCTGGATTCTTTTTGCAGCTTAAGCTTTCTTTTCGCCGCCTGTGCAGCTCTCTTATCGATGCTCTTATTCAGATCATTATCTTCCTTATCTGATGAAGTATTGATATTCTGAGCAAAAACATTATCATTTTTTTCAACAACAGGTGTATTTCTGAAATCATTTTCCTTAGTCTTTTCTGTATCTGCATCATCAATTCCTAAAGCACTCTCTGTATCTGCCGCATTATGTGTAAGTTCATACGATTCACTGTCTGACATTAAACTTCCCGTATCCTGATTGTTCTCATTGTCTTCAAACATTCTTCATTCCTCCATTTCGTCATAGAATCATTCTAACAGTCAATTGTGTTGAAAATGTGTATAAATATTATTTTATCTATATCTTGTTGTATATTCTTCCGTTGTAGTTTCTGTTTCTCTATCTTCAGGAAGTTTCACCTCATCTACACCCGTATAGTCAATTAAATAGTCATTGATTTTTCTTACACTTGGTGAAACCTTATAACCAGGTTCACCATACATAAATTCATGAAGCTTACTTACATTATACGAAAGTCCCTCAGCCACAATAAAACTTTTACCGTCTATAGTCGGCATTGCCAACGTATAAGGGAATCCAACCGTATCCGTAAGAGTAAAATCTATCATTAACGGAATCAAATCCATTATCTCATCAAAGTCCATGCTTGTCTTAACAAAAGTCTTATCTTTTGTATTACTATTTAAAATACGCTTAGCTATCTTTATAATCTTATCACTGCCTGCTGCCTTTGCTTTATCAACAAGTTTTGATAATACTGCTCTCTGTCTGGCGGTTCTTCCCAAGTCATCTTTATACTCATTTCCTTCTTCATCAAAGTATGACGTATAACGTATTCTGCAATATGCCGTAGCCTGCAGTCCTGATAAATGTACTGTTCCGGATTCATTTACATCCGGCGCATCCATTCCGGTAACTTTTCTTGTCTCAACGAGATAACCGTTGATGTAAAACCTTTCATCTTCAGTTATTGTTACATCAATTCCGCCAAGTGCATCAATAATCTCGGTAAGTCCTGAAAAATTCACCGTGACATAATCCTGAATATCCAGGTCAAGATTGGTATTCAGCATCGTTATTGCTCCTTCCGCTCCACCACGGAAAAAGGCTTCATTTGCCTTAGAATATACTGAATCTCCATCTTTAGTTCTTATCTTAAGCATAGTATCTCTGTATACAGAAATAAGTCTGACTTCACCACTGTCATTATTGATATTTACGACAATAATTGAATCACTGTTGGTATTTTTATCAAACTCATCATATCTTGCATCTATTCCAAATAAGGCAATATTTGTATATCCTGTGAGTTTTTTTACATTTTCATTTACAACAATCTTTGACTCATCAAAATCACTATCCTTTACATTTTTATCATAGTCTTCCTGCTCAGATGATAATAAAATATTTCTGACCCACGACCAGCCGGATAATGTTTTTACCAGATTATTTCTTATCTCTATCTTTCTTGCATCACTTGCCGTTGTATAATATGCACCAAGTCCGCCTACTACCAATGCCAGTATCGTAAACACCATTTCTATTATCAACAGTGTAATTTTCAATCTTTTTCTTTTATTCTTTTTTTTCTTATTTTCTTTCATTCGTAATACCTTTCCTCAACTAATACGCATTTTTGTTAATGAATCCCTTAAATATCGTTAAAACAATAATTTTTATATCAAACCATATTGTCCTGTTTTCAATGTAATAGCGGTCATATTCTATTCTTTTCTTTATAGATGTATCACCCCTGTATCCGTTAATCTGCGCCCATCCTGTTAATCCTGGAAGCACTTTTTGTTTTACCGTGTATCCGGGTATCTGTTTTTTAAACTTTTCTACAAAATATGGTCTCTCAGGTCTCGGACCTACAAGACTCATATCTCCACGCAAAACATTTAACAGCTGCGGAAGTTCATCCATACTTAACCGTCTTAATATCTTCCCAATCGGAGTAACACGTGGATCACCCTTTCTTGTCCATAGTCTTTTTTCTTCTTCTGGATTTTGTAATTTCATGGTTCTGAATTTATACATAACAAAGTTTTTATCATTTAAGCCAACCCGCTCCTGCCTGAATATGACAGGACCTTTTGAAGTCATTTTTATCAATAATGCTATTATTAACATAAGCGGCATAAATATAAGTATTGCACTTCCTGCACCTATAATATCAATAATTCGTTTTATTTTAGTATTATACATATGGATTTTCATCTTATTCTCCATTCCGCAGACGCTTAGCGTCGAAGGAATCGCAAGCTGAATATACGATTCAGCTCTGCGATACTTGCAATTTGTGACGCCTGCGGCACAAATTGATGTGTAAAAAATCATATATCAATATGATTTTTTACACTATTTTCCTGAATAAATTACATATAAGTTCAGCTTCTATATTGATATAGTTTATCAAATTTTTCCATTTAAATTTTACTTTTTTGCATTTACTTATTCCTTTATATCCATCTATTATACCTTTTAGATAAATACTGCCCAGTCCTTTTTTGCACATAAAGGCAAATTTTAACACTTTTCCTGCGATAATAAACGGATAATTAAAGATAAGAAAAAATGCCGGCATATTTTTATAATTTAAATATACATTATTTCTGGCGGCAAGCCTGACCTTAAATTCATTATAACGGCTTCCGCTTGAACCGCTGCCGACATGATAAACAATCGCATCAGGAATAAATCCGTTTTTATATCCGTTTATCTTAGCTCTGTATCCCACATCAACATCTTCAAGATAAGCAAAATGCATTTCATCGAAGTACCCTATTTCTTCAAATACTTCTTTTTTGTATATTGCCGCACCTGCACATGCCGAAAATACATACTCTTTTTTATTATATTGCGAAGGCTTTTTTCCATATCCCTTAGTATAGGTACAACCAATAATAGTATAATAATCTCCGGCACTGTCTATCTTATCACGATTATAAAACTGTACCATCTTTGCACCACATGAGAAAAGCCTTTTCGATTTTTTTATTCCTCTTAACATTTCTTCTACAAATCTGCAGTCACATTCTGTATCATTGTTCAATAATATTACATATGGCGCAACAGACGCTTTTATTCCTTCATTTACAGCTTTACTAAAACCATAATTATTATCAAGTTTTACAATTTTTATTCTGTCTTTAAAAACATTTTCAAACTCATCCCTTATTATCCCAAGACTGTTATCTTTAGATGCATTATCAACTATAATAAGCTCAAAAGACTGTTCTGTCTGTTTTGTCAAAGACAAAAGACATGTTCTTACGAATTTTTCACCATTATAATTAGGAATTACTATCGAAACTTTCAATTTTTGATTCCTTTCTTTTTTAATGAATAATCTGTATTTTTCAACGTAAGATTCCTGTTATAAAACGGATCTCCTTTTTCAATCTCAACTTTCCACCGTTTTTTAAATTCTTCTATGTCATAATTCCTGTAATCATAGCACTTTGAAGCATTCATACTAAATATTACATCCGGAACATAAACAATTCTTTTTCCGGTTACATTTCTTATCTTCATGCAATAATCAGCAACACTCATATTATAACTGAATTTTTCATAGAATCCACCGACTTTTCTATAATATTCAGTGTCTATCAGCATGCTGTTACCACATACTCCCATCGTTTCCTGTGGCATACATATTCTCAGATAATACCCTCTGTCTGCAATATCAGCCCCTTCAAATGCATAACCAAAGTATCCATTTACACCAAGAATGAATCCACCAAACAGAAGCTTGTTTCTTTTTCCGTATATTCGGCTTCCAACTACGGCAATATCTTCACTGACTGCATACGACATAAGTGTTTTTATATTCCCTTTTGTAGTATATTTTCCATTTTTATCGATTATAAGAACATATCTGTTCTTTTGTTCTTTAATAAGTTTATTTATTTCTCTGACATCATAACCTTCAATTTCTAGTGTTTCATGAGGATAATTTGTCTTCATTTTTTTCTCGCCATAGCCAACATAAATGATTGTAACCGGCGTCTTTATGTTATCACAGTTTAATGTCTTATAATATCCATAAGCATTCGGGTAAATCTGTACTTTCGCATTAATTCCACATCTTTTATAGTGGGCATCTAACACTTTTACGCCGTTCTCATACGCATATAATTTACTCTCTGGCTTTCCTGCAGTTGAATTTGAATGACATCTCCAATGATATAATATCTTAGGAATATGATAAACTGCTTCGGACTTTTCTATACATTTCCATATAAAGTCATAATCCTGTGCCCCATCATATTCACTGTCAAATCCACCTGTTGCCAACGCTATCTCACGTCTGACAACAAAAAAATGACATATATAATTATTTGTCTGAAAATATTCTTTATTAAAATCAGGTTTAAAATGAGGCATATAAAAACCCGATGTTGTTTCATCCGTCTTATCTTCATCCGTGTATATAACATCAACATTTTCTTTACGGTTTATGACTCTTACAATCTCATACAATGCCGATGGAACAAGCAGATCATCATGATCTGCCAATGCAATATAATCCCCGGCGGCCATACTAATGGCCTCATTGGTATTTCCTGATATGCCTTTATTTTCATCAAGAAGTTTGTACCTGATTCTTTTATTGTTTTCCATGTATTTCTTTACAGTCTCAGTAATACCGGTCTCCTGTGCCGTACCATCCGCAAGACAAAGCTCATAATTCGAATAGGTCTGTTTCTCAACCGAGTCAATCATCTCCTTAAGATAATTGACCGGTGTTTTATACAAAGGAACCACTATGCTAATCATTGGATTTTTTTCAAACTTCCTGTTTCTCTGTTTTTCAAGCATTTCCTCATCAAGTTCTATCCATTGCTTATAAATGCGTTCCTGGGACACATGTCTTTTAGTTTTAATTACAGTACTTTTTATACCTTTTTTCTTAAAATAATCAAATCCCCTGACTACTTCCTGCCTGATCATATCAAACCTCCGAAATCTTCCTGTTTAATCCGGTATATAAAAATCTGAACGGTCCAAAGAGAAATTTGGATTATAATATGGGTCTCCTTCTTCAATTACTTTCTTCCATTTTCCTCTAAACATTTGTACTTCCTGTCTGAAACGTTTTTTCTTCTTTCTGGTATCTTCAAATCCTCTTGATTTTGATTCATAATGATACAACTCACAATATGGTGTAAATATATTCAGATACCCTTTTTCTCTTGCCTTCAGACAGAAGTCCACGTCATTAAATGCAACTGTAAATTCTTCGTCAAGACCTCCAAGTTCTTCGTACAATGATTTTCTGACCATCATACATGCTCCTGTCACTGCTGACACATCCTGCGCATAGAAAAGTCTTCCCATGTATCCTACATTTTCCTTATCAATACCGTAATGTGTATGTCCTGCTGCCCTGTCAGAACCCAGACCAATAACTATACCTGCATGCTGGATAGTATCATCTTCATAATATAACTTCGCACCGACAACACCAACATCTTCACGCTGTCCATACATCATTAACTCTTCAATCCAGTTATCATTGATTACTTCTGTATCATTATTCAACAATAAAATATAATCACCTTTTGCAAATGACTCACCAAAGTTGTTTATCTTTGAATAGTTAAATTCACCTTCATAATGTACTACACTAATCTTGTCATTCTTCTCAAGCTCTTTATAATATTCAAATGTCTCCTGCATAATACTGTTATTCTCTATTATGATTATCTCATAATCAGGATATGTTGATTTACCCAGAATAGACTCAATACAGGTCTTTAAATCATCCTTGTGATCTTTATTAGGTATCAATATAGATACTTTAGGTGTAGCCTTAAGTTCATACTTAATTCTGAATATAGTTGGAAATGCCTTGCTGCTTTCAACTTCTGCCTTTATGCCCTTGCCTTCCAAATGTGTTTCAACTGCATGTTTTGCGGCATCAATCGCATAGGTCTTTGCATTAATATCTGCTGCCACTGAAGCAGGATGTGAACGCCAATAGTATAAAATCTTTCTAATATGGAATACCTTTTCTGCTTTATCTGTAAGTCTTAATATCAAATCATGATCCTGGCTTCCATCATATTCTGAACGGAATCTTCCTGCCTTTTCAAGTAAATCAGCTTTAAATACTGAAAAATGGCATATATAATTATTTGCGATAAGATTATCTTTGGCAAAATCCGGTTTGCAATGTCTTGTAATTATATTAAATATATTTGTTCCCTGGAATGTTGCCTCATCCGTATATATATAATCAGCATCATGTTCACAAATTGCTTTCATATCTTCAAATAATACTGACGGATGAAGGAAATCATCATGATCAAATAATGCTATATAATCACCTGTAGCCATATCGATACAGGCATTTGTATTACCTGATATTCCAAGATTCTCTGTCAGTTTTTTATATTTTATCCGTGAATCTTTATCACAATATTCTTTACAAATTTTTTCAACTTCTTTGTGTGAATCATCACTTCCGTCTGCAAGACATAATTCCCAGTTTTCATATGACTGGTATACAACAGATTCAATCATCTCCCTTAAAAATCTTTCAGGAGTATTGTATAACGGCACAAGAATACTGAATTTAATATCTTTACTGAACCTCGTATTTCTCTGCTTTTCCCATTCTTTTTTAGGACAGAGAATATATACTATCTCCTCTACTGACTGTACCTCAGGATGAATCGGCTTTGGTAAAGGCTGTCTTTTTACGACTGACTTAATTCTTCTGCATGCTTCATGTGTAACCTTATTTGATTTTAATATCCTCTTCGTACCATTTTTTATCTTACGGACAGGCTTTGTCATTTTCCATGATTTTGATGTCACCATCAATTCCTTCTCTCTGTTTAAATTCTGTATCTGCTCGTTGGCATCTTTCAACTTTTCTTCTAAATCCTTAATAATATCAGCTCTTGCATTAAGATGTTTTTCATATTCACCAACTTTTTTCAGTTCTTCTACAACATCCTCATAAAACTCTTTAACTGCTGAATCACATCTGTAATTCATATAAATTGTTTCAATAATAGTTCCCTCAACATTTATCTCAATCCAAGGATCTTCTTTATATACATAAATATCATCATCAATCATAAATCCGCCGGTGCTGAACTTTGGCTGCAAACGATTATTGACAAGCAATTCATTAATCTTTAAAGCACATCCCTCTTCACACGGGTCAATTCTATACTTTTTCACTCCGTCTTCGACATTAAATTTCAAGCTAAAATTCCCATCGTCTTCCACGACAGCCGGAATAAGCACTGCTTCTTCTTCTGAATATCCGTTACCAAAATCTTTATATACTTTTGCCTGTCTTGACAATCTCTGCGAGATGGCAACTGCATTTATGGTATTCTTTCCAATCGTTTCATATAGCGCTCTTAACGGAACATGTTTGCCTTTTACATAATTTTGGAAATTCTCTTCCATCTTTAAAAATGTTTTCTTATCAGCGTCAGATATTGACACCACATTATCTATCTTTATATCGCTTCTGCTATTATTCGTTTCAATATAGTAATGCAGCATTCTGAATATAATATATTCAAAAGGTACCGGGAAATCGAAAGTCCACTCATAATCTATTACCTTCCATTTATCTCCATCAACTATAATATTATTTAATACAAGATCAATATCATTAACGGTTCCCGTGTGCATTTCATTTTCAAAGCTTACATCACCAAACACATTTTTAAACTCTTGTGTTACTTCAAACTTCTGACCGGAATTCTTATCTTTTACAATAGCAACCACGTCTTTTATAAGCTCTTCTGCCCTTGATACCTGTCCCTTTGAAATATATCCGTCTGCAATTTCCTCGATTGTATTTCCGGTAATATAATCACAGCAGGCTTTTCCATCTTTCATCACACATTTTGCAACCGATATTTTAGAGCCTTCATATTGTTTCTGAAGCATTTCACCCCATTTTACAATATTTTCAATATGTTTTTTGCCTTTTGGGTTTGCACTGTATTTTCTTACAACTTTATTTTCATCTTTTAATATATCTGTATATATCGAAAAATATTCCGATCTGTCATTCGAACATTTTTTATAAATGACATCATTGTCATCCACCCCGATTTCCACTAGAAATGAATTTGAATAAAAATCAAACATGCCCTCCTGAATAATAGTATCAAACACCTTTAATTCATCAAAAAGCATAAGTCTGTCTCTGTCAAAATTCTGTACATTGGTATTTAACTCACCTATTTTAGGCAGATAGTCATCCGAAAAAATTTTCGTAGGGAACTTGTAATCCGGATATGGATAGTAAAACTTATATTTTTTAAAGCCTGTTTTTTCAAACATTGTCTCAAGCTCTTTTTTTGTGAATGTCCTTACGCCTTCTGTATTCGTATAATTCTCTATACCTTCAAAAAAAGTTCCAAAATGATCCTCTCTGCAACCTGCAAAATACTTTAAACCGAACTTATTCTCTATTGCCATAATAATGCGTCCGTTCTCGTTTAAATGTTTTTTTATAATATTTAAGAAACTGATATAAGGCTCCTCTGAAGAAATATAAGCATCTGCATATTCAAATACTCCTATGAGTGTTATACAATCATATTTCCCCAAATCTTTTTCTATATCCTGAAAATTACCGACTAATATCTCAATATTATCTCTGTTTTTATTTCTGTATGCATTAATACTGCTTCTCTTTTTTGATAATTCTATACATGTTACACTATCGGCACGTTCTGCAAGTGCACCCGTAATAGCACCACATCCTGAACCTATCTCAAGCACCTTCATATCCTTTTCAAGTTTTACGGTACCAATAATATTCTGTCGTATATGTGAAAGATGGTACATTGTGGTCCATTCCTGCTTTTGTGCAATAACGCTGTTAAAATCTTCTTCTTCGTTATTCTTAACAATATCTAACAGTTTATCTTCTATTTCTCCGTCGCTATATAAATCTCTGCCACTGTAATGCTTAAGATTAAGCTTTACCTTACCGATATATTCAAAAGTATCCATCTTTCACACCTCTTTTATTCTACTACTATATCCGAATTCATGTCATAGTAACCCACAGTATTTTTCTGTGATATAACCGTTATGTTAAACACATCATACAACCTGTGATACACAGTAAAATCACCGTCTTTATACCCTGTACATCCTAATGACACAAGATAGTCACCACCCTGAAGATCCATCTTCTGAGTGAATTTTATACTCTTTTTATCGCCAGGCTTAACTACTCCTGTATTAATACTTTCAAACATGGTGTTAGTACCGGCTATCTCTGTTCCCTTAAGATCCTTAATTGTTATTGCGAATATTGGATCTGCAATTTTTTCTTTAAATTCGACTTTCATCATAACGGTGAATTCAGTACCTTTTTCGATAGAATTCGACATATTGCCTTCGTTATCCATCACGCCATAATCAATAATTTCCGCCATACCATTGCCATATTCAACAATATCAGGATTGGAAGTAATTGTATCTTTCCAGCTTCCCGATTTAAGCTCAGCCTTTTTGCCATTCTTCTTTTCTTCTTCTTTTGTATTCTCCTCGGCTTCGGTATATTGATTTACAAGAAGTTTTTTGTATATATCAATCATTTCCTTAGGCTGACCTTCATTGAGTTTCACACCCTGATTAAGAAGAACAACCCTGTCACAATATTTTCCAATACTGCCCAAATCATGACTGACAAATAATATAGTCTTTCCCAACTTTTTAAATTCCTCAAACTTGTGATAACATTTTGCCTGAAAAAATACATCTCCTACCGATAAAGCTTCGTCAACTATAAGTATCTCCGGATCAATATTGATAGCTACGGCAAAAGCAAGTCTGACAAACATACCGCTTGAATACGTCTTAACAGGCTGATAAACAAAATCTCCTATATCTGCAAACTCCAATATATCATCCAGCTTTGCATCTATCTCTTCTCTTGAAAAGCCTATCATTGTACCGTTAAGGTAAACATTTTCTATTCCTGTATATTCCATGTTGAATCCGGCTCCAAGCTCAAGTAACGCAGATATTCTGCCATTTACCTTAACTTCTCCTGCCGTCGGATTCAGCACTCCTGTTATAATCTTAAGAATAGTGGACTTACCGGAACCGTTCGTTCCGATAATTCCTACCGTTTCTCCTTTTTTCACTTGAAAATTCACATCATGCAAAGCAAAATGTTCTTTGTATTTTTTCTTTCTCGTAAGTCCCAATGACTCTTTAAATCTGTCCGATGGCTTATCGTACAATTTATACATTTTCTCAACGTGTTCTACACTGATTGCATAATCTGACATTACTGGTTCCATGCCTTTCTATAATTAATCGAATTTTACAATACATCTGCAAAATGTACTCTCAGTCTCTTAAATATAAACACTCCCACCGCAAACGTAAGTCCCGTAAAGCACCAAAAATAAAGTGTCAGAAACGGTCTTTCCCAAAACCATACTTTATTTACGAGAGAATCTCTATATCCACCGACAACATAATACATCGGATTTATCATTAATAATTTTTTTACGGTCTCAGGCAGCGTAAAAGCAGGGTTTTCTACATTCCACAATATTGGTGTATACCACATTCCCACCTGAAGCACAATACTTATAATCTGCGATAAATCTCTAAAAAATACAACTATTGCCGATGTGGCATATGTTAATCCAAGGGTCAATATAAACGCACATGCCATATAATATATTATCTGTATACCGTATAATCCCGGCATTACACCACAAATAATATAAATCGTAATGGTAAAACATATAAAAAACAAATGCACAAATAATGCAGATATCATCTTTACAATCGGAAGAATGCTTATTTTAAACACTACCTTTTTTACAAGATAATTGTATTCAATCATTGCATTTGTTCCACCGTTTAATGCATCATTAAAGAAAAACCATGGTACAAGACCGGTAATCAGCCATAATACATACGGTACATTTCCAACATCTGCCTGCGCAAATACACACTGAAACACTATACTGTATACTATAACCGTTACTACAGGCTGTACAAATGCCCATATAATTCCCAAAAAAGAGCCTGCATATTTTGTCTTAAAATCACTCTTTGAAAGATTCCATATCAGTTTTCTATTGCTATACAATTCCTTTATGAAATTCATTATTTGTTCCTCTCAGCAACATAAGCCTTTATTCCATCCCATTTCTGGTCTTTTTCTGAGATAGTAAGTTCTACACCTTCCGGTAATGGCCAGTCAACTCCAATATCAGGATCATCCCATTTTAAACCACCCTCATCATTAGGATGATAAAAGTCAGTACACTTATAAGCAAACTCTGCTGAGTCTGAAAGCACTACAAATCCATGTGCAAAGTTCTTTGGAATAAAAAATTGTTTTTTATTCTCAGCCGATAATATAACACCATACCATTTACCGAATGTCTTTGAACCTTCTCTTAAGTCAACGGCAACGTCAAACACTTCACCACTTACAACTCTTACAAGCTTGTCCTGTGGAAACTCTTTCTGAAAATGTAATCCTCTTAAAACACCTTTTTTTGAGCTTGACTGGTTGTCCTGTACAAATTCCATGTCGATACCTGCTTCCTTATAATCATTATAATTATAAGTTTCCATAAAGTATCCTCTCTCATCTCCGAATACTGTCGGTGTAATAACTTTCAATCCTTCTATATCACATGTCTCTACTGTAATCTTTCCCATTGTTCTAAACAATCCTTTCTTTCAATTCTATATTATAATCCGTTTGCTACATCTGTCAGATACTGTCCATAAGCAGTCTTCATAAGCGGCTGTGCAAGTTTAAGGAGCTGTTCTTTATCTATAAAACCTCTCTTATAAGCAATCTCCTCTATGCACGAAATGTATAATCCCTGTCTCTTCTGGAATGCTGCCACAAAATCAGCTGCATCAAGAAGCATATCGTGATTTCCTGTATCAAGCCAAGCAAATCCACGGCCTAAAGTCTCAACCATCAAAGTGCCTCTCTGAAGATATTCGTTGTTAACTGATGTAATCTCTATCTCACCTCTTGCTGAAGGCTTTACATTTTTAGCAATCTCAACAACGTCATTATCATAAAAATAAAGTCCCGGTACGGCATAATTTGACTTAGGCTTCTCCGGTTTTTCCTCAATAGATAATGCTTTTCCATTTTCATCAAATTCAACTACACCATATTCTCTCGGATCTTTTACATAATATCCGAAAATTGTAGCTCCTTTTTCTCTTTCGGCAGCATTCTTAAGCACCTTTGAAAAGCTCTGTCCATAGAAAATGTTATCTCCAAGCACAAGTGCAACATTATCATTTCCAATAAACTTTTCACCTATAATAAACGCATCAGCAAGTCCTCTTGGTGACTCCTGAATAGCATATGAGAATGACATTCCAAGCTGAGAACCGTCTCCGAAAAGCTCTTCAAAAACCGGTAAATCCCTTGGTGTCGAAATAATAAGCACCTCTCTGATACCTGCAAGCATAAGTGTTGACAGCGGATAATAAATCATCGGCTTGTCATATACAGGCATAATCTGCTTTGATACAGCCTTTGTTAACGGATACAGACGTGTTCCCGAACCGCCCGCCAATATAATTCCTTTCATATTTAAAACCTTTCCTTTCCATTACACACTAAATGGGCTGTCACTTTCCGTGACAACCCATAATCACACTATTTGTACATTTCTGCGTAATACTTCTGATAATCTCCACTGGTTACATTCTTCATCCAATCTTCATTTTCAAAGAACCATTTTATCGTAAGTTTGATTCCGTCTTTGAACATAGTCTCCGGATACCAGCCTATTTCTTCTTTTATCTTATCAGGAGCTATCGCATATCTTCTGTCATGTCCCTTTCTGTCCTCAACATATGTTATCAAATCTCTGCTGACTAATGCTTTTCTAGGATCTTCCTCCGGAAGCATCTCCTGAAGCGTATCAAGGATTATCTCAATAATCTCTATATTCTGTTTCTCGTTATGTCCACCGATATTATAACGTTCGCCAAGTCTTCCCTGTTCCTGAACCATGTCAATAGCCTTAGCATGGTCTTCAACATAGAGCCAGTCTCTGACATTTTTTCCATCTCCGTATACCGGAAGCTTCTTGCCCTGTAAAGCATTATTGATAATCAATGGAATCAATTTCTCAGGGAACTGGTATGGTCCGTAATTGTTTGAACAGTTTGTAATGTTCGCCGGGAAATGATATGTATCAATATAAGCCTTTACAAGCATGTCTGATGATGCCTTACTTGCTGAATAGGGACTGTGCGGATCAATCGGAGATGTCTCATAAAAAAATGCTGAGTCATCATCAGGAAGTGAACCATATACTTCATCAGTAGATACATGTAAGAACTTCTTGCCTTCCTTAAATGTTCCGTCCTCATTCTCCCATGCAGCTTTCGCACAGTTAAGCATAACGGCCGTTCCCAAAACATTAGTGTTAACAAACACTTCAGGGTTACGGATACTTCTGTCAACATGACTCTCAGCTGCAAAATGAACAACTCTGTCTATATCATTTTCTGCAAAAATCCTGCCTATCGCTTCTTTATCACATATATCTGCTTTTACAAATGTATAATTATCTCTATTTTCTATGTCCTTAAGATTTTCTAAATTGCCTGCATATGTTAAAACATCTACATTAATTATCCTTATTTCATTATCATACTTTTTGAACATGTAATGAATGTAATTTGAGCCAATAAAACCTGCTCCACCTGTTACTAAATAAGTTCTCATTAAAAGAAACTCCTTTCATCTTCTTAATAATCGCCATTTAATTTATGATTATAACATTATACTAAATTTTCTTCAATAGTTAATTAATAATATTCATAGTGGCACTTGTTCCAAGTCTGTCCGCACCCGCATTTATCATATCCATAGCCTGTGCATAATCGTGTATTCCCCCCGATGCCTTGACCTTTGCCATGTCGCCCACGATATCTTTCATAAGTCTTACATCATCAACGTTAGCGCCGCCCGTACTAAATCCGGTAGACGTTTTAACATAATCGGCTCCGGCTTTAAGCGCAATCTCACACGCCTTCACCTTTTCATCTTCATTAAGCAGGCATGTTTCTATGATAACTTTAAGAACTCTGTCGCCACAGGCTTTCTTAACCTGAACTATATCTTCCTGCACATAATCATAATCGCAATCTTTAAGTGCACCTATATTAATAACCATGTCTACCTCATCAGCACCGTCTTCTATTGCCTTCCTGGTTTCAAATACTTTTACCTCAGCAGGCACCGCCCCCAGTGGAAATCCAACCACGGTACATGTCTTAACTTCTGAACCTTCAAGTCTTTCTTTTACCTGCTTCGTTCTATAACCATTTACGCATACTGAAGCAAAATGTTCTTTCAATGCCTCATCACATATTTTATCAACCTGCTCTTTTGTGGCATCCGGTTTTAATATGGTATGATCAAAGTACCTGTTAAACTCATCCATACATAATTCCTTTCACTTTGTAATTCAAACGGACTGTCGCATATTCACAACAGTCCGTAACACAAATTCCTTGTAATAGTATAGTATTATCTGTAAATTATTTCATTTCTGCCCGGGCCGTTTGAAACCATCTTAACCGGAACTCCCAATTCTTTCTCTATAAATTCAACATATTTTTTACAATTCTCAGGCAGTTCTTCATACTTTGTAATACCACGTATATCTGACTTCCATCCAGGTAATGTCTCATATACCGGCTTTGCCTTTGCAAGTTCTACGGTAGTAGGGAAGTCTTTTGAAACCTTACCGTCGATTTCATAACCTACACATACCGGTATCTCATCAAGGTATCCCAATACATCAAGAACTGTAAGCGCAACCTGTGTAGCTCCCTGAATCTTACATCCGTACCTTGAAGCAACGCAGTCAAACCATCCCATTCTTCTAGGTCTTCCTGTCGTAGCACCAAACTCTCCTGCATCTCCGCCACGTTTACGAAGTTCATCAGCTTCATCACCAAATATTTCGCTTACAAACTCTCCTGCACCTACTGCACTTGAATAAGCTTTTACAACTGTAACGATTTCTTTAATCTCATATGGTGGAATACCTGCACCGATAGCACCATATGCAGCAAGTGTTGATGATGATGTAACCATAGGGTAAATACCAAAATCCGGATCCTTTAACGAACCTAACTGACCCTCTAATAATATATTCTTGCCTTCTTTAATGGCCTGTTGTAAAAACATTGCCGTATCGCAGACATACGGTTTTACCATATCACGGTATTCTTTCAATGTAGCAAGAAGCTCTTTTGTATCAATCTTTGGTTTGTGATACATATGCTCTAATATAACATTTTTCATCTCACAAACTCTTTCCACTTTTTCTTCCAAAACTGCATCATCAAACAATTCTGAAACCTGAAATCCGATTTTTGCATATTTGTCTGAATAAAATGGTGCAATTCCTGATTTTGTCGAACCAAAAGACTTCTTTCCGAGTCTCTCTTCTTCATACTGATCAAATAAAATATGATACGGCATCAAAATCTGTGCTCTGTTTGAAACTAAAATCTTTGGTTTTGGAACTCCTTTACTTACAATATCATCTATCTCTTTAACCAAATATGGAATATTAAGTGCTACACCATTTCCAATAATAGATGTCGTATGGTTATAAAAGACACCCGATGGAAGAAGATGCAGTGCAAACTTTCCATAATTATTTATAATAGTATGTCCGGCATTTGAGCCTCCCTGAAATCTGATAATAATATCAGAAGTCTCTGCCAGCATATCCGTTATTTTACCTTTTCCTTCGTCTCCCCAACACGCTCCAACAATAGCTTTAACCATAATCAGCCCGTCCTTTCCTTATACGGTTTTATTATCCAATAAAAATGTGATATACTGCTAAGCATAACCACCGCTTTGTAGTATATCACACTTTTTTTAATAAGTAAAATCAATTTTACACGTTAATCTGTGCAGTCATTCCGAGTATGTCCTTATTCTTATCAAGAATAGGATTTACAACCTCATCTAAGAACTCTTCAACCTGTTCCTTTGAACGACCCACATATTTAGTCGGATCCATTGATTTTTTCAACTCTTCAATAGTCATATTAAATGCAGGGTCTGCAGCAATCAGATCTAACAGATTATTATCCTTTCCTTCCTGCTTAACATTTTTTCCTGCCTCCATAGAAAGCTGACGGATTTTTTCATGAAGTTCCTGTCTGTCACCACCTGCTTTTACGGCATCCATCATAATATTCTCAGTTGCCATAAACGGAAGCTCAGCCATCATATGTTTCTCGATAACCTTAGGATATACAACAAGTCCGTCGACAACATTGAGATACAAATCCAATATACCGTCAATCGCAAGAAAAGCTTCTGGAACACTTATTCTCTTATTTGCAGAATCATCAAGTGTTCTCTCAAACCACTGCGTAGCTGATGTAATTGCAGGATTTAATGCATCCACCATAACATAATTTGCAAGTGATGCAATTCTCTCACTTCTCATCGGATTTCTCTTATATGCCATTGCTGATGATCCAATCTGATTCTTTTCAAACGGTTCCTCAACTTCTTTTAAATGCTGTAATAATCTTATATCATTTGAAAATTTGTGTGCACTTGCGGCAATACCTGCAAGTACATTTAATACTCTCGTATCAACCTTACGTGAATATGTCTGACCTGACACTGCCTGGCATGCTTTATATCCCATCTTTTCAGCTATCATAGTATCAACTTTACGTGCCTTTTCATGGTCACCCTCAAAAAGTTCAAGGAAGCTTGCCTGTGTTCCTGTAGTTCCCTTAGAACCTAAAAGTTTCATATTGTCAATAACATATTCTATATCTTCTAAATCAATCAAAAGTTCCTGAAGCCAGAGTGTTGCTCTCTTTCCTACTGTTGTAGGCTGTGCCGGCTGAAAATGTGTAAACGCAAGTGTAGGCTGTGCCTTATACTCATCAGCAAATTTTGAAAGTTCATTTATTACATTGATAAGTTTCTGTCTGACAAGTTTTAATCCCTCTGTCATAATGATGATATCCGTGTTATCTCCTACATAACATGAAGTAGCACCAAGATGTATGATTCCTTTTGCTTTAGGACACTGTACACCATATGCATAAACGTGTGACATTACGTCGTGACGTACAAGTGCTTCTCTCTCTTTTGCCACATCGTAGTTGATATTCTCTGCATTTGCCTTTAACTCTTCAATCTGCTCATCTGTTATATTCAATCCTAATTCTTTTTCTGTCTCTGCAAGTGCAATCCATAATTTTCTCCATGTTCTAAACTTCTTATCCGGAGAAAAAATGTACTGCATCTCCTTACTTGCATATCTTTCGGACAACGGACTCTGGTATCTGTCGTTCATATTCTTACCTGACCTTTCTTTTTTATCATTATTTTTCATAGCTTCCTCTGATGTCTTCTTTCGGAGGTTCTAAAGGATATTTTTCATTAAAACATCCCGTACATATAGGCAGTCCTGCCACCATCTCTGATAATCTGTCATATTCGAGATATCCCAATGAATCAGCCCCTATAATATCACATATCTCTTCAACCGTTCTGTTATGTGCTATCAGCTGATCCTTTGACGGAACATCCGTACCAAAATAACATTCACTTATAAACGGCGGTGAACTGATTCTTACATGAACTTCTGTCGCTCCTGCTTCCCGCAGCATCTCAACAATCCTGTCACTTGTAGTTCCTCTTACTATCGAGTCGTCTATCATAACAACTCTTTTTCCTGCAACCGCTTCTTTTAAAACATTCAACTTAACCTTAACGCTTGATTCTCTGTTACTCTGCTTAGGTTTAATAAATGTCCTTCCTACATATGTATTTTTAACAAATGCCGTACCATAAGGTATGCCTGATTCTAAAGAGTACCCTAATGCTGCTGCATTTCCTGACTCCGGAACTCCTACTACAACATCTGCTTCAACAGGATGATCTTTTGCTAAAAACCTTCCTGCCATGATTCTCGAATGATATACCGACACTCCATCAATAATACTATCCGGTCTAGCAAAATAAATATATTCAAATATGCATCTTGCTTCTTTTTCTTTCGGCAGACATAATGCTGTATCAGATTTTATGCCTTCTTCTGTAATGGTGACAATCTCCCCCGGCATTACATCACGTACAAATTCCGCACCTACGGTGTCAAGGGCACATGTCTCTGACGTGAGTATATATGCATTATCACGTTTCCCGATACAGAGTGGTTTAAATCCAAAAGGATCCCTCACGCCAATAAGTTTTCTCGGACTCATAACTATAAGCGAAAATGCACCTTTTAACTTTCTGACAGCCTTTCTTACTGCCTCTTCTACTGTCGCACTGTTAACTCTTTCTCTTGCAATGTGGTAGGCAATAACTTCTGAATCGATTGTTGTCTGGAAAATAGCTCCTGAATACTCTAACTCTCTTCTAAGTTCCAGCGCATTTATCAGGTTACCGTTATGCGCCAATCCAAGAGTTCCCTTAATATAATTAAGCGCCAGAGGCTGTGCATTTTCTCTCGTACTGCTTCCTGCAGTAGAGTATCTGGTGTGTCCGACACCAATATTTCCTTTGAGACCTGCAAGCTCATCAGATGTAAATACCTCATTTACAAGTCCCATACCCTTATGAAGTGAAACACTCCCTTTAGGTCCCTCCGTATCACTTACTGCTATTCCACAACTTTCCTGTCCTCTGTGCTGTAGCGCAAATAATCCGTAATAAATAGTGGATGCAATATCATTTCCATCAAAATCATATATCCCAAATACGCCGCATTCTTCATGCAGACAATCCTCCGGTTCCTCCTGAAGATGAATATTATTCATGCTTACCTCCTATATATAAATTAATAAATAATTACCGGCATCCCAACATATGACTCGTAAAACAGCCATTGTGCAACATCATAAGATAAATTTATACAGCCATGTGAGCCTTTTGAGTAGTATAAATCTCCTCCAAATGCATGCTGCCATACCGCATCATGAAGTCCTACTCCTTTGTTAGTAAGTCTCATCCAAAAGTTAACCCACGTCTTATAATCATCGCCTACAAGATATTTACCTTTTATACATTCAGATATGTAATATATTCCCACCGGAGTATTTCTCTCTCCGTTCGGCAGTCCCGTAATAACATCAGCTTCACCTGCAAGCTGATAATCTTTGTAATACCATAAATGCTGCTTTGGTATACTGATTTCAACATACGTTCCGCCTATATCCTCATACTGTCTCGCAAATACCGGCGTCCTGTTACTCTCTGATTCTATATTATGAAACTTTTCTTTGACATACTCTATCTCTTCAGTGTAATTGATGCTTGTGCCCCATGTTCCTCCGGCAACGCTAATCTGTGTACCATCATTGCAGGTAAACATTCTCGGATCACCAACGGTCACATAACTGTCAAGAACATCATAAATATTATCTTCTATAAATGTATCATCAATTGAAACTGTATGGTCAGGATTAAGCATTATGTCTGAAGAATCCGCTTTTATATACTCACCGTTAGAATAACTGATTTCCCATGATGCATACTCATTCATAAGTTCAGCTGTTTCCTCTAAATCGTTTTTTCTAAGAGCAGGGTTGACAATATAATTCTTCATATCAATTACCTTACCGTTATCAATATCTGCTAAAATTGCTTCTGTATCAACGGTATCACCCTGGACTTCTTCTTCGACACAATACGTATCCCCATCCATAAGAATAAATGCATCCTGCGAAGCCTGTCTCTCTTCATTATATTGTTTCAGATATTCTTCAAACTCACTTCTTAATAACTCTTTTTCATATGATATGGTATATTCTCTTCCTATCAGATCATCTAAAAACCTTTGCTTAAGACTATGTTTTGTAATCTCATCAACATTGTATGTATATTTTACAAAATTTTTTTCTAATTCATCATCAATAAAATAATATTTCTGACTATGACTCTCAAGTGCCCTGGTTAGCTCTTCTTTTGAACACAGCAGATTATATGATACTCCATTTACCTTAGTCGCACCATACACGCCTCTGTATACTATTCCGGCAGACAAAAGAATTATCAAAGTCACAATTAACATCTTCTTCGACTTTTTCATCGGTATACCTTCTTATTTTCGAATTTCGTTTACAGTCGTACTTATTATACAAAATCAAATTTCAAATTTCAATAGTTAAAGATTCATTATTGCTTTCTTCTTCTGTTCATATTCTTCTGCTGTTAATACTCCATCATCTAAAAGATTCTTATATTCTTTCAATATCTTGATTTTTTCGTACTCATTATCCACCTTTTTTTCTTCAGAAATATTTCCTGCCGGATTAGTAGTCTGAACATTTTGAACTACAGGCTGAGGGTGCTCGCTTTCATACTTAGTAGTACCACAACCACAGGTTCCCACATACCCTGCATTCACTGCTCCGCATTTTGAACATCTCCATCCGCCATTAGTAAGAAGCTCATTATCACGATGAGCCGGTCCTAACGCTTTTATTAAAGCACGCTGATTATCTCTTTCCTTCAAATCCGGCATAGCTTTAGCCTGCGCAATACCAAATATACCATGTTGAAATCCTGACCAGAATCCCGCTTTTCCATATCCTTTTTCTTCCATAATCTGTTGCGATATACTTCCAAAGATGATAGATATCAACAATCCAATAATAACTAAAACAACCATATACATAATTACATCCTCTCCTTTATGTCTTTATTCATGCATTCGACATAATTCTACTATTATATCTTAAAGAGTGTCAATATATTTTTGAATTATTTATAGTTACTATTCACAGCTGTTTATTTTCTGTAATCTTCCTGCCGTGAAGCAGGAACCTTTCCCGTCATGAGGATTTCAGGTGCGTAGTTTTTCCGTACCAACTACGTATAATTTTTAAAAGCTACAAATTTTATCCGTAGATAAGGCTCCCCTGCACAAACTCTTATCCAAAACTAAATTCACGGTTTTTTTCAACCCAATAATAATGTATAATATAGTTATATTTTTAGATTGGAGGGTTTTATGAATAATATTCTAATGAAATCAACTGTTCCATTTTCCCGGGATACTATCAATTCAATTAATAGCAGACGTGTAATGGAACCAATATCGTCCAAAGATGTTTTTACGCTAAACAATACATCTGCAAACACTGTGGCTGAAGCTACTCATCCGGCTGCTAACTCACACCAGGCTGCCCCTCATCAGACTGGTGTTTCACAAACGTCATCGCCTGTAAGGCAGAACCAGATTATTCCGCAGTTGTCTAATCAGGTCAAAAAAGGGCAGCGTGTTAATCTTTTTAACGGAAACGATACAACACAAGTATCAGCATGCCTTGGCTGGAATCTGATTAATCCAGCCTGCGATGTGGATGTTTCTGCATTTATGTTAGGAACGGCCGGAAAAGTAATCGGTGATGACTGGTTTGTATTTTATGGACAGACAGAAAGTCCTGACCATAGTACAATCTTTTCTGATAACTGTGATAACGACAGAGAAAGCATTTCCATTGACCTTACGAAACTTCATGCTGACGTTGCAAAAATAGTTTTTGTATTGACAATAAATGAAGCTGTAGAAAACCATCTTAATTTCAGCATGGTTAAAGATGCTTATGTTAGAATTATGGATAATGTCACCGGAAACGAACTTGTCAGCTTTATGATGGACGAGTATTATGATAATGTAAACTCTATGATGATTGGAGAGCTTTATCTTCATAACGGAACCTGGAAATTCAACGCCATAGGTAATGGTGTTGCTAAAGATTTAAGAGGACTCTGTGAATTGTACGGAGTTCAGGTATTATAAGGAGGATAGTGTAAAAAATCATATTGATATATGATTTTTTACACGTCAATTTGTGCCGCAGGCGCCACAAATTGCTAACATTAGCGTCTGCAGAATGGAGATTAATATGTTAAAATTTGAAACAGTCAATGAATTAACTTTAAAAGTAACCTGTAGCGGCTCAGAAGAAATATTTGCAAAGGCAGGCTCTTTTATAGGCGGTGAAAATGATGGGCCGAAAAATTACAAATTTGAAAAAATGTTGCTCGGTCCTCAAAACAATTTGGGACAGGCTCTTTTGGGACACCTTGCCAGACGTATTACAGGCGAAAATCTCCCTCTTATGAAGGTAAGCCTTAACGGAGATTCTGTTACATATTATGCCAACTATGGCCAGCATGTTGTAATATACCATTTACAGCCGGGTGAAACTATTTCCGTAGAATCTGAAAACATTCTGGCTTTCAGCTCTGATTGCGATTATAGTGTGCGATTCATAGGTGTCGGTGTGCTATCGCAAAAAGGACTTGCAACTACTGCTATTACTGCAAAAGGCGATAAGGCATTTGTTGCTGTATTATCTAATGGAAATCCGATAGTACTTAGCAATGTTGAATCCCAAAAAACTTTATCTGTTGACCCTGATTCTGTAATATGCTGGATAGGAAACGGTCACTGCGATCCTCAGATTCAGACGGATATTTCATGGAAAACATTCATCGGACAGACGTCAGGAGAATCTTATCAATTCGAATGGAGTGGACACTCACCTGTAACGGTAATTCTTCAGCCATCTGAGCGAAGAGGCGGAATAAGTGTTTCTATGGATTAATACCATATAATGACATAAAAGAATCGCTGTATCTTTATTACAAAAATGCAGCGATTCTTTATTCATTGACAACAAAAATTTTCCTATACAATTCTGCCATCTTTCATAGTAATACATCTATCTCCTAATTTAGCAAAATCACTATCATGAGTCACCATAATAACCGTAGTTCCCGACTGATTAATACGTTGTAGCAGTTGCATTATTTTATTTCCGGTTTCTTCATCTAAGGCACCGGTAGGTTCATCAGCCAATATTACTTCCGGTCTTGCAGCTAACGCCCTCGCGATTGCCACCCTCTGACACTGTCCGCCTGATAATTCATTTGGATATGCATTTTTTCTATCTGCCATATCCATATTCTCTAACAGTTCATCTATTCTTTCCTTTATTTCACGTTTTCCCATTCGCATATAATGTAACGGCAACGCAATATTTTCATACACAGTCCGCTCGTTCATTAATGCAAAATGTTGAACAATAAATCCTATATTTTTATTGCGAAACTTTGCTTTTTCTCTATCACTCATATTGATAACGTCATTTCCGTTAAAATAGTATTCTCCTGCTGTAGGGTTTTTAAGTGTTCCAAGAACATTTAAAAGAGTAGATTTCCCACATCCGCTTTTTCCCATCAGCACTAAAAATTCCCCTTTCTCTACCTGCAGCGATACATCCTTTAAAGCAACTATCTGATTATCCTTTTTTCCGTAACTTACATTTATATTGTCAATTTTAAGCAGCATTATTCCGTTCCTCCTATAATTTTACCAATTTCCATTTTCTTCATATAAAAATAACAGCTTACACAAGTTATTATTAAAACAGCACCTACTAACAACTGAATAAAAATTAAACTGTATAATCCCATTCCGATTGCCTTTAATATGAGACTTGCCCACATATCACCGACAAGCAAAATAGCAAACACTAATCCAAAACTCTCTACAAAAATTCCTTTATAAGATGAGCCGCATAACATTTCTATACCAAATTGATATTTATTTTTACGCAATATACTAAACATATTAAGAATCAATGCAACAGTTGCAAACACGGTCACTAAGACTACCAAGATTTTAAATTGTCCTGCTATCTGCTTTGTCATTTTACTGTATCTACCTATAACAGGCATACTACCTACAGTTTCAGGATTAACAATACTAATGTTCCATGTCACACCCTGACTTCTTATTATGTCATAACAAATCTGTTCCGTTTTACTTATTCCTATCTGTGATGCTATACCTCCGTTTAACTCATCCATGGACAGTAATTGCGAAAAATCTGATAATTCATCAATACGAAAAGCAGGTAATATAATATATCTTTCCGTCGAAGTAAAATCTTGATCTAAGCCACTGATAAAAAACATATCACTATCAAGAAATCCTACTACCTGTAAAGTCATATCTTCATTTAAATATTCTGCCTGAATACAATCACCTATATTATAGTATTCTTCGTATGCACTTCCTAAGAGAACCGGCACATTCTCACCTTTATTATATTGATAATCTTCTTCTTCGAATCCTCTTCCCGTTTTAATTTTTATATTATTACAGTCAAAAAATTTTTCACTGACTAATAAACATTTTGTAGTATATCGCATTATTCCATCTATTTCCTGAACACTGCACTCCGTATTTCCCTGTTCATAACCATATAAAAAAATATCCTCTATTTTATTCTTGATTTCGATAGGTTGTGTGCAACATGTATAAAACTGAAATTGCTCTTCACTCCATAAAAGTTGTCTTATATTACTTAATTTATCATATAATTTTCCTGTATCATCACACAAATATGTATTATAATCAAGATCATCTAATGCCTCGGCCGTCCAATAATGTTCCATATCTCCATATTGTTCCTGAAATTCTTCAGCCTTTTTCTGGCTTTTTTCCTGCTTTTGCACTATATTTCCTGTTAAAACCAGACATGATGTTATAAGAATCAAAAGCAATGTCACCGCTACTGTATCATTACACATCATTTTCCATATATTCTTACACCGTATCAATATCATGCTTTTATCACCTCTTCAATCGAATCACGTTTTATTCTCTGTAATGTTATAAACATAAATACTACTAAAATGCTTATACTGATAAAAAATCCTTTGTAAAAAGAAGAACTATATGACGGGTAAAACAAATGACAATATACGAATCCCACTATAAATGAAATCAACATGTATCCACAATAATGTCCCATTATATAAAGCATCACTCTTCCCTTAGATGCCCCAAGCATCCGGCAGATTCCTAATTCTCTTCTTTGTAACATCAACCATTGATAAGATATTAAAATAACACAAACTATATAACATAATAACAATCCTAAAAACCATGCTGCAACATCAATATCAACTGTCAATGAATCTGCATAACTGTCAGTTCCACCTAATACTTCAAGGCTGCTGTCAGATTTTTTTAGTCTTGAATTGCATTTTTCCAATACCGATTCTCCATCGATATCATCAAAAAAGTCTACTGAATAAATATTTACTTCTTCTTTATCACAGGCAAGCAAATTCACAAATATGTAATTATCAAACGAGGTTTCCTCTTCATATCCCATTCTTCCAATTACACGATACTCTTTATTATCTATACTTATATATGTCTTTCCTTTTTTCTCATATGTACCCTCAATATTTTTTCCTATAACAGCAACTCTTCTGTCTTTCTTAAAATCATCCTTTTTAAAGAATCTTCCCATTTGCATGGGAAAATCAATATAGTCCTTCGTAAATGCCATATATCTGACGATTTTTTCTACACTTTCTTTGTCATCGAGATAGATTCCACAGGAAACATTTTGTTCCATCAGTGCTTCATAAATCAAATATCCTGTTTCAGAAGAATTTTCCTTAATATGTGCCATACACAGGCTTTTACCAAAGCTTCCTTCTTCAATGTTTTCTATCGTTTTACATAATGATATGTGATGTATCATTAATATACATATGACCGGCAACACGCTGACAATCATAATTAATAAAATACTTATAAATCTGATTTTTTTCATTATACTTTTAATTCCTTCTTTTAAAAATTTTAATCATTTACACCAAAAGGGATGTGGAATCCACATCCCTTTTACTAAAAATAGTGTCCTATATTATCTTATTTGTTACCATATTTTGCATACCCTTTTGGAAACGTTACAATTTGACTTCATATTTCCTGTTACAGTTGCATCTAAACACTCAAGTTTTGTGCCAACCGAAAAAGATTCTTTCAATGTTTTTGCAGAGACGCATGTCAATGTTCCTGTCATCAATACTCCCGCCATACATACTGCCAAAATTCTCTTTGTTCTCATCATGTTAATTATTTGCTATATTTTTAGCACGATTAGCATCATATCACATAATATCATATATGTCAATTAAACCTTTCAATTTAATTACTCCAGCGTATTCATCCATTTTCTCTTCCTGAACATGACAATACTGATTATAAGACGTACAAGTTCCTCCTGAGATAATATAAAATATACCCACACAATCGGCATATGCAATACCATTCCGGTGATAATCCCCAGTGGAACCCCCACAATCCATGTACCAACCACATCAATAAACATTATATACTTTGTTCGTCCACCGCTTCTTATAATTCCGCCACCAAGAATCATATTTTCAACTTTTACCGGTGCAAGCACTGCGAATGCAAGCAGTAGTGCTGAACCTATAGAGTGCACGTCTGCCTCAACGTTATACAAATCCGCATATACTCCACGCAATATTATAAGCATTGCTGATAAAACCAAAGAACCAATAAGTCCGTATATACACAAAAGCACTGACTCACGATATGCCTTTTCGTACTCTTTTTCTCCAAGCCTTTTTCCTATCAAAATGCCTGCTGCCTGAGACAGACCGCTGAGCATTCCTATCATTAGACCCTGCACAGGACCTGTCATAGACATTCCTGCCAGTTCTTTTGTTCCCATATGCCCATAAATGTATGTATTAACATTTTGCCCTATTGTCCATAGGAGTTCGCTAAGTACGACCGGCATAAGCATTGCAAAATATTGTATTGTCTCTGACTTTCCAAGATTTATTGAAAAATGAAATTTCCCGTTTATCTTAAAAAATACAAGAATCATCAGTGCAACGTTTACTACCTGTCCAATTATGCTTGCAAACGCAGCCCCCTGTACTCCCATTGCACGGGACCCAAAATGTCCAAATATAAAAATCCAATTAAGTCCTGTATTAACTATCGCAGATACAGCACTTATATACAGAGGATACTTTGCCTTATTCCTGCAGCGAATCATTACCGCCAGTACAATGCCTATTCCTGACAGTAAAAATGTTACAGACATGGTTCTTATATACAATCCTGCCTCATTTAACACTGCATTGTCTTTTGTAAATATTTCAGCAATATTTTCAGGAAAAGCTAGGCACAAGGCGAAAAATATTGCCGCTATAACCGTTACCGTCAAAAGATTTACAGAAAGGCTCTTTTGTACGGATTTCTCGTCTTTCTTTCCTATGTATTGGGAAACCATTATACCTGTAATAGTAGCCACAGCGCCTGCGACAAAATTAAATACAAATCCCGGTTTTCCACCTATTTCCACCGCTGCAATCTGTGATGTTCCAAGCTGTCCTACCATAACCTGGTCAATCATCGAAAATGACGATTGAAGCATCGCCTGCAATGATACCGGAATTGCAATTTGCATTGATGTTTTAAAAAACTTATCTTCCAAACTAATCTCCATTCCGCCCATTCCGAGCACTTTATACGAGGAAGCGTATTGTCGCATCAGAGCTATTTTCTGTTTTTTTCTATCCATCTAACAGCAAAATCCACAAGCTCTCTTTGTTTCATAAAACGCAAAGCCGCATTTCCCAGATGAACTTTTATTACTTCATGTTCCTTTTCAAATGCCTCACCTATTTGTTCAAAATCCTCGCCGTCCACAAATAACGTTTCATATGCTTTCCAGACACGTTTCCCGTTTTCTTTAATGGCGCTGTGTTCCGTACACATATGTTTACTCTGATACTCTGCTCTTACATCAGCAAGATGGAGTGATGTGTTTTTATCATATCCGACACCCATAAGAAGAACATATCCGTCAAGTTCATATAGCTTGCCAACCGGTGAACCTTCTCCAAAAATATTTGACAAATCATGATCCTTCGTCAGATACTCTGCATTCTTCCCCCATGCTGCCACAGAGCGTGCCGGATGATCACTGCGAATCGCTCCATCCCACTGTCTGAACATTTCTGATACTGCACCCATGGTATTTGTAGGAGTTATTCTTTTATCATATGCAGGAATGTTGTCACGGATTATCTGCCATGATTCCTCACCGACTTCCCAGTGCACTCCCACTTCCGGATCAAGATTTCTCCACGACTGTGTCGGCATCATGATTGTGCCGTCATCCCCCACTGTCTCAATTAATGCTTCAATAACCGTCTGTGCACCACCGCAAACATATCCCATACTGCCAAGAGATGTATGAACCATAATTGTCTGCCCTTTTTTTACTCCCGCTTTTTCTAACACATTTAAAATATCCTGTTTAATAACTAATTTTTTCTCCATGTTAATCTCCATTCTGCAGACGCTAATGTTGGCAATTTGTGGCGCCTGCGGCACAAATTGCCGTGTAAAAAATCATATATCAATATGATTTTTTACACTTTCACCTATTTCCAATTCTACCGGTATGCACAGATTTTCAGCAACACTGCTGTCGTTTATCATTCTTATAAGCAGCGATATTGCCGTCTGCGCCCTTAGTTTATTGTCCTGCTTAACCGTTGTCAGTCTTGGCTTTGATTTTTTTGCATCTACACTTCCATCAAAGCCGATAATAGAAATATCCTCCGGAATATTTACTTGTTTTTTCTGCAAAAAATGCATCAACTCTAATGCATAAAAATCTGAGACTGCAAATATAGCCGTATACTTTAAAAATTTCTCAAAATTTTTTTCATAAAAGATATGTCTTTCATTCTCCTGCATAGGTATTTTTAAAAAGTCAGCTTTTTCTCCCAGACCTTCGCATACACCCTCATACCGCCTCCTATCCATACACACTTCATTGTCAGCAACACACAAAACTTTTCTGTGTCCGTTTTTTTTAAGATATAATCCTGCCTGTCTGCCACCGTCAAAATCGTCAATTGTAATATTTCCATATCTGTTCTGCTCATAGACAAATCCGCCGTATATAACCATAGATATCCTTATTCTGTCACGCAAATCCTGATACTCATCTTCACAAAACCCGATTACGACTATACCATCCATATTCCACATAGATGCAAACTCTATTATCTCCGTGATTTTCTTTGCTTTTTTAAGCATCATAAAATATCCGCTGTCTTCTATTTCATCCGAAAGGTGGTTAATAGCCGAAGCTATAAACGAATCCTCGAAAATATGCCCTTCATATTTAGGATGATTATTGACAACCACACCTATTATCCTGGAATTATTTCTTGCTAACAAAGTCGCTGCCATATTAGGAATATACCCACGCTCCTCCAGCTTTTTCTCCACCTTTTTAACCGTCTGCTCTGATATCTTCTTAGTTTTTCCGTGAAGCACATTCGAAACGGTTGCCGTACTTACACCAAGTTCCTCTGCAATATCTTTTATTCTAACCTTATTTTCAGACCACATCGCAATACCTCATCACTTATTTTAATAAAATTATAAATTATAAACAGCATAAACACAATAGGTTAATCGCATAACCTTTACATAAAAAAAATGACGCTTCTGCGTCATTTTTTTATTCTCCATTTCTCATACGCTTCGCGTCAGAAGAATCTCTACTCTGAGCAAATTGTGCCGCCTTCTACACTTTGTGTGAGGAAGCACATTGTCGCATCAGAGTTATTGGGGTTCGGCACAAATAGCCGGCTGAAAAATCATATATGATTTTTCACACTACGCCCCGACTGCGAATATTTCTTTTACATTCTGTATTTCTTCATTTGTTGCCTTCTGCGCAGGAATGTAATAATTTTTGCTTCTTGCAATTTCATACAGTTCTTCCTGCGAAGTTTCGCAATTATTTCTAAATGTTTTAAGAGTCTGCTTTAACTGCTTGTTATCAGTCTGTGGTATCATTTCTCCAAACTTAGAAAGTTCAGCATTAATGGATTCTAATGAATCCGTAACCATATATTTTTCTTCCATATACTCCTCCATTCCGAGCACTTTGTACGAGGAAACGTTCGCATCCCCGGCTATTTGGACTCGGCACAAATAGCCGGCTGAAAAATCATATATGATTTTTCACACTAACCTAAATACTGCATCAATGTCTGTTTGTTATTCAAAGCATCCTGTGCCGCCTTATCAAAAAATTGTCTGATTCCGGCATCTTCTGCTTTCTTTGCGTAACTTGTCATTTTATTATGGCTTGTCTCATAACCCACAATAAGATGTCTGATGTTTTGAAGTTCAAGTTCTGTTAAATCTCCCATTTTTGTATACCTCCTAATGTTTTTTTACATTAACAGTATTGTCAGATTTTAGGAAAACTATTCTATTAAATTTAAAAATTCACCTTACAATCCTTCTTCAAAATCAGACAAATCTCCTCCGTCAAGTATTGTACATGGTACAAGAAATTCTTCGATTGCGAAGGCCGCAATAATCGCCCCTAACACAATCCCTCCAATCATTTTCCTGACTCTACTTTTTTCCCAATATAGCAAATGCAGCAGTATGTAACACCTCAAACTTATCAGGTGCGATTCTATCCAGAAGTTCCCTGTGTTCCTTATCCCAGCTTTTTAACTCATCAGCTGATAATGATGCCCCTACACCGCGACATGCCTGCATTCTTCCATGCCATGTCTCCTTTGTAAACGGCACCATCAAATCATATTCTGCGTGTTCTTCCATATCAAAATATTCATATGCTACTTCCGGTATCCAAATAGGATGTCTCGTTTCACCGGCACCTGACCATTTCGGACTGTACTTTAAGACAAGCTCCTCGCTCTTTCCTGCAATCTCATCTTCATACGGAAGCCATGCCATGTATAGAACCACAAGCTTGCCATTCGGTTTTAAGAGTTCTGAAAGCTTCGGCATAACTATTTCGTGGTCAAAATACCAGAAACATTGACATGCGGTTATAACATCGAAACTTTCCTTCGGATAATCAACTTTCTCAGCCGGAACAGCATGGAAATCTATCTTCATATCTCCTGCCTTTGCAAGAATCTTCGCCTGTTCAATCTGCTCCGGTGAAATATCAGTTCCAACCCACTGTGCACCAAATCGATACATATTTCGTGGCAAAACACCTGTACCCGTTCCAATATCCAATACCCTCTGTCCTTCTACACAAAGTCCCCTGTCAACAATTTTTTTATAAAATTCTTCCGGATATATATCCCTGTACTTTGCATATTCTTCTGATGTTTTTCCCCAGTCAAATGCTTTTCCTGAGTCTATTCTTTTATCTGTTATTTCCAAGCATAACACACTCCTCTCAGTAAATATTTTTTTCATACAGATTATCGATAACTGTGCGTAAAGTATATATTAGAAACTTTTATTTGTCAAATCGTCATGTCATGATAATATAAATGGCAGCCATTTCTGACTGCCATTTTTTTATTATTTCTTTATAGTAACACTTATCCCCTGTTTGTTTGCATATTTATACGCGTAAGAATTTTTACGACATACTATCTTAAAGTTTGCATTGACTTTTGTAAATGCGTCTCCTGCTATAGCTTTTACACTGTTAGGTATAGAAATCTGAGTTAATTCTGAACAACCTCTAAATGCTGATTTACCTATGTGTGTCAGCCCTGTTGAAAGTTTAACTGTTTTTAACTTTTTACAACTTATAAATGTTGATTTTCCAATTTTCTTCACACCTTTTGGAATATTTATACTTTTAATGCTATCACAATATCCAAAAGCTTTTTCTCCTATTTTTGTTACACCCTCAGGTATTTCTATGCTTTCTAATGCCTTACAACCACTAAACGCAGATGCTCCTATAGTTTTTAACCATTTAGGGAGTTTTATGCTTTTTATTGTAGTATCATATTCATAAGTGCTCCAATCATCCGGATCAGACCAATTACTAAAATCATATTCTCCATCTTTACAAAACGCTCCGTCCGCAATAACTCTGACCTTATATCCCTCAATCTTATCCGGTATTACTACATTAGTTTCATGTCCATCATAAAACTTAATTTCGACATATGAGTTATCAACAATTCTATACCCAATATGATTAATCATTCTTTCAGTCGTTTTATCTTCGCTCACAACCTCACCATTAACTATAATGCCATAATTATTCTGTTTTGCAAAATTATATGCATATGAACCCTCATTACATTCTATCATAAATTTAGCCCCATGCCAATCAAACGCATATTCTGATATTTCCTTAACGCTGTCAGATATTGTAACTTTTTCCATGTTATAGCACTTACCAAACGCAAACTCTTCTATAGCTTCCACTTTTTCCGGTATTTTTATGCTTTGTAAATTACAACAATAAAAAAACAATCTGTTTTCTATTCGTGTTAAACCGTCCGGAAGTTCTATACTCTGTAAATTTTTGCAACCTTCAAATGCACAAGCTCCTATTTGTGTTATACTGTCCGGAAGCTCTATGCTCTGTAAATTTTCGCAACCTTCAAATGTAGACTCACCTATATCCGTTACATTGTCTCCAAGCTCTATGCTCTGTATTTCTTTGCAACCCTCAAATGTGGAATCTGCTATCTTAGTAACTTTTTCCGGTATTCTTATGCTTTGTAAATTCTCACAACCTTCAAACGCAGACTCACCTATATCCGCTACATTGTCCGAAAGTTCTACACTCTGTATTTTTTTGCAATTCTTAAATGCGGAGCTTGCTATTACAGTAACTTTTTCCGGTATTCTTATACTTTGTAAATTCTCACAATTGCCAAATGCATATGAGCCTACTACAGTAACTTTTTCCGGAAGTTCTATGCTCTGTAAATTTTTACAATCCTTAAATATAAATTGTTCTATTTTTGTAACATTTGCGGGTATACTTATGCTTTGTAAATTCTCACAGCCAAAAAATGCATACTCACCTATTTCCGTTACATTGTCCCCAAGTTCTATGCTCTGTAATTTTTTACAATTCTCAAATGCTCGTTTTCCTATTCGTTCTACACTGTCCGGAAGTACTATACTCTGTAAATCTTTACAACCATAAAATGCTTTTTTTCCTATTTGTTTTACTTTATATCCATCAATCACATCCGGAACTGCTACATCATATTCTTTCCCGGTATATTTTTTTATCCTGACATACGAATCATTAATGACCGTATAATTAAAATCTCCATATATCTTAGAAGTATCTGCTCCATATGCTACTATGCCTGTAACATTATCGGATACGTTTCCTCCTTTTACCGTACTCAGAACCATACCTGCTGCCAATGTCACTAATGTTGCTGCTTTAATAAATTTAATTTTTTTCTTCATAATGTCTACCTTGCCTTTCTTAAAACGTATCAATCAGCTCTGATTTTTTAACATTTTTATTATGTTGTATTTATATTATATAACATTTGCGTAATATCTTCAAGTACTTTTGACATATTTAAGAAAAAATTTTACTGTGCTGTTTTAAATCCGCAAAATAATTAAGCGACCATGCAAATGCCTTCGCTGGTCGCTGTCATTAAAATAATTTTCCTATAGAAATTAATTCTTCGTAAACTGCATTTGGAACCTGAACATCTCCAAACAAATGCTTTAATAATTCCTATTGATTTATCTTAAGTAATGAAATAATCGGTGTTGTATCTGAAATTACTATCATTCTGTTACCCCTTTCAGTTTCTTGTAAATAGAAACCTCCTCTTCAACTTCATCTATCTCAAAATCCAAATAAGCCAATCCCAGTCCATCGTACAACTCTATCAGTTCATTCTTACTTATTCCTAGAATTTCAGCTGCTTTTCCGTGTGAAATCGTTAAATTTTTAATAAATGGATATAAAATAAGAGCGTTTCTTTCTAATTCCATTTTTTCATCGTCTGAATTGATATATGATACCATCTCCAAAGGTACTGAGATTTTTACACCTGTTAATGTCATTATCTTCACCTCTCTTTAATTATTTCAACATTATATTAATATTTCACTGCATTTTTTTACTATTATTTTGTATACATAACCATGCAAATGCCTTCGCCATCCTGCCACAACAATCCTTAAAATGATTTCCCTTGTTATATTCAAGTATATAGCAGGGACTCTGTCCCGATTCTTTCAAAACCTTTTCCGTATAACGTATATTTTCTCCAACTTTTGCCATTACCGGATTTTTTGTTTTCTCTTCCTTATCACCAATACTCATATAGACAAACCGGCTCTTAATACTTTGCCGTTCTATAAAATCAGTCCATCCCGGGAACCATACAGATGGAGATGCTGCCGCTATTCCCGCAAACACATCTGTACGGTAAGCCGCCCAAAGTGCAAACAGTCCCGCAAGTGAGTATCCTCCAAGATAGCATTTCAGTACTTTCTGTCCGGCACATTTATCTTGAATATATGGCAGTAAATCCTGCTCAATGTATTTAAGAGTTTCCTCTGCTCCGCCTTTAAAATCTTCACTGCCAAATACTGCCGGTGCTTTCCACGGAGACAATTCACGATTCCAGTCACAGGTTAAGATTGCATACAAAGTAAAGTTCTTATTATCCGACAATTCACCAATCTTTTCCACTTCCTCATCCAAATTTTCTAAATCATGTTTATCAATTGGCTGAATCAAAATATTTGATGAACTTCCATTTTCATAAACAAAACACTTTTTTCCGCAAATAAACTCTTCATTTCTCAAAATAATTCCTCCACTTATGCTTTTTCCAGTAAATTCATGTTCTACATCCCCTTGTCTACCTATTTTCATTTATAATATTACATTTCTTGCTTTATGTAAAAAACATCCGCACCGGAAAATCTGGCGCGAATGAAATATTACTATATTTTATCAAATAATAATTATTCAATAATTGTAGCAACCTTACCAGAACCTACTGTTCTACCACCTTCACGCTACTTTAAAATCGTTTTTCGGCTATTTTTTCTTTAAAAAATGCCGTATTTACGAGGGAAAATCACTCATTTTCCCAAATTCATCACCGTATTGTGCTAAAGGTGTTTTACTTCCACCCTTTATCCTCCACTCATCAACCGCACCTTTAATCCCCTTCGCAGAAAGATACGTTCCCAGTACACTTGCTGCCAGCAATGCCAACTCAGCTGCAGTTTCCGCACTTACCCCTTTCTTATCTACGAAATATTTATGGCACATGTCCATAGACTGCCGTATCGTGTTCTCACCATTGATAAGGAAGCCGGCTGTGTTTGACATCAGCTTTGTTATTCTTGCTATGTCTGCCGCATATTTTCCAAGTTTTCCTGCTTTAATCATCTTATCAACGCATGGTATTCCAAATACAGATGCTATTCCTCCGATAAGGCTGATTACACCTTCTGTATACTTACCTTCCGTGAAGTATAAAATAGCGTTGGCCAGGTCTGCAGTCGCTCCCACCAGCCCCGGAACTACTCCTAATAATCCAAACAGGATATGTGCCATCGCTGACGGATTATCAAGTGGTGACAAACCATACGGGTCTGTATAGCTTACAGGATTTCCCTGTACGTAGCTGTAGCGGTTAAGGCTCTTTCCGTTTGTGATGTTTCCTCTTTCGGTGTCTGCGTTTATGAACCTTTTTATTGTTACATTATAGTACCTGCTACGCATGTAGTAAAGTCCTGTTTCGTCTGTTCTTACTCCATATTTTCCGTTGTAGAGGTATGCGGTGGCGGTTTCTTCCACTATTTTCTTAAGCTCACCGTATACACCGTATGCGTATTTTGACACAACTTTTCCTGTGGAATCAGTCAATTCCGTTGTGTTTCCGAGGTGGTCGTAGTGGTGGAGTACGTAGCTTGTTTTCTCCACTTCTTCTATAGTATTAATAATTTCTGTTTCCTCGGATATGACACCGTCTCCGTAGACATATGTTGTATTCTGTTTTTTGCCGTCTTTTAAGTATCTGACTGCCTCGAGTATCTGTGTGAGTGTTCCGGTGTTGTCTGTTATGTATTCTTCCCTGTATTCCGGTGTCTCTACGGCAGTTCTATTGTTTTCGGCATCGTATTCCATTATAGCGTTTTCTGTCTGTGTGATGGCCGCACTGTTGTCTCTTCCGGTTATGTTTATTATGTTGCCTGATTCGTTATAGTTGTAGCTGTATTCATGGATGTGTTCAAATTTATCTTGCATAAAGATAAATTAGAACAGAAAATATTTCTCTATTTCCTCACAATGCTTTAATGTATTTATTCCCATGTACTGTTTGCATTTGTCAATAACATCCTGACCCTCATCAACCAATTTCTCTAATACGGTAAAATCTAAAACTTCATTCACTTTTACATCTTCCGTTACTGCCATTCTTTCTAAAAAAGAGAATATTTTTCTCACTTCAAGCACATTTTCATGTCGGATACAATATAATATATAAGGAACTATTATCATGCCAAATATTATATGCATTCCGTCAGTCTCATCTATCAAGTTCTCTTTTTCCATTGTTTGAAGAAAATTTAACCCTTCTGGAATTTCCTGCTTAAACACCCTATATAAATCATTATATTCCATATATTCTCACCTGCCTAATGCATCATATAAGTCTTCTAATAATTTTGTAGCTAAAGCCCTATCTGAATCACTTAAATCCTGAGTTAAAATTTTATTCTTGATATAATTAGCCATGTCTGTTCCTTTTTGAATATGTGATCCCCCATTTTTTCCCAACATCAAACCTGTCTGTTTTTCAAATCTTATTACATCTGCAGTTCCACCGTCACCAATAAAAGATTTTCCTCTATATAACTGCTTTATAGCATTTTTTAATCGTGAATTATCAGCTTGGCTCAATAATTCGCTTTGCCTGTTGGTACCAATCCACTCTTTATATTGGCTAGGCAATGCCTTCCCATTGGGTCCTACATAAAAATCAGCTCGTGTATCCCCCTTTATCCTCCACTCACAAACCGCACCTTTAATCCCCTTCGCGGAAAGATATGTTCCCAGTACACTTGCTGCCAACAATGCCAACTCAGCCGCAGTTTCCGCACTTACCCCTTTCTTATCTACGAAATATTTATGGCACATGTCCATAGACTGCCGTATCGTGTTCTCACCATTGATAAGGAAGCCGGCTGTGTTTGACATCAGCTTTGTTATTCTTGCTATGTCTGCCGCATATTTTCCAAGTTTTCCTGCTTTAATCATCTTATCAACGCATGGTATTCCAAATACAGATGCTATTCCTCCGATAAGGCTGATTACACCTTCTGTATACTTACCTTCCGTGAAGTATAAAATAGCGTTGGCCAGGTCTGCAGTCGCTCCCACCAGCCCCGGAACTACTCCTAATAATCCAAACAGGATATGTGCCATCGCTGACGGATTATCAAGTGGTGACAAACCATACGGGTCTGTATAGCTTACAGGATTTCCCTGTACGTAGCTGTAGCGGTTAAGGCTCTTTCCGTTTGTGATGTTTCCTCTTTCGGTGTCTGCGTTTATGAACCTTTTTATTGTTACATTATAGTACCTGCTACGCATGTAGTAAAGTCCTGTTTCGTCTGTTCTTACTCCATATTTTCCGTTGTAGAGGTATGCGGTGGAAGTTCCTGTTCTTATGATATCGTATAAACAAAGAGACGAAAATATCATACATTGTAGATACAGTCTCCTTATATATAATCATTTTAATATCTTTTGATTTACGTATACATATTCCTCTAAATTTCTTACAAAACTTTATCAAATACGATGTAAGATTCCCCTCTAACTTAGTGATTTTTGCTAACATCTACCAAATAATTACATTCGCTAAGTAATGATGCAATTTATGTTGTCGTATGTTTTTGTAACGATTTCTTTTGCATCAGTTAACATAAGTACGTTGCTGGCTTTATCATAAGTGTAAGTTTCGTCAGTAGCCTTTTCTTTTTCTGCTCGTATTCGTATTCAACTGGCATCAAAAAATCAAAACCACATATTATATAATCCCTTCAATAATTAATTCTTGGTTTATTTTAATTGATATTCCATTTATTGTTGAAACACCAAATACTCCTAATAAATTTGGTTCTTTTTTTGCAGCTATCCCATATTCATCAAATATTTTTCCTTTCCCTATACTATAAAATCCATAACTATCACAATTAATATCTCTATACCAATGGTCAAAAATATTGAAATACCCTTTAGTCCAATATTCCTTTCCAACAATCTGAGGTGCTATTATAAGATTTTTTGATGACAATCCTTTTTCAATAACTTGCTTATAATCATATTTATATTTTATAAGTGCTATGACTATCAAATCTTCTCCATTGATGTTATTTATATGATTATTAATAACTATACCATTTATTTCTATGTCATCACATGAAATCAAATTAAATACATCTCCCACATCAGGATATTTAAGATTTCTTTTTATTTTTTTTAATTGTTTAATATTACTTTCATATAGTGTAATTTTATTTTTTAATTCATCCGACAGTTGACTATATCGTTCATTCCACCTTCTTGTTAAAATATTATCATTTATATTATTCATAATTTAATGCTCCTTAATATATTTTTCTGCCCACTCCATTGCTTGTTTATAATACTTATTCTTACTACTTATGCTATTTATTTTATTTTTTTCATTTGGACCATTTTCAATATAATATTGTTCTATTGCTCTAGCTTGATTTCTTGTCAATCCATCATACTGAACTTCCAAATCTGTGAATTCCTTACCATTTCTATTATGTTGATATAATCTATCACTCTTAGATTGTTTTGTTATACCTGTATATACAGCTCTTCCATTTTTATCTATACCAAAATATACTTTATTATCGGATTCACCCTTGTTTAACCATTTATCAAATCCTGTTGAACTTTTAACACTTCCCCCGTCTGTTATCACATCTCCGGATTTTCCAACTTTCCCCTTTATCCTCCACTCAGCAACCGAGTCTTTAATCCCCTTCGCAGAAAGATATGTTCCCAGTACACTTGCTGCCAGCAATGCCAACTCAGCCGCAGTTTCCGCACTTACCCCTTTCTTATCTACGAAATATTTATGGCACATGTCCATAGACTGCCGTATCGTGTTCTCACCATTGATAAGGAAGCCGGCTGTGTTTGACATCAGCTTTGTTATTCTTGCTATGTCTGCCGCATATTTTCCAAGTTTTCCTGCTTTAATCATCTTATCAACGCATGGTATTCCAAATACAGATGCTATTCCTCCGATAAGGCTGATTACACCTTCTGTATACTTACCTTCCGTGAAGTATAAAATAGCGTTGGCCAGGTCTGCAGTCGCTCCCACCAGCCCCGGAACTACTCCTAATAATCCAAACAGGATATGTGCCATCGCTGACGGATTATCAAGTGGTGACAAACCATACGGGTCTGTATAGCTTACAGGATTTCCCTGTACGTAGCTGTAGCGGTTAAGGCTCTTTCCGTTTGTGATGTTTCCTCTTTCGGTGTCTGCGTTTATGAACCTTTTTATTGTTACATTATAGTACCTGCTACGCATGTAGTAAAGTCCTGTTTCGTCTGTTCTTACTCCATATTTTCCGTTGTAGAGGTATGCGGTGGCAGTTTCTTCCACTATTTTCTTAAGTTCGCCGTATACGCCGTAGGCATATTTTGATACGACTTTTCCTGTTAAATCGGTCAGTTCTGTTGTGTTTCCGAGGTGGTCGTAGTGATGGAGTATGTAGGTTGTTTTTATGTTTCATATGCCTATATTTGATAATTAGCTTTTTCCTATGGCCATGATATTGTACAAGCAAAGAGACGAAAATGTTATACAGCGGAGACACGCTCTCGCTTGGATTCGACCGTAGCGGTACTAACCTCTGCCAGATAATCGACAGTCATTAATTAATGACAGTCTCGTACATTCTCCCTGTCTATTCAACAATACTGCTTGCACCCATCATTAAATAAACCTATCTATTTCTGATAAAAATGCCTCAACAACTTCATCCTCATTATCATAATAATTTATAGTTTCTTTTATCCCTCGTTCACTATAGTATAAATGCCATTTATCCTCAGTCTTTTCTATACAGTGTCCTGCTATAATTAAGTTGTGTAAAAAACACTCCTAACAAAATAAATTTTGCTAAGAGTGCTTTGATATCAGCTTAATGGACCTAAACTGAAGATTCATTATTCGGTTTTACTTAAGTATTCCCAACAGGGGCTAAAACCGCTATAATCTTGCTCGTTACTCTGTAACTCGCTGTCCCCACCCCCTCGCCCTCATCGACTGACATCAGCGTAGCTGAGAGGCGATTCGGGTTCGGGATGGTGGTTGGATTTACTTTTGTTGGCTTTAAGGGGGAGGAATTGGTGGTGCTTAAATATAGACAATCATTCAATTCTATCAAACATAATATAGAGACATCTGAGAATGCCTTTTGAATCAAGTACACATATTATGTAATTATTAACCTTTATTACCATATACTTGTATTCAATTTCACCAATACAAATTATTTTATTACTAGCATCATAATATATTTGGGAATTTTTAAAATCAACTCCCTCTGTATATGCCATATCATTGTAATTATATATTTCTCCACTCTTTATATTTTGATTATTAAGTCTTATACAATAATCTCCTTTATTATATTGCGGTATAGATATATTAGTTTTAATCGCTTTTATCAATGGAAAAAAGCCAAAAACATCAACAAGTTTATATGTATCCACCTCAAAAGATAGTTCAAAAAAGTTGATAGTTAAAGAGAATGTATTCTCACAATTATCTGTTCGACTTATGCTATGAGTTTTTTTTGAGTATACTTTATCATTCATAATTATCATTCTCCTACTTTGATTTATATACAAAATGCCAAACGGTATTTGTTTCAGGGTCAATTAACAATTCATATATTCCATTACTATTATTAAAGCTTCCATCTACTTCCCAATATAATGCATTTGTACCTTGGGGATCTTGAATAGGTTTACTTGAGTTGATAATTTCATTTATCAGCAACTTAGAATCTTGATACGGTCTATTACCATGTCCTGATACTGTATTACTGAAATTAAGATTATCAACATCTATGCCATATTTACTTCCACTCTTTATCCTCCACTCACAAACCGTATCTTTAAAATTCTTCGCAGAAAGATATGTTCCCAGTACACTTGCTGCCAGCAATGCCAACTCAGCCGCAGTTTCCGCACTTACCCCTTTCTTATCTACGAAATATTTATGGCACATGTCCATAGACTGCCGTATCGTGTTCTCACCATTGATAAGGAAGCCGGCTGTGTTTGACATCAGCTTTGTTATTCTTGCTATGTCTGCCGCATATTTTCCAAGTTTTCCTGCTTTAATCATCTTATCAACGCATGGTATTCCAAATACAGATGCTATTCCTCCGATAAGGCTGATTACACCTTCTGTATACTTACCTTCCGTGAAGTATAAAATAGCGTTGGCCAGGTCTGCAGTCGCTCCCACCAGCCCCGGAACTACTCCTAATAATCCAAACAGGATATGTGCCATCGCTGACGGATTATCAAGTGGTGACAAACCATACGGGTCTGTATAGCTTACAGGATTTCCCTGTACGTAGCTGTAGCGGTTAAGGCTCTTTCCGTTTGTGATGTTTCCTCTTTCGGTGTCTGCGTTTATGAACCTTTTTATTGTTACATTATAGTACCTGCTACGCATGTAGTAAAGTCCTGTTTCGTCTGTTCTTACTCCATATTTTCCGTTGTAGAGGTATGCGGTGGCGGTTTCTTCCACTATTTTCTTAAGCTCACCGTATACACCGTATGCGTATTTTGACACAACTTTTCCTGTGGAATCAGTCAATTCCGTTGTGTTTCCGAGGTGGTCGTAGTGGTGGAGTACGTAGCTTGTTTTCTCCACTTCTTCTATAGTATTAATAATTTCTGTTTCCTCGGATATGACACCGTCTCCGTAGACATATGTTGTATTCTGTTTTTTGCCGTCTTTTAAGTATCTGACTGCCTCGAGTATCTGTGTGAGTGTTCCGGTGTTGTCTGTTATGTATTCTTCCCTGTATTCCGGTGTCTCTACGGCGGTTCTATTGTTTTCGGCATCGTATTCGTAGGTCGTGGTGCCGGATTTTATCAGACGGTTTCTGCTGTCGTATTCCATGTGGGTCATTTTTCCGTCTACGGGACCGTAGGTCATGTTGCCGTCAGCGTCGTATTCTACATCTGTTCCGTTGTATTTTACCAGACGGTTTGATGCATCATATTCCATTACAGCATTTTCTGTCTGTAGGATGGCGGCACTGTTGTCTCTTCCGGTTATGTTTGTTATGTTGCCTGACTCGTCATAGTCGTAGCTGTATTCATGGATGACTTCACCTGACGCCTTTTTGTCGTTCTGGGTTTTTATTTTGCCGGTGTTATCCCATGTAAATGTCTCTGAGCTTGAATCAGGTCTTATGACTTCGGATTCCCTGCCGTTTCTGTCATAGCTGTATGCTGTGGTTCTGCCTTTGCTGTCGGTTACGTCTTTTAGTTTTCCATTATTGTAGTAGCTGTATCTTACGATTTCACCGCCCGGGTAGGTCAGTGAAATCAGGTTTCCTGCCTGGTCGTAGCCGTATCCTACGGTTCTGCCACGGTAATCGGTGCAGGTGATGACGCGGTTCATGTTGTCGTAGGTTTTTGTAATGGTTCCTTTTTCATCCGTTATCGTAAGGACGTTGCCGGCTTTATCGTAAGTGTAGGTTGTGTCGGTTGCCTGAGCTGTTCCGGCGTTGTCTGTACGCTTTATAATTCTTCCTGATGCGTCATATTTAAATGTATTCTTCTGACCTCTTCCGTTTGTCTCCGTTTTTAAGGTGCCGTCGGTGTTGTATTCGTATTTCAGTTCTGTTCCGATGGCATTTTTTTCAGATGCTACTCTGCCCATGCTGTCGTAAGTGTAAGAGGTTGTTCCTCCGTTAGGGTCTGTGACTGTGCTTACCCTGCCTGCCTCATCATAGGTGCATGAGGATACGGATTCAAGTGCATCAGTTACTGCTGTTATTCTGCCGAAGCTGTCATAGCTGTATCCGGTTACTGCCTCTTTTTCACTTTCAGGATTTTCCGTCATTTTAACAGGATTTCCTGAGGTTTCGTATTCGTATGTCGTTACCTTTCCTTCTCCGTCAGTTGTGCTTAGAAGTCTTCCGAGTACATCGTAGGTGTTTTCCTGTATGATGTTGCCTTCCGTATCCCTGACACGTATAAGGTTTCCTTTGTAATCATACTCGTTTTCGGTTTTTATGCCCTCCGCATCTGTTTCGGTCAGCACTCTTCCTGCACTGTCGTAGGTGTATTCTGCCACGGTTGTTATGCCCTGTGATGTTTCGCGGAGCTGTTTTACCGGTTTTCCTGCACTGTTATATTCAAAATGCATTCTAAGGCCGTTTGGATATTCTGCCTGTGTGCACTGTCCCATTGCATCATAGGTGTATTTTACAGTGTTTCCGTTTGCGTCTGTTTCTGACGTCATTCTGCCGTATATGTCATAGGTTTTTCCGGTCACGTTTCCACACGGGTCTTTTTCTGATATGACATTTCCTAAGATGTCGTAGGTATATGATGTTACGTTTCCTTCTTCATCCGTTATTTTTGTTCTGTCATTTTTTACGTCATATTCGTATTCTTCGCTTCCTCCGTCAGGGTAAGTTTTCTTTGTAATGTTTCCTGCAGCATCGTATTCATAGCTTATCACATTTCCTGATGCGTCCGTTTAATCAACAACCGAAATACACCTACACAGTTTTAACTAAAGCTTTGACAATTATAAAATCCACATTATTTTACCATCTTTTATATATTGTTCTATTCTTTCATCAATAGTATTACAATCTTCACATGGCATATAGCCTACCAACATACTTATTTCATCTGGATAATTAAAAGTAGTATATACTTCATCAATTACCTGTGATATGTCATATGCTTTTATGAAAGAATTATAAACAAATGAAAATATCCACTTTGAGCGTATAATATTATCGTCTTCTGTTTTCTCATTTGATATTAGAGAAATCAATACGTCTGCTACTTCATTTTCATTTGCAATGGATAAATTAAGAACTAAATCAAAATCTTCAGTATCTTCATCCAAAATATTTCTTGCATACAAAATAACATCCTCACAAGTTATAAATGATTTTTCCAGTCCGTATTTTATTTCACTCCAACTCCATTTTTTTATTAATTCAAACGATTCTTCATAAAATATACGATTTAAAAACATTTATTTATATCCTCCTTTAGGGACATGTTGATTAGGAAATCCTGTATATTGCCCTCCTAAAATAAATCTTTGATGTGTCACTTGTCCATAACTATTAACTATATACTCAAATATTCCATCTTGACCATCCATTTTTCCTTTCACTTGAAGCAACTTATAATACTTTCCATCTCCTCCCCTATATCCATATGTTTTCCCTTTCGCAAGTTGTTCCTTTGATAAATAACTTGCAGCTCTATGTGAAGGATCCTCTTTTAGTCCACTTCCACTTCTATCCGCATTATATACTTCATCTGCCATATATTCGGATTTTAATTTTTCATACTGAACAATGTCATCAGCACCGTTTTTTCCCTTTATCCCCCACTCAGCAACCACATCTTTAATGCCCTTCGCAGAAAAATATGTTCCCAACGCACTAAGTGCCAGCAATCCTAACTCACCCAGTGTATCCCAGCCTGCATCTTTCTTGTCCACAAAATATTTATGATACATGTCAAAAGACTGCTTTACTGTGTTCCCACCATTTATAAGCAGTCCCGATGCATTTGCCATGAATTTTGATACTTTTTCAAGCTGTATGGCGTATTTTCCGTACTTTCCTGCCTTGAGTGCTTCTGATACTCCCGGTATGCAGAATGCGTTTGCTATTGCACCTATTGCACATATAGCAGCATCTACATATTTGCCTTCTAAAAGGTACATTACTGCGTTAGCAGTATCTGCCAGACAACCAAACCCCGGAATAATTCCTAATAATCCAAGTAGTATATGTGCCATCGCTGACGAATTATCAAGCGGTGACAGTCCATACGGGTCTGTGTAGCTGACCAGATTTTCCTGTACGTAGCTATAGCGGTTGCCTGTTTTTATGATATCGTATAAACAAAGAGACGAAAATGTTATACAACGGAGACACGCTCTCGCTTGGATTCGACCGTAGCGGTACTAACCTCTGCCGGATAACCGGCATTCACTAAGTACCGACGGTCTCATACAGTCTCCTTATGTATAATCATTTTTGTCTCTTTTTGCTAACTGAAATATACTAATCAACCCAAATATAATATCTGTGTGGCTTTTAATTATTTTCACAAATATGTTGCGAATAATTAAAACTTATATTTCTTCATCCTTTGATCTCCCAAAATAATTTTTAACCCATTAATCACTTGCTCCAAATCTTTTATAATTATATTGGGCATCATTTAAAGAAACTATATTAGGCTGTATAACTTTATTAGGATTATCTTGTGCAACCTCATTATATTGCCAGTAACAATCTTCACATATAAGTTATATAAATTAATTATATTCAATTATTTCAAGAGAACCTTCAACCCTGATTCTATCTCCCTCTATATAATTAATCTCTTCTTCAAATTCTACTAATATCTCACAATCAGCTACAGATGAAATAGCATATATAGAATAATTATCTACTACTCTTGCAACCTCTATAACAGCCTCAATATGCGAAGATTTTTTTATTGATTGTTCATGCATTATTCGCTTATCACATTTTTTATTCACAGTAACTAAATCAATACACAAATCACCAGTTATCGTGTCACCAATTTTCTTTTTTTTAGATTTCTGTGCATTCTCTAAATATTCATCATATTCTATAAAATGCACAATTAGATATTCATCAGAATCTTTTATTTCCAATTCAGCAAATCTCTCATATCCATCTATATAAATATCTCTAATAACGTATTTTTCCATTTTTCGTTTAATTCATATTATTAAAGGACTTAATATTACTTGGCATCATAGATTGGATTTTTCCATCACGTACAATTACAACAACTCCTTTCTTTTTATTTGCAACACCTTCCATATAATAAATTGTTTTTCCATTTATATTTTTTACATTTCCTGTTAATGTTGCCTCATCAATAACACGTTCTGCTTGCTTTGTAAAATTATTAAATCCATCAATTGAATTATTAAATGCACCTTCTTCCATACCTAATCTTTTTTCTAATGAAGGAATCCTTTCTGGATATTTTTCCCAATAATCACTAAAATGCTTTATTCCTTGATTAGTCCCATCGTCCAAAACTCCCCACTTCTTAGCAGAATCACTCTTACTTATCAAATCTTTTGTACTTAGTTTTCCGCCTTTTATCCTCCACTCACAAACCGTATCTTTAAAATTCTTCGCAGAAAGATATGTTCCCAGTATACTTGCTGCCAGCAATGCGAACTCAGCTGCAGTTTCCGCACTTACCCCTTTCTTATCTACGAAATATTTATGGCACATGTCCATAGACTGCCGTATCGTGTTCTCACCATTGATAAGGAAGCCGGCTGTGTTTGACATCAGCTTTGTTATTCTTGCTATGTCTGCCGCATATTTTCCAAGTTTTCCTGCTTTAATCATCTTATCAACGCATGGTATTCCAAATACAGATGCTATTCCTCCGATAAGGCTGATTACACCTTCTGTATACTTACCTTCCGTGAAGTATAAAATAGCGTTGGCCAGGTCTGCAGTCGCTCCCACCAGCCCCGGAACTACTCCTAATAATCCAAACAGGATATGTGCCATCGCTGACGGATTATCAAGTGGTGACAAACCATACGGGTCTGTATAGCTTACAGGATTTCCCTGTACGTAGCTGTAGCGGTTAAGGCTCTTTCCGTTTGTGATGTTTCCTCTTTCGGTGTCTGCGTTTATGAACCTTTTTATTGTTACATTATAGTACCTGCTACGCATGTAGTAAAGTCCTGTTTCGTCTGTTCTTACTCCATATTTTCCGTTGTAGAGGTATGCGGTGGCGGTTTCTTCCACTATTTTCTTAAGCTCACCGTATACACCGTATGCGTATTTTGACACAACTTTTCCTGTGGAATCAGTCAATTCCGTTGTGTTTCCGAGGTGGTCGTAGTGGTGGAGTACGTAGCTTGTTTTCTCCACTTCTTCTATAGTATTAATAATTTCTGTTTCCTCGGATATGACACCGTCTCCGTAGACATATGTTGTATTCTGTTTTTTGCCGTCTTTTAAGTATCTGACTGCCTCGAGTATCTGTGTGAGTGTTCCGGTGTTGTCTGTTATGTATTCTTCCCTGTATTCCGGTGTCTCTACGGCGGTTCTATTGTTTTCGGCATCGTATTCGTAGGTCGTGGTGCCGGATTTTATCAGACGGTTTCTGCTGTCGTATTCCATGTGGGTCATTTTTCCGTCTACGGGACCGTAGGTCATGTTGCCGTCAGCGTCGTATTCTACATCTGTTCCGTTGTATTTTACCAGACGGTTTGATGCATCATATTCCATTACAGCATTTTCTGTCTGTAGGATGGCGGCACTGTTGTCTCTTCCGGTTATGTTTGTTATGTTGCCTGACTCGTCATAGTCGTAGCTGTATTCATGGATGACTTCACCTGACGCCTTTTTGTCGTTCTGGGTTTTTATTTTGCCGGTGTTATCCCATGTAAATGTCTCTGAGCTTGAATCAGGTCTTATGACTTCGGATTCCCTGCCGTTTCTGTCATAGCTGTATGCTGTGGTTCTGCCTTTGCTGTCGGTTACGTCTTTTAGTTTTCCATTATTGTAGTAGCTGTATCTTACGATTTCACCGCCCGGGTAGGTCAGTGAAATCAGGTTTCCTGCCTGGTCGTAGCCGTATCCTACGGTTCTGCCACGGTAATCGGTGCAGGTGATGACGCGGTTCATGTTGTCGTAGGTTTTTGTAATGGTTCCTTTTTCATCCGTTATCGTAAGGACGTTGCCGGCTTTATCGTAAGTGTAGGTTGTGTCGGTTGCCTGAGCTGTTCCGGCGTTGTCTGTACGCTTTATAATTCTTCCTGATGCGTCATATTTAAATGTATTCTTCTGACCTCTTCCGTTTGTCTCCGTTTTTAAGGTGCCGTCGGTGTTGTATTCGTATTTCAGTTCTGTTCCGATGGCATTTTTTTCAGATGCTACTCTGCCCATGCTGTCGTAAGTGTAAGAGGTTGTTCCTCCGTTAGGGTCTGTGACTGTGCTTACCCTGCCTGCCTCATCATAGGTGCATGAGGATACGGATTCAAGTGCATCAGTTACTGCTGTTATTCTGCCGAAGCTGTCATAGCTGTATCCGGTTACTGCCTCTTTTTCACTTTCAGGATTTTCCGTCATTTTAACAGGATTTCCTGAGGTTTCGTATTCGTATGTCGTTACCTTTCCTTCTCCGTCAGTTGTGCTTAGAAGTCTTCCGAGTACATCGTAGGTGTTTTCCTGTATGATGTTGCCTTCCGTATCCCTGACACGTATAAGGTTTCCTTTGTAATCATACTCGTTTTCGGTTTTTATGCCCTCCGCATCTGTTTCGGTCAGCACTCTTCCTGCACTGTCGTAGGTGTATTCTGCCACGGTTGTTATGCCCTGTGATGTTTCGCGGAGCTGTTTTACCGGTTTTCCTGCACTGTTATATTCAAAATGCATTCTAAGGCCGTTTGGATATTCTGCCTGTGTGCACTGTCCCATTGCATCATAGGTGTATTTTACAGTGTTTCCGTTTGCGTCTGTTTCTGACGTCATTCTGCCGTATATGTCATAGGTTTTTCCGGTCACGTTTCCACACGGGTCTTTTTCTGATATGACATTTCCTAAGATGTCGTAGGTATATGATGTTACGTTTCCTTCTTCATCCGTTATTTTTGTTCTGTCATTTTTTACGTCATATTCGTATTCTTCGCTTCCTCCGTCAGGGTAGGTTTTCTTTGTAATGTTTCCTGCAGCATCGTATTCATAGCTTATCGCATTTCCTGATGCGTCCGTCTCTGATATGAGCTGGTTTAAAATGTCGTAATCGTATCTTACGACATTTCCGTCTGCCGTCTCTTTTTTTACGATGTTGCCTGCATAATCGTAGGTGTATCTCTCTTCCCTGCCGTCCGGATATACTATGGCTGTGTTGTTGCCGCTTTTGTCATAGACGTATGTAAGCCTGCTTCCGTCAGGGCAGATTACTGCCGTGTTGTTGCCGCTTGAATCATTCTCGTAGCGGGTTACGTAACCTTTTTCATCCGTCTCTGATGCCTTGTAACCGTTGTTATCGTAGGTATATGCAGTGTGATATCCCATCGCATCGGTTACTGTAAGGATTCTTCCTGAATTGTCGTATGTGTATGACATGACTGACCCGTCAGGTCCTGTCTGCTTTATAATATTTCCGACACCGTCATATTCAATGGTTGTTACGTTTCCATTGTAGTCTGTCTGTTTTGTAAGTCTTCCGTTTTCGTACTCGTATGACATCGTGCCGAGTCCTTCCACCTCTTCCGTCTTTATCAGGCCGTTATCGTAATAAGTGTATTTTTTCACTCTTCCTGACGGCTCTGTTATCTTTGTGGTAAGGTTTTTTTCGTCATATTCGTAGAAGGCCTTTTCTCCTCCTTCGGATATGATTTCTTTCAGATTTCCGTTATCGTAGTATGTATAGCGTATACTTCTGCCGGACGAATCGGTCTGCTTTGTCATGTTGTTGTATTCATTATATTCCTTGGTCGTACTGTAACCAAGTCCGTCGGTTGTCTTTATTTCGTTTCCTTTTTCATCATATTCATAGGTGGTTACGCTGTTTCTCTGGTTGATTTCCTTAATGATTTCATTTTTATCATTAACCACCACATACGAAGGGATTCCGTCGCAGGTAATGGTTATATGTGTATATCCTGTCGCATTATCTTTCCTGTATTCATACGTTGTCTCCTGTCCTGAAGCTGTCGTCTGGCGGATAACGCGTCCCTGCTCGTCATATGTGTTTTCCAGTACTGTCTCGTTACTGTTGTTCTGCACCTTTGTGATTCTGTTATTGTCATTGTATGTGTAACCGGTTGTGTATCCGGATTCATCCGTGATGGCGGTTATACACTCGTTCTCATCATATGTAATGGATGCACTTCTTCCGTTATCATCTTCTATGCAGGTAAGAAGTCCTTCATTGTTATGAATAAGTATCAGTCTCATTCCTGATGTCATGTCTGTGATGATTTTTTTGTTTTCTACGTATTCAAATGTTGTCTCTCTTCCTGCCGCGTCTGTAACTTTTGTCAGTTTTCCGACTGCATTGTACTCGAGGACTGAATTATCAGGCGTATATACAGTATAACTGAAGTCTTTGTTTTTTATCAGTCTGTATTTTTTTGCCACAGGATTTTCTGAAATGCAGACATATTCTCCACCAAAGTCAAAAAATGCTTTAGATACCGTGCCGACCGAGCTTTCTCCAATATCAGGTTTCGTATTTTCTAATTTACGCATTTGTACAACAGTATACGTAACCCCCTTTTCTTCATCACGTACTATTTTTTCATTTTCTATTACCTTTCCCTGTCCCTGCATCTGAGATGTTGTATCACTTCCGGTTGACATAGTGATTTCCCCGGATACGTTCGTGGCATTACTCATAACCACATTTGAACTCTCATATGTAAATATGCTATCAGATTTACCGAAGGTTTTTATCTCTGCCGGAGAACTCTCCGTCTCTTTCTCCTCTGTTTCTGCTTCGTCCTCTGTTTCTTCCTCATTTTCCACTTCTTCCGGTATCTCTATTTCCGGTTCCTTTTTCGCAAAAAGATATTCCTCATCCGCATTCAGTTTTAAACGCAGA
>CAMHLZ010000008.1 GCA_946186125.1 uncultured Lachnospira sp. | reverse complement strand
TGTTTGCTATGCCCTTTTATTTTTGGGAAACCTCTACTATTTTGTTTCAAACTTACTCCACCTCCAATTATAGTTTATTGGCAAAACTTGTTCCAATAGGCAGTTTTTTTAATTCAAATATCTCACTGATTGTCTGACCAATATCTGCAAAACTGCTTCCTGTCCCAAGATTTACCCCTTGTTTTATGCCTTTCCCATAAACTATTACAGGGATATACTCCCTTGTATGATCAGTTCCTCTAAATGTAGGATCACACCCATGATCAGCATTTATTATCAACAAATCATTTTCATTCATAAGATTAATTATTTCAGGTAACCTTTTATCAAATTCTTCAAGTCCTCTGCCATAACCTTCTACATCTCTTCTATGTCCCCATGTAGAATCAAACTCAACAAGATTTGTGAATATAATACCCGTCTTTTTCTCTTTTAAATAATTAATAGTTTTATCAACTCCGTCCATATTATTTCTGGCATGAACCGACTCCGTTATTCCCTCACCACAGAATATATCTTCTATCTTTCCGACTGCAATCACATTTCCACCCGATTCTTTCATGTAATTGAGCAAATTTTCTTTCGGAGGTATTAATGAAAAATCTCTTCTGTTAGATGTCCTTACAAATTCACCATTTTCCGTAATAAACGGTCTTGCAATTACTCTTGCTACTGCATGCTTACCTGTTAAGATATTTCTGGCAGTCCTGCACATTTCATATAATTGTTCCGGAGAATATATTTCCTCATGACATGCAATCTGAAATACGCTGTCAGCAGAAGTATATATTATCGGTTTTTTTGTTTTTATATGTTTTTCTCCAAGCTTCTTTATTATTTCTGTTCCTGATGCAGTACAATTTGCAAGAATACCTGGAAGTTTTGCTTCATCTACAAAGCGTTTTACTATTTCTTCCGGAAATCCATCCGGATAAGTAGGAAATTTTTCAGGTGAATATATACCTGTCATTTCCCAATGACCGATTGTCGTATCCTTTCCATTCGATATCTCTGCCATTTTTCCATAGCATCCCATAGGTTTTTCAGCCTCAGGTATTTGTGTTATTCCTTCTATATTTCCTAATCCAAGTTGAATCAAATTAGGAATATTTAACCCTTGATTTGCTTCCCAGACATGATCCAGAGTATCCGCACCAAAATCCCCAAATTTATCCGCATCAGGCATTTCTCCGGCTCCTACACTGTCAAGTATTATCCATATTATTCTTTCAATCTTCTTCATATTTATCACTCCGTTTCAAAATGTATATATATACATTTTACCACAATTTGCTTAAGTTATAAAATATATTTGATTTTAAAATCAATATAATATATAATTTTACCATTACATTTAAAGGAGGATTTTGAAAATGAGTTTTCAATTTATCAAACAGTTGCCTACTCCAGCCGAAATCAAGGAGCAGTTTCCTCTTCCAATGAAATTAGCAGAATTGAAAGAGCAACGTGATATTCAAATTAAAAAAGTATTCAGAGGTGAATCTGATAAGTTTATTTTAATAATAGGACCTTGTTCAGCAGATAATGAAGATGCTGTCTGTGACTATGTAAACAGGCTTTCAAAAGTCAGCGACAAAGTATCTGACAAGATTATTATTATTCCAAGAATATATACTAATAAACCAAGAACCACCGGAATGGGATATAAGGGCATGCTGCACCAGCCTGATCCTGAAGGCAAACCTGATCTGCTTGCCGGTCTTCTGGCTATAAGAAAAATGCATATTCGCGTTATGGAGGAAACAGGACTTACAGCTGCAGATGAAATGCTTTATCCTGAAAATTACAGATATTTTTCTGATATTCTATCATATGTTGCCATCGGAGCCCGTTCAGTAGAAGATCAGCAGCATCGTTTAACAGTCAGTGGTATGGATATTCCTGCCGGCATGAAGAATCCTACAAGTGGAGATTTGTCGGTTATGCTTAACTCTGTTATAGCTGCTCAAAGCGGACACACTTTCATATACAGAAGCTGGGAAGTTAAAACCGACGGAAACCCATTAACTCACACAATATTAAGAGGTGCCGTTAATAAGCACGGACAATGCATCCCAAATTATCACTATGAAGATTTAATAAGACTGTTTAATATGTACAATGAACTCGACCTTGTAAATCCGGGAGTTATTGTTGATACGAATCATTCAAATTCTGCAAAACAATATATCGACCAGATAAGAATTTCAAAAGAAATACTTCACAACAGACGTCATTCTGATGAAATAAAAAGTTTTGTTAAAGGTTTAATGATTGAAAGCTATATTGAACCCGGAGCTCAGAAAGTCGGAGAACACATTTATGGCAAATCCATAACCGATCCATGTCTCGGATGGGATCAGACTGAAAAACTTATATATACTATTGCTGATATGTTATAAAAAACAGGATGTCACTTTGAAGTGACATCCTGTTTTTTCAATTCCTTGGATGTGTTTTGTCATACACAGTTCGTATTCTCTGTCTTTTTACATCTTCATAAATTCTGGCTGATGATATATCAGACAACCCCATCATTTCCTGAATCGATCTCAAATCAGCTCCATTAGAAACCATATGTGCAGCAAAAGAATGTCTTATTAACAGCGGATTAATCTCACAAGTAATACCTGCTTTAAATCCATATTCTTTAATAATTTTCCAAAATCCCTGACGACTCATAGGTTTTCCTTTGCAATTAACAAACAGAATATCATTATCCTGTTCTTTTACCATTTTATCCCTGCACTCAGAAAAATATTTTAACAATGCCTTCTTTGCCTTTTTTCCAAAAGGTACAGCCCTGTCTTTATATTTCGCCTGATTATGGCATATAACATAATCCATTTGCATATTTAAATCTGATACTTTTAACAAAACCATTTCACTTACTCTGATTCCTGTCGCATATAGCAATTCAAGCATCGCTTTATCCCTGATTCCTTTTAATGTAGTATCATCCGGCTGTTCCAGAATCCTGTCCACCTCTTCTACACTTAATACCGCAGGCAGTTTTTTTTCGACCGGTGGTGACTTCAAAAATTCAACAGGTTCATAATCTATTTGTTTTCTTTGTAACAAAAATCGAAAAAATGATCTCATTGAAGCAATATTTCTGGAAATTGTCGCCGCCGACATTCCGTCTTTTTCAAGTTTTAATATGTATGCATTAATGTTTGTAACTGTTACTTTATCTACGGAATCAATTCCAACCGATTCTAAAAACATCATCATTTTATTCAAATCTCTTTGGTATGACTGTACTGTACTTAAAGACATTTTCTTCACATCCGATATGTAAAAAACAAAATCTTCAATACTTTTCTTCATAATCTCCTCCAATTATGTACATTAACATTCATTACTATAAATTAATTAAAATAATCTATACGAACATATGCTTCAAGCATACTTTCTGACCATATCAACAGAATAATAATGCATGTATTTATTATAACACTTTTTAACATACCTTTTTTTATACGCTTGTCTTTTAACGAACTGAAAAAAGTCATTGCAAACATGACCATCTGCATATAAACAATATAATGTGGACATACTGACATTCCAAAATAACAAAAGGCTTTATATCCATATCTTAATGTCATCATTGAAGAAACTATCGCTGATGTTCCTCCCAGGTAAAACATATACATACAATTAAAAGCACTGCCAATAAATGTCATATTAAACAAAAACACAATAAACATCTCTTTTAATCTGTTTTCAAATATGTAATATTGTAACTCGTTTTTTATTATATCTTTTGAAGTCATTGTTCTGTTAAAATTACACAAATAGGTATTTATCACATCTGAAGACTTATACCAGTTTATATTTACATATACTGTCCCTGCAATTATTCCTGCTATCAGTCCCAAATAGCATATTTTTCTTTTTTTTATTAAGTCATAAACCACAAATATCACCCTTTCATCAAGCCTTTTAGAATAATATATGTGATATTTATTTATTTATGACTTTTAACATACTTTGAATAATATGCCAAAATCGAAGCTACTGTCTTCGAGTCTTCTATCTCACCTGAATAAATCATTTTTAACAATTCTTCAACCTCATAAAACTCTACATCTATGTATTCGTCTTCATCAAGATTTTGTTTTGTTTTAACAAGGTTACGTGCAAGATATACTTCTATTTTTTCATTGCAAAATGCTACTGTTGTCCTTAATGATAATAAAAATTCTAAATTATCTGATTTGTATCCTGTCTCTTCTTCTAATTCTCTGGCAGCACACATTTTCATAGGTTCTTCAGCATTTTCAAGACCTCCTGCCGGAATCTCAACTGTATATCTGTCAAGCGCGTTTCTATATTGCCTTACAAGAATAATTTTTCCGTCATCCGTTACCGGAACTACTGCTGCAGCTCCTTTATGTCCGATAAAGTCCCACTGGGCTACACTCCCGTTTGGTATTTTCACAGTATCTTTATACATGTTTATAATTTTCCCCTCATATACCAGTTCTCTATCGATACGCTCTATATTCTGCACCACGCACCCTCCAATTATTTCATATTTTCAGCTTTTTTAAAGCATGCATCTGTAGCCTTTATTATCGAATTTCTAAACCCATATTCTTCTAATGCCGCTACACCTGCTATAGTAGTTCCTGCCGGTGAACATACATTATCTTTTAGTTTTGCAGGATGTTCTCCTGTCTCTAATACCATCTTAGCCGACCCCATAACAGTCTGGGCTACCATTTCGTAAGCAGTCTGTCTTGGTATACCATATTTAACAACACTGTCTGCCATTGCTTCGATAAACATATATACGTAAGCAGGTGAACTTCCACTTGCACAGGTAACAGCACTCATTAAGTTTTCGCTAATTACTTTTACTCTTCCAAACGAAGAAAAGAACTTTTCAATTACATCTTTTTCATCAAAACTAAATAATGATGCATCGTAACAAATCCCAGTCATTCCTGCTCCAAGTAATGCCGGAGTGTTTGGCATTGCTCTTACAATCCTACTGTCAAATCCTAATTGGTCGACAAGATGCTGTATAGTAATACCGGGTGCAATTGATATAATAACATGATCTTTTGTAACAATATTCACTATATTCTTTATAACTTGTGGATAGAACTGCGGTTTTACGGCAATAACAAGATATTTTGCATTATTTGCACACTCTGCATTTGTTTCAGTATGCATAACTTTGGTCTCTTCAGTTACCTGTTGCATCCTGCTTTCACTTGCATCACAAAAAATAATATCATCTTTGTCAAATACGTTTAAAGCACCTTTCAACATGGCATATCCCATGTTTCCCATTCCTATAAATCCAATCTTAGCCATTTTTATATAAAGCCCCTGTTAAACGGGCTCTCTCCTTCCTGTTTCTATATTTTCACTGTTTAATAATAAAACTGCAATGCCGTAAACACAGCATTGCAGCCCTAATTCATAATTATTTTGCGTAATCTGTTACACGACTTTCTCTTATAACATTTACTTTTATCTGTCCCGGATATTCTAATTGATTTTCAATTTCCTTAGACAAATTTCTTGCAAGCAATACCATATCAGCATCACTTATCTTCTCTGGAATAACCATGACACGTATCTCTCTACCTGCCTGAATTGCAAAAGATTTATCAACACCTTCAAATTCGTTTGATATGTCTTCTAATTGTTTCAATCTGTTTGTATATGTTTCCAAAGTCTCTCTTCTTGCACCCGGTCTTGCAGCAGATATTGTATCGGCTGCCTGTATAAGACAGGCAATCAGAGACTGCGGCTCAACATCTCCATGATGAGCTTCAACTGCATTAATAATCAAAGCTGATTCTTTATACTTTTTGCACAAATCCACACCTAACTGTATATGTGACCCTTCCATTTCATGGTCTACAGCTTTTCCGATATCATGCAATAATCCCGCCCGCTTAGCCAGGCGCACATCCACACCTACTTCTGCTGCGAGCAAACCTGCTAAATGAGCTACCTCTATTGAATGTTTCAAAGCACTCTGACCATAACTTGTCCTATATTTCATTTTTCCAAGCAATCTGATCAATTCCGGATGTATTCCATGCACTCCAACTTCAAGACATGCTTCCTCGCCTTCTTCGCGCATCATACTCTCGACTTCTTTTTGTGCCTTTTCAACCATCTCTTCAATTCTTGCCGGATGAATTCTTCCATCAACAATCAGCTTCTCAAGTGCAACCCTTGCTACTTCTCTTCTGATTGGATCAAATCCTGACAAAATAACAGCCTCCGGTGTATCATCTATAATAAGATCCACACCCGTAAGCGTCTCTAACGTTCGGATATTTCTACCTTCACGACCAATAATTCTTCCCTTCATTTCATCATTAGGGAGTTGAACTACTGATATAGTTGACTCTGAAACATGATCCACAGCACACTTCTGTATAGCCGTAACAACATATTCTTTTGACTTTTTAGTTGCTTCTTCTTTAGCCTGTGTTTCAAGTTCTTTAATCATTTTTGCAGTGTCAAGTTTCACTTCTTCTTCAACAGATTTCAACAAAAACTCTTTTGCCTGTTCGGAGGTTAATCCAGATATTCTTTCTAATTCTTTTAAACGTTGCTCGTTAAGATTTGCAATTTCTTCCTTCTGCTTTTCGAGTTCTGCTTCCTTAGAATTGAGCATAGCCTCTTTTTTCTCAACCTGTTCAGATTTTTTCTCTAATGCTTCTTCCTTGGCCAGAATTCTCTTCTCGTAACGCTGTATTTCTGCTCTTTGCTCTTTGCTTTCCTTTTCTATCTCATTCTTGGTCTTCAAAGATTCTTCCTTTGCTTCTAACAGCGCTTCCCTTTTCTTAGTCTCAGCAGTCTTTAATGCTTCATCTATAATCATTCTGGATTTTTCTTCAGCACTTCCTATCTTTTCTTCAAAAGCTCTTGTCGTGCGATTTGATGAAATAATCCATACAACGGGAATAACTACAATCAAAGTAATTATGATAGCAATTATTATTCCAATCACAGGAGCACCTCCTTATTTAGTTTTCATTGTGCATTACAACACTTCAATTTTAAACTTTTTTTTTAATTATGTCAAGTAAAAGGATGTACTATTGTACATCCTTTTGTTTCATTATTTTATTTTTATATTTTCAAAAACTAAATTCCCTTTATTTTAGTTGTTTTCTCAAATCCGGTTTTTTCATTGAAACAATTATTTTTGTACGTCTTTAATAATTTTTTAGGAACCTTGATAACAAGCTTTGCATTCGTCTGTCTTAATGAATTATCTCCTACCTTTTTTATTTTTTCTGAGTTCACAATCATCTCTGTAAGATTTTTGCATCCATAAAAAGCTTTATTATCTATAAATGATACATTCTTTCCGATTGTAATGCTTTTAAGTTTTTTACAATTTTCAAAGGCACTTACGCCTATTCCGGTTATATCAAACTTTCCTCCGGCAATAGTCATTGACTCTCCTAAAACAACTTTTTTAGCCGATGTATTTTCATTTTTTGTAATCACAAGCTGTCCTTTAGTAAATGTATCGTTTACTTTTGTAAATCGAACCTCATATCCTCCATAATGGTACTTATGGTTTAATATAAGTTTTATCTTGTATGTTTTTTCTACAGTTCCTGTGTAGTTACCTTTTCCTGTAATCTTAACTTTGGCTTCTCCTATTCCTTTGGCATTTACATACTTTACTGTAAAATCCTTATTCTGCACAAGAGAAGTAGTGCCATTCATAACTGTTACTTTAGGTCTCCTGGCCTTTCCACTATTCCATTCTACTGCATTATATTCAATCTTAATCATTTTATCAAACAGCTGTACCTGTACATCTGCCTTATCAGCCTTAAACGGAATATTATTTTTACTCGCATAAATTTCAGCATATGTTCCACTAAAACCATAAACTCTTAAATCCTTATTACATTCTTCAAGTGCACTGCTTCCAATATTATTCACACTTGCCGGTATAAATACATATGTAAGGTTTTTACATTGATAAAATGCTTTATTCCCAATAAATGTTGTAGCTGAACTTAAAACACATTTTTTTATGTCACTGCCAGCAAAAGCATATTTATTAACGTGATAATTCTTTATTGTATTACCATTTCCATCTTTATAACTGTTAGGTAGTTTTAAAACCTGACTTTTTCCTGAATAGCCTATAAGATAGTTTTTCTGATTCATTTCAGCAAAAATATATCCTTCAGAATCCTCAGTGATAATACTCTTATCTGTATCTTTTTTTCTAATATTTGCAGCACTTTCTGCAATCGAACCATTTTCCTTTGAACCTTTTGCAAGACTTATAGAACTCTTATTAGTAATCTCTGTTAAATCAAAACATGCTTTAAACGCATCATCTTTAATATATTCTATAGTTTTTGGCAAACTTACCCTTGTCAGTGAATAGCAAAATGCGAACGAATCATTCCATATTCCTATTACTTTATAACCTGAAATTTTTTCAGGAATCTCTGCATTAACAATTCCATCTGTATGCCCAACAATAATCGCTTCATTATCACAGACCGTGTATTTTAATTCACCACTCTTCTTTGAATTATCAATATAATTTAAATTATATTTTTCACAATAGTCTTTCTGATAATTATTAAGACCATATATTTTTAGTGAACTCATACATTTATCAAATGCATTGCTTGGTATAACACCGACTGTAACCGGTAAATAAACGTACTCCAAAGAAGTACAATTATAAAACAGCCCTGAATACAACTCCTCTACTCCATTAGGAATTTCTACTTTTTTTAATGAAGTACAATTTTTAAATGATTGTACATTTATACTTTTTAATGATTTTGGTAATTGAATGCTTTTCAATCCTTCACAATCCCTAAATGCCAAATCCCCAATTGATTCCACGCAATCAGGTATTGTAAGATTCTTTAATGATTTACATTTAATAAAAGCACCTGTATCGATTTTTTTCAATCTGTCAGGTAAAACAATATCCGTAAGTCCCCAGCAATCTTTAAACATTCCCTGATTTATAACAGTTACACCATCAGGTATAGTCATGCTTTCCATTAACCTGCAATCACCAAACGCATATGGACCGATATACGTAACATTAGCCGGAATAGTCATTTCTGACATCTGTTTACAATTCTTAAATGCATAACTACCAATCGACTCCAATGAATCCGGCAACTCCACTCTCGTTACATTCTGACAGTTAAGAAAAGCGAATTCTCCAATTGATGTAACTCCTTCTTTAACAACAATTTTATTTATCTTTGAGCTGTATTTATGCCATTTTTCATTACAGCATGTAATAATGGCTATTTTACCACCGTCTTCATCCGTTTCTTCTCTTACATCTTCTTTAAAATCTGCCATATTCCCCGTTCCGCTGATAGTCAACACACGAGTAGACATATCCAGTGACCATTTAACATTGTCGTTTGATGTTGCACTGCATTTTCCTGAATAATCATCAGCCTTAACATCAAATCCCAATGAATAAACAAATACAGCTATAAACACTATAAACAACATATGCTTATAATTATTTTCAAGAATCTTTTTCATATATTTACCGCCTTCCCGTTCATGTTCACACTATGAACCATTTTTTATCACATCTATTATATCGTCATAATCAAATCCTTTGCTTAAAAGATATTTTAATTGTTTATTTTTTTCCTCAAATGATGCATTTTTAAAATTATATCTGCGGGACACGAGTATTTTTCTAATTACGGCGCTGCTTTCGATTTGAAAATTATTTAACACATTACAGATAACATTTTTATCAAGACCTTTCATTCGCAGCTGATACTCCATCTGTCTGATACTTTTGGAATTCATATTTGATCTGATATACGAATGGCAATATCTTTCATCATTTATATAATCATACTTTTCCAAAAAATTAATGGTTAAATCAATAATCGAATCAGGATAACCTGATTCGATTAACTTTTTTCTCAATTCGTACTTAGTCTTGTCTCTCCGCTCAATAATATACAATGCCCTCTCTTTACATCTCTTTTCTAATATTAACATAATCTCATTGTATATATCTTCACTTATTTCTCTGTCTTCACACAATGATAACTTTCTAAGCTCGCCATTATACAGTCGAAACTTTCTGCCATCATCAAGTTTTATCTCAGACTTTTTATTATCAATTTTGCAGACACAGACAACCTGCATTATTTCTTATCTTCCTTTCCTTCTTCATCCGATGGCTGCTGTCCTTGTGCTGGCATTTCTCCGGATATATCAAAATGATTTCTGACCTGATTTTCAATCTCCTGCAACATAGCCGGATTGCTAACCAGAGTGTTTTTAGCATTTTCACGTCCCTGACCTATTTTTTCGCCTTTATATGCATACCATGCCCCACTCTTATTGACAACATCAATGTTTGCAGCCAAATCAAGTATATCTCCTTCTCTGGAAATACCTTTACCAAACATTATATCAAATTCAGCTTCCTTAAATGGTGGTGCAATCTTATTCTTAACAACCTTAACTCTTGCTCTGTTACCAATAACTTCGCCGCCCTGTTTTAAGCTTTCAATACGTCGCACATCAAGACGTACAGATGAATAAAACTTCAATGCCCTACCACCTGTAGTAGTCTCAGGATTACCAAACATAACACCAACTTTTTCTCTCAACTGGTTAATAAATATGACAGCTGTATTAGTCTTGCTTATAACACCGGTTAATTTTCTAAGAGCCTGCGACATAAGTCTGGCTTGTAATCCGACATGTGAATCCCCCATCTCTCCGTCAATCTCAGCCTTTGGAACAAGTGCAGCAACAGAATCCACTACAACTACATCTATGGCTCCTGACCTAACAAAAGTCTCTGTAATCTCAAGTGCCTGTTCTCCAAAATCTGGTTGTGATATATATAAATTATCAATATCTACTCCTATAGCCTTAGCATAAACAGGATCCAAAGCATGTTCAGCATCTATAAATCCGGCTATACCTCCTCTTTTTTGAACCTCTGCTATAATATGCAGAGCAACAGTTGTCTTACCACTTGATTCAGGTCCATAAATCTCAATGATACGTCCCTTAGGAATACCTCCAAGTCCAAGTGCGATATCAAGGCTTAAAGAGCCTGTCGGTATAGTCTCAATATTCATGGCAGCCTTAGGATCTCCAAGTCTCATAACCGAACCTTTTCCATGCTGCTTTTCTATCTGCGATATTGCTTCATCTAATGCTTTTAACTTATCTTTCTTATCCAATTTAAAACCTCCTGTTTGCGAACATTTGTTCTTTTATGTATGATATACTATTTTTTTTTGTTTGTCAAGCAATTAATTAATGATTTTTTATGTTCTATTTTTAATTATCTGGTAGTCTCTCTAGTAGAGCGAATAATAAGTTTCTGATACAGATCACGCCGAGAAATTTTTCAGTTTCAAGGCGGAGGAATGAGGCGTAGCGGTTGTTACGCCTCATTCCTTCGCCTTGCAGAGTGAAATCATATCCTAAATATAAAGCAGGGTTAATTTAAAACGACTATACTAGAATTTTTAAAACAGATTTTTTATAGAATGTTTTTTTATATTATCATTTAATATTTCCTCATTTTTTATCTGATTTCTTGGAATGCAAATATAAACTGATTTGGATAAAAAAATATAAATATAGTTCCTGTTAAACCATATCTTCTCAATTCCTTCCCAAACAGTCTTAATCTTTTTGTTTTTCTTTATTGCTTTTGCCTCGACACCATCATCATCAAATGTAACTTCCCATTCTTTAATATCATTGTCATAAAGCGTATAAGCGATATTTCTGATTTTAAAAACAACATATGCCAGATATGGTATAGGAAAAACTACTAGAATCCACGTGCCGCCAATTTTGTTTCCTGAGACCATTTCGGCAATTAATAAAACGATTCCTATTACAAACAATGCAACGCAAAACTTAAGAATATTACTGTTTCTGACCATGTAATATGTCTGTATGTCCATATATTCTTTTTTGGATAACTTATATTTAACTGTTTCTTTCACTTTCCAATCCATTCCTTAACATACGTATCGCTTCACAAACAGCCATGTTCCTTACATTTTTTCTATCACCGTCAAAAACAAATCTTTTTACCACATAACTGTCTGATATCTTACATGCAATTATCACTGTTCCAACCGGATTTACGGCATCTCCACCTGAGGGTCCGGCTATTCCCGTAGTTGCCAGTGCACATTCAGTTTTAGCTGTTATTGCTCCTTTTTTTACCATTTCCAAAGCCGTTTCTTCACTGACGACACCATATGAATCAATAATAGTCTTATCAACACCTATAACTTCTGTTTTGGCATCGTTTGAATAGGTAATAAAGCCTCTTGAAAAAACCCCGGACGCTCCCGGAACATCAACAATACTTGCTGCAAGCAGACCTCCTGTACATGACTCAACGGTAGTAACAGACAGACCATATTTTTTCAGCAGTTCGACAATTCTTTCTGCTGATTCATAACATCCACTATTTTCCGCCATCTGAAATTACCTCTTTATTCTTAACAATGTAATCAATTAATGAAACAACAGTCAGCACAAGTGCCACGTATATAAATACATACTCAAGCACCTGAAACCATGCAAATTTCCAGTCGAGAATTAATAAAATTATCATCGTCATCTGACTTACTGTCTTGTACTTTCCCCACCAGCTGGCGGCAATTACAACTCCGTTATCCGATGCAACAAGTCTGAAACCACTTATTATTAATTCTCTGCTTATAATAATTATCACAATCCACGATAAAAGCTTATCACCAATAAGACAAATCATAGCGGAACACACCAAAAGCTTGTCTGCCATCGGATCCATAAACTTTCCAAAATTAGTGACAAGATTATATTTTCTTGCAATCTTACCATCAAACATATCTGTCAGACTTGCAAGAACAAATATCGTCAATGCAATATACTTATCAGGCTCGCCAAATATTGTTATCAGCATAAATAATACGAAAAACGGTATAAGAATCACTCTTAATATTGTCAATTTGTTAGGTAAATTCATAAATTTCCTCCTATCAATTCACCAATCAGATCATACTCGGCAGCCCCCGTAACTTTAACCTTTACGAAATCTCCTGTCATAAGTTCTTCATCAGTGGTGATAAAAATATTTCCGTCAACTCCCGGAGCATCCATATATGTTCTTCCAATATATGCATTTTCATCAACCACTTTACCTTCAATCATCACAAGCAATTCTCTGTCAATGCTTTCCTGTGCCAATTCAAATGCAATATTCTGTTGAATCTCCATTAACTCATCCCTGCGTTCTTCCCTAATTTTCTCCGGAACCTGATTTTCCATCTGTGCAGCGGGCGTTCCCTCTTCCTCAGAATAAGCAAATACTCCTAGCCGCTCAAATCTAATCTTCTCTATAAATTTCTTCGCTATATTATGATCTTCCTCCGTCTCTCCAGGGAATCCGGAAATCAACGTTGTCCTAAGTACAATATCAGGAATCTCTTTTCTTATCTTACTTATAGTTGTAACCAGATTCTCATTTGTAGTCCTTCTCTTCATTGAGCTTAAAACATTATCACTGGCATGCTGGATAGGAATATCCAGATAATGACATATCTTTTTGCTGTCACGTATTACTTCTATCATTTCATCAGTAATCTCTTCCGGATAACAATATAATATTCTAATCCAATACAGACCGTTAATCTTTTCTAAAGATCTTAAGAGCTCAGGCAACATTTTTTTCTTATAAATATCCACCCCATACAATGTTGTCTCTTGTGCAACAAGAATAAGTTCCTTTACCCCCTGTGATACCAGCTCCTGTGCTTTTTCAACAAGCTGTTCCATAGGAACACTTCTATAATTTCCTCTTATAGATGGAATAATACAATAGCTGCAACATTTATTACATCCTTCTGCTATCTTTAGAAATGCGTAATGTCCTCCTGTCGTAATTATCCTCTTGCGGTCTGCCGTTACCGGCAAATCAAGCGGATTATACAATTCTATCTTCTTTTCACTTTCTTTCAGACTATCAACAACTTCAAGGATTGATTCAACTGATGTAGTACCAAGTACAGCATCTACCTCAGGAATCTCTTTTATAATCTCTGAACGGTACCTCTGTGCAAGACATCCCGTTACTATAAGAGACTTACACCTGCCTTCAGTACGGTATCTTCCCATCTCTATAATAGTGTTAATACTCTCTTCTTTTGCATCATTAACAAAGCAGCACGTATTAATAATAATAACGTCTGCTTCTGTTTCATCATCTGTAAATGTAATTTCATTATCTGTTTTCAATATCCCAAGCATTTCCTCTGAATCCACAAGATTCTTGTCGCAGCCTAAAGATATAAATAAGATTTTCATTACTCTTCATCCTCATCATCACCAACTATACGCACTTTTGAACTGTATAATTCATCTACCGCAATAGAAAGTGGTTTTCCATTAGTATCATATACAAGCGGTTCCTCACCTGCAATAATCTGTCTTGCTCTTTTTGATGTAGCCATAACAATTGAGTATCTGCTCTGTACAACAGGCTGCTCTCCCGGCTCTACCTCCTTATTAACTACTGCCATTAAATCTGAATATGATGGATGTAACATCTTAAACTCCTTTCTAAAAGCGATTAACGCCTTCTCTTATATTATTAATTAATTCTTTATTTCTAAAAGTGTCACAGTGCAGACTTTTAATAAGTGAATTAAGCTGTGCCACACTTTCTTCCAGATTATCATTTACAACCACGTAGTCGTATCCTTCAATACCATACGCTTCTTCCTTAGCTCTGTCAAGTCTTGCCTGGATAACATCTTCTGTCTCCGTACCCCTTCCTGACAGTCTGTTTTTTAATTCTTCTGCCGACGGTGGCAATATAAATATCAATACAGCATCCGGCATAAGTTTCTTAACATTTTGTGCCCCCTGAATCTCAATCTCCAGCAGAACATCTTTACCATCTTCAAGACATTTTTCTACATAATCTTTTGGTGTGCCATAATAATTATCTACATAGCATGCATACTCCAAAAATGCCTGCTCATCTATCATTTTCTTAAATTCTTCTTTTGTTTTAAAGAAATATTCCCTGCCGTCTTCTTCTCCCTTTCTTGGACTTCTGGTTGTTGCCGAAATTGATAATGCATAATTATCATATTTTTCTAACAACTCTTTCATCATCGTTCCCTTTCCACAACCTGAGAACCCTGATATTACTACTAAAACACCTTTATCTTTCTTCATCATTTTCTCCTTTTATCATCACCTCACCGTTATCATTAATCCTTGACGTAATCGTATCGGGTGTAAGTGCTGAAAGAATAATTATTCCATTTTCCATAACAAGTAAAGATTTCGTCTTTCGTCCCTGCGTAGCATCAACAGCAAGCCCTTCTTCCTTTGAATTCTGAATCTTTCTTCTCGCAGGTGCCGAATCTGAACTGATAACAGCAATAAGTTTATCTGCATTAATTACATTTCCATAACCCACATTGATTAATCTGTTCTTCAAAATAATCTCCATTCCATCCTATTATTACTCAATATTTTGTATCTGTTCCCTTACTTTTTCGATTTCAGTTTTAATAGCTATTGCATAATCAGACACTTCAGGATCGTTTGTCTTTGATAAAATAGTATTAGCTTCCCTATTCATCTCCTGGGCAATAAAATCCATTTTTCTTCCTATCGCCTCATCAGACTGCAGACATTCCTCCATGGCTTTAACGTGACTCTTAAGTCTTACCGTCTCCTCATCTACACAGATTTTATCCGCATACAAGACTGTCTCAGCTACTATCCTGCTTTCATCTACAGAAGTATCTGCTAAAATCTCCCTTACCTTATCTTCTATCTTCTTTCTGTACTCTTCTACTAATTCAGGCTCCTTTTCTTCTATAAATCCAACCGAATTTTGTATATTTTCCAGCTTTAATAAAATATCTTTCCTCAGGTTTTCTCCCTCAGCAATTCTCGTCCGTACAAGATTCTCCACAGCTGAAGATACGGCCTTTTCAATCACACTCCACACAGTATCCTCATCTGTCTCTTTTTCCTGAATCTCCAAAACATCCTGACATCTTAATAGCACAGACGCACTCATGTCATTTTCGATTCCTAATTTTTCTTTCATGTCTTTAAAAAGATTTACGTACTGTCTCGCCAGCGACTCATTATATTTTACCTCGCCGGCATTTTCAGACAAATCTTCATAACTGATAAAGATATCAACTTTTCCACGTTCCAGATATTTTTTTACAAGGTTTCTAACCTCATTTTCAAAACAATAAATATTCTTCGGAATCCTAATGCTTATCTCTGAATACCTGTGATTAACCGACTTCACTTCAACGGTCACTTTTATATCTTTATCTATGTATTCGCAACGGCCGAAACCTGTCATACTTTTTACCATAATTATTTCATGCCCTTTCTGCAACCTGCAAACATGTCTAAAAACATAATTTATATTATAGAACATTCATTTTCAACAGTCAATCTTTTCCTTGCATTTTCCCATTCTTTCGTTTACTATAATCAGTAGACAAATTTGTGAAAAGGGAGGTTTTAGTTCTATGGCTTTCGACGGAATTACAGTTTCATCAATTGTTGATGAAATGAACAGAAATATCACCGGAGGACGAGTTTTTAAAATTGCACAACCGGAACCTGACGAACTTTTTATAACCATTAAAAATAATAAAGAACAATATAAACTTATGCTATCAGCCAGTGCTTCACTGCCCCTGGTTTATTTTACGACCGTATCTAAGAACAGTCCTCTCACTGCTCCTTCATTTTGTATGCTTTTAAGAAAACATATCAATAATGGTAAAATAATAAGTGTTACACAGCCGGGACTTGAGAGAATTATTAATATCCGAATTGAACACTACAATGAAATGGGAGATATCTGCTATAAAACATTGGTTATTGAACTTATGGGTAAATACAGTAATATTATTTTCTGCGATGATGATGATAATATTATTGACAGTATAAAACATATACCGGCACATATCAGCTCTGTAAGAGAAGTTCTTCCAGGCCGAAAGTATTTTATACCTGATACAACCAGAAAACTTAATCCGTTTGAATTTTCAAAAGATGACTATACTAAAACCGTGACAAGTAAAAATGTTAATTGTTCAAAAGCAATTTATACTTCTCTTACCGGTTTTAGTCCGGTTGCTGCAGAGGAAGTCTGTCATATGGCATCTTTAGACTCTTCTCTTCCTATAAATGAGTTATCAGAAACTGAACATTTGCATCTGTTTCATATGCTACAGCTTGTTATAGATGAAATCAAATCAAATTCTTTTACCTATAACATTTATTATAAAAACGGAGTTCCAGTTGAATACAGTTCTATCCCACTTACACTGTATGATGACATAGAATCAAAGGAATTCGGGACAGCCAGCGAAATGCTCGAAAAATATTATGCCGAAAAAAATTTTGTGACCAGAATGCGCCAGCGTTCTTCTGATTTGAGACAGATTGTGCAGTCAAACCTGTCGAAATCATATAAAAAATATGACCTTCAGATAAAGCAATTAAAAGATACCGAAAAGCGTGAAAAATATAAGGTTTACGGCGAATTATTAAACACATACGGTTATCAGTGCGAGCAGGGTGCAAAAGAATTAACCTGTGAAAATTATTACACTGGCACTGAAATAACCATTCCGCTTGATACAGAACTACCCCCTATCGAAAATGCAAAAAAATATTTTGAAAAATACAATAAGCTTAAGAGAACGTATGAAGCACTTACAGAAATAACTAAAACGACTGCCAATGAGATTTCTCATTTAGAATCAATCCAGACATCTCTTGATTTATCAACCAGCGAAGATGATTTGAAAGAAATAAAAGAAGAACTTATACAATATAATTATATACGCAGAAAATCTTCCGATAAAAAATCAAAATTTAAAAGCGTACCACTTCATTTTATCTCAAGTGGCAATCACCACATATATGTTGGAAAAAATAATTTCCAAAATGAAGAACTTACTTTTAAAGTTGCAAGCGGTAATGATTTGTGGTTTCATGCCAAGGGAATGCCCGGTTCACACGTTATACTTAAAACTAACGGTGACGAAATAACCGATAAAGAATACGAAGAAGCCGGTAAACTCGCAGCACATTTTTCAAAAGGAGCAGGTCAGAATAAAATTGAAGTAGACTATATTGAAAAAAAGCATGTTAAAAAAGTAGCGGGGGCAGCACCCGGATTCGTAATATACCACACCAACTACTCTATGCTTATAGACAGCGATATATCTGACATTGTGCAATTATAATAAAAGTGGCATGTGAATAAATCACATGCCGCTTCTTGATAAACAGCTTTTCAAATCAATTATTCATTTCCGGTTTTACTCCTGTCAGGATTCTTCCTGACAGCATACCGATAATAATTCCCATAACTACTCCGGCTATAAGAAGTACCGGAAAGTAATAAAATATGCTAAGATTTCCAATAACAACTGATGCAGCGATGAGCTGACCAATGTTATGTGATACAGCTCCTGCTACGCTTACTCCTTTAATGCTGAATATACCTGATTTTTTTAAAAGCATCATTACAAGCAGGCTTAAAACTCCACCGGATAAGCTGTAAATCAACGATACACCATTTCCAAAAAGAAGTCCCATAAGAAAAATTCTAATCATAGAAATCATCCATACATCTTTAATATTCAAAATATAGACACCGCTTACAACAACCAGATTAGCAATTCCAATCTTCACACCCGGTATTCCAAAATTAATCGGCAGCATTGCTTCTACATAACTAAATATCATTGCAAGAGCTGTCATTAATCCGATATTTGCAATTCTTTTACTCATAACTTCCACCTACTTCGCTACTGCATCAATCTCATCCGTTGCTTCTGACTGATTTTTTATTTCAACAGAAAGCTTATGCGGAAGACACACTATGATCTCACCTGTTTTACTGATTTTTCCCTGACTAACACAATACTTATCAGGACAGTCAGCTTCTTCCATATATACCTTTCCATCATTTATGACAATCCGGTTATAACCTTTATTTTCATTTACATCAATAATCCTGTTTTCATTTAAAGGATATTTTCCGTAAATCTCGCCTGAAACACTTACTATCACAATATTGCCTGTATTATTGCTTCTGAAATGTATAACTAAATACGAAATTAACGCAATCAGAAGAATCGTTCCTATGAGGATAATGTCTTTTTTCTTCACTTTATTTCCCTTTCGTCAAAAAAATTAATATAAGAACCAATATAGCTGCTCTTACAAGTATAAACCATATAGCCCTGACATTCCATATAATTCCTGACGCTTTTATATTTCCGTCAAATCCTTTTCCCGTTCCATAATATATTCCATCCACATATGCTGCCGCCTGCTCCTCGTGTTCTATTGTGGCAGGCTGTTCACTTGTCTCTTCCTCTGTCAGTTGCTCCCTTTCTCTCACTTTTTTTGTGTTTCTTTTTCCGTAACCTCTTCTGTCACAGAATCCAGACTGCCTCCATAAATCACGGAAGTATAATCTCTTAATGAAGCAATTACTACTGCCGGTAATAATTTAATCGTATTTCTAAACTGTTTCACACTAATCTCCATTCCGCAGACGCTTGCGTCGAAGGAATCGCGAGCTGAATATCCAATTCAGTTCTGCGATACTTTCAATTTGTGACGCCTGCGGCACAAATTGACGTGTAAAAAATCATATATCAATATGATTTTTCACACTAAGCCCTTCTTACTACTTTATTATTCTGACATCATATTCCGATTCAAAATTCTTTTCAATCCCGCCTGTGATATACACTGTTCCACTATCGTCCACAAATATTACATCAAATTTTTCTCTGTGTTCGTACCAGTAATCACTTGCCTTGTCTAATCCCATAATATAAAGGGATGTTGACAAAATATCTGCCAAAGTACCATCCTTACTTACTATTGTCACTGATTTTAGTCCGTTATCAGCCGGATATCCTGTCTCCGAATCAATAATATGGTGATATATAACTCCATCTTTTTCAAAATATCTTTCATATCCACCTGAAGTTATCACTGCACAGTCGCTCGCTTCCAAAACACCTATGTATGAATCCTGCTGTGTGTCCGGATTTCTGATTGCAATCCTGAAATCACTTCCATCCGGTTTATTTCCAAGCACATGTACATTCCCACCAAGACTCACAATGCCGCTTTTTATTCCACATTCGTTAAATATCTTCATTATGCAGTCCGAAGTATATCCTTTAGCAACTCCACCAAAATCAAGTTTCATTCCATCCTTTTTAAATGATACTTTACCGGTTTTTTCATCAAAAATAATATTATCCGCATCTGTAAGTTTTAATGTATCTGATATCTCATCTTCATCAGGAACCTGATAATCCTTCGTTGTAAATCCCCACAACTCCATGATTGGATAAATTGCAGGATTAAATGTTCTATCCGTACTATCCCACAATTCTAAAGACCTTTTTAACAGATATACCCCATCTTCTGATAACACTCCGCCTCCGTTTTTATTAATCTGGTAAACTTCACTTTCCTCGATGCCGGTAGATAACTTACTGTCAAGTTCTCTGATTCTCTCTTCTGCCTTATCCACGGCCTCTTTTGCACCACCACCATATGCTTTCACTGTCATATATGTATCCATTGCGTATATTTCACGTTCTTCTTCACCAGAATCATCTGATATAGATTTCTGTGTACCTCCGCATCCTGAACACATTATCATAATCAATATTAAAATTGCTATTTCAAAAATTATTCTTCGTTTTGTTTTCACGGTTATTCTCCATTCAACCTTTTTCTCTATAACAGCAAATCAGTTAGCCTTAACTTACCATCTCAGATTGTACCACAGGGGTTATTTTATTGCAATAAAAAATTTCGAGCTCTTAAATGTCATGCTAAAAATATGTCAGACTTTTTAGAATTTTCAAAAAAACGTTTGCCTATGATGGTTCCAAATTTACATATTATTCTTTTAATTAGTAGAGTGAATAATAAGTAACTGACACATTACACAGCGAAATCCGTGGGCTGGCTTCTCATACGTATAATTTTCTGATAATTTCAAAATGATACGTAGGATTATGCTGTTTATTACGTATCACTTTATAAAAACTTTGAAATGATACGTAGGATTTTGTCATTTAATACGTATAATATTCTAAAAACCCGAAAATTATACGTAATATAGATTAGCCCTACGTATCTATCATAGAAAATTAAAAACAGTATGTAAAAAAAAACTATCGCAGATGTATAAAACCTCATAATCAACCAAGTGTATCAGAAATTTTTCAAATTCAAGGCGGAGGAATGAGGTGTAGCGCGTGCTACATCGATTGACGACACCTCTTTTAGACGGAAAAATCACAAAATACACTTCCGTATCCATCAAATAATTTTTCCATGGTATAAACCGCGACAATATTAATATATGATTTTTCATCAAACTCTTTCGACTCTTCTTCTTCCAATAACCAATTTCCAAGTCGTCTCCACAGCAATCCAAAAGCGGCATAAGGGCAACCATTTTCGCGCACTTCACTGTTTTTCTGATGATGATCATATTCTCCCATCCCTATGTCAAACACAGTTCCCTCAAATGATTCAGGCACCTCAAATCCTCTTATAATCTCTATTGTGGGAAATAAAATCCTAAGTAATGCCGAACTAAACACATCATCGGCATGAAATTTTCCTGCGTGTGTAAATGCCTTGTTAACCACCATTCTTTCTTGCATCCATTAATCTCATTTATAATTGTAGCAGTTTTAATAACTATGAATAGCAGATTGACTCAAAAAAGTTTTAACTAATATCTAATCTCAACCTATAAATCAAACGTTCATTTAACAAATCATAAGACTTCCAATCTTCTGACTTAATTTTTATTCCGGCAGCTACAACCAAAGCATGAATATCATCTAAAATCTTCTCGAAAGTAATACCATGCATTTCTACATATGATTCTAAATTATCTTTTCTTATAGAAACAATTTCATGAGCTGCCATATTACGAACACAATATTCAACTTCTCTAAGTCTTTCTATAACATCAATTAATCGTTGTTCCTTTAATTCTCTCTCTAAAATACATTTCAAATTAGACGCAGCAACTATAGTACCATCTCTAAAGCCACCCTTACTATCATATTCTTCTCTGAAATATGAATAAATACGCTTACCTGTACTATCTTTCTTTAATTTTTCCAAATCCCATATGGACTTCTTTTTTACACTCTTTAAATATTTGTCTGTCTTAATACCACATTGCTTATCTAAAACGCGACAGAATAAATCTGTTAAAATCGGAGAAATTGCACGAATAAAGTCAGCATACTTTTCGTGTTTTAACTTAATCCCCATTTCCAACACATACTCAAACAAACTTATATCATTAGAACTTTTTACCGGCAAAATATCTTCACCGATTAGAGCACACTTTGCACTCACGTTAGGAAAATCCAACTGTGTTCTATCAAATGCGGCCTCTAAAAAAGTCAAACCATCAGATGGCAAATATTCTTTTATTTCTCTTGCAATATCTAAGGTCGCTGCATAATTATATGATTCAATATGTCTACGTAAATTATTCTTTTTTAACAAAACAATTAAATTTGGACATCTTGTCTCGCTACAACGATTTATAAAACCATCGTTGTTATCAGGATTTAACTCCCACATAGTTTTAACATCATAATCATATCTATCTTTTTTTCCGCGATGCTCATTTACACTTTTTTCCGGTGTGCTGACTAAAATCGGCTTTATTCGATATTCATCTATGGTAGCCAGAACCAACAATGCAGCTTTCATCTGCGGAGTACCTGAAGCAATATTTACGAGTAAAACATCTTCTTTATCCATAGTGCTACGTATTTCTTTTATGTATTTCAAATAAGTATCGAAATACAAATTATAATCATTAACCGGTATTGATTTATCATCTTTTTTCTTTATAACATTAAATGTGTGACCCAATTTTTCTCCTAATTGCTTTAGACAATACTCTGAACGGCCATCATTTTCTTCGATTTTCCACATCTCATCTGAATAATACAAATATACATCTTTTGGCTTATATACACGACAAATATGTAACATAGAACCATCATGATAGTTAGAAGATGACATAGGATCCGTACTTCCTATTGGTGAAAATAAAACTGAATTACTCATTAAATAATCCTCCTCATTTATGCATTTTTTACTCTTTTTTTAACAGTATAATTATACTATTTTTATTATTTTAAAACAATAATAATACTACACAATAATTACTTCATCCTGTGCATATGACAGATTTCGTCCAAAATTTTTTATTTGATTTTTCCCTATAATTTTATACACTCTGATACTGTCTATATCAGAAGCAAATCCTTTAAGGCCAACCAGCATTTTTTCATAAAGATTTTCTCTAATTAAAGCTTCAAAAGCGGACTTTTGTATACGAAATCCATATCCCTGTAAGTATTTGGCTAATCGCAAACGCTTCTTATTATCCACTATATCATAAATAACCAAAACTAAAATCCTGTTATCCACTATTTCTTCCAAATTTGAAAAACAAAAATCTTCAATCTCCATTCTTTATCCTCCTTGTGAAAACACAGAAACATGTATAAAACTTAACGAATACGTATCCCATGGTAGATTGTCGGGTCTTCAAACTCAATAGCTTTTACTAATTGTCCAATTTGTAATTCGATTGCACGACGAAAACTTGTAGAATAGGTAACATAGTCCAAATATTTTGTATCTCTACGCTGTGTCGCTTCCATTTTTTTTAAAAATATATGCATTCCATCCTTTGTTAAAAAAACACCCGGGTGTTCTATGTCCTGATAAAAATCATCAATTGAAATTTCATGTCCGTTTACAAGACTCATAACCGTCGAATCAACTATAACCGGTCTCCATTCTTCCATCATATCACTTGCTAACGTAGGATGCTGCTCTCTGTCCTGATGAACAAATCCAAAATATGGATTTAAACCTTTATTTTCCAGTTTTCCATAAATTTCATTCATCAACAAGGAATATCCTAAACTCAACATTGAGTTGAACGCATCTCTAGGTGGGCGTCTTGTCCGTTTTGAAAAATAAAACTCTTCTTGTACAAGTTTTCCCAATCCTCGGAAATATGCCCTTGCACCAATCCCTTCATAACCTATTAATTGTTCTATATCTTTGCTTGTTCTTATTTTATTCTTTGCCCGCCTTAATTCCAGTCTTTCCTGTTCTACATTTATATCAGAATTTCTTTCATATCGGCGCAACAATACTTCCTGGTTATTCAATTTTGCTTCCATGATTTTTTTTCCCAGCTCTAAAGCAAAGGGGGTATGATATAGTTTAGACTGTTGACGCTGTCTTTCAACGTGAACATGACCGGTTGACTGTAATTTCCCGAAATATTTTCCATGAGGAGAATAATACGATACAGGTATTCCTTTTTGCAAACACACTTCTGCACATTGTGTTGTAAGCTGACTTTTCCCCATAATATTGATGCTTTCCAATGTTTCCAGTGGAATAGACCTGCAGAAATTTTCCTTTTCCTTCTTAACCTTAACACAGTTTTGTTCAATAGAAACAGTTGCACCATGCTCTGTTACGTAAAGTATGCTCATTCCGCCACCTCCCGGTTTAACACCAATTATATTAATTTATCACTTCCGAAAATATAGATTTATCAGAAAATCGGCTATTATAGATAAATTATTCTTATATTTTTTTACCGTTTTATCCTTCTGATATTGTTTTACATCTTCTCCCGAACCATTTGTTTTTTCTGCTTAAGGCTTTATCTGATATCTTCCCGCCATAGCCCGGACATAATACAATTGCCATACTATCACTCTCCTTATTTACCCTTAACGTAATTTATATTTTAAGTATAGCAAATAAGCAAGTGCTGCACAACGGAATATATAGTCCAGCTTTTTATTCCTATATCATGTATATTTTTATTATTTTTTATTATTTTCATTCATATTTACGGAATAATAATATCAATATAGGTCAAATGCCTGCTATATACTCCACTACAATTAATAAAAATGATGTGAACTGACAGGATTACTATAAAAGTTTCCAAAATTGTTCAAAACTTCTTGAAATTTCAAACATAACATGGTAACATGTAAACAAACAGAAAGCACCCACTCCAAAGGTGGATGCTCCGAGTTTAGGTTTAAAAATGTCCTTATGGACACCGCCTATCCCGTTTGCAGACAGGATAGGCTTTTTTATTTTCGCTTAATCTTTCTCGAAGAGTTATTCTCTTTATCGAGATAGGCAAGCAACGCTACAATTAAGCTACCAAAGGACATCAGCAAAGCTAATATCCCAATGAAAATCGTAATAATCTCATAAGCTGTCATCGGCGCCACCTCCCTTCTTATGTACTCCGGTAAACCGGTATTATAAACTCGGGAGGCTACCACCCTGTCATGGGTACTTTCCTTGAACCATATTCTAACACATGAACTATCACTTCTGCAATAGCTATTGATGGTAAGTGTCAAATCCCATTGAATAAAAAAGTAAATTTCCCTTCGCACTCCCAATCTCCCGGCTCCAACACAATATGAAACGGATAACAGAATGAATCCAACTCTCTATCCTTCTGCGACAAATCGGCAAAATACTTTCTTAACCATTCCATTTCTTCTTCTGGTCTTGTTGAAGAAGTTTTTTTCTCAATTACAGACAGATTATGGCGTATCTCTTTAACAAACCTCTTTCGCTGATTATTATCCCGTATTTCTCCTTACATTAACCTCACTAAAATTCCAAACTATCCGAATTAAGTAGAAAATACTTCATTCCCATGATTACAAAGCCTTCCTCATTTCTCCAAGGCTTTTTTGTTCCATTTACAATAACAATCTTCTTGAATGAATCCGGAATATTCCTAAATGAATTAAGTTCCTGTGCCTGCTTTTCCTCAGAAGTCATATCATAGGCTACTTGAATATAATATCTTTGACTACCTTGATTCACTACAAAATCAACCTCAAACTGCTTACGAGTTGTTTTCCCTTCATCATTCTTTGTGTACACTTCTACGATACCAACATCCACATTATAGCCTCTTATAAGCAGCTCATTATAGACTATATTTTCCATAATATGAGTAGGTTCCTGCTGCCTAAAATTCAATCTGGCATTTCTAAGTCCCACATCTGAAAAATAGTATTTCAGGTTTGCACCCACATATTTCCTTCCCTTGATATCATATCGTTCCGCTTTAGAAATCAAAAATGCTTCTGCTAAATAATCAATATGGTTAGATATAGTTTTATTGCTATAATTGATACCTCGTTCACTTTTAAAAGTATTTGATATTTTAGTCGGATTAGTAGGTGCCCCTATGGCAGAAGCAAGAATATCTATCAAAGTTCCAATTTCGTCAACATTTTGAATCTTATTTCTATCTACCACATCCTTGATATAGACATTGGTAAAAATATTTTTTAGATATTCTGCCTTTTGGCGTTCCACATGAAACCCCGCCACCTGTGGTAAGCCTCCGTATATCATATACTCCTCCCAAGCATCATCGTAATCTCCCTCATTAGCATTATAGAACTCTGCAAATGATAGCGGATAAATTCTTATCTCATCTCCTCTGCCTCTAAATTCAGTTACAATATCACTGGATAAAAATTTCGAATTGCTTCCGGTCACATATACATCAATATTGCTAATCCGAAGCAAACTGTTCAGCACTTCTTCAAATCGTGGCATAAACTGTACTTCATCTAAAAGCAAATAATACTTCTGTTTATCTTTCATCGCGTCCTTGATATACTGATAACACTTTTTGGGATCTCTCAGTTCCTCATTTTCAATACCATCTAAGGCAATCTCAATAATATGGTCATTATCTACACCACTCTCCAATAAATATTTCTTAAACAATACAAATAACAGGAATGATTTTCCGCATCTCCTGATTCCCGTGATAATCTTTATCATCCCATTATCTTTTCTTATCTTTAACTGTTCAAGGTATGCATCTCTTTTAATCTCCATGAGTTTCACTCCTTGTTTTTGTGTGTTGACACATTTTTTAGTAATAATATTGTATCATCCAATATTTATATAATCAATAGCCATTACTATTTTATGTGTATTTTCACATTTTTATGCAATGTTATAAAATGTCAAGTCCCAATGGGTTCTTTCCAAAGTTAGTTGATTTTGCGTTTTATTTCAAGTCGCGATAGTACTGAAGGACGTTGGCGGTTTTCGTCCCCTATCGGGGGCTTATATTCTTCAATAGAATGGCAACAACGAAAGAAATAATTAAACAGTTTTCGTCCCCTACCGGGGTCTTATATTCTTCAATTGATTTTGACGGAACATTGTGCGAAAGTGTATTCCCTGTTTTCGTCCCCTACCGGGGTCTTATATTCTTCAATCATTGTTGCAAGTCCGTTACACTTACATGAACATGTTTTCGTCCCCTACCGGGGTCTTATATTCTTCAATCATTGTTGCAAGTCCGTTACACTTACATGAACATGTTTTCGTCCCCTACCGGGGTCTTATATTCTTCAATAAAAACTTAATTGACAAGTGTAACTATCATTCAGGGAGTTTTCGTCCCCTACCGGGGTCTTATATTCTTCAATTGAGTTTATCGAATTGACTATAAATGATTACGGTGTTTTCGTCCCCTACCGGGGTCTTATATTCTTCAATAAGGAGAAAAATATGTTAAAAGCTGTAAAGTTCGTTTTCGTCCCCTACCGGGGTCTTATATTCTTCAATCCGTATTAGTTATATTTTGGCACATAGTGCGAAAGAGTTTTCGTCCCCTACCGGGGTCTTATATTCTTCAATAGAAAAGGAGAAAAATATGAAAAGAAGTGATTTCAAGTTTTCGTCCCCTACCGGGGTCTTATATTCTTCAATATATCGATTTTAAATGTTACCATAAGTTTCCCTCCTTGTTTTCGTCCCCTACCGGGGTCTTATATTCTTCAATGAATGAAGCTGGCGGGAACAGTTACAAATGTCAGCGTTTTCGTCCCCTACCGGGGTCTTATATTCTTCAATTCAAATCAAGCAGGTTCAAACGTTAATTTAATATTTGGTTTTCGTCCCCTACCGGGGTCTTATATTCTTCAATAGTATGTCAACGTGGAGTACTACATAAAAAAATAAGTTTTCGTCCCCTACCGGGGTCTTATATTCTTCAATAAAAGCAGTTCTGCTTCTCGATATCCTTTTATAATGTTTTCGTCCCCTACCGGGGTCTTATATTCTTCAATGCGATACAAACAACTTTGTGAAAGATAATCTTGATAGTTTTCGTCCCCTACCGGGGTCTTATATTCTTCAATTTAACATTTCCATATATCGGATGTGGTAAAGTGCAATATGGTTTTCGTCCCCTACCGGGGTCTTATATTCTTCAATAATACACATACAATATAAAAAAAGATGTTGACACGTTTTCGTCCCCTACCGGGGTCTTATATTCTTCAATAAAATTGTACCGAGTAACTTTGAAAGTTCCATACTAGTTTTCGTCCCCTACCGGGGTCTTATATTCTTCAATCTGTTGTTGGCTGAACTGTTGTTTCTTCTGTTGTTGTTTTCGTCCCCTACCGGGGTCTTATATTCTTCAATAACAAGGGGAGAAATTAAAGAATTAGTGGAAATGTTTTCGTCCCCTACCGGGGTCTTATATTCTTCAATACTGCCATAGGAACCGTTCCTATTTAGCGGGTTTGCAACCTATTTTGCGGTTAAAAATAATTCTAGATAGCTTTACCCATCTTTTTGACACTCAAAAGACATGAAATGTTAGATAAAATGCATATCGGCGCAAAATCGTACTGTACTCATCATTATTCAGGAATAAATCCAAATACAATTGTACATCATGTTATACTTTTATGAACTACCAATTCTCTGTAGCCAATGGGCTTCCTGCTTCTCTAACCTCGTAACCTACAATCTCCACAGACGTTAATCGATGCAGCCCCTGCACTATAGCGATTAATGCAATACATTTTTATCTTGTATATTAAGTATCGAAGCAATGTTTGATTTTCACATATATTTCTTGGTAAAAAATTATATATACAGTTATCAATGTTAATCCATAAACAAATTGTAATATATATGTTGCATTTTGACAAGAATTTTTTTCATGGTCTTACCCCATCCTCAAAAGAGAACGGGATTACGACCACGTTATTCTAAGTATTAATCAAAACAAAAAAATGCACTAATTTTTACTACTTTGCTTTTCTTCAATATAAAACAAACATTCCCCAAAACAATAATCTTTTCCTTGATATTGAGTCATCTTAATCATATGAGGAGATGCTTTTTTATCATTACCATGTTTCCCATTAAATTGTTTTTCCAATATTTCGGCCGTTTTTTCTATTCCTTTTTTCTGGAACAATGCATATGTAATAGTTTTACTCACATATCCGGCTCCACCACCCAGCCAAACAGTATTATCCATTGGACGATCCACACCATGAAATTTTGAAATAAAATATTCATAAGAGATATCAGCAAACAATTTAACCGCCTCCTCTATCTCTGATACAGTATATGGAAAATCCTTTGTATCAATTGTCATTGCAAACGATATCTTCGTTCCAGGTTTTAAGCATTCACTTAAAGTATTGATATTGTTATCAGCTTTCATTTCAACAGTTCGATCTTTTTTCTGACACAAAATCAAATCATCTAAAGCTAACGGCTCACTATCTCCAATTATAATTTTTGACATAATAGAATTAACCGCATTTGCTACATCTTTTTCCTTTTCATCCAAACGTTTTAATCGATTGAAGCAAGCTATTTCTAAACCATCCGTCTGCTTTTTTAAATACATTTTATTAAATTTATTTTTTCTTTTGTAGAACATTTCTTCTTCGATTTCTTCTTTTAGCTTGCGGTATTTTTCTCTATTATTGCAAATATCATACGCCAGCAAAATAGTTCGCAACATTCCTTTTATACTACTTCCCGGCACATACGGTTTTCCATATGCATCCTTAATAAATAAATTAATTTCTGCTCTGTCATTCCATCCTACATCTAATTTATTTAATTCATATAATTTCCACTTTCCAATAGTTTTCTTATCTATCAATCCCAATTTTATTTTTTCATTTAACCACTTCGTCAATGAATTATTATTATTTAAAAATTCCTCATATGCCCTGTCCAAGTGTTTTAATCGCAAGTCTTCAAACATTTTCTGCAAATTAGGTATAATCACACTATTGCTACTACCAATATATTCTTTTTTCTTAAGCTTTTGTCCACTACCGATAAAAACCGGTCCTTTCACTTCCAATGTCACATTATAAACCTGAAATCTTGACTGCATCTCTACACCTCCAACCACAATGGCTTTGCATACCGATACACAGCATGACCTGCTGCCTCATTCCTTACATCATAAACATCTCCTGCAAAAGTATTTTCCACACAACTACCTGATTTCATCACGTAAAGATCCCTTCGTCTTCGATAAGTATCCGTATTTATCAACGAAGTAACGAATCCACTCCTTTTAATCCAAAGTACTTCTGAATTTGGTAAAACTGCATCCAGTTCATCATCTTTTGGCAAAGAAACCGAAAGGCTCATACATGTTTTACTTCCTGTTCCAATTCGTTCTTTTAATTTTTCCGGAACTTCCTGTGCAAATGCAGTAAAACGTCCATAGCCACTGCTTCTTCTCCCACCGATACCAGTATAAGATAATGATTGTATGTAACCAACTATTTTCTCATAATCTTCATTTTTCTCATATCCAAGTAAAAAATACAAACCACAATCTTCACAGAAATGAAAACTGCCTACTCTATATGGAGTAGCTACTTCCTTTGTTTGCAAATCAGCCTGAGTCCTTACCTCAGAACAACCAAACCCAGCAAATTGCTCTACACTTTGTTTTGCTTTTTCGTCTGTCATTTCACCTTTTAAATAATTCTGCAAATCCTGATATTGAAGATATAACACTTTTTTCCATATTTTCTTGGCTACAGAGGATGACTGCTCTACTTCCTTACGTTCAATCCGCTTTAATGGTTTGGGCAGATATAAATTATCTTTTATAAATGGAAACGCATCTGAAAACAATAATTCACCTTTTTTTGCTGAGTTTACAAACCAATTTAATTTCTCTTCCCCTTCCTGAACAATCTCTGTACAAAGGGCTGAAAAAATAGTGTCAGCATATAATTCAAATCCTGCATCCTCTAAATTACGCTGTCCAAAGTGCACTCCTGCCGGAAATTGCATTTTTATAATTTTATATTGCATAACTTCTCCTCTTTTCTATCTCTATTTTTCCAAAATTCCCATTTGTATCATTCCTCCACTTCTTTTAAAGAATGATTGATATTATCCAAAATATCTTCTGACAACTCACCTACTACTGTTTTCGCCTGAAGATTTTTAAATTTTACCTTCCCATATCCTCTTGAACCGCTTCCTCCGAGATAATCATATTGCAATAATATCATACCCTCTTTTAATAACTGTATATCTTCCTCAACTTCATTTTCTTCTTCTACATTATAAATCATGTCTAACTGAAACTCTGCTCCACGTATTACACGTTCTATCTGTCTTGGATTAGCAACTGCCGTCTGGCGGTTAATACTATTTTCAAATTTGACTTCCGTCATACTTTGTACATCTTTTGCCTTTAATTCATCACAATTAGACATAAGCATATCTGCCACCAAAATACGACTTGCATGCGGTTGATTGTCCTTTGCAGCACCAAACAAACGCACTATTATTTCCTCGTCATCATCATGTCTCTTTGCCAATTTCTGATTGTATTGTTTTGCCAATAAAGCACGCATCTTTCCTTTTAATGAACTTCCCGGCAACAAAGGTTTTCTACTTACCACATCTTTTATAACCGGAGAGTCAACTGCACCTATTGCCGCAAATGAACCATTTCCTCCGATATGCATACCTGTTACCACTTCTATTACACCTGTAATCTGTATTTTTGCCTTCATATAATTTTCCTCCTTAAATCGATTGTCCATTTTATTATATTTTTTATTGTTCTTTACCATCATAGAATTTAAAATAAGCAACTAATGCTTCCAAGTAATGATACACTCTTACAAAGCTTGATTTTTTCCCTTTTACTTCCTTCAATGCATCTAATAATTTTGACGCAATAACAAAATCTTTAACCGACGATTCCCGTCCGGCTTCATAAACAATTCTCATTCGTAAATATTCAATTCGACTTTTTGTATCATCAGATAAATTCTCATCACTTTCCATAGCCTCATTATATATTTCTGCTGTCATAGCCATTATATTTCTTAATTTGCTGGTTGTTAATTTTGACCTGTCATCCATCAGCACCTTAATTACTTTTTCAGCAACATCAACGTACTCTGTGCCAAATATTTCTTCCTTTTTTATTATATTCTGATACTTGTCGGATAAATTTACTTTGTATGCATTTCCATTTCTATTATTATTCCTGTAATTATTTCCGTAATTGTTTGCCATAAATATTACCTCTCCTTCTTAATATCTGACTTACTATTATTTTTATCGTTACGCTTCCTTATAAGGTACGAATACCAATTCATCGCAGTAATCAACTGTCGAATATCTTCTTTAGAATCATTTTGCGTACACCACTCATATACGTTCATCTCAAACTTTCGATACCTTTCTTTTTTCTTCCGGTATTCTTCTTCGGCTTCAGGCGTATTTCTCTTTTTCACAGGCTCTAACCTGGCTAACATATAAACCAGTCGTGCAATGTTTATCTTATCTGCTGTTTCATCCATCTTTTGACGTGCTAATTCAAGCAAATGATACATCATACTCATACCACGATCCTGATTATCATCAAAAAACTGTTTGATTAATTCAAGCTTATCACTTATTACACACTTTGATAATTCCTCCCAAGAATAAGTACCGGTATCTATTTGCTTTCCATCTTTACGTACATATACATCTCTTGTAGATAATAATGTTACTGCATTTTTCCCGGGATAACTCTTTGATGCATCTTCTAAATCTCCTACTTCAATAGCCATTCGACTAATCGGATATGCCGGTTGATAAATACCGATACCGGCTGAAATAGTTAAACTATTGTTTGTATATTTCCCTAAGGCTTCTTGCAGATCCCTGGCAGCTTCTATCACATCATTCCATTCTCCAACTAAAAACACGTCATCACCACCTGAATAAACAATAGCAATTTTTCGCTTTTTTTCCTCAAATATTTGTCTGATATAGTATTGAAAAAACAAAGCCAAATGTCTTGATAAAGTGGCTGTTCTTGATAAGGTACTATATTCTTTAGAAAAACCTGACACAAATGCCTGTCCTAAATTATCCACATCTGCACGCATCACACCAAGTCTTTCAATATGTCCCTCACTTGCTCCTGCTTTTGCATATTCTTCAAAAGTATGGTAACATGGTGCCATATAGTCTCCTACATAAATGGTTGTTTCTATATTCTGTCCTGTGTAAAAACCATTTTTTGCATATACACGACACGGTTGTTCTTCCTTCAAAGCTTCTTTCGTTTCTTTTTCCCCCATGGCAACCAGAGTCATATCTCCGGGCAAAGGAACGCCATCTTTTTCCTCTTTTTTTAACACACAGAAAAATGGTTTCTTTTCCTCCATAATTTCTCTTGCTAATCGCGTAAGTGCATAACATGTTGGACAAATGTATCCATCTCCCACTTCGTGTTTTTTCTCTGTCAAACGCTTACATATGCGGCACTCCTGCTGGCTTACATTCTTTGAATATTGGTTCAGTTTCCTAATATCCGACGCACTATATCTGTGCAATTTTTTTTCAGAAATCTTATTGGATACATTACGAAACATTTGTGTATACAGTTCGTTAGCATCTTTACGCAACATATTTGCAGTAACCTCCGTATATCCACTTGCCACATATAAAGAAATATCGAACTGTTCCAAGAACCAGGCATTCATATCCTGTTCATAATCTTCAAGCTCCTTCTTTACCGACTCAATGTTTGGTAACAATATATAGCAGCGTCCTCCACCTGAATAAACCAAATTGGCACGTGATAAAGATAATCGTTCTAATAATATATCTACCATGTGCTCCATCATAATTTGTATATAAAAGCTTCTTGCACGCAATTGCTTTAACGCATCTTTACTATGTATCGTATAGATAAAATTTTGAATTCCAGAAATATCCATGGAATAAAACAGGAAAGTTTTTTCTTCCCAAAATGTCTTTTCTTCCTCAAATAAACATTTTTTATAGTTTTTTTCGTTATTATCTTCTAAATACTGATACAAACAACTACTTACCGCTGCTGTTATTTTTACATGATCATATAATGACACATCCCCAATTTCCTCTTTATTTGTTGAAGATGGCACATAGAATAAAGTTGCACCCAAAACCGATAATAATGAATTAATATATCTTGGGTCCTTCCATTCTAAACCTCTCAGACAATCTTGCAAGCGATCTAAAACTTTCTTGTAAAATTCATCTGAAAATTGTTTCTTTTCTAATTGCGGATAATTAATGGATCCATCCAACATTTTCGGCTCATAATAATATGTTTTATCACTCTTTCCATTGAGTATATTAAACACCGGCTGCAACGGATACGATTTTTCAAATCCGAAATCTTCTTTTTCCGCCATATCCCTTCTATCCGCCGCTGAAGCAATGTTATCGGCAATATAGGTGATATACGCAAAAGAATCATCTTCTATATCTGCATTTTTTAAGTTTCCCTTATGATGATAACGGACAGAATCCAATACATCTTTATCATCCCAGCCTAATGTCTCTTTTAAATACCTGTAGCCACTTTCACTATGATTGATATTCACTCCGGTTCTATGTATCACCTTACCCAAGTCATGTAACAGTGCGCCAACTACCAGTTTCACTTCTTTTTCAGTCATATTTATGTTTACTCCTTTCTCCGCTCATCATACGTAATATTTCCCATACCTATAGCTGTCTTCATACCCACACCGGCATATGTTCCAAATTCAAGTAACAATTTCACAAAATTTACCAACGTTTGAGGTCCTCGTATACGAACCGTTATATCTCCCATAAACCCCGGAATCCTGGTTGATTCCATAGGAAATGTAGCACTTTTTAAACGATATCGTATAATTGCAGAATTATCTACTAATTGCATCAAGGTATCCTGATCGTAAAAAGCTTCCTCTTGTAATAGGCTTTCATACCTTAACATCAAACTCTCATAAATATTTTTCAAATCCGGGAAAATGGCATACTCTCCATCCTTCTTGAAAGAAGTAGGTGTACGAAATGATATAGTCAACGTTCGACTAGATTCCTGTTGATAAAAAGAACGCATCCATTCTTTTTTTAGAGTCTTGAATATTTGTCGACTTACTATATTAACCTTCCAATCACAATGTTTCAGTGTAAACGTCTGAAAAGAGTCTTCTGATAAAGGTACAATAATCTCCTCATATGCCTCTGAATTTAAAGTTGCAATTTGCCAATACACCTTACCATCCTGTTCTACTACACACTGACTGTACGGTCGCATACGCATCTCATGCATCTTCTGCGCGTACTCTGACCTGATTTTTTCCATCAAAACGCCCTGTAGCAAAGAAGATTTTGCAAATGATATTTTTCCCTGTTCAGAACATAATTCCATTTTCAGAATTGCAAAAATCTGTTCACTCACTCTCTTTTCTCCTCCCTTTTTTCTCCTAATATGCCTCTATTTATACAGATAAAACATAACGATAAGCCATATATCAAATCTGTACAATTTACATTACTATAAGTATACCAAAAACTGACAATTTTCACAAATGAATAATTGTATTTCAAATTCATTCCTGTTATAATAGTTAAATCATTAATATTTTATTTTTTTCATTCACAACACAGAAATTTTTTCCAAAAGGAGGATATCTAATAATGCTGAAATATATAAATCCGGAAGGAAAAATACGTATCTCCCTTTCCGACTATGCAAATATGATTATAAATGAAGATCGTTTTTCCTTCTGCTCACAGTCAAAATCAGGCACGATTAACCGAATTTTTAGTAACTACATAAACTATTCAACTGCATCTATAGAACACCAGTGCATCTATAGAAAAAATAGGCTAAACAGCTTATTATCAGATTTATCTTCAGATATTCAGGAACAAACACAGAAGCTTTTACTTGAAGATTTCAAAAAGGATTTACAATGCAATGTAAATAAACTAATTAGAAAAAATGAGGAATATCCTTCCCGTACAGAATTTTACTTTCGTCTCAACAATGAAAACTGTGAACTATTTGAGGATTATTTCGAGCTTGAAGCTCCATTTTACAAAGAAAAACCGGGAAAATATATTAGTGCAATTATAGAAGACTACTGTCGAAAAGACAGTTTTGAAAGAGAATCAATTTTCTTTCAAAACACCATCGAAAATTTAGAAAATGCCATTCAAAAAAAAAGGCTAATAAAACTAACATTACAAAACATACCACAAAAAGAAGTTTCATACAAAGTATTTCCACGTTTTATTTTACCGGATAGCCATTGCAATTTTCACTACCTCATTGCTGAAAGCGAAGTTGATTGTAATGTATATGCCTATCGTATTTCGCGTATTCAAAAATTAAAAGTTTATTCCAGTTACACTAAAAACTGCAGCAAGGAGAGACGTAAAGAAATACTGGCATTGCTTCAAAAACAAGGGGTTGCTTATGTAGCCGGAGAGCAAGAAAACATTCGTGTTGCCTTTTCAAGAGAAGGCTTCAAAAAACTCCACAACATTCAACATTTACGCCCATTTTCAAATAATATCGAAACTACCTTTACTCCAAACAATGACAGAGGAGAAATGGTAATAGACTTTGAATGTACAACAATGCAGGCAGAATTTTACTTTTTTAAATTTGGAAAAGACATACGTATTCTTGAACCTGCAAGTTTACGTGAACATTTCCAAATGCAGTATAAGGAAGCCTACGAAAACTATCTTATATAACTCTAAACAAAACCATATATCATAAAAGGCTGTAACCAACGGTTACAGCCCAACATAAATGTCAAATCCTCTATATACTCCGGAATCTACCATCCTAACAACCAATTATACAGATTCTCATATTTTCCAGCAGAATTACTCCATGAGAAATCAGCAGCCATAGCTCTGTCAACCATCTTGTTCCACTCACGCTTCTTATCATAATAAATCTGCTCTGCATATCTGACTGCGTCAAGCATCTCATGAGCATTATAGTTAGAGAATGAAAATCCTGTTCCCGTACTCTCGAACTGGTTGTACGGCTGGACAGTATCTCTAAGTCCTCCTGTCTCCCTGACAATCGGAATAGTACCATATCTAAGACTCATAAGCTGGCTGAGTCCACATGGTTCAAACAATGACGGCATTAGGAATGCATCACATGCTGCGTAAATCTTATGAGACATATCTTCAGAATAATAAATATTTGCAGAAACCTTATTATCATATTTCCAGTCAAAATATCTGAACATGTTCTCATAACGCTCTTCACCGGTTCCAAGAACAACAAGCTGGATATCATCACTACACATCTGATCCATCACATAGGCAATCAAATCGAGACCTTTCTGATCTGTCAGTCTTGACACGATACCAATCATGAACTTCTTCTCATTAACTTCAAGTCCTAACTGTTTCTGTAACTCAACCTTGTTCTTATACTTCTCTTTTCTAAAATTGATAGCATTATAATTCTTATAAATCTTAGGATCTGTCTCCGGATTATATTCATTATAATCAATACCATTTACGATACCGCAAAGATTATTACTCCTTGCTCTCATAAGTCCGTCAAGGCCTTCGCCATAAAACGGCATCTTAATCTCCTCTGCATATGTCTCACTAACCGTAGTTACGAAATCAGCATACGCAATTCCACCCTTTAACAGATTCGCATCTTCAAAATCCTTGAGCTTATCCGGCGTAAAATAATAATCTGAAAGTCCTGACAATGCCTGTATGGTCTTAACATCCCAGACACCTTGGAACTTCAGGTTGTGAATGGTCATAATAGACTTCATGTCTTTGTAAAAATCTCCGCCCCTGAAACTATCCTTCATATAAACAGGAACAAGTCCCGTCTGCCAGTCATGACAATGGATAATATCAGGCTTAAATCCGACAACCGGAAGAATAGAAAGGGCTGCTCTTGAAAAATATGTGAATTTTTCCAAATCCCACTTGATATCCTCATATGGTCTCGAGCCACCAAAATATCCTTCATTATCTATAAAATAGAAAGTAACACCATCATGTACCAGTTTGAAAACTCCTACATATGTGTTTCTGTATCCGATATCCATATAAAAATATGAAATAAATTCCAGCTTTTGTGTGTATTCCCATGGCATGCTGAGATATTTTGGAATCACAACTCTTACATCAAATTCATCTTTATTAAAATATTTTGGTAAAGAACCAACTACATCTGCCAATCCTCCTGTCTTCATAAACGGAACTGACTCAGATGCTACAAATAGTATATTCTTCATTGTTTCCTCCATTCAAAAAGTTCATTCATAATATTATACTATGTACGTCAAAAAAAAACGAGCTACAATACATTTATCATATTATAACTCATTTTTTTAATCTTTTAAAGAGTAATATTTATTTTATTATATGCTTTTGTACTCCAGCCTTATTTTATCGGCAATCAAAGCTATAAACTCTGAATTAGTCGGTTTACCCTTACCCTTGTTAACAGTATATCCAAATAATTCATCAATAGTTTCCAATCTTCCTCTGCTCCATGCAACTTCTATAGCATGTCTTATAGCTCTCTCAACCCTGCTTGATGTAGTCTGATGCATTTTCGCAATAGACGGATATAATATCTTTGTAATTGAATTCAACATCTCCATATCATTTACAGACATAACTATTGCATCTCTTAAAAACTGGTAACCTTTAATATGTGCCGGTATTCCTATATCATGAATTATATTTGTAACATCACTTTCCAGATTTCGTTCAATATAATCATTCTTAGATTCATTAGCATTTATCATGCGTGTTTCATGTATCTTTCTATTCATAGAAAGTTTTAAATGTTTAATCCTGTTAATAACCATTTCATTGTCAAACGGCTTCATAATGTAATAGCTTGCTCCAAGGTTGAAGGCATCATCTGTAATTGCCTCTTTTCCAATCGCAGACATCACAACAAAAGCCGGATGCTTTTTTAATGAATTATCCTTATTAACTTTCTCCATGACAGTCAAACCGTCTAATTTAGGCATTATAATATCCAATAATACGACATCCGGCTCTTCTTTTCGTATTAAATCATATACCTCTTCGCCATTTTTTGCCTTTCCGACAACATTAATCTCACTATCCGTTTCAAGAACATCCACTATCATTTGTAAGACCCTTTCATTGTCGTCAGCAACTGCTACATTTACTTGTTCCATATAACCCACTTTTCCTCCTTTTTTCTTCGTGTTCTCCCGGCTTCAATTATTCATCGACTTTAAATTCCATGAGAACATATCCTTATCAATTTTCACACAAATCATACTTTTATGCAACTATTTTTTTTCGCATTTTTCGACAAACATGTATTATTTTTATACAAATTACATATCTGATGCTAACATGTCTTCTATAAATATGCCGTAACCTTTTGTCGGATCATTTATAAATACATGTGTTACTGCACCAACTATTTTATTATCCTGTAAAATAGGACTGCCGCTCATACCCTGGACGATTCCGTTGGTAATTCTTAATAGTTTAGGATCGGTTACCTGGATAACAAGACCTTTATTACCATTTGAACTGTTTTTATCGACACTTATTATTTCAATATCATAGTCCTTAAATGTATTTTCCACGTAACATCTGATCTTTGCCTTCCCTTTTTTTACATTTTGTTTTAAACATATATCAACACTTTCTAAACCTATGTCGTCATAGATTTTAGAATTGATATTTCCAAATATTCCTTGATTTGTGTTAGCATTTATCTCTCCTAATATGCTGTCTTCTTCGTATTGAATAACACCGCACAACCCACCCGGTCTGCCATTTTCTCCTTTTTTTATCCCCCACACATCAGCCTCATATAATACTCCCTTGTCTGATTCAAGCAATTCTCCTGTATCAACATCACTTATTCCGTGACCAAGTGCACCAAACTTATTATTCTCTGTTATGAATGTAAGCGTTCCTATCCCCTGTGTATCATCTCTTACCCAAATACCTGCTTTATACTCCATAATTCCGGTCTCTACCGGTTTTACCTTAACTTTTGTATTTTTTCCATTTCTGTTTAACCCAAATATTATCTCTGAATCTCCGTATTTATTTATTAAAAATGACAACTGTGATTTTGAATTTACCGATATTCCGTTCAATGACGTAATATAGTCACCTGAAAGAATTTTATTTTCTGCAGGATTAGTTACATTTCCATTCATTCCCACTACTTCTCCCGTACTTATTACCATAACTCCGTCTGTTTCAAGATAAATACCTACAGGATAACCGCAGGGAATTACCTTCATATTTTCTATTACATTAATATCTATAGATTTAAAATTAAATATTCCAAATAGTTTTACATTAACCTTGTATTTCCCTTTTTCATTGGTTTTTACACACAAATTATTATTTATGACACTGACAGAAGAATCGGCTGAAACTACAGAAGCAGCTGCCGGAATATCTAACTCATACATTTCGTTACTGTCAGCTTTTATATTTATTCTGTCCGGTATTGCATCAGTAATGTATTCGTATGTTTCGTGCCCGGTGTAAATAATTGATGCTACAAGTATCATAATTAGTATTCTTCTATAATAACTCCTTTTACTCATTATTTCCCTCCAAGAATTCAATTAAAAAAGCAGTAGATATCTACTGCTTTTATTGTGTACATTTATTTTATTGTTAATGCAAGTTTTTTCATTTCTCTTGCATTTTCTAATACAGCTTCCGTTATCTTAGCTCCTCCAAGCATTCTTGCAAGTTCTTCTACTGATTCCTCTTCATTTAATACGAATATTTCTGTCGAAGTAGAGTCATCTTCTGATTTTTTCTCAATTTTCAAATGATTATCAGCCATTGAAGCTATCTGTGGTAAATGTGTAATACAAATAATCTGATGAGTTCTGCTTAAAATTTTCATCTGTTCTGCTACCTTTTGAGCAGTTCTTCCGCTGATTCCCGTATCAATTTCATCAAATATGAGAGTGTCAATATCATCTGCGTCAGCCATTATTGTCTTTATTCCAAGCATGATTCTGGACAATTCACCACCCGAAGCAATTTTTGCAAGCGGAAGTATAGGTTCACCCGGATTTGTAGATATCATAAATTCAACAGCATCATATCCCTTAGCTGTATATCCCGATAATCTTTTAAATTCAACATCGAATTTTACCTGCAAAAAATTCAAATCTTTCAATACTTCTACTACTTTATCTGAAAATGACTTAGCGGCTGTTTTTCTTAAATTACTAAGATTCTCACAGCCTTTATTAAGCTCTTTTCTGCATTTTTCAAGATTTTTTTCAGCCTCTTCTTTCTTAACTGAATAGTTTTCTAAAACCTCAAGTTTTTCCTGCTTTTCTTTTAAATATTCATTTATATCATCTATTGTTTTACCATATTTCTGTTTAAGGTGGTTGATTAAATCTAATCTTTCCTCTAATTCTTTTGCCTTTTCTCCATCAAATTCAGCCATATCCGCATATGAGGAAATATCTCTTGATACATCGTTACATAATGCCTCTATATTTGATAATTGACTGTAAATGTTTTCGAGTACGTCATCATACTGAATAATACCTGACATTTCATTTACAGCCTCCGATATCATATTTCTTATGTTATTTCCTGCATTTTCATCCATCAGATTATGTACTGCCGATAAAGACTCAAGAATTTTTTTCATATTAGAGATTTTCTTAAATTTTTCTTCAATCGCCTTATCTTCACCCTCTATGAGATTAGCTGATATTATTTCATTTACTTCAAATTTATAAAATTCATATTCTCGCAAACGTGCTTCTTCGTCCATATCAAATTCTTCAAGCTTTTTTTCTGCAGCAGAATATTTTGCGTACAAATCTTTTACCTGTATAATTTGTTCTGATAATTCATTTTTAGCATATTCATCCAATATATCCAGATGCTTTTCTGTCTTTAAAAGTGACTGATGATCATGCTGACCATGTATATCTATCAAAAGAGACGTAATGTTTTTTAATGCATTGACGGGAAATGTCTCCCCATTTACCTTTGTTATGCTTCTTCCATTTACAATCTTCCTGTTAATAATTACTTCGTCCTCATCCATCATTACCCCTGCTTCTTTTAATTTTTCGGCAGTATTTTTCTTATCAACCTTAAATACCAGTTCGACCATTGCAGATTCTTCTCCATTTCGAATCATCTCTTTATTCATCTTGCCACCAAGTGCCATATTTATAGACCCTATTATAATAGATTTACCTGCACCTGTTTCACCGGTCAATATGTTCATGCCATCTTTAAAGTACACATCTGACTCTTTAATAAGTGCCAGATTCTTAACATTCACATTTAAAAGCATTATTCTCCTCCATCTTCATTCCCCTTATTTTCTCCATTCAATAATTTTTTTATTTTTTCCATAACTATCAATGTATCATCCATACTCCGGATTGCACACATTATAGTATCATCTCCGGCAATACTTCCTACTATTTCATTCCATTGCATCGCATCTAAGGCTGCTGCAACAGCCATCGCCATTCCCGATACCGTCTTTATGACAAGAATATTCATCGCCATATCCATTGATACAAAACCGTCTTTTAATATCCTTATGTATTTACGATTCATGTCAGTATCTTTATTTTGTACAACGATATATTTTTGTCTGCCATCCTCTGACTGTATTTTTGTAAGTTTTAATTCCCGTATGTCTCTTGATACTGTAGCCTGCGTAACATTATATCCGGCACTTTTTAAATATCCCGCCAATTCCTCCTGTGTCTCAATATCATATTCATTAATTAATTCTATTATTTTACTATGTCTGGCTAATTTCACATTAATCTCCATTCCGCATAACTATTTAACACTCATCTTTTTCTGTAATATTTCTACAAAGCTTTTTTTGCTGATCTTCACAATTTTTGTATCCAAATCAGATTTTTCAATCAAAATTCTATCTTTTGAAGTCAATTTCAGATTCTTACTACCATCAAATGAAACCATTCTTTCCACATCAGCGCCATGTCTGTCCTTACATATCTCGACTTCAATCCTTGATTCTGCAGACAAAACAATACTTCTTGTATTTAACGTATGCGGACAAATCGGAGTAATAACCAGAATATTAGCCGTTGGTTCCACAATCGGTCCGCCTGCTGAAAGATTATAAGCAGTTGAACCTGTTGGTGTTGATATAATGATACCGTCAGCTGTATATTGATTTAACAGCTTATCATCAACATATATGTTGAAATCATTTATACGGAGATTTCCACTTCTGGCTACAACAATATCATTTAATGCTATATTTTTTTCTATTAACTCTCCATCTCTGTATAATGCTCCAACAAGCATGATTCTTGACTCTATATAACAATCATCAGCTACAAGTTTTTTTATAATAGCCTCTATATCCGGTTTTTCAGCTTCTGCAAGATAACCAAGATTACCAAAATTAACTCCTATCATCGGAATATCTAATCCTACCAAATCCCTTGCCGCCAATAATAAGGTACCGTCTCCTCCGAGTACAATAACACAATCCGTATCGTCCGGTACCTGCTCGGGATCAGTAAATTTTCCATTTTCAATTTTTGCATTTTTATCGTATACGTGGCATTTTTTACCACACTTTTTAATAATAGACTCTATTCTATCTGTCATTTTGTCATCAATATCTTTATCATGATTTGTAATCAGAAAAAAACTGTTCATTATAAAACCTCCATGAAAATTATGAAAGGACATCGTGAGCATTATCAACTATTTCCATTATATTTATCTCATCTTCACTATCCAAATCACCATTATTTTCCAAATACAACAGATATTCAATGTTTCCCTCAGGACCTTTAATTGGTGAAAAATCCAGTCCCAGTCTTTTTAGCCCTATACTCTTCGCATAATCCATAACACTTTGTATGACCTCTGCATGAACTGCCTTATCTCTCACAACACCTTTTTTTCCGACCTTTTCTCTGCCTGCTTCAAATTGAGGTTTTATCAGACAGACAATTCTACCATCATCCTCTAGCAGTTTTTTTACGGGAAACAATACCTTTGTTAATGATATAAAAGATACGTCTATCGAAGAAAAGGCTATCTTATCCGGAACATCTTTTTCTTCAACATATCTTATGTTTGTCTTTTCCATGCAAATCACACGTTCATCCTGTCTTAATTTCCATGCAAGCTGACCATGTCCCACATCCACAGAATATACTTTAACTGCACCATTTTGAAGCATACAATCTGTAAAACCACCTGTAGACGCTCCTACATCCATACATATTTTTTTATCAACATTTACTCCAAAGTTTTTTATTGCTTTTTCAAGTTTTAGTCCGCCTCTGCTGACATATGGCAATGTATTACCTCTGACCTCTATAGAAACTTTTTCATCAAAATTTGTTCCTGCCTTATCCTCTTTTTGGCCATCCACATAAACCTGTCCGCTCATAATAACAGCCTTTGCTTTTTCTCTTGAAGGAGCAAGTCCCCTGTTAACTAATAATACATCAAGTCTTTCTTTCATTTTTATTCTCCAAATAATTCACAATATTTCAGAACTTTTTTATAAATTGAATCAACATCTATTCCGGCTTCTTTATCCAGTATATCTATACTTCCATGCTCTACATAAAAATTCGGAATAGCAATATTTACAACTTTTACACTACTGTCAAGTGATGATACAAAACGTAATACTGCCTCACCAAAACCACCGGCTAATACGTTTTCTTCAAGTGTAATATATAACTTATGTGTATCTGCAAGTTCTTCTAAACACTGCTCATCTATAGGTTTTACAAATCTTGCATTCACTATCGTTACCGAATATCCTTCATCTTTTAACATTTTTCTTACTTCAACAGCCTTTTTGACCATTGTACCGACAGCGATAAGTGCAATATCTTTTTCTTTGTATATAATTTCACTTTTTCCATATTCTATCGGAGCTCTGTATTCCTTCAAGCCGTCATATGCCTCACCACGCGGATATCTTATTGCCAGTGGATGTGAAAAATCTGCCGAAAACTTTATCGCGTCTGCCAGTTCATATTTATTCTTTGGTGCAAATATATTCATATTCGGTATATTTCTAAGATATGACAAATCGAATATTCCCTGATGCGTCTCTCCATCACCGCCAACAAGCCCGGCTCTGTCCACCATAAATCTTACAGGTAAATCTTGAATACAGACATCATGAAGAATCTGGTCATAGGCTCTCTGTAAAAAAGAAGAATAGATTGCAACATATGGTTTTAATCCTGTAGAGGCCAATCCTGCTGCAAAGGTTACAGCATGTTCCTCTGCAATTCCCACGTCAAAAAAACGTTGCGGAAACATCTCCGAAAACCTCTTTAATCCCGTACCGTCAGGCATTGCAGCAGATATAGCTACTATCTTTTCATCCTCTGCGGCTAGTCTGTTTATATTCTTTGCAAAAATATCCGTGTATGATGCTTTAGACGGTCTGTTAATCAGTTTTCCGGTTGTCTTATCAAATGGTGCTATTCCATGGAATTTATCAGGACGTTTTTCTGCCGGTCTGTAACCCTTTCCTTTTTTTGTCAAAACATGGACAAGTACCGGATGATCAATGTGTTTTGCCTCATTAAAAATCTTAACCATGTGATTAATATTATGTCCGTCAACAGGCCCAAGATAGGTAATTCCCATATCCTCAAACCACATTCCCGGAATAACAAGCTGCTTTATACTGCTTTTCGTACTTTTAATGGTTTTTACAAGTGCATCTCCTATTTTAGGTATTCTGTTCAGGCATTCCACAACTCCGTTCTTCAAATCTATATATGTCGCTCCTGCTCTCATTTGTGTAAGATAAGAGGACATTCCGCCAACATTTTTTGATATTGACATATTATTGTCATTAAGCACAATGATAAAATTTTTATTAAGACATGAGGCATTATTTAATGCTTCATATGCCATACCACCAGTCAATGCACCATCACCTATTATTGATACTACATGTGCATCACTGCCATTTATCTCATTGCCGTTAATAATTCCTAATCCCGCAGAAATTGAAGTAGAACTGTGCCCTGTGTCAAAGCAGTCATATTCACTTTCTCTTCGCTTTGGAAAACCACTCATACCACCATATTTTCTCAGTTTATTAAACTCATCTTTTCTTCCACTTAAGATTTTATGAGTATATGATTGATGTCCAACATCCCATACAATTTTATCTTCAGGTAAATCAAACGCAAGATGAAGTGCCATCGTTAACTCAACCACGCCCAGATTAGACGCAAGATGTCCCCCATTCACACTGATTTTATCAATCAAAAAATCTCGTATCTCTTCTGCCAGAAGGTCATATTTCTCCGGTTCGATATCTTTTATATCATTTGGTTCACATATTCTTTCGAGTATCATCTTTTTCCTCCACGGCAGATTATTTATTCCTATATGCCAGTTTTCTTATCAATTCAAATAAGAATTCATTATCAATGTTCATATTTTTTAATCTGTCAATTGCATTTTCTGAAAGTCTTCTTACTTCATCTTCTGCTTTACCTATTCCCATAAGATTAACATATGTAGATTTATTGTTCTTCTCATCACTGTGAACAGGCTTTCCCAGTTCTGCATCTGTGCTCGTCACATCAAGTATGTCATCACGAATCTGGAATGCAAGACCAATATCAAGTCCTGCTTTCTCTATCTCTTTTTGCTGTTCATCGTCAGCTCCCGCCAATATCGCTCCTGCAGCCATTGATGCCTGAATCAGGGCAGCCGTCTTGCGTTCATTAATATAATCAAGGACTTCTTTTGACTTTTCTTTTCCATCATTTATTACGTCTACAACCTGCCCTCCGATCATTCCATAAATACCGGCTTTATCAGCAATAACACTAAGTGCTTTTAATGCCCTCTCTTTATCTTTAAATGTCAGGGCAGCTCTTATTCCTGTCTCAAACGCATAATTTAACAGAGCATCACCTGCAAGAACACCTATAGCCTCTCCATATTGTTTGTGAGTTGTTTTCTTTCCTCTGCGGAAATCATCATCATCCATAGCCGGCAGGTCATCATGAACCAGTGAATACGTATGAATAAACTCCATAACTGCCATAAACGGCTTTACATCCTCAGCATTTCCATTAAAACTTAAGGCCATCTCCATAAGCAATATAGGTCTTAATCTTTTTCCGCCGGCCAAAACACTGTAACTCATCGCATCCATTATAACAGACTGAAGCCCTTCTTCTTTAGGTAAATAACCGGCAATAACGTCATCCGCATATTTTATTTTTTCATGTAATTCTTTCTTTATATCACTCATTATCTGTATTTCCTTCGATTATGCTAATTTTCTTTTCTACTTTATCTATCTTATCATTACATTGTTTAACCAGTTTCATACCTTTTTCATACAATTTAAATGACTCTTCAAGCGAACAATCTCCACTGTCCATTTTAATAATAATATCATTTAACTCATCGAACGATTTTTCCAAAGATTTACTATCTGACGCCATCTGTAATACCGTTCCTTTCCACTACTCTTTATTTTTTATTTCCGTTATCTTAGCTTTTGCTTTTCCATTTTTCAGTGACAAAACTACGTCATCACCCTTGTTAATCTGATTTATGTCCGTCAATGGATGACCTGCTTTGTCAACCGCGTAAACGTATCCTTTAGACAGTTTGTCCAAAGGAGACAATCCATTTAATCTTTCGCTGATTACAGCTAATCTGTGCCTGTTCATTTCGAGTTTTCTATGCATCATTTCACATAATGTGTTTTGGGTATCTGAAACATAATGTCTTTTTTGTAAAATCATATTATGTGGACTTTTATTTATTAATAATAATCTGTAATTCTCGACAATATTTTTTTCATAACTGACTTTTTTTCTCAAATTCCTTATTAAACGATATTGTATATCGTTTAAATCTTCCATAAATCTGTTATAATCAAAAACTGCAAGCTCTGCTGCCGCTGAAGGTGTCGGTGCTCTCCTGTCAGACACATAATCTATAATCGTTGTATCTGTTTCGTGACCTACAGCTGAAATTACCGGCGTATCACACTCAAATACCGCCCTTGCAACTATCTCTTCGTTGAAAGCCCACAAGTCTTCTATTGAACCCCCGCCTCTGCCAACTATAATAATATCAAGTTTCATATCATCCAGACATCTGATGCCGTTTGCAATATCAATAGCCGCCATTTCACCCTGAACAAGCGACGGATACAAATATAAATTCACGTAGGGATTTCTTCTTGATGCAATATTAATAATATCCTGAATCGCAGCTCCTGTCTTTGCGGTTACAATTCCAATGTTCAACGCATATTTAGGAATAGGTTTTTTATATTCCTGCGCAAACATTCCCATTTCTTCAAGTTCTTTTTTTAACTTTTCAAACTTTATATACAAATCTCCGGTACCGTCAAGTTCTATATCTGTTGCATATAGCTGGTATTTTCCATCTCGTTCGTATACATTTACACTGCCGGTAACAACTATCTTCTGCCCCTCTTCCATGTCAAATTTCAAATTTTTTCTGTTCCCCTTAAACATGACACAAGCAATTACTCCGCTTCCATCTTTTATGGAAAAATATATGTGTCCTGAGGTATGATATTTACAATTTGACACTTCGCCCTTTACACGGATTTTCCTGAGCAGAAAATCCTGCGAAAACATATTTTTAATATATGAATTAACCTGTGCTACAGTATAAACACCGGCTTTTTTATTGTTTAATTCCATATCCATATGACTATAACATCTTTGCAAGAACACCATTTACAAATGAACCTGCATTTGTATCTCCATACATCTTTGCAAGCTCAACCGCTTCATTAATCGCTACGGCTGTCGGTATATCATCATCATATTTCATCTCAAAACAGGCAAGTCTTATGAGACATAATTCAATCTTACCCATTCTGTCAGTCTTCCAGTTTGTAGTCACGCTATCTATATGATTATCTATCTCTTCTTTTTTTTCTAGTATTTCATTTACCCTGTCTTTGATATAATCTGCATCTTTTTCCTCAGCTTTAATCTCAGGATTCTCCAAATACAAATCCATCTGTTCGTTTAATTCTTCTTTTTCATGAAACTCACTGCAAAACAATAAAATAAAAATGTTTTTTCTTAATTCTCTTCTTGTCATCACGACCTCCGAATTATAATGTATTTTCATAATTGCAAACTTTAAAGGTGTCCGTCGGACACCTTTTGACTAGTCAGCATTCTGTTCTAATGATACACTTGCAACTCTAATATTTACTTCTAAAACATTAAGCCCCGTCATATTCTCTATAGCACTTTTTACTTTATCCTGAACTGCTGAAGATACATTCGGAATGCTGTAACCAATCTTCAATATAAGTGCCAGATCAACAAACACTCCTTCTTCCGTAACCTGAACCTTCACACCCTTTGACAGATTCTTCATGCCAAGCTTAGATACAAGCTCATTAGTAATATTTCCGGCCATAGCTTCAACACCATCACATTCCGTAGCTGCTAATCCTGCAATAATTGCTACCACATCATCAGCTATCTGAACCTGACCAATCTCTCCATCTTCATGTATCATATGTGTTACTCTATTTTCTTCCACGGTAATTACCTCCTGAGTAATAACTTTTCCTGATACTTTATTATAACAAAAATAGAGTGAATTGCAACCATTTATTGAATCGCATATATCTAATTAAGGGGTGTTATTACAATGTTTTCCGGAGCACATCCTGTTTTTCTTGTTATTACGTCTTCAATCTTTGCCCTGTCTTTATCTGAAATATCTTTCATATCCGCAACTACGTCTACCTGATTTTCTGAAATACTTACAACTGTGTTACTAAATCCTTCTGCCTCTAAAAGCATTTCTATCGATTCTTCTTTTTCCGCATTATCTGTCAGTTTTACCATCTCATCTATTGCGTTTTGTTTTTGCTCACCTGATATCTCTGAATTATTAATTATCTCCATCAGGGATTCTTCATTTTTTGCTCGCATCTGTTCTCGGTTTAATCTCGCATCTGCCGAAAAAACTTCACTGCTGGTAAATACTGCTGTTCCCGGTTCTTCTGTTACTTCTTCCCCCGTTTCATCCACTGTTTCTTCAGTATCTTCTTCACTCTCTGAAAGCGCAAGTTCATCCTCCAAATCAGCAGACACATCCATGTATTCGTCACTTTCTTTTTCACTTTCTTCGTCCCTTACAGATACACCTGTAGATTTAATAATATTCTTGTCTGCATAATTAAAGTACCCTGCTGCCGCAATCATGATTGCTAATGCTGTAATTATAACCTGATTCTTTTTTAATATTTTTTTCATATCTCTTTTCTATTCCTCCCAAAAATTATTTACTCTTCTCTATTACTGATATTTTATGAGCTGATATAGGAAATAATGCCTCAATTGCTGAAATTACTTCTGACTTTTTTTTAGATTCTCCCAATCCGCATCCTATTACAACAATTCCTTCAATTGCCGGAGTGTTTTCCTTTATAACATATGGTTTTTCATCCCCATTTTCATCTTTATAATATATCACCTCTTCATTCTGATTTATCTCGTCTGTTTTTCTTACGCCGCCTGAACTGTCTTTTTCCTCAATATTTTTCTTTGAATATGGCTGTTGTTTTAAGATTACTTTTTCGCCTCCTGACTTTAACGTAATCATAATATCAACATCTGTCACTCCATCCATTTTTTCTATAAGTTTTTTTAATCTTTTTTCTGTACGCTTTTCATAAGAATCTGTATTTTGAATTATTATTTTTTCCTCACTCTTGTCCTTTTTACTGATATTACAACCTTTAGGAACAGATGAAACAACCAGCAGCATTCCCGCAAATATAATTAATATCCATTTATCCATTCCAAAAGATTTTATACTATTCCAATTGATTTTCACTAACTGTCTCCTCCATTTCTCCAATAATCGGTATAGATACTTTTTCGATATTTTCATATGTTGGTAATTCATACTCACATGTATCATTAATAATACTTTCTAAAGATATATCTGATAAATCAAATATAGGTCTTATTAATAATACTATAATAATGAGTCCAATTATAAACTTTATGTATTTCCCCATATTTTTATTGGGAAATATGCCCGTAATCATCTGACATATCACCACAAATCCAATAATTTCTTTTATGTAGTCTCTGAAATATTCCATATTCACCCCACTCCATAATATGTTGCATTTGTAGACAGACATATTATTGCTATAGTAATAACAAATAACAATCCGCAGGTAATAACAGCTTTCAATAAAAACTCTATTCCCTCACCTGCCACGGATATGCAATTAACAATTCTTTTGTCAGTTACAGGCTGCAATACACCTGCGAGCAATTGATACGTTATAGATGAAATGAATGTTTTTACTGTAGGAATTGCACATATTATTATTACTGTGATTAATCCCGCACTTCCAATAGTATTTTTTATAAGCATTCCGGAACCGAGTGCAATTCCGGATAGCGAGCTGACTCCATCCATTCCCGGCACTGAAGATGCTACTCTGGATACATTAGAAACTGTCGCCGAATCTATGGATGGAAAAACTATTCCCTCAACAAGATTTACTCCTGCAACTGCATATACTGAAGTTTTCAAAATCCATCCAATGATTTTTTTTATAATTTCTGCAAACTTAGAAAGTATTCTTTCTTTCGACATATAATCAACAACTGAAATAATTACATATATTTTCACCATAGGTATGAAAACCTTAAAAAAAAGCCACTCAATAGCGAAAATTATTATCATTGTTAGTTCATAAAACATTGAAGCTGTCATTGCCTGTCCTGAAGTACTTACTGCAAATAAATATGTCGGCAATAGTGTCTTCATGAATTCCATTAATATCTGCATCACATTTTCAACTATTTCTATTTCATAAGCGAATCCTGCAGTTACAATGCCCGATGTAATCATATACACAATGCCAAAACCGGCATCTCCGATACCGCTGTTATTAAACAAATCTGACACAAGCATAATTATTCCTGCAAAAATCGATATTACAATTAGTCTTTTTACGTTATCTCCTGCAAATACCATTTCATTTTTTAATGAATTCATTGTATTATCAATTAATTCTGTAAAAATTCCTGTATCTCCCCTTCCTATTCTTATTACTGTATCTTCAAAATCTATTTTTTCGTCATTCTCCTTTAACACCCTGTCAATATCCGTAAAATCATATTGTTCAATCTCAACGGCGTATACCGTCGACGTATTTAGCAAAACGAATATTACAACCATAAATATTATTCTATTCATCCTAATAACCCACTGACTGTCTTACATAATATTTCAAATATAGGTAAACTTACAATTAGTACTGATAGTTTTCCAAATATCTGTATCTGATTCGCTATTGCACCGTATCCCGTATCCCTGCATATATCCGAAGCAAATTCTGATATATACGAAATTCCTGTTATTTTAAGCAATACAGGCATATAATCTCCCATATGCAGATAATCCTGTAATTTGTATATTCCATAAATGATGTTTTCAATTAATGTAAATGAGTACGTCATGATAATGACTGCCACTGCTATTGTCATATACAAGCCATATTCAGGTTTTATGGCTTTGAACTGTATTGCCACAAGTACTATACTTACCGACAATATTCCAAGTTTTAAAATATCTGTCATAACATAAACAACTCCTTTATTTTTTCAAATAATTCATATATGTATGGCACAATCCAGAACAATACCAGTATCAGACCTGCAAGACTTGTTAAAAATGCATGTTCTTCCCTTCCGCTATGTTTTAACACCTGACCAATTACTGATACCAGTATGCCGACAGCTGCAATTTTAAATATAAGATTAACGTCCATATTTATATACATGTCCTTTCCAAGTTATATTATAATCAATACAATTAGTATTCCTCCCATCATACCAAGGCAGTTATAAAGTCTTACTGTTTTAACTATGGATTCTTCTAAAATCTGAATATTAAATTCTAACTGCCCGTTATATAAATCCAGCGTGTTTAACTGCATTTCTTTATCCAGATATCCCAGATTCTCACCAAGAGCTTTCAGCTGATATATTTGTTCATCTTTTAAACTGGTTAGTTTTTTTATTTTATCTACGTGTTTTTTCCATATTTCTGCAAACGTTTTTCCCTCATATTCATTTAACTCCCTACTAATCTGCTCAAACATACCTGAAAACGGAGTTTCAAGATAACCGCTTATGTGATTAAAGGCTTCCGGCAATGCGCTATTTCCATACCTTATTTCCCCTTTTAAAAGCGTAATTGTCTTTTTTAAACTTTTTAATTGCAAAAGCCTGTCTCGCAATCTTTGACCACGCCCTATTCCAATCATGGTAGCTGATAATATTATCAGAATACTCCCTAATATTTTTGCCATTATAGTTTCCTCTCCCCCTTGTTATCATATACAGTCGATATAGTACCTGTCCCTTTGGATTTGTCCAGTATAATATACCTTTCAAATATATTTTCATTTTTTTTTACTATTTCCTGATATGAGTTACCATGAACAGTTGCAATCATTTTACACCCGCAATTCATGGCATATCTTATAGAATCTATCTCTCTCTTTCCACCTATTTCATCTATCGCAATCACCTCAGGTGCCATCGAACGTATTAACATCAACATTCCTTCATTCTTTGGACAGCAGTCTAATACATCCGTCCTGATTCCTACATCGTTTTGAGGTATTCCCATGTAACAGGAGCCTATCTCACTCCTTTCATCCACAACTCCCACCGTCCTTCCTTTAATGCTCCCCCAGCCATTACTGATATTTCTTATTAAATCGCGTAAAAGTGTTGTCTTTCCACATCCGGGTGGAGAAATAATCAGCGTATTATATATTTCCTGATTATTTACAATATATTGCAATGCTTTACTGCTGCATCCTTTTATCTCATGTGATACCCTGATATTAACCGAGGATATATATTTTATACTTTTTATAAAACCATTTTCGATAATAGTTTTACCTGATATTCCAACACGATGTCCGCCCATAATAGTCAGAAATCCCTGCTTTATTTCCTCTTCAAATGCATATAATGAATAGTTTGCAATATATTCCATTGTTTCTCTGATATCTTTTTGACGCATTAATAAAGGTTTGTCCGTCTTGTCAGACATATTTCCTTTTTCGTCTAACATATATTCTTTTCCTGAGTATTTTAAGATTAACGGCATATTGGTTCTTAACCGTATTTCATTTAGATAATTAGTATCCAGATTAAGATTTTCCAGATTTTCTCTAATTGTTAAAGAAAACATTTTAAATAATTCTTTACCCCTGTCCATATATTGTACCAGTCCCCTTCCTCATCTTTCTTAATGAAATATATGAGGCAATTTATATTTATATTACAAAAAAAAGAAACAGGCTTTATACCTGTCCCGTTTTATTCCTCTTTTAATCCGGAGGTTAGTATTTCTACTTTTTTATCAAATAACTGCTTAATATAATCTTTTCTGAATATCAGATTTGAAGAAAATGGATTTATAACAAATCCTGAAGCCTGGGAATTTTTTTTCATAAGCATGGCATAGTCATCAAATGTCATTACCATTGCTTTTTGTCCTGCTTCACGTAAATATGTACTTACTTCCTGCCAATCCGTAAATGCCAGGAAAAAATTTTCTTTTTTATCATTTGTTATCATATTAATCTCTAATTTATTTTCTTCTCCCACGCGGACCGGCATTAAGAATTTTGCTTTCATAACTGTCTCATCAATCACAATATTTTTTGTCTCCGGTGTATCATTTTCTTTCATCTGTCTGATTGCCTCGACAAGTACAATATTAGTAATCTGAACATCTCTGCCCACAAGTCTGTTTGCGTTATTCATCTTCATTCCTCTTTCCTTAAATCATATCCGAAATATAAAGCATGGTTAATTTATTGTTTTCCCCTTTTTCTTTCTGCCCTTGTATCTGAATTTTCCAAATGGTATTTCCTTTTTCTTACCATTCTTCTTTTTATCATGCTCTCCACGAAATTTCTTCTTCTTTTTATCTTTATTAGTCTTCTCCGGTATATACGGATCTTCAACAAGAATTATATTCTCCGGCTCTTCTCCTAAATGCATCTTAAGAAACGCTGAGGCAAGTTCTATAGCCGTTAAATCATCCTCATTCATCTTCTTCTCAAGCATTAAACTGATTTTTGACAAATCATCTTTTTTCAACACATCAATCGCCTGCTTCATTATATTTTCAGCTTTGCTTTGAGTTATATCATTAACAGTCGGTATAAGTCTATTTTTAATTCTTGTCTTGCATGTCTTCTCAATCTCACGCATCTTGTATATTTCTCTTCCGACAACGAGAGTAAATGCCCTTCCTTTTCTTCCTGCACGCCCCGTACGACCTATCCTGTGAACATAATACTCTATATCCTGTGGAACATCATAATTAAAAACAGCTTCTACATCATCCACATCTATTCCTCTTGCAGCCACATCTGTCGCAATAAGTATCTCTGTCTTACCATTTCGGAAATTCTGCATAACCCTGTCTCTCTGGTACTGATTCATATCTCCATGCAATCCCTCAGCAAAGTAGCCTCTTCCTTTGAGATTGTCAGCCAAATCATCAACCATTCTCTTTGTATTACAGAATATCAAAGACCTCTTCGGATTATAATAATCCAAAAGCCTGCAGATTACTTCTTCCTTGTCTCTGTTCTTAACCTCATAATAGTATTGACGCACCAACGGAATCGTTAATTCCTTTTTAACTACTTTTATCACCTGTGCATCATTTTGATACTTTTCAGCTATATCAAGAATCTCTCTTGGCATAGTCGCTGAAAACAGCGCCGTCTGATGCTCAGATTTAATCTCTGAACATATGGTTTCTATATCATCCCTGAATCCCATGTTCAGCATTTCATCTGCCTCATCCAGAACCAGCATCTTTATATTCTTTAGTTTTAATGTATGTCTTCTCATATGATCCATTACTCTTCCCGGAGTACCCACTACTATCTGTACTCCTCCCTTTAGAGAACGGATCTGTTTAACTATATCCTGACCACCATATATCGGCAGTACTTTAATTCCCTGCATGAATTTTGCAAAATTGCGAATCTCTCTCGCTGCCTGTATAGCAAGTTCCCTTGTTGGACATAATATCAGTACCTGAAGGCTGCTATCTTCCGGATCCACATTCTGAATAGCAGGAATTCCGAATGCCGCCGTCTTGCCTGTTCCTGTCTGTGCCTGCCCTATGATGTCTCTACCCTGCAAAAGAACCGGAATCGCCTGCACCTGTATCGGCGTCATCTGTTCAAACCCCATTTCCTCTACCGCTCTTATTATTCTGAAGTCCAAACCTGATTCCTTGTAACTGATTTCATCCATTCTGTATTTTCCATGCCTTTCTATTTTTCAAATCTTATATTTTTTTCAAAATCCCAATAGAATTTTTCTTTATAACCGGAGCATTATGTTCCTGAAAGTTCACAATAAATGCATAATCATCAGAAACAAGTTCTCCGTATTCCAATGCCGAAAAGGAAATTACATCATACATTTTTTTTGAAATTTTTCCTTTTTTCAGCACCATATAATACTTTCTGTCCACCTTATACAACGTACTTTTAGCCACTTTATCTATAGGACACGCCTTACTAAATTCCATAACCGAATCCATAGTATCAAAGCAATACAACCGTCCATCCGTTTTTTTGCTCCTGATTACCTTTTCTTCAACTTGTTCACTGTCACTAATTCCATTTCCGTCAGAAATGATATCATTAGCTATCTCCTTTATCTGAGATAAAACATCTGAGAGTCCCTGCTCAGAATTCTCTGAAAATGTTATGGCAAGCCCTTTATTAGGCAATGGCATGACCTGAAGTGCAAGCATTCCGCTTTTCATCTCATAGCCCACTTCTTCTCTTGCCTGCTCGACAATATTTTCCAAAAACCCCTGAACCTTTTCCTTATCTTTAAAAAAGTCTTCAACTTCCAAACCATTATCTATCATATCCTGTTCAGTAAGAATACATCTCACCATATCTTTTCCAATTCGTCTAAAAATCATACCAACACCCATACCCTTTCTATATACTGCAAACTCCCAGTCATAGGCACAAACCGGCGCTCATACAAATAATACTATTCAAATTTTGATATATTGTCAACCTTTATTTTTATTTTTTTCAATGACAAGCGCTGTTCCAATTCCTGCCACCAGAGCAACTGCTACCGCAATCAGCACTATACTGCTAAAAGAGAATTTGTCATTTACTTTTTTCTCCTTTAAATCTGCTACATTAGTCTCTTCTTCTGCATCAGTTTCTTTATTCTTATTTTTTTTCTTCTTTTTATCTTTTGAAGTTGTTGTCTCCTCTTCTTCAACTACTACTGATGTGACTGTTTCTCCATTTTCTTTTGTCTCAACTACTATAACCGTATATGTTTCACGCACTGAATCAGAACCCTCCGAAGAAGAATTCGTAATTACTCCTGCATTATCTGTTTCTGAAACAGTTTTTCCTTCTATGCTTGAAGTTGTAGTCTGTTTAACCGTCTGCTCCTTATGCTCTGCATCGTTATTATGTGAATTTCCGGTTGTGTTATCTGATGTAGTTTCGTCTTCACCATTTTCAGTTTTATTTTCTGATGAAGAAACTATAACTGATGATGAGCTGGATGGTTCTTCCTGTTGACCATTCTCCTTCAGTGTTCCACGTATCACGATATTATTAATCGCAACTTCACCACCCATGGCATTGGCTGTATAATCTCCACCCACAACAGTAAACGTAGAGGATGCGATAATTCTCACATATACAAGATTTCTGTCGTTTACATCCGCTGTGAGCGACGTTAAATTATAATAATTCTGCAGAGTCTTTCTGCCATCATATTCAATATTAATATAAGATTCATCGATATCTATGTAATTCGCTCCATCGGTACTATACTGTAATTTCCATTGTGACGGTCCGTTACTTGAAGCCCCCATTTCTGCTGATAAGTTTATATCTATATAATCTTTAGTAGAAAATGATATTACAAATGACGGAACGTATCCCCATCTGTTTTTATCACTGGCACGAACAATAGGAACAATCCCACCTCCATTATATTCAGGGTCAGACCATTCTAATGCTCTTGCATTTATATTATCCATATAACAAACAAGACTTCCTTTGCCATATGTCGCTAAATAACCATCTTTGTCGCCATATTCTTCAAGTTTATCACCTGTTACTTTTCCTGTTGACTCAAATCTGAATTCTGAAATAGTGTCCTCTTCGGCTGAAACAGTACCACAAAAAAAGAATCCGATACATAAAGCAGCAAGAATCGTTACAATTAAATTTTTTTTATTTCTCATATATGGCCTCCTATTTTTATTTCTATAACATATCATAACATATTTCGAAATAAAATCAACCTATTTATTACGCTTTTATTAAATAAATTAAAGCTGCACACCTAAAACCAAGCGTACAGCCTTATATTTACTGCTTTTCCTTTATATTCACATCTAACTTTCTATATGGAATCTCTATGTGATTTTCATCAAACACTTCTTTGATTCTTTCATTCAAATCAAAATATACATTCCAATAATCATCTTTATTTGTCCAGACTCTCATACCAATGGTAAGCTGACTTTCATCAAGACTCTCTACATATACAAAAATTTCTTCCTGTTTTAAAACCAGCTCATGTGAATTTGCAACTTTTTCAAGTAATCCCTTTGCTTTTTTGAAATCACTTTCATATGCTACTCCAATTTTCAAATCAACTCTTCTCTTATCATAAAAAGTAACATTAGTAATGCAATTATTTGTTATAGCACCATTTGGTATCACAACTTTTTTATTATCTGTCGTTATCAAATGAGTATAAAACAAATCAATTCTTGATACAGTTCCTTCTTTTGAACTTCCACTGTCTATGATATAGTCACCCACACTAAATGGTTTTAAAATCAACAATAGAATTCCGCCTGCAATATTTGCCAGACTTCCCTGCAATGACAATCCCAAAGCAAGACCGGCAGAACCAATTAATGCTATAAATGAAGATGTCTCTATTCCTAATTGTGCACATACAATGATTATAAGCACAAGATACATCAAAACTTTAAATAATGAGTGTATAAATCTTGTAACACCTACATCTGCTCCTGTACGCTCAAAAAACCGGTCACATATCTTCAATATAAGCTTAATTACTAATCTTCCTGCCAAAAACAGCAATATTGCTACAAACAGCTTAATACCAAAATTTATAAATTCATTAATATGTGATTTAAAAAAATCTACAATAGCATTGGCATGATTATTTAAATCTTCCGCAACTTCACCTGCAGTCATTATAGTTTCTTCTGTTGAAGTCTCAAGACTTTCTGTCAATAACATATAAATTCTCCCTAAACAAAACTACTTTTCAGATTTTGCTGCTGTCTTTGTTGTCGTCTTTGTTGCTGCTGTCGTCTTTGCTGTCGTCTTTGCTGTCGTCTTCGCTGCTGTCTTTGCTGCTGTTGTCTTTGCTGTTTCTTTCTTTGCTGTCGTCTTCGCTGTTGTCTTTGCTGCTGTTGTCTTTGCTGTTTCTGACTTTGACGTTGTCTTCGATGCCCCTGTCTTTGTTGCTGCTGTCTTTGCTGCTTTTGCATCAGCATTTGATTTAAGTTTTGCATCAGCATTTGAATATTTTAATACCGTGATTCCTAAAGCCGGTACATTAACCCTGATAGATTCAGCTCTTCCATCACATTCGTCAGTCTTAGACTGTTTTAACTTAGTATTAACGAATCCGTTTCCACCAAATGCTTCACTGTCACTATTGAATATTTCTTTATATTTTCCGGCAAGCGGAACACCAATCTTATAATCTTCTCTGTCAACATCATCAAAGTTACATACAACTATAAGCATTTCATCTTCTTTTTTGCCTTTTCTTGCAAATACCAATATACTTTCTCTTGCAGAAATATTATTAATCCATTCAAAGCCTGATTCATCATCATCAAGTTCATACAAAGCCGGCTGCGAAACGTATAATTCATTTAGTGCTTTTACATAGTCGTTCAATTTTTTATGCTTATCTTCATCAAGAAGTTTCCAGTCAAGTTCTCCTTCGTCATTCCATGACTCATACTGTGCAAAATCCTGACCCATAAACATAATTTTCTTTCCCGGATGAACATACATAAATCCATATTCTGCGCGCAGGTTTGCAAATTTTCTGTCTTCTGTATCTCCAGGTAATTTTGCAACCATAGATGCTTTACCTCCAGATACTTCTTGGTAAGGAAATCCTACAATAAAACTATCACAATACTGATACAGCATGCTAAGTGAAATATCGTTGTAATAACGATTTCTCAAGCATGGAACAACCCCCATATAATTTACAACTGACTTCATCCACTCCTCATTCCACTTAAAATCAAATCCTATACATGATTCTGACACCTTTCCGGTAAGCTCAGGATATCCGGAATTATCCTGTGCCATCATCACGGCTCCACCTGATATCTTCTTAAATATCGAATTCAAATGTTTAAGAAATTCTATCGCATCAAGGTTTTCTTTTCCACCGTAAATATTTGGAACCCATTCTCCCGGTTTCTTATCATAATCCAGATAAAGCATAGATGCAACGGAGTTAATCATCAATCCGTCAACATGATATATATCTACCCAGAATAACGCATTTGATATAAGATAATTTGTTATCTCAGGTCTTCCATAATTAAACAAATACGTACCTGCTGCAGGATTATAACCTTTTTTACTATCCTGATGTTCATACAGACACGAGCCATCATAATTCTTAATTCCATACTCATCAGACGAAAACTGGTTTGGACACCATTCAAGAAATACTCCAATATTCTTCTTATGAAGCCCGTCTATTAACTGCATCAATTCCTCAGATGTACATATTTCCTCATCAACAGCGTAGAAGCCGTAGGTTGCATAGCCGAGCCTGTCTTCATTTCCTTTTTTCATGACAGGCATTATCTGAACATGTGTATATCCCATTTTACTTACATAATCAATTATCTCTACAGTCTTTTTCTTGAAATCGTCACTCTTCTTCCATGAATCAAGATGCAATTCATACATTGAAAATGCAGATTCTGATATATTCTTTTTCTTTCTGTCAGTAATCCACTTTGAATCTGACCATTTAAAATCTTCATAAGAATTTACCACAGAAGTTCCTGCTTCATTTTCTTTATATTCAAATGCGTATGGATCTGTTTTTAATATATTTTCTCCACCTTTAATCCTGATTTCATACTTGTAGCTGTCTCCCTTTTCAATACCGGGTATAAATATGGCAAATACACCGGAATCTCCAAGCATTGACATCTGGTGCTTTCTACCATCCCAGTTGTTAAAATCACCTACCACACTAACTCTCAATGCAAATGGTGCCCACACACAGAATTCAACTCCGGATACTCCGTTTATTTTTTTAGGATGTGCTCCAAGTAACTGATATGATTCATAATATATACCTGCATTCAGTTTTCTAAGATTATCTTCATCAACTGTTACCTCAAATTGATACGGATCCCAATATTCATAAGTATCTCCTGACTCATATTCTACTGCCAGCTTATACTTCAACATCTTCTTACTATTGATAAGTACAGCGAAAAATCCTTCTTCATCCATTCTAACCATATCATAAGATTTTTTTGGAGAAGATACATTTACCTTCACATTTTTTGCATCAGGTATATATGCCTGAATCAATAAACCATCCTTAGTTAAATGTTGTCCCAAAGTATCAGCCGGATTGGTTTCATCACAATATTCAATACCCTCAATTGCCGGCCAATTCATCATTCCATATAATTTTTCTTCCATATTTATTCTCCATTCTTCCGCTGGTTTTTGCATAACAATATAGGATTATTTTACCACATATTTAAGATTTATTCAATCTCGTGAATAAAAAGTCCGCTTCTTAATTTTGGTTCAAACCAGGTTGATTTCGGTGGCATTAACAAACCAGCGTCAGATACGGCAAACAACTCATGAATAGATGTAGGATACATTGCAAATGCCACTTTCATATCTTCACTACATCTCTTTTCAAGTTCAGCAAGCCCTCTTATTCCACCGATAAAATCAATTCTTTTATCAGTTCTTGGATCACCTATTCCAAGAATCGGGCTAAGTATATAGTTTTGCAGTAATGAAACATCTAAACCTTCAACCGGGTCATCAGTTTTTATATCATCTTTTGCTTCAAGTAAATACCATTCTTTTTCAAGATACATTGCTACTGTTCCCTTTTTATCAGGCTCAAAAGCATCAAATCCTTTTTTATTTACAGTAAATTTTTCTGAAATTTTTTCCAAAAATGCTTCTTTTGAATTTCCATTTAAATCTTTCACAACTCTGTTATACGGCATTATCATAAGTTCTTTATCCGGAAAGAGAACAGAAAGGAAATAATTAAACTCCTCATCTCCCGTGTATCCCGAATTTTCTTCGCGCCTTTTAAATCCTACCTTTACTGCTGATGCAGCCCTGTGGTGTCCATCTGCAATGTATATTTGACTTATTTTCTCAAAACTATTCTGTATAGCATTTATATCATCTGCGTTATCAATTTTCCATACTCTGTGCCTTACACCATCATCTGCCGTAAAATCATTTAAACTTTCTGATTCTTTCACTTTTTTCACAACAGAGTTTATAGTATCATCCCCTCTGTATGCCAGAAATATCGGACCGGTCTGTGCACTACAGGTATCAACATGCTTTATTCTGTCTACTTCTTTATCTGCACGCGTATTTTCATGTTTCTTTATAATATTATTTGCATAGTCATCTATAGAAGCACAGGCAACTATTCCTGTCTGTGTTCTGCCATTCATCGTCAATTCATATACAAAATAACACGGTTCATCTTCTTTTACAAATGTACCATCACTTTTTCTTAATTCATATAATTCTTTCGCTTTAAGATATACTCTTTCGTCATACGTATCTACATTATCATCAAACTGAGTCTCTGCTCTGTCAATATTTAAAAATGATAATGGTTTATCCTTTACTTCCTCACATGCTTCTGATCTATTATATACATCATACGGCAAAGCTGCTACTTTAGCTGCTTTACTCTCATCAGGTCTTACACATTTAAATGGTTTTATAATTGCCATAGTTCCTCCTTTATACACTTATGCATTACTTTAATTGAAAGAAAAACAACACCCACAATCGCAGGTGTTGTCTAAATGATACTTATTTAATTACTCTGACTTTAATTACTCCGTCGATTGCTTCAATCTTATCTACAATTGCCTGTGATGCAGGAGAATCAAGATCAAGTATTGTATATGAATAATCACCACGACTCTTATTTGTCATATCTGGAATATTAATATTCTCACTTGCTACTGCTGATGTGAACTGTCCTATCATATTAGGAATATTCTTATGGCAGATAGTAACACGACCGGCCTTTCCACATACACCCATTTCACAATTAGGATAATTTACTGAGTTCTTAATATTTCCATTCTCAATAAAGTCCATTATTTCATTAACAGCCATCACTGCACAGTTATCTTCTGATTCTTCTGTTGAAGCTCCAAGATGAGGTGTAACAATAGCGCCTTCCATATTTACAGACAATGGATTTGCAAAATCTGTCATATATCTCTTAACCTTACCTGACTTTAATGCTTCAGCAATTGCTTCTTCGTCAACCAATATATCTCTTGCATAATTAAGAATTACAACGCCGTCTTTCATCATGTCAAACGCTTCTTTGTTAATCATTCCCTTTGTGCTGTCTAACAATGGAACATGTATTGTAATATAATCACATTCTTTAAAGATTTCTTCTGTAGTTGCAATATGTTTTACGCTTCTTGATAAGTTCCATGCTCCTGCAATAGAAATGTATGGGTCATATCCATATACTTCCATTCCTAAAGCTACAGCAGCATTAGCAACTTTAACACCTATTGCACCAAGACCAATTACGCCAAGCTTTTTACCTGCAATCTCAGTACCTGCAAATTTCTTTTTCTCTTTCTCAGCTGCTTTTGCAACATTAGGATCATCCTTAGCAGTTTTAGACCATTCAATACCGCCTGCGATATCTCTTGCAGCTAAAAGCATACCTGCTATAACAAGCTCTTTAACACCATTTGCATTTGCTCCTGGTGTATTGAAAACAACAACACCCTTATCTGCACATTTATCAAGTGGAATGTTATTAACACCTGCACCTGCTCTTGCAACTGCAAGAAGTGAATCAGGTAAATCCATATCGTGCATCACTGCACTTCTAACCAATACAGCCTCGGCTGAATTAAAATCATCTACTATCTCATACTGGTCGCTAAGTAAATCAAGACCTGTTTTTGAAATAGGATTTAAACAATTAATCTTTATCATCATTAATCTCCATTCTTATTATTGATTCTCTTCTTCAAACTTCTTCATAAATTCAACAAGTTTTTCTACACCCTCGATTGGCATGGCATTATAGATACTTGCTCTCATACCACCAACTGTTCTGTGGCCTTTTAAGTTCTCAAATCCTGCTGCTTTTGCCTCAGCAACAAACTTAGCATCTAATTCATCATTACCTGTTACGAATGGTACATTCATTAACGAACGGTCTTTTTCTACAACTGTTCCCTTGAATAATTTACTTTGATCAAGGAAATCGTATAATATTTTAGCTTTCTTTTCATTATGCTCTTTCATTGCAGCAAGTCCACCCTGCTTTTTAAGCCATTTGAATACTTTACCGCAAATGTAAATACCATATGCAGGTGGTGTATTATAAAGTGACTGAGCATCTGCATGAATCTTGTACTGAAGCATTGTAGGTGTTCCTGGTAAAACATCTTCTGTAATTAAATCTTCTCTGATAATTACAATAACAACACCTGCAGGTCCGATATTCTTCTGTACTCCACCATAGATGATGCCGTATTTTGACACATCTACAGGCTCTGATAAGAAGCATGATGATACATCTGCTACAAGAGTCTTTCCTTTAGTATTTGGAAGTTCTTTGAACTTAGTTCCATATATAGTGTTATTCTCACAAATATATACGTAATCTGCATCTTCCGGAATATCTAAGTCAGAACAATCCGGAATATATGAAAATGTCTTATCTTCTGAAGATGCAACTTTTACAGCCTCTCCATACTTCTGTGCTTCCTGATATGCCTTCTTAGCCCACTGGCCTGTAACGATATATGCTGCTTTCTTATTCTTCATTAAATTCATAGGAATCATGGCAAACTGCTGTGAAGCACCACCCTGAAGGAAAAGCACCTTGTAATTATCAGGTATGTTCATTAACTCTCTTAAGTCACTCTCTGCATCTTTGATAATCTTATCGTATGCTTTAGAACGGTGACTCATCTCCATAACAGACATTCCTGTTCCCTGATAATCAAGCATCTCATCTGCTGCTTCTTTTAATACCTCTTCAGGCAATACAGCCGGTCCGGCTGAGAAATTATAAACTCTACTCACTTTTTAATCCTCCTAAATACAATCTTGTACAATTTTACAACTTAATAAATTAACAGTCAAGTCCTTTAGCTTTTAAGTCTTCTTCACCAAAAGCTTCATTAATCGGTGCATTTGGTGCAACCATAGGGAATACCTTATCATCCTCATCTATCTGGCATTCAATAACTACCGGAATATTAAGGCTTATTGCTTCTTTTAAAACACCCTCTAATTCTTCACATTTTGTAACTCTGTATGCTTTTGCACCCATAGCTTCTGAAAGTTTTACAAAGTCAACCTGATCATTTAACATTGTGTATGAATATCTCTTACCATAGAACAATGTCTGCCACTGTCTTACCATTCCCAAAACTTTGTTATTGATAACTACCTGGATAATCGGAATGTTATATCTTGTAGCAGTAGCAATTTCGTTCATATTCATTCTGAAACATCCGTCACCTGCAATATTAATAACAGTTTTATCTTTTCTTCCCAGTTTTGCACCAATTGAAGCACCAACACCATATCCCATTGTTCCTGCACCGCCTGATGAAAGAAGTGTTCTTGGTTTTGAATACTTATAATACTGTGCTGCCCACATCTGATGCTGTCCTACATCAGTAGTTATAATCGCATCACCGTTTGTTATTTCATAAATTTTTTCAATGATGAATGGTCCTGTCAAAACATCTTTATGATATGTCAAAGGATATTTTTCTTTCAATTCATTTACATGCTTTAACCATTCTTTATGCTCGCACTGTGAAAGATTCTTATTGATTTCTTTTAATACCTCTGCTACATCACCTATAACACTTGCTGTAGTACGGATATTCTTATTAATCTCAGCCGGATCTATATCAATGTGAACAATTTTTGCATTCTTAGCAAACTTTTTAGCATTTCCTGTTACTCTGTCGCTGAATCTTGCACCAATTGCAATTAATAAATCACACTCTGTAACACTTAAGTTTGATGCTTTCGTACCATGCATTCCAAGCATTCCCATGTACAAATCATCCGTGCCGTCAAATCCGCCTTTACCCATAAGTGAATCACATACAGGTGCATCAACTTTATATGCAAATTCTTTCAATTCTTCAGAAGCACCTGAAATAACCGTACCGCCTCCAGTGAAAATTACAGGCTTTTTGCTCTTCTTAATAAGTGCAACTACTTTATCAATATCTTCCTGTGTGAAATCTTTTTTAACTTCTATCGGCTTTGGAAGTTTTTTTACGTACTCAGTCTTATTAGCAGTTACATCTTTTGTAATATCAACAAGAACCGGACCCGGTCTTCCTGACTGTGCGATATAAAAAGCTCTCCTTAATGTATCAGCAAGCTTCGTTATATCATTTACCATAAAGTTATGTTTTGTAATCGGCATTGTCACACCAACGATATCAACTTCCTGGAATGAATCTTTTCCAAGCATGGATTTTCCAACATTTGCCGTGATTGCTACGATTGGAATAGAATCCATATGTGCTGTTGCAATACCTGTAACAAGGTTAGTAGCACCCGGTCCTGATGTAGCCATACATACTCCGACTTTTCCTGTAGCTCTTGCATAACCGTCGGCCGCATGTGCTGCTCCCTGCTCATGTGAAGTAAGATAATGCGTAATCTCATCTGAGTGTTTGTAAAGCTCATCATACACATTTAAAATGGTTCCACCCGGATAACCAAAAACTGTATCAACTCCCTGTTCCTTTAAACATTCAATTATAATTTCTGAACCTGTTAACTGCATTTTATCATCATCCTTTTTCTTAATTTATTCCACCCTTAAGGATTGCTCCCTTATCTCCTGAAGTAACTAAAGAGGCATATCTTGCAAGGTAACCGGTCTTAACTTTCGGCTCTCTTGGCTGCCATTTAGTTTTTCTTGCAGCAAGCTCTTCGTCACTTACTTCAAGGGTAATTGTATTTTCATTTATGTTAATATGTATTGTATCGCCTTCTTCTACAAGAGCAATAGGTCCTCCAACTGCTGCCTCAGGTGAAACATGTCCGATAGATGCTCCTCTTGATGCCCCTGAAAATCTTCCGTCAGTAATTAAGGCAACACTTGAACCAAGTCCCATTCCTGCAATAGCTGATGTAGGATTAAGCATCTCTCTCATACCAGGACCTCCCTTTGGTCCTTCATATCTGATAACAACCACATCACCTTCGACAATCCTGCCACCCTTAATAGCTGCAATCGCGTCTTCTTCGCAATCAAATACTCTTGCCGGTCCTGTATGCTCTAACATCTCAGGAACAACAGCCGAACGCTTTACAACACTTCCATCCGGTGCAAGATTTCCTTTTAATACGGCTAATCCGCCAGTCTTACTATATGGATTATCAAGTGGTCTGATTACTTCCGGATTCTTATTCTTCACATTTTTAATATTGTCGCCCACTGTCTTACCTGTGACTGTCATGCATTCAGTATGTAATATACCAAGTTCATTCAATTCATTCATGACAGCATATACACCGCCGGCTTCGTTCAAATCTTCCATATATGTAGGACCAGCCGGTGCAAGATGACATAGGTTAGGTGTCTTTGCACTTATTTCATTTGCAATCGAGATATCGAAATCAAATCCTATCTCATGTGCAATAGCCGGAAGATGTAACATGCTGTTCGTTGAACATCCTAAAGCCATATCAACTGTAAGTGCATTTAAAATAGCTTCTTTTGTCATAATATCTCTTGGTCTGATATTCTTACGGTACATTTCCATTACAGCCATACCGGCATGTTTTGCCAGCTTAATTCTCTCAGAATATACTGCAGGAATTGTACCATTTCCCTGTAATCCCATACCCAGAACTTCTGTAAGACAGTTCATGCTGTTTGCCGTATACATTCCTGAACATGATCCACATGTAGGACATACTTTATTTTCAAATTCACATACGTCTTCTTCCGTCATTGTACCTGCCGCATAAGAACCAACAGCCTCAAACATAGATGAAAGGCTTCTCTTCTGACCTTTAACTCTTCCTGCAAGCATTGGACCTCCGCTTACAAAAACTGTCGGAACATTCACTCTGGCAGCTGCCATAAGTAATCCGGGAACATTTTTATCACAGTTAGGAATCATTACAAGTGCATCAAACTGATGTGCCAATGCCATGCACTCTGTGGAATCCGCAATCAAATCTCTCGTAACAAGAGAATATTTCATTCCGATATGCCCCATTGCAATACCGTCACATACTGCAATTGCCGGGAACATAATAGGAGTTCCACCTGCCATTGCAACCCCCATCTTTACTGCCTGGGCAATTTTATCAAGATTCATATGTCCAGGGACGATTTCGTTATATGAGCAGACAATACCTACTAAAGGTCTCTCTAATTCTTCTTTTGTCATACCAAGTGCATTAAACAGCGAGCGGTGAGGTGCCTGCTGCATACCTGTTTTTACTGCATCACTTTTCATTTTTATCACATTCCTTTCGTATTAACAACTATATACGTGCACAAATCTCGTCACCCATCTGTGTACAGCTGACCTGTTTCATTCCATCAGACATAATATCTACAGTTCTGATTCCGTCGCTTAACACCTTCTTAACAGCATTCTCAATCGCATCTGCTTCAGCATCAAGGTCAAACGAATATCTTAACATCATTGCTGCTGAAAGTATAGTTGCCAGCGGATTAGCAATATTTTTTCCTGCTATATCAGGTGCTGCACCATGACTCGGCTCATATAATCCCATCTTATTATATCCAAGACTTGCTGAAGGAAGCATTCCAATTGAACCCGTAATCATACTTGCTTCATCTGATAAAATGTCTCCAAACATATTTTCTGTCAATATAACATCAAACTGCTTTGGATCTTTTACAAGCTGCATAGCACAGTTATCAACTAACATATTTGAAACCTTTACATCCGGATAATCCTTTGCAACTTCCGCTACTATTTTCTGCCATAATCTTGAAGAATCAAGCACATTAGCTTTATCAACACTGATTACGTTTTTATTTCTCTTTCTCGCAATCTCAAATCCCTGAACGGCTATTCTTCTAATCTCATCTTCTGTATAAGTAAGTGTATCTACTGCCGTAACAACACCATCTACTTCTTTTGTACAGCGTTCTCCAAAGTACAGACCACCTGTTAATTCCCTGACTACTACCATGTCAAATCCTGCTGCTGCTATTTCTTCTTTTAAAGGACAGGCATCTCTTAACTCATCATAGAGATATGCAGGTCTTAAATTCGCATAAAGTCCAAGACTTTTTCTTATCTTTAACAAACCTGCCTCCGGTCTCTTAGTCGGCTCAAGTTCATACCACTTATCTTTTCCTACAATGCCACCTACGGCACCAAGTAATACCGCATCACTTGACTTTGCTGTCTCAATGGCTTCATCGGTAAGAGGCTCTCCATATGTATCAATGGATATACCTCCAATCTTTACTTCCGTATAATTAAAGGTATGACCATATTTTTCTCCTACCTTGTCTAATACCTTTTTTGCCTCCGTCACTATCTCCGGTCCAATTCCGTCTCCCGGCATCACAGTTATTTTGAATTCCATCAAAATCCCTCTTTCCTTTAATGATTTATTTATTTGCTCTCTGTCTCTATACCATCAGATGCCTTTTCAACTTCTACTATGGCACCCTTCTTCATTGGAATACGACAGTTTTTATTATTACCAAATTCTACTATAACAACTTCATCATTTATATCTATGATAACTCCATAGAACCCACCTGTTGTCAAAACACTGTCACCGACTTCTATCGACGATAACATGTTTTCCAGTTCTCTCTGCTGTTTTTTCTGTGGCTTTACCATCAGTAAGTACATAATAAGCACACATCCTACAACCCACGCAACCATGGTTATAATAGCCGTCGCTGAAGACTGTGTACCAGATGCACCTGCTGCCAATAACATATCTGTTAAATTCATCTTTCCTCCAATCTGTTGCTATAGCAACATTTTCATTCTTTCTATCTTTTTATTTTTATAATCATCATACCTGCGTTCTTCTATAGCATGACGAATCTCACTCATCATTGTATTATAGAAATACAAATTATGCAATACACATAATCTCATACCAAGCATTTCCTTTGCTTTTAGAAGATGTCTGATGTATGCCCTGCTGTACCTCCTGCAGGCCGGACATGCGCATCCTTCTTCAATAGGTGCCGTATCTGTTTCGTACTTTGCATTAAATAGATTTAACTTTCCATAATTTGTATAAACGTGACCATGTCTTCCATTCCTTGTAGGATAGACACAATCAAAGAAATCAACGCCTCTTGCAACAGCCTCAAGAATATTTTCCGGTGTTCCAACTCCCATAAGATAAGTCGGTTTCTCAAGCGGAAGATACGGTACGGTCTCATCTAAAATTCTGTACATTTCCTCATGCGATTCACCAACTGCAAGTCCTCCTAAAGCATATCCGTCTAAATCCATCTCTGAAATCGTCTTTGCATGCTCAATCCTGATATCTTCAAATGTTCCGCCTTGATTTATACCAAAAAGCATCTGTTCTTTATTAATTGTATCTTCAAGACTGTTAAGTCTGTTCATCTCATTTTTACATCTTACAAGCCATCTTGTCGTTCTGTCTACAGAACGCTGCATATAATCCCTTGTAGCCGGATGCGGCGGACACTCATCAAATGCCATCGCTATCGTAGATGCAAGATTTGACTGTATCTGCATGCTTTCCTCGGGTCCCATAAATATTTTTCTGCCATCTACATGTGAATTAAAATACACGCCCTCTTCCTTTATTTTTCTCAGGCCGGCAAGTGAAAAAACCTGAAATCCGCCCGAGTCTGTAAGAATAGGTTTATCCCAGACCATAAACTTATGAAGTCCACCCATCTGTTTTATCAATTTATCTCCGGGTCTTACATGCAGGTGATATGTATTTGACAATTCCACCTGCGTGCCGATACCCTCTAAATCTTCAGTTGACACGGCACCTTTTATAGCTGCTGCCGTCCCGACATTCATGAATACAGGTGTCTGTATAACTCCATGAACAGTATGTAATTCTCCGCGCTTTGCCCTGCCGTCTAAAGTTATTAATCTATAATTCTTACTCATATATGATTTTCTCCTTCACACATAATCTACATTATAATGTTATTTTTGCATATTATCAAGTAATTTCTAAAAATTAAGAAACAAATTGATTTTTATTGTTATTCATTATAAAATGATAAACAGATTAAAAACAGAAAGCGAAGGTGACTAATATTGGCTGGTTCTTCATTCGGAACAATTTTCAGAATTACAACATGGGGCGAATCCCACGGCAAAGGCGTCGGTGTCGTTGTCGACGGTTGTCCTGCCGGAATTTCTCTTTGTGAGGAAGATATACAAAAATATTTAAACAGACGTAAACCCGGACAGTCTGCATTTTCTACACCGCGAAAAGAAGATGACTCTGTAGAAATATTATCAGGTGTTTTTGAAGGCAAAACCACCGGTACTCCCATATCTCTCGTTGTTATGAACACTTCACAACGTTCACATGACTATTCGGAAATCGCATCATATTACAGACCGGGACATGCAGATTATACATTCGATATGAAATATGGTTTTAGAGATTACAGAGGCGGCGGACGTTCTTCCGGAAGAGAGACTATAGGAAGAGTTGCAGGAGGAGCCATCGCCGCTAAAGTGTTGGAAGAACTTGGTATCAAAGTATGTGCCTACACTAAATCCATTGGAGATTTTTCCGTTAAAAGCGATAACTTTGATATTTCAATCAGAGACACAAACCCTTTGTACATGCCTGATGAAAAAACTGCAAAGGAAGCTGAAGAGTATTTAAACTCTGTCCGTGAAAATACAGATTCGGCCGGAGGCGTAGCTGAATGTATTGTAACCGGTGTTCCTGCTGGAATTGGCGAACCGGTATTTGAAAAACTGGATGCTAATCTTTCAAAAGCTCTTGTATCCATAGGTGCAGTGAGGGCTTTTGAAATAGGTGACGGAACAGCCGTTTCTACTTCTCTTGGTTCAGAGAATAATGATTGTTTTCGTTATGATGAAAACGGCATTACAAAAGAAACTAATCATGCCGGTGGAACTCTCGGTGGAATAAGCGACGGCTCAGACCTTGTTGTAAGAGCATATGTTAAGCCGACTCCATCAATATTTAAAACACAAAATACGGTTAATAAATCAAATGAGAATATAAACATTAATATTAAAGGCCGTCATGATCCTATCATAGTACCGAGAGCTGTGGTTGTGGTAGAATCGATGGTTGCCATAACTGTTCTCGATATGATGCTTTTAAATATGTCTGCAAATATTGAAAACGTAAAAAAAGTTTATAATAAATAACCCTGCTTTATATTTTGAATATGATTTCATTTTGCTTTCGCGAGGGCGGCGCTGTTGAAATCATATTCAAATATAGAGTGGGGGATAATTTATGTGTACTAATTTACGGCCTATTTTGCGGTTTTCCCGTTTTAGTTCGTAATATAATCCTTTTATATTATCCCAACTCAATACTACATCAGCACTTTTTCAAACAATAATCCCGCACCGAACCATGCAGGCGCATAATCAAGCCTTATCAGTCCATTAATATTATAGCGGCTGTCGCTATAGTCCCAAGGACACATCCCCTTATTTTTCAAAAAACTTCCGCTAATATATTCCATTGTAAATATTCCACAGGCGTAAATTATTCCCCTTAACACAAAATGTCTGTTTTTCAGTATACGGCTGACGGGCTTTATAACTGAAGCCATCCCATAAATCGGGAACATCAACAGAGATGTGTTACACGTCATCTTTTTGTCCTTTTTTATGATACTGATACAGCCTGTCCAAAGCACCTCCATACACCATCCGGTAATCCCGCATTTTAAAAAATCCTGTTCCATCTACTCTCACCCCTGTTCACATGTATCAAAAAGAGAACCTATATCTATTTTTTCAATAAACACGGTTCTCTTTTGTAATAATAGTATATCTCTTAAATAATAATTTATACGTATAATGGATATTTATCTGTTAATGTCTTAACAAGTTCCATGGCCTTATCTTTGTTAGCATCACAATCTTTTACGAGAAGTGAGATTGCATCTGCTATAACAGCCATATCTTCTGTATTCATTCCTCTTGATGTAACGGCAGGTGTACCAATTCTGATACCGCTTGTAACAAACGGTGACTGTGGATCATTTGGAATAGCATTCTTATTACATGTAATATTTGCTGCGTCTAATAATTTTTCACACTCTTTACCTGTTACATTCATATTTCTTAAATCAACAAGCATCAAATGATTATCCGTACCGCCTGAAATAAGATTAAATCCATTATCCATAAGACCTTTTGCCAATGCAGCAGCATTGTCCTTAACGCCATTCATATATACCTTATAGCTGTCATCTAATGCTTCCTTAAAGCATACTGCCTTTGCAGCTATAACATGCATAAGCGGACCACCCTGAATTCCTGGGAAAATAGCTTTGTTGAAATTGATTTCTTTAGCTTTTTCAGCACTCTTGCATAGAATCAGACCTCCTCTAGGTCCTCTTAATGTCTTATGTGTAGTTGTAGTAACAACATCTGCATAAGGGATAGGACTCATGTGTAATCCTGCAGCTACAAGACCTGCAATATGAGCCATATCTACCATAAGATATGCTCCTACCTCATCAGCTATCTCACGAAATTTTTTGAAATCAATTTCTCTAGGATAAGCACTTGCTCCTGCAACGATAAGTTTAGGCCTGCATTCTTTAGCAATCTTTAATACATTATCATAATCTATATAACCGTCATCATTTACACCATATGATACAATGTTAAAATATTTTCCTGAAATATTAACAGGTGAACCATGAGTAAGATGTCCGCCATCAGCAAGACTCATTCCCATTACCGTATCTCCCGGGTTAACTAAAGCAAAGAATACTGCAAGATTTGCCTGGGCACCTGAATGCGGCTGTACATTTGCATATTCACAATCAAATAACTTCTTTGCACGCTCAATAGCCAATGTCTCAACAACATCAACATATTCACATCCGCCATAATATCTCTTGCCCGGATATCCTTCTGCATATTTGTTTGTCAAGTGGCTTCCCATAGCAGCCATAACTGCCTTACTTACAAGGTTTTCTGATGCAATCAGTTCTATATGGGTTCTCTGTCTTTCAAGCTCCTGCTCCATAGCCTGAGCTACTTCTGTATCAAATGATTTTACTTCGTCAAATGAAAACATTATATCCTCCTTTTGCCAACGGGCTTATTTTTTTATGTTCTATATTATATCATTACAATTTTATAAAAGCAACCGCCCTGATAAAATCAGGGCAGTTTTTAAAAATTTAATTAATTCTCTTTTCAATCTGTAGTATACCTTTAAAACAGTTGACTCATCAGCAATTTGAATACTCAATCAAAACATGCTTATATCCTTTTATTTTGTAATATCTCCATTTTCAACAATCGCTACATGATCAAATCTTTCTGAGTGAAACCAGTTTCGATATTGAACATAGTCTCCGTTGGCATATCCTAACTCTCCACCTGCGTAATAATATGTTCCATTGTAGAAAGAATCAAGCTCTATTGCAAGACTGTTGTCAATTCCCTGATAGCCGATTCCTCTTCCTGCGTTCACATCATGTGTGTTATTTGTAGCCATAACAAACGCAATTCCGTCTCCGCCATATTCTCTCGCAAACTTAACTTTATCCCCCTCTCCGGCATAAGTATTCCTGCTATGAATCATACTTCCGGTAATACTTGCAGTCAATAGTGCAGAAGCTAAAAAACTGCCCTAAAAATAAGGACAGTTTTTAAAGTTATTAATTATCGTCGCGTTTCTTTCCAAACACACATAATGATGTAATCATTGCTGACATTGTCAACATAATAAGCAATAATTTCTGAACAGAATCTCCCGTTTTCGGAGCCTGTGGCTGTTTTGTCGTCATAGTCACTACTGTTTTTACTTCTGTTGTTTCTTTAACCGTAGTCTCCTCTTCGACTGTCTCTTCTTTAGCCACTGTTTCCTTCTGCAATGAAGTTGCTTCAACTACCGTTTCCTCCTCAGTTGTCTCTGTTGTTGCCACTTCTGTTGTCGCTTCTGTTGTCGCTTCCGTTGTCGCCTCTGTTGGCACTTCCGTTGTCGCCTCTGTTGGCACTTCCGTTGTTGCTTCTGTTGGTGCTTCCGTTGTGTATTCTATTGTCGCTTCTGTTGCTTTTTCTGATATCTCTTCTGTTGTGTATTCTATTGTCGCTTCTGTTGCTTTTTCTGATATCTCTTCTGTTGTATATTCTGTTGGCGCTTCCGTTGTTGTCTCTGTCGGCGCTTCCGTTGTTGTCTCTGTCGG
>CAMHLZ010000007.1 GCA_946186125.1 uncultured Lachnospira sp. | reverse complement strand
CTGTCTCCGTTCTGCCGTCTGTGTCATGCTCATATTCCGTACGGTTTCCTTCTGCGTCTATGGTCGCTGTCAGCCTTCCGTCTTCATCATATATGTTTCTTGCTACCGCGATTCCTTCAGGGTCTGTTATGTCCGTAAGGTTATGCTCTTCATCATAGGTAAATGTTACCGTTCTTACTGCGTTGTCCGTTACCGCTATTAAATCATTGCGGCTGTCGTAGGCGTATGTGATTTCCTTTACTGTCTCTCCCTTTTCGTCTTTTTCTTCTGCCTTTATGATTCTTCCCTGCGCATCTCTTGTGAATTTCACGCCGTTGCCGTCTGAATGGGTCATTCCGTTACGTGATATGTTTACGGTGTTGCCGTTTTTATCCTCTGCCTTTAAAAGTCCGTGGTCCGCATCCAGATAATATTTTGTGCCGTCCGGCTTTGTAAGTATGTATGAATGTGCCGAAAGCTTTTCATCATCCATAAATATAAGTCCTGTTCCGCTTACTATGGCGGTATTGTCTCCCTTAAGTGACAGCTTTACTTTTTTATCCGTTACACATTCAAAGTTCACCTTTACTTCATAGATTGGTATGAGGGCACTTCTTTCCGGTGTAAGCTTTAGTTTAAATCTGTCGCTTCTTCCGTCCCCGTAGGTTACCGTTATGTCGTGGCACTTTGTCTGTCTCATGTAGTAGACTGTGGACAGTCTGTCTCCCACCTGTACTCTTTCATATCCCTGAAGGATGTCGGAGCTTTCAGTAAGCTTAACGCTTTCCATGCCGAGACTCCATCCTGTTCCGAAGTCTCCCTGTGCCTTGTTTCTGCTGTCATAGCTTCTTGTCACATTTAGCGGTATTCCTGTTACATTTGCACTGATATCGGTAAATCCGATTGACATGTTTCCTGTTTTTAAGTTTCCTGCTATATTTATGTTTCTCTCTACTGTTAAACGGTTTCCGCCGTTGTCAACAGCCGTGATTCTTAAGATATACATACCGTTCATGAGGACTGACGGGTCTATTTCACCTATCTTCGCACTTTCCACACTTTCAGTTCCTTCTGAAAGCAGTCTGTATTCGTCTGTTCCCGCCATTTTGTATTCCAGTCTGTAATAAGCAAGTGATGTCTCATCATTAATCGTGGCGGTGATGTCTGTCTTTGTCTTTATCTCACTGTCCGCTTCCGGCGATATGAAATCTGCCGTCGGATGGATTTTGTCTGTTCTGTCAAAGAATCTTAAGGTTTGCGTTATGCTCTTTTCTTCGCCGGATATCACTGCCTTAAGGGTGATGTGTGTTTCTCCGGGCTCCGTCTTTGTAATCTGCGCAGTGCGGCCTGTCATCTTTACATATGCATTGTCCGCAGTTACTGTTACATTTTCTGCATTTTCAGGATATGAGACGTATGCAGATACTGTTTCGCTTATGTCTGCCGTGGTTTTTGATAATGTCATTGACAATCCTGCGGCCGGATCAGTCTTCTTTCCGTCGTCTATGGTTCCGTTTTTTGTCACCTTTATGCTGTAGCTGTTCTGCTTTGTGTTTCCTGCGTTATCTTCTGCATTTATGAGAATAATATATTCTCCTTCACTTACTTCCTTAAACGTGTATGCGGCTATGTCACCGTCTTTTATGTTTCCGGTTCCTTTTGCTATCTGTGTATTTAAGCTTACGGTTCCGTCCGGATTTTTTTTGATTCCCGTTACCGTATATTCCTTAAGGTTATAATCTTCTATGGTTCCCTTCAGTGTTACGTTTAAGCCTTCCTTATCGATATATGCCTTTATATCCGCTGCTATCACAGGCGGCTGTGTGTCTTCATCTTTTATGATTTTCTTTTCTGCATCATAAGTAAACTCTGCCTTTGTAACAGAGATGTTGCCTGCTGTATCTTTTGCAGTCAGTTCGGTTATATATGTTCCTGCACTTAATATTTCTTCCGGTATTTCTGCAAGTATGCCGTCCCTTACAGGTTCTGCTCCCTGTGCAATAACAGTCTTTACGGCTTCATTATCTTTTCTGTAAAGTTTCACTTCATATCCTGCAAGTGCATTTTCGTCATATACTGAGCCTGTAACCTGCACTCTTTCAGATTCTTTTTCATATGCGATTCCACTTATGGATGTGTATGGCACCACGTTGTCCTTAACTGTCTCTGTGTAGGTTATGATTCCTGTAAACTCACTTTTAAGTCCTGACACATCCTCTGCCGATATGACTACCTTATACTTTCCTGCACTTAAACTGTCCGTATCTATAGCGGCTATGACACCTTCTATGATTTCACCTGTTCCTGCGCTTAATGTAACGGTTTCACCGTCTGTTCCGTCTTCATTAAGCTTTGTCATTGTGGTCTTATATGATTTTATTCCTTTATTATCCTTAATGGTTCCCACTATGTCCGTGATTCCCGATATTACTCCGTCTTTCGGCGAGGTAACGGTTATCTCAGGCGGAACCGTGTCACTGTTATCCGTCACTGTTACGATTTTTGTCTTTGTAGCGGTATTTCCCGCTATGTCTGTTGCCTTTGCGGTTATGGTGAGTTCTACTGCCTCGGCACTGTTGCATTCATATCTTCCGTATTTTTCGGCCAGCAGTGCGCCATTGCAGCGTATTTCAAATGATGCCACTCCGTTATCATCCGTGGCTGAACCTTCTATGTAGAAGCTTTCTCCCACATTTACCGTTTCCCTGTCTGTGCTTAAGTTTACTTCCGGCGGGGTGTTATCCTCCGGTTTTACATAGACTCTTGCATCATTTGTATTTACTGCCGTTACGCACGGACGGCTCTCTTCTCCTTCAATGTCTTTAACAGTGTATTTTACAAGGTAGGTTTTTCCCATCTCCACTTCTGAAGGCATTCTTCCTTCTGTCCATGTGCTGTCCGTGACTTCTTTGTAGTAATATTTTTCTTCCCTTATGCCCTTCTTTTCATCTGACGGATGGTCAGGGTCATATGCTTTATAGCTTACATTTACCATGCATTTTGTGCTGTCATTTTCTTTCTGCATCATGGTAACTTCTGTCTCTGCCACAGGTCTTGTGTGGGCAATGATAAGCTTTTTGTATTCATCTGTATCTGCCCATTTTGCATAGCCTCCAAGGTTTGCATTTCCATTTGTCGGGTCATCGCTTATCAGGTGCGTTATGGTATATGCTCCCGGTCTTTCAAATACCTCTATCGGTTTTTCCAGTGTTATGTCTTCCCTGCCTGAGTTTCCCTCGTTAAATACAGAAGGGTCATACTCATACTTCCACTGCTCTGTTCCGATGGAATCGTTTTCAGGGTCTGTGTATGTTCCTGTGTATTCCACCTCTTCATCCGTGGTTATACAATCTCCCACAGTGTAATCCTTGCTTAGGATGTCAGCAATGATTTCTGTGGCTGCATGGTTTACCGCTGCATCCACATCCGGCTCATCTTCCTTAAGAGGGATGTTTTCTCCGGCACCATCCATTATGTTAATGAGACGGTTGTAATCATTCTCTGCCGCTTCCTTTCCGATTCCAAAGAATTTTACGTCTTTTGAAAGCAGTGCGGCGGCGGCTTCTGCCGCTTTTGATTCTTCTGATAATTCCGGTACCAGCGTGTCGCTTAGGTGGAGCACGTAGTGGTTTGTGCCCGGGGTCCATTCGTGGCTGTTTATTACGTCGGGTAAGGTTTCGGTCGTTGGTCTTGTGACCAATATGTCAGAAAATTCGGCTGTTGCAATATAATCACACCAGTGCATGGAGTTATCCATTAACGGTCCGAAGCCATACGCTTCTATACCGTCATCCGGAAGTTCCAGTTCTGATATGGTTATATTTCCATCACAGTACACCGTTATGACATTTCCGTCTATATCAATTCTGAAATGGTGTTTTTCTCCCTTCAACGTGCACGGTTCCATATGTATCAGCCTTCCGGCATCTGCAATGTATTTCATATTTACAAGGTCGTATCTTCCTCTACGGTCTATCTGATATATTCCTATTCCTGTCTGAGTCCAGAGCATGCAGTATCCCTGAATATACCAGTTTTCCGTATATGCAGTATTAAATAAAAATCCCACACCCTCTACACTGTGCCAGCTCACTTCATCTCTTTCAATGTCAAATTCAACAGACTTCTTTCTGTAGCGGTTGTCCTCTGTATAACAGAAGTCCTTCACCGGATTTCTCTGGTATCCTTTGAATTTTATGTTTTTTCCGTCATGTTGTATGTTTGTTACTTTTCCATGAATACCATTCCAGTCACAGTCTTTCCATTCAAATTCATCGACTGTCTCTATGCCGGATGCAGATACAACCGTTACATCCGCCTGAATCCCTCTGCTTTCCAGTTCTTCTTCAAGCTTTTTTGATGCATTGCCATAACCTTTTTTGAGTTCTTCATCTGCTTCTCCAACCGTAAATACCACATCCGCCTTTTTACTCTTTAAGACATCCACCGCCGATTCCGGTGCACGGTTGGCTGCTTCAAACTCCTTTTCACAATGTCCCGTTAAAAATATGGTATCGTCAATAAGCTCCGGGATGGTGTCTTCAAATGTTTCCCTTACATCAAGTGTTACCTTGTACTTTCCTACATCCGTAAGTTCTTTTGTCCATTCACCGTCATACTCTCTTTCCTCAATGATTTCATCCTCTGCATATACTCCGTCATTATCTGAATCATGGTATATCCTGTACAGCTTCGATGCAATGTCATCTTCCGGCTCAGATACGGAACCGTCTGTCACTGTAAGATGTAATGTTCCTGATGCATCCCTGACATATACAAAGTCAGAATCTGTCTCTTCTCCCTCACCTGGATTCAGCGTAAATGACGCTTCCGGCGCTTTATCATCTGCAACCGTAATATATTCATCTGCCTTAAATACATCATATCCGTCCGTAATTTCTGCATGGATATGATAATTTCCACTTTCTTTAAATATCAGCTCCCTGTGATTCCACTCATTTTTACTCTCATCATATAAAAACTCACCTTCACTGCATTCATATTCATTTCCGGCACTGTCGGTTTTTGTGATGCTGATTACGGTGTCTTCTTTTGATAACAGTTCCACTTCTCCTTCTATTTCAAGGTCAAGAGTGATTTTCCTGTTTACTTTTTTTCTTCCCTCTGCCTTTATATCAAAACTGTCTATCTGTATAATGTGTCTTCTCGGCACATAAGGACACACGTATCCTAAGTTATCCCATCCCTGTACCTTTACACAGTTGTTTCCTGCCTTATAATCGCTGTACCTCATTAATACGGAATCATTCCACAGATACTTATCATTTCCCCTGAAGAATCTAAGTTCTGTAGCACCTTCCTCATCCTTTGTAATGACATGACGATAAACCTGTGTCTCCGGTGAATCCGTAAGTATTACCGGCGACACAAGTTCTTTGTCTGCTTTTGATATCTCTATATCTTTTCCTTCATTATCTGCCTTGGAATAATCTGTAAAGTTTATATAAAATGCGGCGTTTGTCTGCTCCCACAGATATTTTCCGTCCTCGTCCGTAAATTCATAAAAATCCAGATATACCACATCACCTTCATGGAAGTAGTCATTATCCACCACGGATATTCCGTCCCAGTATCCGTGCTCAGGTACTGTTGCATGATATGTACTCTTCCATGTGGAATAATCATCCCTGTTGCTTCCGCGTCCGCCTGCACTCCACGAATTCCATTGTGTCTTTTTATCAGGGCTTAACCTGTTAAATGTTATGTTATATGCTGATGCAGGCACCCTGCAGCTCCAGGTGTTATCATCTTCCTGCTTCATTATGTAATAATGATGCCCCTTAGTATTATCAACCAGCTGTATAACGGCGTTATTATCACCAATCCAGCTCTCTTTTGTATCATCTTTTAAGTATATGGTGGTATACCCTGACGGTGTGGCTCCATATACCTTCATTGTGATGTTTTCAAGATGCATTCCTGTTACCGTAATGGCTATTACAAGTATCAGGGATAGCAGTCTCTTTAACTTTTTGTTATGTTTCATTATCTCCCTCATTGTTCCATCCTTTCCTGTATGTATTTATTTAGTCTGTCCTATGCAATATCTTATTGTTATACTGATACTTTTATCACACAGAACCATATCCTGTGTATATTTATACCGGAAGCATCATCCGTACAAACGACAAAAAAGCGCTGTGTTACCACAGCGCATATACTTCGACAATATAAATTTTATATCCCTTTTTCATTATCTACACGCGCTCTCCACATGTGGAAAATTCTACAATATTTTACAAAATATGTCAAGGGATTATCATGTTGAATTTTTGTTATAAACCATCATCTAAATAATATCCCAACACTTTTAAGGCGGTAATTTTCAAAACACAACCGGATTAATAAAAAATCCGAATGTGAATAATAATAAATTATTTACAAAAGCTTGCACACAAAGTGTCTGTACAGCTTTTAGCTGCATAACCCTGTATTTTAACGTGTGCCGCAGAGCATCTTAAGCCTGAATTATATGTGCATTTTTCTGCCTGACATTCTATATTTGCCTTTTTTTCAGGTCTTAAGCCAATATCAGAACGGTTTATAAAACTTTCTTTTATTTTTTCTCTAAAGCTCCCACATTCTGTTGAATTTTTATCATTTGCAGTATTGCCATCAACATTGATTTCTCCAAGACAGCATTTGCTATTCTGATTATAATAGCAATTTGAAACAGTACAATCTAAAATCGGCATATTCTCCTCCTCATTTTTTTATCAATAACTATTATCAGCAAAAAATAATATATTATACGCTAATGCATTGTGTTACAGTAAAAAATTATGGTATAATACACATACAATAACTGAAGGTTATTAAATTCTTCAGAAAGGAATACAAATAAATGAAACAAAATAAAAAATCACTTACGTTTCTCATTATATCGTTACTTATTCTGATTGCAGTAATTTTTTTACCCAAAAACAGCTCTTTCGATAAAAATGAATTAGAAACAACTGTTCCTGAAAATGACACTTCTGAAGAATCAATTAACACAAGCGACTCTGATAAGGAATTATTCTATGTGGAATCTGTTTCAGATGAAATGAAAGCGTATATGACAGGTAAATCATTTACTGAAAATGATAATATTAGTTTTGATGAACTGAGGCACGTTGTAGTGCACTACATAGACTTTACAGGACGCAAACAATATGGCGAACTTATCGTAAACAAAGAGGCGGCAGATGATGTTGCAGCTATATTTAAGGAATTATATGATAATCTTTACCCGATTGAAAAAATTAAACTGATTGATGAATATAACGGAGATGATAATGCTTCAATGGCAGATAATAATACATCCTGCTTTAACTATAGAATGATTGAAGGTACAAATGTGCTTTCAGACCATGCACTTGGTCTTGCAATTGATATTAATCCTTTATATAACCCTAATATAAAAACTATTCCGGAAGGTATCGAAGTTTCACCTCAAAACGCTTCCGGATATGCTGACAGGAATATGGATTTTCCGCATAAGATAACACATGATGATTTGTGCTATACTGTTTTCACAAAATATGGCTGGCAATGGGGAGGCGACTGGGATTCTCCAATTGATTACCAGCACTTTTACAAACCACTTAACTAATTTTTTTCTTCAATTTCTTAAGGCATACTATATAACATATTATATACGCACATATAGTTACAAACCATGTGATTGGATATGACACGTATAGATTCGTAAGTGTATGGTATGTCTTAAATATCGTAAATATCCAGATAATTCTCAATACACACGCCCCAAATGTAGATATTAACATAGGTGCCATTGAAAATCCCAATCCTCTGACACAGCCTGCAAACACATCCATAATTCCACATAATGCATATGTAAGACATATTATTCTCATTCTAATTAATCCATATCTAATTACTTCCGCATCAGAAGAGTACAATCTAAGCAATATATTTCCTGCAAAATAAGCACTCCACCCCATAACTATTCCTACAAGCAATACAAAACCGATACAAATAAAAAGTATTTTTTTCAATCTGTCGTATTTTCTTCCTCCCAGATTCTGACTTGTAAAACTTATTGCTGATTGATTGTATGCATTCATACTCATGTAAATAAACCCTTCTATATTACTTGCTGCTGAGTTTCCTGCCATAGCAATACTTCCAAACGAATTAACTGAAGACTGAATAATTACATTTGAAAATGAAAATACAATTCCCTGCATCCCTGCCGGTATTCCAACTACAAGTATTTCTTTTAATTTACTACGCACAATTCTTAGTTTCTTTATTTCTATCCTGCATACTCCTTCTTCTTTCATAAGGCACCTTATAATCATTCCTCCTGAAATATACTGTGCAATAACTGTAGCGATTGCTACTCCTGCTACATCAATCCTGAATACAATAACAAAAACCAGATTAAAACATACATTTGCTATACCCGATATAATCAAATAATATAGTGGTCTTTTAGTATCACCTACCGCACGTAATATTGCACTTCCAAAGTTGTATAACATCATAGCCGGCATCCCCAAAAAGTATATTCTCAGATAAATTATAGATTTTTTTAAAACACTTTCCGGTGCTCCCATAAGAACAAGCATTGGCTTAGCACACAATAATCCCAGAAAAAACAAAAAAATTCCGCTAATCAAGGCAGTCATTACTGCTGTGCAAACCGTTTCCTTTACTTCATTATTTTTTCCCGCTCCATAATATTTTGCCACAATAACATTTGCACCCACTGAAAGTCCCAGAAATAGGTTAACAATCAAATTGATAAGTGCGGTATTAGAACCTACTGCGGCAAGTGAATCTGCACCTGAAAATTTTCCCACAACTGCTATATCAGTTGCATTAAACAAAAGTTGTAAAATACCGGATGCCATAATTGGAATTGTAAATAATAATATTTTTTTCACCAAAGGTCCGTTACACATATCCATTTCATATTTCTTTTGTTTCATTTTTAAGCCAAACCCTTTCTTCTTCATTCAGGTATACTGATATTTTTTCATAAACAGCACGGTTATATCTGTTTAATATACCCTTCTCTTCTTCGTTAAGCATTGATGGATCTATAGAATTTCTATCAAACGGTACATATGTCAGTGTTTCGAATTCCATGAACTGACCGTATTCATTTTTTTCAGCTTTTTTGCACAATATCAGATTTTCGAGTCTGATACCGTATTCATTTTCTATATAAAGCCCAGGCTCATTTGATGTAATCATACCTTCCTCTAAAACGGCATCATCTGAATCTCTCCATCTGATACAGTTTGGTGACTCGTGCACATTTAATAAATATCCCACGCCGTGACCTGTTCCGTGCTTGTAATCCAACCCCATCTTCCAAATAGCCTCTCTTGCGGCATAATCAAGTCCGGCTCCTCTCATACCATATAAAAATTTCGCATCGGAAAGTCGAAGATTTCCCTTTAAAACCGCTGTATAGTGTTTTTTTTGCATTTCTGAAACATTACCAAATGATATGGTTCTAGTCATATCAGTTGTTCCCTGATAATAGTGACCTCCTGCATCTACAAGCAGGTACTTTCCTTCTTCTATTAGCTTATTTGTCTGTTCAGACGGCTCATAGTGAACAATTGCTCCGTTTGAACCAAATGCAGATATCGTACCAAAACTCGGTTCAATATAATCATTATCAATCTTTCTAAATTCTTCGAGCTTTTCAACAACATCTAGTTCTGTTATAGCTTTCTTATTATAATTAGTCTTTAGATAATAAATCATTTTTATAACCGCAACACTGTCTTTTATGTGTGCAATCCGCTCATTTTCTACCTCAACACTATTTTTTACGGCTTTCATGTTCATTACAGGACTCTTATCATCTATAATATCGCATGAAATATTTTTTACAATCATATAATTGGTTTTATGCTTATCAATTAATACTTTTTTGTTTTCGATTTTTTTTACGACATCATAAACCATATTATAATCAAAAATATCAAAATTCAGATTCTCGATTTTATCCGATATTTCTTTGTTTAATTTATTTTTATCAACAAATAATGCTCCTTTTCCATCAACATTTATAATACAATACGCCAAAATAACAGGGTTATAATCCACATCATTTCCTCTAATATTAAACAGCCACGCAATTTCATCTAATGCGGTAGTTATATATATATCACACTCTTTTTCTTTTATTTTTTCTTTTAGTCTGGTCAATTTGTCTCCCGCACTTTCACCCGCGTATTTCGTATCAAGAAATATTGCTTTACTTTCGCTTATTTTGGGTCTGTTATTCCATATTTTTTCAACAAGATCCACGTTATATACTAATTCTCCGTTCTTTTTTCTCAGTATTTTTTCTATTTTGTCTCCTGTAAGTGCATTTACGGTTCTTCCGTCAAAACCCAATCTTGTTCCGATTTTAGCGTTGCAGGCAATATACTCTTCTATCTTCTCAACACCAGGTTCACCCATTTTTTTTAGAGATATCCCTGTTCCCTCTAATTGTTTTTCTGCCTGTATAAAATATCTTCCGTCGGTCCACAGACATGCTTCTTCCTGAGTAATAATCATTTTTCCTGCTGAACCTGTAAATCCTGATAGATATTCTCTTTCCTTAAAATATTCTCCCACATATTCTGAACCGTGATAATCATCGGTTACAACCATATACATATCTATATTATTTTTATTCATTTCATTTCTCAAATCCGCAATTTCTTTTTTCATTTATAAAATCCTTTCTATACTTTCTCTGTAAAAATATCGCTTAGCCACTGAGGCTAAGCGATATTATAATTACATCTTCTCAACTATTTCATTCTTATTTTTATATATAGAACACTTAGGAACGTATCCTCTTACCATTGAGAGAGGGTATACATTTGTATTTTTTCCTATTACCGTACCCGGATTCATAACTGAATTACAGCCTACTTCCACGCAATCACCCAATATAGCACCAAATTTCTTAAGCCCGGTATCCAGTTTTTCACCATTTACAACAATTGATACAAGCGATTTATCTGATTTGAGATTTGAAGTAATCGAACCTGCACCCATATGAGATTTGTATCCCAATACTGAATTTCCTACATAATTGTAATGTGGTACCTGCACATTATTAAATAATAGTGTACACTTTAATTCTGTAGAATTACCGACAACTGCTTCTTTTCCTACGATTGCCGTTCCTCGTATAAATGCACAATGTCTGACTTCCGCATTCTCATCTATAATCAACGGTCCGTTCAAACACGCTGTTTCAGCAACCTTTGCTGATTTCGCAACCCAGATATTATCGCCACGCTGTTCATAAATATCCTTTGGAAGCTTTGGACCTGTGTGCATTATATAATCATCTAATCTTGCAAATACTTCCCATGGATATGTAACTGATTCCAGTAAATCTTTTGCAATTGTTTGTTCTAAATCAAATAATTCTACTACTTTTAATTCTTCCATCTTTATCACTCCAAAAACTCTATTCAACCGTAACTGATTTCGCAAGATTACGTGGTTTATCAACATCGCATCCCTTTAATACGGCAGTATAGTAAGCAATATACTGCATAGGAACAAGTGCAAGCATAGGCATCATTAAATCATCCATATTCGGAAGTGTTACCAGATGATTTGCAACCGTCTTATCATCTTTTGTTCCCTCACGACATATCACGGTCACCTTAGCACCTCTTGACTTAACTTCTTTTATATTGCTTAATGTTTTCTCAAACAGATTTTCCTGAGTAGCAATGGCTATTACCGGCATCTCCTCTGTAATAAGCGAAATAGTTCCATGCTTCAATTCTCCTGCTGCATATGATTCAGAATGAATGTAAGAAATCTCTTTTAATTTTAATGAACCTTCCATACTGAGTGCATAGTCAAGTCCTCTTCCAATATATAATAAACTATCTGCATTTACAAGTCTTGATGCGATAAACTGACATCTTTCTTTTAATACAAGTATTTCCTGAATCTTATCCGGAATCTCCTGTAACTCTTTAGTAAGACGTCTGCATTCTTCTTCCGAAATAGCTCCCTTAACATAAGCAAGTTCAAACGCCAGCAGATACATAATTGACAACTGTACAGCATATGCCTTTGTAGATGCAACGGATATCTCCGGACCGGCATGTGTATATACAACTATATCAGACTCTCTTGCTATAGAAGAACCTTTTACATTAACTACAGACATGGTAGTCGCTCCATTTTCCTTAGCAAGATGTAAAGCAGCAAGTGTATCTGCAGTTTCACCTGACTGAGAAATCAATATTACCAGATCTTTATCAGTTATGATAGGATTTCTATATCTGAATTCTGATGCAATATCCACAGTAACTTCTATCTTAGCAAGTTTTTCTATAACATACTTACCTATAAGTCCGGCATGCATTGCTGTTCCACATGCTACAATATATATCCTGTTATAACTCTTTAACATTTCTTTTGTCATACCACTTTCTTCAAGATACGGCATGCCCTCTGATATTCTCGGAGCTATCGTAGTCTTTATGGCTGTAGGCTGTTCATTAATTTCCTTAAGCATAAAATGCTCATATCCGCCTTTTTCAGCCGCATCTAAATCCCAATCAGCCACATTTAATTCTTTTTTTACAGGATTCTTATGAATATCACATACACTAACACTATCCTTTGTAAGTGTAGCTATCTCATTAGCTTCTAATAAATAATATTCTTTTGTATATTTCAAAATTGCAGGAACATCAGATGCAATAAAATTTCCATTTTTTGCAATACCGATGATTAACGGACTATCTTTTCGTATTGCGTAAATATTATCTGGGAAATCCCTAAATAATATTCCAAGTGCATAAGAACCTCTGATCTCACCTATAACCTTTGCAATCGTATCTATAGGATTACCATCATAGTAATAGTCCAAAAGTTTGGCAACTACTTCCGTATCTGTTTCACTTACAAAACTATAACCCTGTTCTATAAGAAATGCTTTTAAGTCTCTGTAATTCTCAATAATTCCGTTATGTACTATGCTGATTCTTTTATTTCCATGAGGATGAGAATTAATATCAGAAGGTTCACCATGCGTAGCCCATCTTGTATGTCCTATACCACAATTTCCCACCAGTCTTCCTTCATTTTCCATCTTTGCCGTTAAATCTGTAAGACGTCCCTTTGATTTTCTTACTTCAATCTGCTTATTACTCATAACAGCTATTCCGGCTGAATCATATCCTCTATATTCAAGCTTTGAAAGTCCGTCGATTAACATATCCACACAATCCACATTACCGACAAAACCAACTATTCCACACATAAATGTTCCTCCATTTAACTTTTATAATTCTTTGAAACGTAATTATATCTTTCCCGTAACTCTCCCTGGTGGTAAGAATTAATAACGCCCATTGTCCTTCTGGCGACGAAACCTTCAAGCTTTTCCATATATTCTTGTGATGTTATCGTTCCTTCTGCAACATATTTCAATCCTTTTTCCCAGCTTGCCGTAAGCTCCGGATTTAACAAATGTCTGATAGACAAATCCACAACCTCATAAACCATCTCACCTTTACGGGTAGGTGTAATTATCTGAGTTTTCTTATTCAGTGCAATATATTTTATATTAACCAATTTTTTTAAAATCTCTGCTCTTGTTGCACTGGTTCCTATTCCACTTCCCTTTATCTGCGCCCTTAACTCCTCATCCTCTATCAGCTGACCTGCATTTTCCATTGCAAGAATGATAGAACCGGAATTATATCTTTTAGGCGGAGATGTCTCTCCTTCCCTTATACTCAAATCACTGCTGTGTAGTATAACACCTTTTTTCAGATTTTTCAACATTTCAGTTGATTTTTCATTTTCTGATTCTGCATCTTCTTTCTTTTTTGCAAAAGAATAATTCATCACTTTTAAATATCCGGGATTAATCAGATACTTTGATGATGAATTAAAAATTTCTTTTTTTTCTCCAATCTGTTTTCCTAACACAACTGACGTCTTCTGATATACCGCCGGTTCATAAAAAATCGCAAGGAATCTTCTGCATATTATTTCATAAACCTTAATATGTAAAGGAGAGAATTTTCCAATTCCATTAATTCCCTGTCCTGTCGGAATAATTGCATAATGATCAGTAATCTGTTTATCATTAACATATCTTGTAGATGCCAGTTTCTGATAAGAATTACCTGATAATATTTCCTCCACATAACCTTTTAAAGCCGGAACATTTTTTAATCCTGCTATATTATGTGATATCTGTTTTTCGATTGCGGTAGACAATACCCTCGCATCTGTTCTCGGATATGTAACAAGTTTTCCTTCATACAAACTCTGTACAACCTTTAACGTTTCATCAGGACTTATTTTAAACAACTTCGAGCAGTCATTCTGCAACTCTGCAAGATTGTATAATAATGGTGGATTCTTTTTTTCTTTTTTTCTTTCAACCTGTTCCACGACATAATCATTTTCTTTGTGTTTTTCACATATCTCAATTAGTTCCTGAGCCTTTTCTTTACTCACAAAACCATTATCTTTGTACAAAAACGGAGTTCCTGCATAAGTAGATAATTCATTAACTTTCCACTCAGCTTCAAATTCTCCATTTTGTATATCATCCAGATAAAATCTTCCAACAACTCTATAGAAAGGTGTCTTTACAAAGTCACGTATCTCCCTTTCTCTTCGAACCACCATTCCGAGCACACATGTCATAACACGACCTACTGATACTGCCATTTTACCTTCACCAAGATAATTTGAAATGGTATTACCATATTTTAATGTAAGTGCTCTTGAAAAATTAATTCCCATCAGATAGTCTTCTTTTGCCCTTAAATATGCCGCATCTGACAAATTATCATAAAACGACAAATCCTTTGCCTCACTTACTCCTCTTAGGATTTCTTCTTCGGTCTGTGAATCAATCCACACTCTTTTTCTCTTCTTTCCGGTCACGCCCGACATCTTTTCTACCAGCCGGTATATATATTCCCCTTCTCTTCCCGAGTCTGTACATACATATATCGTATCTACGTCAGATCTGTTTAGAATATTTTTAACTGTTTCAAACTGTTTTTTTACACTTGGAATTACCTCATAAATATACTCTTTAGGTAAAAAAGGTAATGTATTAAGTGACCATTTTTTTAGAGATTCATCATATGCCTCCGGATAGCTCATCGTAATGAGATGTCCAACACACCATGTAACAATCGCATCATCCGACTCTATATATCCGTCTAAACGTTTTCCGTTTATTTTTAATACTTTTGCAAATTCCTGAGCCACACTCGGTTTTTCTGCAATATATACTGCTTTTGACATCTAATACACCTATTATTTGTAACTTTCATTTAATTTTGTGATTAATTCTTTCATATCCCCGCTTGTCATTGGTTTTCCAAGTAAAAATCCCTGAATATTATCACAATTCATTTTTTTCAGACAATCATATTGCTCTTTTGTTTCAACACCTTCAGCAATAGTCTCCAAACCAAGCTTTTTCACCATCTTAATCAGAGCATCCGTAATAATCCCCGTTGAATTATCTAAAAGCATGTTATCGACAAATGACTTGTCAATCTTCAATGTGTCAATCGGAATATTCTTCAGATAAGATAATGATGAATAACCTGTACCGAAGTCATCGAGTGCTACCTTAAATCCATATCTTCTTAATTCTTCAAGTATCTTTCTTGTTTTTGAAAAATTTTCTATCAGCACACTCTCTGTTATCTCTATTTCAACGTCTGACGGTACAACATTTCTTTCTTCAACGGATTCTAAAACATAATTTAAAAAGCCTTCGTCTTTTAACTGAATAGCCGAAATGTTTATTGATATCATACCGTTGTAACCATAATTCATCTTCCAGTCTACAAAATCATCCAGTGCCTGCTTTATTACCCACTTGCCAATATTCAAAATGCAACCATTTTTTTCTGCCATAGGGATAAATTCACCGGGGTTAACATATTGATTTTCATCGATTTTCCATCTTACAAGTGCTTCAACACCTCTTAATTCTTTCTTTTCTGAATAGTACTGTGGCTGATAATTTAATACAAAATCAAGTTTTTCTACAGCCACTTTCAAATCATTTTCCATCTTGACATTTTTAATGAACTCATCAAGCATGCTTTTTTCAAAGAGACACATAGAATTCTTACCGCTCTTTTTAACATTATACATGGCTATATCTGCACATTTTATCAAATCTGACGCATCATTTCCGTCTTTAGGATATGTCGTTATACCAACGCTAATTGAAATATATACCTCATTTCCGTCACTCATTTTAAACGGTTTTTCTATTTTTTTACTAATATCATTATATATGTCAATTATTTCATTTTCATTATCAGCATCGTATATTGCTATAGCAAATTCATCATTTTTGAATCTTCCTATTTTAATCCTTGAAGATGAATATTCTGTCAGCAGCTTGGCAAAATTTATCAATAACTCATCACCGGTTTCAAACCCGATACTGTCGGTAACGACATTATAGTTATCAATATTTATGTACATTACCTGTATTTTATTAAATTCAGACTTTTGATTCTTTTTGAGTGCTTTGTCGAGTCTTTTTATAAAATAGTTTCTATTGTATACACCTGTATCCGGATCAAAATATGCCACATATTCCAGATCTGCCTGTTTTTTCTTTTCCTCGGTAATGTCATGGAAAAAACAAAATCTTTCTACCACATTACCTTCTTTGTCGTACCTGTTAGTTACATTATGTAAAATCCATCTTGAACCGTCACCAACACGATATTCTGCTTCAAAATTCTGTTTCCTTTTACCCAGTGCAGTCTGCAATGCATCCTTAAACTTTTCTAAATCTTCCGGATAAATTGCCTCTAAAACTTTCATATCGTTGCCTTCATCACCACTTTTTATCCCAAGCAGCTCACGAAATTTTTTAGATGCAATTACATATCCCGTCTCATAATTTACATATCTGAATCCCTCATTAGAGGCACTCGAAACAAATTCAAAAAAACCAATGTTATTGTCTTCACTCATTTTCAACTCATACCTTTCCTCGTCTGTTCATCCAAAGTAAGACTATACTTTGGTAAAAAATTATCTATGAAATATTCTGCTTCCTCTAAATTCATTTTCTTTATAGATTCAAGAGTAGCATTTTCAGCACTGATAAAATCCGTATTACCCATTTTTCTTTCCTCAATACATTTTATAAGAGCAGAAATTTTATCTGCACATTTAACATATCGGTATAAACCAGCTTCATCTGAATTAATTTCATAGATTTTTTTGTATTCATGCCTCATCTTTTCGGGAAGTGCTCCCAAAAGGCTGATCTCTGCCTCATGTTCAACACTCTTATATGCTTCTATTATACCCGGTTCAAAATATTTTACCGGTGTAGGCATATCCCCTGTTATTATCTCAGTTGTGTCATGAAACATTGCCATAACCGCAACAAGCTTTTCATCTATATTTTTACCAAAATATACATTACCTATGAGTGCAAGTGCATGTGCTATATATGCCGTTTCCAAGCTGTGTTCTGCAATGTTCTCGTGTATGGTATTTCTCATAAGCCCCCACCTGTTAATGTATTTCATTCTCGACAACATTGCAAAAAAATTGTTTTCATTCATAATTATAATACACCCTTCTGTGAATCATCACTACACAACACAATATTAAGGTTCCCATTTCTGCACCTTATCTCATCAATAAGTTTTTTCTCATCTGCATCTTTTTTTAATTTTATTATATATGTTATTTCAAAAAGTGATCCCATATTCGTCGTACGTACTCTGTCAACTACACTTGATGTAGTAAATTTGTCAAACAAATCATCCAAAAGCCCCTGATAATTAAGATTTTCCGGTAGTGTAACTTTTAACACTTTCTGATTAACTCCGGCTGTTCCATACCCGATTCTTCTAAGTATAAAATAAACTATACCTATGATAACCGTAAACATTACGGCAAATAATATATATCCCAGCCCGGTAGCAAGTCCTACTGACATAGCAAAAAATACACTTGCAATATCTTTTGAATCTCCGGGTACACTCCTGAAACGCACAAGTGCAAATGCTCCTGCCATAGAAAATGCTCTTGCCACATTACTTCCAACAAGCATAATGACAATACATACTAATGCAGGCAGAATAACCAGAGTAAATGCAAAATTTACTGAACTTTTTAATTTTTTATCACTATACATATAAATAAAACTTATAAATAATCCTAATATCAACGATGACACTATTGCTATTGCAGCTGACATGTATGTAGGATTTGTTATCTGTTCCGTTGTTGTTGAAAAAATATTCTCCATCATTGTTTTTTCTCCTTTTTTTCTAATTTATCCACCAGATATCTTTTATATTCTGTACCATATTTTGAAAAAGATGTCTTAAACAATTTATTATTGTTTAAAATATCTATCAACCATAATGGATAAGAATTTACAACCTTTATTTCCATAATCCACATATCCCTGTCAAGTATCAAATCTCCATCATCAGTATAATCAAGTCTTACATCATCACGTCTTGTCCTGATATTTTTATCAAAAGTAATTCTTAATTCAGGATTTTCTTTGCAAAACATTGCTGCTCTGTCATATGCAATGAAAACTTTAGGCTTTATCTGATAAAACTTCATAAAGAATTCCAGCTCATTTAGTACCTGCTGATTCATATAGCTTTTGAGTTCAGGCTTTTCATAGGATTCAGTAAACTGATACGCTTCATTTAATTTAATACGTGTACGTCTTTTATTCACAACTCCATCATACTTTTTTTTGATTTCCAAAAATACTTCTGAATCGGGTTTCGCCCTGCCATAACTTCTAAGTCGTAACTTTTCTTTGTAAATCGGTTTTTCAATAGATTTTCTAATTAATTCATCCGTATCCGAATCATAATAAATATTCCATATTGTATAAAAACCACCTTCACGGCTAAATCCATCTTCATACATATATGGTTTTAACTGCTCACAAATTTTGTGATATGTACTGTCATCTATCAGATATTTGTGTTCAACTCTGCTAAATACTTCAATAGCGTTCATTATCCACCCGCTTTCGGTAAATGTTATTATTCATCACTTTTTTTATCAGCAACAGATATTTCAAACCAGAAAATGCTTCCACCGCCTTTTTTCTTTCTAACACCGTATTCACAATTATGAATTTCAAGGATATTTTTTGCGATAGACAATCCAAGACCCGTTCCTATGACATTTCTTTTCCTGCTTTTATCTTTTTTATAATATCTGTCCCAGACATTCTTTATGTCGCTATCACTGATTCCCTTTCCTGTATCTTCTATTTCAAATCTCACTTTTTTCTTCTTTACAATCTGGTTAATGTATATCTTTTTATCTTCACCTGTGTAGTTGATTGCATTTCCTATAAAATTATAAATTACCTGATACATCCTTCGTTCGTCAGCATCCACATATACATCTTTTTTATAATTCAATTCCAATGTATATCCCTCAGCTTCAACCATCTTTGATATTCTTTCAACTACAAGCCGAACACTGTTGGTAATATTGTAATTCTTCTTTTCGATATTAACAACGCCTGCTCTCATCTTTGAAATATCCAGCAAGTCGTTAACAAGATTATTAAGTCTCTTAGCTTCATCAATGATAGCCTGGACATTTTCAGGAGAGTTTTCTCCAGGTATATCACGCATTACCTCAGCATATCCGGTAATCATTGTAAGCGGAGTCCTTAAATCATGTGATACATTTGCAATTATTTCTTTTTGTATGCTGTCTACTTCTTCAAGCTTATATCTCGCTTCGTTAAGAGCTTCAGACAACTCAGCTATTTCCTTTAGCTCATTATCATAAAAATGAACATCATAGTTCCCATTTGCAACCTCTGTTGCCGTCTTACTTATGTTAATAAGTGGAATTGACAACTTACGTGAAACAAGTACTGATATTCCTAATGACAGTACACACATAACTACAGATATGTATATCAGTTCGACTTTAACAACACCAATAGACGTATCCAGCGGTAATACAGCCGACTCAAGCAATATCAGTCTCTCAGCTCCCGACTTTTCCCTAACTATATCACCGATTACAACATCATCATCTGCCGGATTAAAAATCTGTGAGTACGAAACGAGCATTCCCTTATATTCGAATTCCTTATCTGATAAATCCACCTCTTTTCCATTTCCATTTGTAAGTGTTTCCTGAAATAATTTCTTATATGAAGACTTAGACAATTTATTTATACTTCCATAGTTATTTGATTCAGCCAAATACCTTATATCGCCATTTGAATCAGTGACTACTATAGATATATCATAGATTTGTGACCATTTTATGATTGAATTCTTAATATTTTCACTTTTAGAAAATATGTCTATCATCTCTGCCTCAGTCTTATGTAATTCATACTTTTTTATATCTTTATTAATTTTACTTAGATAAGTTGACTGAATTGCCCATATTACTAAAAGCAGCAATGAACAAAATCCCAACATATATATGAACAATTTCCAACGTATACTTATTTTTTCTCTATGCTTCAAATCTGTATCCCACTCCTCTGAGAGTAACTAAAAATTTTCTATACACTCCCAAACTGCTGCGAAGAAGTTTGATATGTGTATCTAATGTCCTGTCATCGCCAAGATAATCATATCCCCAGATTTCTGTAATAAGACGTTCTCTTGTCAATGCGACTCCACGATTTCTTATAAAATAGAATAATAATTCGTATTCTTTAGGAGTCATGCTTACTTCTTTGTCATCAACATATACAATTCTTCCAGTAAAATCGACACTTAAACCTTCTTTTTTAAATATTTCGTGTTCAGAATTGGTATTTCCTTTTCTTGTAATGATAGCCTTTACTCTCATCATCAACTCTCTTACTGAAAATGGTTTGACAACGTAATCGTCAACCCCTACTTCAAAACCGTGTATCCTGTCATACTCCTCTCCTCTTGCAGAAAGCATTATGATAGGTGTGTTACAAAATTCCCTAATCTTTGAACACGCTGTATATCCGTCTATTTCCGGCATCATGATATCCATTATAATAATATCGAAAGTATTCTTTCTACATAAATTTATTGCATCCATACCATCAGCCGCTTCAACAACTTCAAACTGTTCAAATTCCGCATACTTATGTATAAGCGTTCTTATTCTTTCCTCATCATCAACTACAAGGATTTTATACATATTTATCTCTCCAATCGTATTGTAGTCTTCGTTAATATGTGTATTTTCCAACCGGTTCAAAATGTTAATTAATTTATTAGCAAATTTTAATATAAATTTTTACAATTTTTATTGAATATTTGTGCAAAATATTATACAATATACACATATAATTATTTAACAAAACTATTATATATTTGAAAGGGGCTAATGTCAATGGATATTAACAACATGAAAGTGCTGGTTTGCGATGATTCCATTTTATCAAGAAAAAAGCTAAAAGACTGTATTGCTTCATTTGGATGTAAAGAAATTTATGAAGCTTCTGACGGTGAAGAGGCTGTGAACAAATTTAAGGAGTTACATCCGGATCTTGTTTTTATGGATATCGTAATGCCAAAAAAAGACGGTATTGAAGCCGTCACTGAAATCTTAGAAGAAGACAGGTCGGCCAAAATTGTTATGGCTTCTTCTGTAGGAACCCAATCTTTTTTAAAGGATGCTATTAAAGCAGGGGCTTATGATTTTCTCCAAAAGCCTTTAGATCCTGAACAGGTGAAACGAATTATCAATAATATTTCAGCGTAAGGAGGATAAAATATGTTTACACAATTTTTTGGTAACTATCTGCTAAATCAGAATCTCATTTCTCCGGAGCAGCTCTTCGATGGATTACAGGCTAAGAAAAATACAAGAATGAAATTAGGTGTTTTAGCAATTAATGCCGGCTATATGAATGCCGCTCAGGTAGAGATGGTACATATGAAACAAAGCACTATGGACAAACGTTTTGGAGATATTGCCGTAGAATTTGGTTTTGTCACATCAGAGCAGATAGACGAGCTTTTGTCACAACAGCCGCAGGGATACTTATTACTGGGTCAGACTTTTGTAGACAAAGGATATATGACTAATGCTGAATTTGAGGATGCACTCAAAGATTATAAAGAACAGTATTCTTTAACAGACAATGATTTGAACGAAGGTGAAAACAGTAAATCCGGAAAGATGGTTTCTTCATTAATAGATCTTTCTACAACATCAAATCCTGAATTGTATGAAGAATACATTGTGTTACTTATGAATGACCTCATCAGATTCGTTGGTGATGACTTTACTCCTCTTACGCCTGAATTTAAACTCATTCCAAAACCGGATGAGTATGTTACATCACAGGGAATAGAAGGTGTTTTAAAAGCAAACACATCGCTTGTTGCTGAAGAAAAAGTATTAGTTGATTTTTCAAGCAGATATGCTGATGAAGAATTTTCAACATTTGACGAATTTGTAGAAGCTTCTGCATGTGATTTCATGAATCTGCATAATGGTCTATTTACTGTTAACGTTTCAAATGATCATGAAATAGAATTAACACTCACTCCACCTGTTACCGTAAAAGGCTCTACATGTGAAGGATTTACGGAAGCAATTGCACTTCCAATACAATATACTTTTGGTACAGTTACATTTGTTATTACTAAATAATAAAAAACCCGGATTTAAAAAATGAATCCGGGTTTTTTATTTTGTCTTCTTATTAACATACTTTGCTTTATATTTTGAATATACTATCGTCTGATCACTATATAAACCATAATATCCGGACATCAGATAACTGACGGCTATTACAATCATAAAATAAGAAACTCCTTTATATCCGAATAATTCAAAGCTTATAAGCAATGATGTGACCGGACAGTTTGTAACTCCACAAAATACCCCAATCATACCAACAGCCGCACAAAGTGACGGCGATATACCCAGCACTTGTCCGATAAAGCACCCTAATGTAGCTCCAACACAAAAAGATGGTACTATTTCTCCCCCTTTAAAACCTGCTTCCAATGTTAATGCTGTAAAAATCATTTTTAATACAAAAGCAAAAGGAACAACTTTTCCTTTAATAGCTTTCTCTATTATAGGAATTCCTGCTCCAAGGTAATCATTTGTCTTTAAAACTGCTGATAACAAAATAATTATACATCCAGAAAAAATTATTCTAATATATGGATTTTTTAAATATGCTCTATATAAATCTCCGGTTCCATGAAGAAGCATGCAAAAAAGCACACTTATAGCAGCGCACAACAAAGCAATAATTATAATCTTAACAACATTTTCAACTGATAATTCCGGAATTTCCGTTATCTTAAAACTCTCAGGACTTATTCCCATGGTAAATGCAAATTTCGATGCAATTAACGATGCAAAAACACAAGGTACCAGTGCTGCATAATACATTACACCTACACTCACTACTTCCATCGAAAAAATCGCAGCTGCCATTGGAGTTCCAAACAATGCTGAAAAAGCTGCACTCATTCCACACATTATAACAACATGCTGATCCTGTTCATCTAATTTCATTAATCTCGACAACTTACTGCCTATACTTCCACCAAGTTGCAATGCTGCTCCTTCTCTTCCTGCAGATCCTCCAAACATATGTGTAATAATCGTAGAAATAAATATAAGCGGTGCCATTCTGAACGCAAGCTCTGTTTCTGAATGAATAGTTGAAAGTACAAGATTTGTTCCTTTATTATTTTCATAGTGAAATATCTTGTAGAGATATACAATAACACATCCTGCTAACGGAAGAAAACAGATAATCCATTCATTCTTTTCTCTGAAGTCAGTTACTTTTGTCAGAGAGTACGCAAACAAAGTACTAAAAGAACCCACTACTATTCCTACTATTACAGCAATAGTAATCCACTTTAAAAAATTTTTTGTATTTTTTAATAATTTCTGTGAATAGATAATAAATTCATTTTTTATTTTTTTTATATCCATATTTTTGTATCACTCCGTAAAAAGACCACACTGATATATATCAATGTGGTCTGATTATGCATAACTCTGAAAACTACTGATTTTGCTGCATCTCTGCCAATTTTTCTTTAATCTCTTTAATTTTCATATCAGCATAATTCTTTTTCTTAAGTCCTTCGCCGAAGAATGAATTCTTATTTGCTTCATATGTAGCCTCGAATTCTTTTAACTCTTCAACAAGATCCTCAACTTTATTTACTTTCTTGTCATGTGCTTCACGCTCATATGCCGTAAGAGCTTCAGTGTCTACATTCGCAAGTGATTCTTTTGCAGCAGATACAAGCATAACTGTCTTTTCACCAAATGGTGAGTCTTCCTCATTTTTAGGAACTACCCCAAGCTCAGCCAAACGTTCTGTAACTTCTGCAATCTTTTCACTTGAATAATTCTTTTTCTTAAGTCCTTCGCCAAACAACTGATTCTTGTTCTCTTCATACATAATCTTAAATTCAGCAAGTTCTTTTTTGAGATTTTCAATCTTTTGCTGTTTTCTCTCATACTCTTCACGTTCATACGGAGTCAATGCTTCAAGATCAATTTCTTCGCTCTGACTTGCATTATTTGCAACCACTTCCGGAGTCTTCTCAACTACTTGTGGTGATATTTCCGGTTTTTCAGCCTGTACTGTCATAGCCTGTATGTGATCATCTTCCGGACCTGCAATCTCAGCAAGTTTTTCTTTAATTTCTGCTATCTTCTGCTCAGCATAATTCTTTTTCTTAAGTCCTTCGCCCAGGAATTTGTTCTTATTCGACTCGTACATCTCTTCATACTCTTTTAATTCCGCTCTTAGGACACTAATTTTTTCAGCTCTTCGATTTCTCTCTACATCTTCACTCGAATTACTGATAACTATACTTTCATGTGGTGCATCAAAAGTTACTTCCTTTTTTGCACTATCAGCCGAAACATCATCATTATCAAGTACATCATCATCCATTCCGAAATCCATAGCTCCTACAACAGGTGAACTCATTGTCAACGAGTCTAAATCATCAATGCTGTCATCATTACTATCCGGCTTCACCTCATCTGCAGTTTTATCAGTCGAATCAAACTTCTGTGAATCTGCCGGATTAAACGCTGAATCCAACTCCAGATCATTAACATCACCTACGTTAGAATCCTCTACTTTAACACTATCGAGTCCTGATATGAATGCATCTGAAGTTAAATCAACATCTGACTTCTTATCATCCTGAACAGCTGCTGTTAAGTTCTGTTTTTCAGGTTCGTCCTCTGGCTCATCAAAACCGATTAACGGCTCACTGAACGAAACCTTTGATTCACTCTCAACCGGAATCTCTTCAACAGCTTTAACCGGTGCAGCCTTAACTGTATCCTTTTCAGAATCTCCTGCAATACCTGTATTAATTCCGGCTATCATCTTCACAAGTCTTTCCTTTGGATGTTTCACTCCACAGTAATCACATACTGCAAACTTTCCACTAACATCCATCGTCAAAGTCTTGCCACAAATGTCGCATTGCATTGCTGCCATTACTCACTTCCTCCTTTACCCTTAATGATTAAAAACTGCTATTACTACTATCCGACGAACTATTCTCAGTTTCTTTAAGTTTAACCTTTAATCTCTCCTTAGTATGCTTCATACCACATACATCACACTTAGCTGATTCTCCATCCATCTCCATTGTCAAGCTTCCATCACAAATATCACATTTTAATAATGCCATCTCTTTTACCTCCGTTTATTTATATTATATATAACTATTTTACAACTTTAACCGTATAAATTCAACCTATTTTTGTAAATTATTACTATTAAAAAATCCTTAATAATGATTTATAAATTATTTTTTATGCAAGACATACTATTTATGATATGGTTCTTTATTCATAATTCTAAAACTCCTGTATATTTGTTCAGCAAGAATAACCCTCATTAGCTGATGCGGAAATGTCATTTTTGAAAAGCTAAGTCTATAATCAGCTTTTTCACTTATCATAGAATGTAATCCAAGTGAACCTCCTATTATAAATATCAAATGACTTTTTCCGTTAACCATACATTCCTCAATATGATTTGCCAGCTCTACAGAATCAAGCATTTTCCCTTTTATTTCCAAAGTTATGACATATGATTCAGCCTTTATATATTTCATCAAAGCATTGGCTTCTTTCTCTTTTATTTTTTCATTAAAGTTTTCCGATGCATTTTCAGGAGTTTTTTCATCCGGAACCTCTATTATTTCAAGCTGGCAATACTTGTTTAATCTCTTTCTGTACTCGTCTATAGCCTGACTATAAAATTTTTCTTTTATCTTTCCGACACACAATATTGTAATTCTCATCTTTTCACACTTTCTTTTATATTTTATACTTGTCTGCTATAAGATATTATTATATAATTTATCATACGTCAAATGTTTTAGAAAGGAACCGGCAAAAATGGAAGAAAAAAAGCACTCAAAAAAATTTGTAAAATCTTCTGACAGATATGAAGATATAAACAGTTCAGGCATTACCCTGATATTTACATCTGTTTTAGGATTTATATTTCTGATTTTGAAATATTTAGATGTTATTCATCTGTATTTTGAAGGATTTACTGAGTATATGTTCTATTTCGTAATGGGGGGAATGTTTATCGCTTTCTTTGTTTACGGTGTGTTTTCATTAAAGCAGGCAAAGTTAATCAAAGCTGGGATTGCTAAGGAAGAAGACACTACTTCATCTGTACTTACTTATTTTTCTGAAAATTTTTCAAAAGAACTCATTGATGAAGAAATAAACATATCTGAATTGTCTGAAGGCGATATATATTACAAACGATATGATTTCATTGAATCTGAATTACATAAAAAATTCGAAGGCATCGATAATGCTTACGCTGAACATCTTATTGAACAGATTTATGAGAACATTTTTGAAAATTAAAAAACGGCAGAAGTTTTCTTCTGCCGTTTTTTTTCTCAGTCGGGATACAATCTCCGACTGAGATTTAAATTTTCATATTATTTTGATAAATACTCGTGTATTCCTTTTGCACCTGCCTTACCGGCTTCCATTGCAAGGATAACTGTAGCTGCTCCGGTAACCGCATCTCCACCTGCATAAACAGCCTCTTTACTTGTCTTTCCCGTGCTCTCTTCTGCAACGATACATTTTCTTCTGTCTGTATCAAGTCCAATTGTAGTCGAAGAAATCAATGGATTTGGCGATGTTCCGAGAGACATAATAACTGTATCTACCTCAATGTCAAATTCAGAACCTTTTACCTCTACAGGTCTTCTCCTTCCTGATTCATCAGGCTCACCAAGTTCCATTTTTATACATCTGATTCCCTTAACCCATCCGTTATCATCCACAAGAATCTCAGTAGGATTTGTAAGTAAATCAAAAATTATGCCTTCTTCTTTTGCATGATGAACTTCTTCTGCTCTTGCCGGAAGCTCAGATTCACTTCTTCTATAAATAACATGAACTTCAGCTCCTAAACGAAGTGCTGTTCTTGCAGCATCCATAGCGACATTTCCACCACCTACAACGGCAACTTTCTTTCCGGCAACTATAGGTGTATCATACTCATCATCAAATGCTTTCATAAGATTACTTCTTGTAAGATATTCGTTCGCAGAGAATACCCCATTTGCACTTTCCCCAGGTATTCCCATAAATCTTGGAAGTCCTGCTCCTGAACCAATGAATACGGCATCAAATCCTTCATCCTCTAACAACTGATCAATAGTAATTGACTTTCCGATAATAACGTTAGTCTCTATCTTAACGCCAAGTTTCTTTACATTTTCTATCTCGCTTTTAACAACAGTCTGCTTTGGAAGACGGAACTCCGGAATACCATATACAAGCACTCCTCCTGCTTCATGAAGAGCTTCAAATATTGTAACATCATATCCAAGCTTAGCCAAATCTCCGGCACATGTAAGTCCTGAAGGACCAGATCCGATTACGGCAACTTTCCTGCCATTTAATTCACTTGCTTTTTCAGGCTCAATGTTATTTTCTCTTGCCCAATCTGCAACATATCTTTCCAATTTACCGATAGAAATAGGCTCCCCTTTAATTCCTCTGATACATTTTCCTTCACATTGGCTTTCCTGTGGACATACACGGCCACATATAGCCGGAAGCGCAGAAGATTTTCCAATTATCTTATATGCTTCCTCTATTTCACCATCCTGAACTTTCTGTATAAATTCAGGAATATTTATAGCAACCGGGCAACCCTTTACACACTGAGGATTCTTACACTTAAGGCATCTCTCTGCCTCACATTTCGCTTCTTCATCATTATATCCAAGACATACTTCTTCAAAATTTGTAGCTCTTTCTTTTGGATCCTGCTCTCTTACAGGTACTTTCTTTAATACGTCCATTATAATCTCCTTCTATCTAAAATCTAAACCATGATTAACTGCACTGTCCGCAACCACCGTGATGTGTGTCACCTTCCTGCAATTTTAACATTGCTCTTCCTTCTTCAGTCTTATACATCTGCTGTCTCTTCATCGCCTGATCAAAATCTACTTTATGTCCGTCAAATTCTGGTCCGTCAACGCACGCAAATTTCACTTCGCCTCCTACCGTAACACGACATGCTCCGCACATTCCTGTTCCATCAACCATGATAGGATTCAAACTTACAATTGTAGGAATGTTCAATTCCTTTGTAAGCATTGCAGTAAATTTCATCATAATCATAGGTCCGATAATAACGCATCTGTCATATTTATTTCCCTGGTTATTAACCAGTTCCTTAACTGCGTCAGTTCCCATTCCTTTAAGTCCTGCTGAACCGTCATCTGTAGCTATCGTTACATTTCCAACTTTTCTCATATCATCTTCAATGATTAATAAATCCTTTGTCTTTGCACAAATAATAACATCTGCCTGTATTCCGTGCTCATGAAGCCATTTCACCTGCGGATAAACAGGTGCAGTACCAACTCCGCCGGCTACAAATAACACTTTTTCATTTTTAACTTTGTCAAAATTCTTTTCCTCAACCAATTCAGATGGCATTCCAAGCGGACCGGTAAAATCCCTGAAACTGTCACCGGCTTTTAAATCTGCCATTCTCTTTGTTGATGCTCCTACAGTCTGGAACACTATTGTAACTGTTCCTTTCTCTCTATCATAATCACATATCGTAAGTGGGATTCTTTCACCTTTCTCATCCATCTTTACAATTACAAATTGTCCGGGTAAACAATACTTTGCCACCCTCGGGGCTTCTACATCCATCAGATAAATATTAGCCGCCAATTCCTCTGCTTTTAATATTTTGTACATATTTTTCCTCTTTCTCCCTTCTATTTTACAATTTGATAAACACCCTTTTCGTCTCTTGCTATACTTACAATCACTCCCGTAACCGTGCCTACTCCAAACACTTCACCGGAAGATGTCTGTATTAAATAATACTCATTCCCTTCTATAACTTGAACACTCACATATGAAAAAATTATAGTATTACCACTTGCCGTGTTTCCTTCACTGTCTAATATAAATCCACTGGCAATCAGGTTTGTTTTCAAACTGTCAAGTGCCTGATTATATGTGTACGCTCTATCAACATCCAATTCATATATTTTCTGGGTCATAGAGCTGGCAACACCCTGTTCATTTACTACAATAGCTGAAAAAACATTCTTTCCCGTCGGCATATCTATCGGCCCTTCATACTTTGTTGAGGACGTCGTGGGAATCTCCGGTTCCGGTCCCAAAGTATAGTACGCCGTACATCCGGCAGGAACATTTATCACAATCTTTGAAACAGTATTATATGTACCACTGTCAGGTGTTACTTCCGGAGGAACAAGATTTGATAATTTTATATCAAACTCTTTCGTAACAACAGTGCTTGATATTCCCTTTTCATTGATTGAAACAGCCTTAACTACCGTTACACCTTCGTTTGCAATCTCAAACGTATCTGTATATTTGGTAGAAGATGTATCAGGCTCACTTCCATCTACTGTATAGTATATATCATATCCATGGTCATCCGTCAAAGTAATATATAAATACTGGTCATATGTACCGGATTCATAATTAAACTCAGGTCCCATAAATGAATATGCAGATAAATTTGCAGCAATATCTGTTCCTACTACAGACTTCATCAATGCATCTATCTCTTTAACCATTCCATTCCTGTCATAAATTTTAAGAATGGCTTCATAATAATCTAAATTATCCGGCTCAATCTCTATAAGTTCCCTGATAATCTCCACCTTCTGCATATCTGTTCCGTCTATCTTTTCATAAGCATCCCACAATGAAGTAAGAACCTTTTTTGTGGAATTCTTGTCTTCTGCAACGTCATATGCTTTTCTATAAGCATCAACTGCTTCCGGATACATACCGCTATTATAATAATTCATTCCATTATTGTAAAGTTTTTTAAATGCATTAGAACTATCTTTTGATTCCGGCATAAGAATCAATACTACTGCAACAAGTATTATAACAAATATTGCGATAATTGCCATAATTATTTTTATTCTTAACAGTTTTTTTGCCTGTAATTCTCTGCGTGCCTCGCTTTCACGCTTAATTTTCCGGTCTGTTGCAATACTGTCTACCATAAATCCTTTTGGATTACTATTAACAGGAACAACCACATCGTTTTTGATTATATCCGCCCTTTTAAGTTCTTCTTCAAGGTCGTCATCAAGCTGTACAGGCTTAAAATCTTTTAAAATATCATATTTTTCTTCATTATTCGATTCATAACCGTAAACACTGTGTGCTTTATTAATCAATTTCTTTGTATTTTCTTCCTGTATGATTCCATCCAACAGCTCGCCAACATTGTTGGCGAGCTGTTCTTCTATCAACTCTATATCATCGCTATCAACTAATTCTCCGCATCTTGGACAATACTTTCCACTTCCGAAGAATTCTTCTCCACATTTGCTACATTTCATAATTGTTCTCCAATCATTATTATCAAGTATATATAATTTAGCTACATTGAGCGAACTACAACCGTGCAATACAAAACTTTTCCATTAACTTTTGCAGCAATAGTCGTTTTACCTGCCATCCTTGCAACAACTTTTCCGTTTGAATCTACTGTTGCAACTCTCTTATTATTCGAATACCAAGACACAGTTTCTGTGGCTCCAAATACCGTAAGATCGTAGCTGTCATATTGTTCCAAAGTAATATACGTAGCATTTAAAGCTAACACAACCACTTCACATGAACTCTCCATGCCCGACTCACTTGAAACGGCGTATATTGTAGCTGCCCCCTGACCACAGGCAGTAATATTTCCATTGCCGTCTACAGTAGCAACTGATGCATCTGAAGTATACCACGATATAGATTCTGACGTATTGAGTGGTTTTACTCTTACAGATACTTTTCTTTTCTGTCCCGGAAGCATTGTCAGGCTGGTGGAACTAATTGCTATTGATGTCACCTTAATAAACGGCTTCACTGTTACATTGGTTACACCTTTTACTTTATTTCCGTCTCTTGACGTTGCACTAATCACGCAATGTCCGGCTGAAACAGCTGTAATTCCTCCATTATTATCTACTGTAGCGACTGAAGAATCACTTGTTTTCCAGCTCACACCTGAGTATGTAGCATCTGCAGGACTGACATTTGCCACAACATTCGCTGAACGTCCCTCTAAAAGAGTAACTGAATCCGGTGATATAGAAATATTAGCAACAGGTTTGATTACTGTCAAGCCCACACTTGCACTTACTCCGCTTCCATCAGTTGCTCTTGCAGTAATAACAGCTGTACCAATACCTACCGCCCTGACTGTTCCGTTTCCATCAACCTGTAGTATTGACGTATTATCTGATGACCATGTTACCTTTTTGTTAGTTGCCGTATCAGGTGTCACTGTTGCTTTTAATTTTTTTGTGTATCCCAAATTAATCTGACCTTTTTTTCCTGCCCCTGTTATCTTTATTTCTTCAACATACTCTTTAACGCTTACTCTACAGGTACCAACCACTCCATACACGGAAGACTTGCATTTTATTAATGTTTTTCCGCTTCCGACTGCAGTAACCATTCCATTTTCATCCACACTTGCTACTGCTGCATCTGCCGACTCCCATGTAACATCCTTAAAAGTTGCATTTGCAGGTTTGAATATAGGTTTTAATGTCTTTTTCTTTCCTTTTACAAGACTTATACTTCTATCTTTAAATGTTATCTTTTTTAACGGTACCTCAACTGTTATTTTTTTCATTGCGTATTTGCCGCTTCCGTCCGATGCATATGCAAATATCGTTGCCGTGCCATAGTGTTTTACGGATGCAATGCCTTTTTTATTTACCGAAATAACCTTAGGGTTGTTCGATTTCCAGGTTATCTTTTTGTTTGTCGCAGTATCTGGTAAAACCTGTGCGGTGAATGATATTTTATCGCCTTTCTGCGCATATTCACCCGTAAAATCAGATGAAAGTGCAACTGACGTCACAAATTCCTGAACTATTACATGACAGCTTGCCGTCAGGCCTCTTTCCTCCGTAGTCGCCGTAACAACAGTCTGGCCACCCTTCAGTCCGGTTACCACACCGTTTCCATCAACCGTCGCAACTGTTGGGTCGCTCGATGTAAATACTACATTCTTATTCTCCGCGTCAGTCGGTGTTACCGTAACTGCAAGCGGGAACTGATCACCCTTAAGCAGTATTCTTCTTGAAACATTTAATTTTATTCCTGTTACAGCCTGTAATACAGTAAGTGTACATCTGGCCACAACTCCTGAATCATCACTTGTCGCAACTATAGTACATACTCCTGCTTCAATTGCTTTTATCATTCCCGTACTCGGATCTATAGTTGCAATACCTGTATCCGATGATGAAAATGTAATATTTTTATTGGCTGCCGTGGACGGTAATGCTGTTGCACTAATCCATGCCGTTGCACCTTTTCTTAATGTCATTGTTTCACTGCTTATTGTAACTGACGTAACCGGCTGGTATACCGTAACGTTACACATACCGGTAAATCCTCCGTCACTCGTTTTAACAAGTACAGTCGCTGAACCCGGTTTTTTTGCTGATAAAAGACCGTTTGCATCTACTGTAACTACTGATGTATCACTTGATTCCCATTTTACTGATTTATCCGATGCCGTAACCGGAAGAACTTCAGCTGAAATACGGAATGTTTCATCAATCTTCAATGTTAAATCCGTATAATCAATTCCTACACTTTCAACCGGCTGTAATACTTCTACCTGACATGTAGCCATATATCCGCCATCTTTTGTTTTTGCAATAACAGTTGCATTACCCGGTTTTACATATGTAATTAATCCAGTGTTATCAACTTTTATAATACTTCCGTCAGATGGTGAAACCGACCACTCAACTTCTGTATTTACACCTGTCATATAATCTCCGGTCGGAGCAATCTTAGCAGTAAGCTGATGAGTTCCTGCATTTTTACTTTCGGAAATCTTCGTTTCGCTAAGTGTAATTCCTGTTACAGGAACTCTGACATACACATCACATGATGCAACTTTTATTCCATCCTCAGTTATTACCCAGACAACCGCACTACCTCCGTTTATACCTTTGATTTGTCCATCCTGTGTCACTTTCACTATAGAAGTATCACTTGACTCCCATTGAATATTTGTATTATCAGGAAGCATTGGTGTAAATGTAACACTAAGAGGATACTGCTCACCTTTGTCTATATTCACTGACGATGGATAAATCGTAATATCCTGAACCGGTTCAGTTACTTCTACAAGACATGTTGCCTTTTTCTTAACTCCATCAACAATCTGAATGGCCGTTATTAACGCCGTACCCTTTTTTATGGCCGTCACTGTAGCAGTTACAGAGTCTTTTGCCGATGCCTGCACTTTAACTACATTTTCATCGTCAGATTCCCATGTAACAGCCGCAGAACTGTCAGTTACCAAAGCTTTTAATTCAGCTGTGGAACCTGCCTGTACGGTTATGGCGGATTTATCCAATGCAAATGTATCAATTACTCTTACCGTTATCTCTGCATACTGTGCTGCACTTGTTCCAAATATTGCTTTGTTTACCACAGTTGCATATATCTTTGCCGTTCCATTTTTCTTACCTGTTATGGTTCCATCCTGTTGAATCTCAACAACTGATGTATCACTTGAATTCCAGCTTATCTGTGAAGCATATGTTTCTTTAATATTAGTCTTTAATTGTGAAACGTCTCCAACATTCAATGTCGGATTCGTAATAATCGCAAAAGGTACCTCTACATCTACACTTCTGGCCGGATTCGGTGTATGAGAATACCAATCATCGTCCTCAGGAAGTGTCCATACTCTGATTTTCGTTTTTCCTGCACCAATTCCGAGAATCTGTCCGGAATTATCTACCTCAGCAACATCTGAATTATCCGATGAATAATACAGCTCATTTGCATTTACCACATTTGTAAGCAAATTATGAGTTTCCCCATATTCTACTGTAACCGGCACATCTGTTTCTTTAATTTTCGCATTTACCACTAACTTAAATGTCACCTTTTGTCCGTCATCATTAACAGCCGTAATAACAGTCGAACCCGCACCGGCTAATGTAACCTTTGCAGTACCTGCTGCATCAGATTCAACCTTGGCAACATTTTCATTTGATGATTTGAATGTAACGTTACCAATAGATGTAGTATTAATATCAGGTACAACATCTGTGTCTTCATAAGGTGCCTGTGGAGCATTTGTTACTTCAAATTTTACCACAACCTTTTTTGTAACTTCCGTTGTTGTTGTCTGCAAATCACCATTTACATCTAAAAATCTTTTAGTATATACAGCCTTTATATTAACCGTTCCTGCACTCATCGGAGTAAGAACAGCCTGAGATGTATCTGTTCCTGTACCACTCGTAGCCGCTATCTTTACAATAGTCGGGTCAGATGAAGTCCATGTTATATACGAATCTGCATCTAACATTTCTGCAGTTCCTGCAGCATTATCACTGTCAAAAGCACTCGCTGACCATGTAACCGGTGCATCCCCTACTTTCCATTTTCCATCATTGAGCGCTGTTCCCGTTATAACCACCGTAATACTTCCTGCCTGCACGTAATGCGATGCTACCGAAAAACCTATTAAACCTAAAAAAATTGCTAAAAAAACTTTCCAATACCCTGATAATCTTTTCATATTGCCATCCCTTTCCGAAAAAAGTCATATAGTCCATTATACAATTATTTTCGGATTATTTCAACATTTCAATTAACGGCTTTTTAAGCGTTACTCCCAGAACAAATCATCCAGAGTTTTACCCAATGCTTTACATATGACAATACACAGTTTTATGGTTGGATTGTAATCTCCCTTTTCTATGGCACTTATTGTCTGTCTGGAAACACCGCAGATTACTGCTAACTGTTCCTGTGACAAATCTTTTGCAGCCCGTGCAGACTTCATTTTAAGATTTTTCATTCCACTCACCCTTTCGAAACATTGGCCTTTTTAAGTAAAAGAGCGACCAGTATTATAAAAAAGCTCACACCGGTGACCAATGAACTCCCACCATCAAAAGTTATAACACCGTTTTTACATAAACTTCCCTCGTTAAATCTCATAATAGCTACTCCACCATTAGAGAAACAAACCGCTATACACAGATAGATGTAAGACGTTCCTGATACCCCTATCTTAAAAAATGCTTCTTTGTAAATACAATAAACAGCAAATACCACAATTCCTATCATCATAACAACCAATAAAGCAAACGAATACTCTACCCATTTTTGAATATCAATTAATTCCATCATAAAAATCAAAAAAACCATGCACATTATAGTTACAAAATATCCGATCTTGAATGCATCAGAACGTATTTTTTCCTGCATTTCATCAAAATGCCCATGTTCATTATTAACCGTTTTTTCTTTTTTGACCACTAAAAATACAAAAACACCAATCATTATCAACATTACTGAAAAAAATCCTGATATCATAACGATACCTCCTTAATATATAAATATTTCATGTTTTACAATCACATTATACACTCATTATAGAATAATGTCAAATATATTTGACATTATGTTGTGAAAAATATGCATTTTAACTGTTATATCAATCAAAATGCATATTTAGAAACTATTTTTTTACTGGTTATTTCTATACTGTATTGGGGCTACACCGTATTTTTTCTTGAACAATCTGCTAAAATGCTCAACATTAGGATATCCTACACTCTCTGCAATACTCTCAACTGTCATATTACTGTTTTTAAGGAGTGTCTTGGCTTTCTTCATCCTAAGCTGCTGAACATAATCTCCAAATGTAACTCCGGATTTTTCTTTAAAATACTTTGAAACATACGGCTCAGACAAATCAAATCTCTGTGCTACATCCTCAAGTGTTACACTGTCATAATTTGCCTGTATATAATTCTTCATAGATACAAGTCTCTCATCATCTTTGTTGTTGTCCTGAGTTATCTGCGGAAGCTTATTTACCGCAACCACCAACGCATCAATTGACGACTTTATTATATCCTCATCAATTCCCACGCCCCAGTACATTTTGTTATCACAGGTTATTCCGACAAATGTTAACGCCTTTGATGATGAGCCTTTTGATAATGCATGTTCTTCATATACGCTTAACTCGTAGCTTATATCAAAGTATTGCTTAATTGTATTTGAAACGGCATCTAATCTTCCGTTTCCATTAGCATCTATAACATGTACCTGATTCTTGTGTGCAATGCTTACCTGTGCCATAATTCCGTTTTCCTGTTTAAAATGACACTCCGGTATCTGAAAATGCGGTTTATGTGTCACATAATTATCCTCTAAGATTCCATAAACTACTTCAGGTAATAATTCCTTATGAGCCTCATCTGATACGTGCTTTACAAGATAACCGAATTCTTCTCTCATCTTATCAGGTATGGTAATTCCATAATTCTGTTTTAAAATGTAGTTGACACCACCCTTACCTGACTGGCTGTTAATACGAATTACATCGGATTCGTATGCCCTTCCGACATCTTTAGGATCAACCGGAAGATAAGGAACTGACCATTTGTATAACTTCTTTTCTTCTCTCCATGCCATTCCTTTTGAAATAGCATCCTGATGAGAGCCCGAAAAAGCCGTAAATACTAAGTCTCCTGCATATGGCTGTCTTGGTGAAACGTTCATTCTGGTAAGTCTCTCATACTTCTCACGTATTTCAGACATATTCGCAAAATCTAACTCAGGATTAACTCCATGTGAAAACATGTTCATCGCAAGTGTGATAATGTCAACATTTCCCGTTCTCTCTCCATTTCCAAAAAGAGTTCCCTCTATTCTGTCTGCTCCTGCTAAAATTCCAAGTTCAGCATCACTAACACCGCTTCCTCTGTCATTATGCGGATGAAGTGAAAGCGTAACCGCATCTCTGTATTTTAAATTCTTACTGATGTACTCAACCTGTGTCGCAAATACGTGCGGCATCGCAATCTCAACAGTTGTAGGTATATTTATAATAGCCTTATTTTCTTTAACAGGCCTCCACACATCAAGAACTGCGTTACACACCTCCACTGCATAATCAACCTCTGTTCCCGGAAAACTCTCCGGACTATATTCGAACGAAAAATTACCATCTGTTTCATCAGCTAATTTCTTTAAAAGCATTGCTCCATCTATTGCAATCTGCTTAACTTCTTCTTTTGATTTTTTAAATACCTGTTCTCTCTGTGCTACTGATGTAGAGTTGTAAAGATGTATAACAGCATGAGGAGCACCTTTTACAGCCTCAAATGTTTTCTTAATTATATGTTCCCTTGCCTGTGTTAACACCTGAACCGTAACATCATCCGGAATCATATTTTTTTCTATTAACGCACGCATGAAATTATATTCTGTCTCAGACGCTGCCGGAAAGCCCACTTCAATTTCCTTGAATCCCACATCTACTAACATCTGGAAAAACTCAAGTTTTTCCTCAAGACTCATAGGCTCAATTAACGCCTGGTTTCCATCTCTTAAATCTACTGAACACCATATAGGTGCTTTATCAACATAATCTTTCTTTACCCAGTCATATGTGCATTCAGGTGGCATAAAATACGCTCTTTCGTATTTATCATATCCCTTCATCTCCATAAAAAGACCTCCTATTCCAAACATTGTCTAATATCTGTTAAAATAACATCATCTTTCTTGATGTTATTTATATTAACACAGTTTATCCTTTATGAGAATGATTAAATTTAATCAATTGTATTGATTTATTTTATTTTTTATTGAGTAGCAGGCTAACGATTAATTGATTAGCCGACCTCTCAGTCGAGTAAGTAAGAGGACTTTCACCCATTAGCGGCCTGCGCCGCAAGGCGCACAAAAGTTGGAACTGAATTATTAATTCAGCTCCGCGATAATTGCAATTTGTGGCACCTGCGACACAAATTGCCGTGTGAAAAATCATATACCAATATGATTTTTCACACTATGCTCCTTCATATTGAATAACAGATTCAATTCTATATTTTTTCAATTTTTCTCTTCCGTTCAATCCCTTTAATTCCATAAAGAAACATATACCGGCTACTTCTCCGCCTAATCCTTCTACAAGTTTTGTAATAGCTTCTATAGTTCCTCCCGTAGCAATCAAATCATCTACAATCAATACCTTTTGTCCCGGCTTTATTGAATCTTTATGCATCTCTATTGTCGCTGTTCCATATTCTAATTCATAATCCATAGATACAGTCTCACAAGGGAGTTTTCCTTTCTTCCTTACCGGTACAAATGCTTTATTCAAATTATATGCAATAGGTACGCCAAAAATAAATCCTCTTGATTCCGGACCTATAACCACGTCAAAATCTATATCTTTAATTGTATCCTGCATCATATCGATTGCCATATGCAGTCCTTCAGAATCCTGCAATACTGTGGTGACATCCCTGAAAATGATTCCTTCCTTTGGAAAATCTTTAATACTTCTCACATATTCTTCTATTTTTTTCATGTTAATCTCCATTCCGCAGACGAGTTTCTTCAGTTTAATTGCAATATAATTTTTGTGCCGTCTGCTACACAATATATATTCATATGTTATCACAAATATCTTTGAATCACAACTCTGATGTTACGCCTTCCTTTGTATTCATTTATCTCTGGATAATATGTAACGGAAACCTTTATATTATTTGGAATACCCGACAATGCTTTATCTACCTCTTCTTTTGTGAATTTACTCTCTAAATCTGATAAAATATCATCTGCATCACAAAACATAGTTCCCTGCATCACAAAACCATTATCATCAAACATATCCCATCTCATAACATTTCGCTTTTCTCCAAATACAGAAATTCTGCCAATTCTCACATTTTTTTGTGCGAAGACAGGTTTTTCATTTCCTTTTCCAAATGGTTCGAGCTTTGCAAGCTGTTCTACAAGTTTAAATGTAATGTAATTAAACGGCATAGGGACATCTATCCATATTTTTCTGCATAAATCTTCTTCTGTCAGTGTGGTATTACTATTCAAGGTAATTCTAAGTTCTTCAAAATTCTTTTCCTCCAAAGACAATCCTGCAGCCATGGGATGCCCTCCGAATTTTCGAAAAAGATGCCGGCATTTTATCAATTCTTCAAACATATTATATTCTTCTATTGATCTGCCTGAACCTTTAAGCCCATCTTTTACTCTGGTAAGTACGATTACAGGCTTATTATATTTTTCCCTTATTCTTCCCGCTACAATTCCCACGACACTTTCATGACATTTTTCAAGTAATATAACCAATACTTTGTCATTTTTATATCTTTCGTCTTCTTCTATCATCCTGACAGCTATATCTACCTGTTCAGCTGTTATATTTTTTCTTTCATCATTTAGTTCTTTTAATTCCTTTGCAATGAGCTTTGCCTCATTTATATCCATAGTTTTCAAAAGTCTATATGACTTCATGGCTGAATCTAGTCTTCCACCTGCATTAAGACATGGACCAATCACAAATCCAATATGATATGAAACCAATGTTTTTTCGGATAATCCTGTTTCTTCTATAAGGCTTCGTAATCCCGGATTTTTAGTATTATTCAACTGCTTAAGTCCTGCAATAGTAATTATTCTGTTTTCATCTTTTAAATCTACAACATCACCTATAGTTGCAATAGCCGCAAACTGAAGATATTTTTCAACTTCCTTTTCGGATTTACCCGATTTTTCAAACAAGATTGTGATAAGTTTATACGCAACTCCTGCACCACATAGTTCTTTGAAAGGATATTCATCGTCAGGTCTTTTAGGATCAACAACGGCATCTGCATTTGGTATCAGATACTTTTTTGTGCCATCAATTTCTTCGTATTGGACTTCATGATGATCTGTAACAACAACGGTCATTCCCAGATTCTTTGCGTACTCTATTGCATCTGATGCAGCAATTCCGTTGTCACAGGTAACTATTAATTCCACACCTCCGTCATATGCACGCTTAATCATCTGCTGATTAATGCCGTACCCGTCTTCTATTCTATCAGGAACTGCAAAACTGACATCTGCGCCAATTTCCTCAAATCCCTGTGTTAAGATATTTCCCGAACACACACCGTCAATATCATAATCACCCACAACCTGTATTTTTTTATTTTCTTTAATACCCTTAATAATAATATCGCAGGCTTTTTCAATGTCTTTCATCAAATATGGAGAATACAAACGTGAAATATCTGGTCTCAGATATCTTACATACTCCTCCTCCGAAACAATATCTCTGTTTCTTATTACCCTGGCAGCAACAGGATCTATATCGAATTTTTTTCCTATTGCATCAAAATCTGCTTTTTTTGCATATACTTTCCATTTTTCCATATTAATCTCCATTCTGAGCACTAGTATAGTCGTTTTTAAATAACAGATACACCAGCATTTAAAAATGCTGCCATAAAGGCAGCATTTTTACTTTAATATTTACTTCGTCTTCTGTTCGTATTTCTTCTTTGACATTACATACCATAATGATCCTGTAACGAATACAGATGAATAACCACCGGCAACAATACCAACGATAATTGGAAGTGCAAATTCACGAATAGATGTCACTCCAAGAATATATAATGCTGAAATAGTAATTAATGTTGTAAGTGATGTATATATACTTCTTGTTAATGTTTGAGTAATACTCTGGTTTACAACATCTTTTAAATCAACTGTACGATTATTCTTAACTAATGCAAGATTCTCTCTGATACGATCGAAGATAACGATAGTTGCATTTATTGAATAACCGAGTATTGTAAGAATACACGCAATAAATGTTGTACCAACCGTAATTCTTGATAATGCATAAAATCCAACTACGATAGCAACGTCATGCAACAATGCAATAACCGCACTTGAAGCAAACTTGATATCCTTAAATCTGAACCAGATGTAAATCAACATACAGATTGTAGCAACGATTACGGCAAGAATTGCATTCTTTCTCATCTCATTACTGATACTTGAACTGATGTTAGTCTCTTCCATCTCTTCCGAAGCATTAAACTGTTCAACTAATGCATCTCTGAAAGCTTCTCTTGTCTCAGGCTTTAATACCTGTGTCTTAATAACATACTGTGTTGAATTATTTACCTTCTGTCCCTGAATATCATTATTACCAATAATATCAGCGATTACAGGCTTAATGTTATCATTAAATTCGTCAATTGAATACTCTTTATCAAATGTTACTGTAGTAGATGTACCACCCTTAAATTCGATACTATAATTAAATGGATCATTACCGCTTGCTCCATTGTATATCATTGCAGTGATACCTGAAACAATACATATAACGGAAATAGTAAAGAATATTGCTTTCTTTCCTACAAAATCAATAGTCTTTCTTTCTTTCTGAACACCATATAATTTAACATCTTTTGCACCCATGTTATAAACAAGTGCCATCAATACTCTTGAAATAACCAATGCAGTAAACACTGATAAAACAATACCAATTGCAAGAGTCTGTGCAAAACCTTTAACAGTTCCTGAGCCAAGCCACATCAAAACGATAGAAGCAATAATTGTTGTAATATTACCATCAACGATTGCTGATGTTGCTTTCTGGAAACCTGATTTGATAGCAGTATCTACATGTCTTCCTGCAGCAAGCTCTTCCTTGATACGTGCATAAATAATTACGTTCGCATCCACCGCCATACCGATTGACAATATAATACCGGCTATTCCCGGAAGTGTAAGCGTTAAATCAAATCCATTTAACACAAGAAGTTCAAATACTGTATATATTGCTAATGCAATACTTGCCATAACACCAGGTACACGGTATACGCAAATCATGAAAATCATAACCAATACGATACCAATCAAACCTGCTTTCAAGCTTGTGCTGATAGCATCATTTCCAAGTTTTGCACCTACAACCTGTGAACTAACTTCTTCAAGCTGTAATGAAAGAGAACCAATTCTGATTGTTGAAGCAAGATTCTCAGCTGCTTCATAAGTTCCCATACCATTAATTACAGCTTCACCTGTAGTAATTGCTGATTCTACTCTCGGAGAACTGATTATCTTCTCATCATACATGATAGAAATCTGTTTTCCAATGTTTTCTGTAGTTGCTTCAGCGAACTTTTCCTTACCTTCATCATTTAATGATAATCCTACAAGATAATCTGTTGCACCTGTCTTCTGGTCACTGTCTGTACGAGGCTGAGCATCCTTGATATCATCTCCGTCAATCCATACCTTATATACAGTTCCATCTTCTGCAGTATATACATCATATTTGTCGTCACCTGTAAATCCGTCCTCTGCTTTTGTAACAAACATAATAGAACCAGGTTTACCAAGCTCATTTAATATAGCCTCTGCATCATACGCACCCGGGATATCAACAGTAATTCTGTTATCACCCTCTGTGTATACTTCTGATTCAGTACTATAATTTGAAACTCTGAGTTCAAGCTTGTACTTTGTATCATCAAGCTGTTCCTTTGTAAACTTCTCATCAACTACCTGATATGTGATGCTCACACCACCCTTTAAATCAAGACCAAGAATAATATTCTTAGCTGCTCCTGTCTTCTTTTCACCAACACCAAAACCAGCAAGTAATGCCAATCCGACCATACATGCAATTGTTATGATGAAAAGGACAAAACTTTTTCCTTTTCCAAACTTATTCATTTTTCTTTTCCTCTTTCTCCTTTTCTAGAAAATTCTCATCAGCTAAAGCAGCTTTAATCATAATTGCACACTCAACTCTCTTTCTTTCCATTTCACATCCTATATCATAGGCATCAGTAATATTCCCGTGAAACTGATAAGAGTTTGCTGCACAACCTCCGCTGCAATAAAATTTTGCAAAACAATCCCTGCACTTATTTTTTGCATAGACATTGCATAATTTAAACTCATCTCTTACTTTTGTATTTGTTATACCATCAAATACATTTCCCAACAGGAAATCCTCATTCCCAACAAACTGGTGACACGGATACAAATCACCCCATGGTGTAACGGCAAGATACTCTGTACCTGAGCCGCATCCTGAAAGTCTCTTATAAACGCATGGACCCTGATTGAGATCTATCATAAAATGGAAGAAATTAAATCCTTTTCCTTCCTTTTTACGTCTTAAATATTCTAAAGCCAGCTTATCATATTCCTCTAAAATTTTTGGAATATCTTCTTCGCGTAAAGCATATGGCTCATTAGGATCTGCTACAACAGGTTCAATAGACATCTGTTCAAACCCTAAATCTGCGTATTCAATAATGTCATTAGAAAAATCAAGATTATTTCTTGTAAATGTACCTCTTATGTAATAGTTTGTCTGATTGCGGCTTTCTGCAAGTTTCTGAAACTTTGGAACAATCAAATCATAGCTGCCCTTTCCGTTTCTGAATGGTCTCATACGGTCATTGATTTCCTTCCGTCCGTCAAGACTCATAACAACGTTAGCCATCTCCTTATTAACAAATTCCATTACTTCATCATCAAGAAGTACTCCATTTGTCGTCAATGTGAATCTGAAATTCTTGTTACATTCCTTTTCTCTCTGACGGCCATACCTGACGAGTTCTTTAACAACTTCCCAATTCATGAGCGGCTCTCCACCAAAGAAATCCACTTCTAAATTAGTTCTGTTGCCTGACTGCTCTATAAGATAATCCAGTGCCCTTTTTCCGACTTCAAGGCTCATCAAAGCTCTTCTGCCGTGATATTCACCCTCTTCAGCAAAACAATACTTACATGCAAGGTTACAATCATGTGCAATATGCAGGCACATAGCCTTCACAACCGTCTGACGCTTCTTAAAATCTATAACAACATCCTTATACACATCTTCCGAAAACAATTGTCCTGCTGCTTTCAGTTCTTCTATCTCTCCTGCAGCTTCTCTTATATCTTCTTCGGGATACTTTCCCGAGAGTTTTTTTATTATCTGCTCTAAATCATTCTTTTCATACAGCTCTATAATGTCATAAACCATATCATCCACAACATGTACAGAACCACTATTCACATCCAGAACGATATTATAGCCATTATTCTTATATTGGTGAATCACTTTAAAACTCCTGTCTTTTTAGTAGTGCATGTACATCTTACGCACGTCACTGTTATCATACATCAGATAATATAATCTGTAACGCACAACAAGAGTCAGCACTTCATACTCTTATGAACAAAGTGCCGACTCTGTTACATCTGCATATATAGCTACTACTTATTTTCACAAGTCTGATTACCAACAGTGCAAGAAGTCTTGCAGGCTGACTGACATGATGTCTGACATTCGCCACATCCACCTTTTTTCAATGTATCCTTCAATGTTTTCTCATTTAATGTCTTAATATGTTTCATGGTCATATCCTCCTTAATAGTTTTTAACTTGAATCATTATAACACAATAACAATTTAATGAAAAGCATTTTTTTACACTTTCGTTATACTAGCCACAATACTTCCAAGCAAAGATACTCCAATTGCAATAAAAATGCTTAATTCTGAACATTTTCCATTGTTCATCAGGACAGATAGCAGAATAATCCCACCCATGTAAATTGAGCTAAGCAGCATTCCTCTTAATAACCTTTTATCAGATTTTAAATGCAGCATTATACGTGTCGTTAAGAAGTTCGTCACAAAATATATCCCCATTATCATACCACTCACTAACTTATCATTAAAGTCAAATTTTAATACCAGAAACGCTAATAAAGCTATCATGATAATTGTAATAATATAGGACAGCATCAGCAGTTTTAGCATATAAATAACTCTATGTAATATTTTCACGGCCATCTCCATAAATAATTCTTAATATATCATATTACGCAAAAAGACTTTACATTCTTATTTTTTTAGTTTAAACTTTACTTTACTATGTATTTTTAGGAGGGATTTTTTTTGGATTCAGACAATATAGTTGAACTGATTATTCTTATTTTTTTACTTTTACTTTCAGCTTTCTTTTCTTCAGCTGAAACATCACTTACAACCGTAAACCGTATACGTGTTAAGACATTGGCAGAAGGCGGCAACAGGCGCGCTATGCTCGTTCATAAAATAATATCTAATTCGTCAAAAATGTTAAGCGCAGTCCTTATTGGAAATAACATTGTAAATATTTCAGCATCTGCACTTACTACCATACTTGCCCAGCATTTATTCGGCAACTATGCAGTAAGTATCGCAACCGGCGTTTTGACAATAATTGTCCTTATTTTTGGCGAAATCATTCCTAAGACCCTTGCAACAATAAATGCTGAAAAAATGGCATACCTGTATTCACCTGTAATATGGGGACTTATGTGGCTTTTTACACCTATTATTTTCATAATTAACAAGATATCACATCTGCTTCTTAAGGTTCTTCATATTGATGTTTCTAAGCATTCATTAATCATTACGGAAATGGAGCTTCGTACATTAGTAAACGTAGGTCATGAAGAAGGCGTAATAGAAACCGAAGAAAGAAAAATGATTAACAACGTTTTTGATTTTGGCGATGCTGAAGCAAAAGATGTAATGGTGCCGCGTATAGATATGGCAATGGCCGACATAAACAGTTCTTACGATGACCTTATTCAATTATTCCGTACGGAACGATACACACGTATTCCGATATATGAAAATTCTACGGATAATGTTATAGGTATCGTAAATATGAAAGACTTACTATTGTGCGATGATAAAGAAAATTTTAATGTCAGACAGTATTTAAGAAAGGCTTTTTATACCTACGAATCACAAAAGCTTTCAGAATTAATGATAGAAATGAAAAAAACTTCGGTAAATATTATAATTGTCCTCGACGAATATGGTACTACTGTCGGACTGATAACCATTGAGGATTTACTCGAAGAAATAGTCGGAGATATCAGGGATGAATATGATTCCGATGAAGACGAAGCATTTAAGAAGATTTCTGATAGCGAATATATTATTCAAGGTCAGATGAAAATCGATGATCTGAATGAAAAGCTTGAATTAAATCTTAATTCAGAAAATTATGATTCAATAGGTGGTATTATAATTGAAAATCTGGACAAAATCCCTGTTGAAGGTGACAGTATATTGCTTGACAATATCCGCTTTACAGTACAGAAACTCGACAAAAAAAGAATTGATAGAATACATATTCATATTATAACCGATTGATTTTGATATTATAAATTTCTTGATTATTTTTTTATATATGCTAATATATTTTAAGAAAGTAAAAGCCCATATGTTTTGTGACGAAAGGAATGGTAATTAACATGAGACACTTAATTAGTCCACTGGATTTCTCTGTGGAAGAGCTTGATAATCTTCTTGATCTTGCGTCTGACATAGAATCAAATCCGGCAAAATATAAAGATGCATGTAAGAACAAAAAACTTGCAACACTTTTTTATGAACCAAGCACACGTACCCGTCTGAGTTTCGAATCAGCTATGCTTAGCTTAGGTGGTGATGTTTTAGGATTTTCAGATGCAAGCAACAGCTCAGCGGCAAAAGGAGAAAGCGTATCAGACACCATCCGCATAATTTCATGCTATGCTGATATCTGTGCCATGAGGCATCCAAAAGAAGGTGCTCCTACCGTTGCCGCAATGAAATCTTCTATCCCAGTGATTAATGCAGGCGATGGCGGTCATCAGCATCCTACACAGACACTTACCGATTTGATGACTATCCGTTCGTTAAAAGGTCGTCTTGATAACCTGACTATCGGGTTGTGCGGAGATTTAAAATTCGGAAGAACTGTTCATTCTCTTATAAATGCGCTTGTAAGATATAAAAACATTTCATTTGTACTTATTTCACCAAAAGAATTAAGTCTCCCTGACTACATAAAGCAGGATGTGCTTGATACCAACAACGTTCCGTATGAGGAAGTTGAACAATTAGAAACAAGTATGCCCAAATTAGACATCTTATACATGACAAGAGTTCAACGTGAACGTTTCTTCAATGAAGATGATTATGTAAGATTAAAGGACAGATACATACTTACAAAAGATAAAATGAATTATGCAGGAAAGGATATGCTTGTCCTTCATCCTCTTCCACGCGTAAATGAAATATCAGTTGAAGTGGATGACGACCCGCGTGCTGCATATTTTAAGCAGGTTCAATATGGTGTATATGTTCGTATGGCTCTTATACTTACATTGTTAAAAATGGCTGAGTCATAGAAAGGAGTTTAGAATGTTAAATGTAGGTTCTCTTAATGAAGGTTTTGTTCTTGACCATATAGAAGCAGGAAAAGCTATGTCAATATATAATCACTTAGGACTGGGCAAATTAGACTGTCAGGTTGCGATTATCAAGAATGCACGCAGTAACAAAATGGGAAGAAAAGATATCATAAAAATAGAAAATTCCCTTGATTCGGTTGACCTCGACATTCTCGGATATATTGACCACAACATTACGGTTAATATCATCCGTGACGGAAAGATTGTTGAGAAAAAGCCTCTTACTCTTCCAAAAGTGATTCGCAACATACTAAAATGCCAGAATCCAAGATGCATCACTTCGATAGAACAGGAACTTGAACAGGTATTTATCCTTTCCGACAAAAAAACTGAAACATACCGCTGTAAATATTGCGAAGAAAAATACACATCAAAAACAAAGTTTTAAAAAAGAAGGTTGTAATACAACCTTCTTTTATTTTATGTCTTTCATCATAGTTTTTACATTTTTTTTGAATTTTGACCATTCAGTAGGATAGTCCACAAAATACTTAGGACAAATCTTTCCTGTCACATCATAATGCCTTATCAAATCTTCCGAATCAAGTTTATATGCATTGCACAGCCATGCACAAAGCATTGTAAGAGACTGATATGCTTTATCGCTGAACTCTCCTGACTCTGTCTCATGACATACCTCTATGGAAATCGTGTCATTATTCCTGTTATTAGAACAATATGAAATCTCATTCAACGGAATGCATTGAATAATCTCTCCTTCTATCCCTATAACATAATGACTGCTGGCATAGGTCTCACCTGTTGAAGCCAGACTTTCAAAATAATTTCTGTTGTCTTCTGCCGATGTTCCGGGATTTCCTACATAATGTATAACGATATTATTTATCTGCGTTAAAGGTGTGCCCGGTCTTGAAAAGATGTTCAGTGTAAGAAAATCTTCTCTGATAATCAGACCGTTATCCAAAGCATCATCCGCAGATGTTATCCTATAACCATTCTCAAAAATCTCTTCCTTCGTAGGTTCTTTAAAAAAATAATTAACCGCCACACCAATTACGCACATCAAAAATATTAACGCAGATACACATAATACCAGTATTTTTCTTTGTTTTATCTTCATTTAAAATGTCTCTATACAACCTTCAATCAGGCATCTATACTGTAGTTAGGAGCTTCCTTTGTAATATGAATATCATGAGGATGACTTTCCTTAAGAGAAGCCGATGAAATCTTAACAAATTTTCCTGTCTCTTTTAAAGTCTGAATATCTTTTGCTCCACAATATCCCATTCCTGCACGAAGTCCGCCCATTAACTGGAACACCGTATCCTCTAATAATCCCTTATAAGCAACTCTTCCTTCTACACCTTCCGGTACAAGCTTCTTTGCATCTGCCTGGAAATATCTGTCCTTACTTCCATTTTCCATAGCTGCGATAGAACCCATACCACGGTAAACCTTGTACTTTCTTCCCTGGAATAATTCAAATGTTCCAGGACTCTCATCACATCCTGCAAACATGCTTCCCATCATACATACGTCAGCACCTGCTGCTATAGCCTTTGTCATATCACCTGAGAACTTGATTCCACCATCTGCAATAATAGGCGTTCCTGTCTCTTTTGCAGCCTCATAACAATCCATAATAGCTGTAATCTGCGGAACTCCGATTCCTGCTACAACTCTTGTCGTACATATAGAACCAGGTCCTATTCCGATTTTAACACAATCAGCACCTGCTGCTATTAAATCTCTCGTTGCAGCACCTGTAGCAACATTACCTGCAATAACCTGTAACTCAGGATAAGCAGACTTAATCTCTTTCAACGTAGTGAAAATGTTCTTTGAATGACCATGGGCAGAATCTATTACAATAACATCTACTTTAGCATTAACCAATGCTTCAACCCTATCCATAACATTTGCTGTTATACCTACAGCAGCACCACACAAAAGTCTTCCCTGTCCGTCTTTTGCTGATAAAGGATACTTAATCTGCTTTTCAATATCTTTGATGGTAATAAGTCCTTTAAGATTGAAATCATCGTCAACGATAGGAAGTTTTTCCTTTCTCGCACTTGCAAGAATCGCTTTTGCATCTTCATGCGTAATTCCTTCCTTTGCGGTAATAAGTCCTTCAGAAGTCATCGACTCCTTAATCTTTTTAGAAAAATCCGTCTCAAACTTTAAATCTCTGTTAGTAATAATACCAACAAGTTTTCTTCCTTCTGTAATAGGAACACCTGAAATTCTAAACTTTGCCATAAGATTATTGGCATCTTCCAAGGTATGCTCCGGAGATAAATAAAACGGGTCGGTAATAACACCATTCTCAGAACGCTTAACCTTGTCCACCTCATCAGCCTGCGCCTCTATAGACATGTTCTTGTGAATAATACCTATTCCACCCTGTCTTGCCATGGCAATAGCCATCCTATACTCTGTAACAGTATCCATACCTGCACTCATAATAGGAACGTTAAGTCTTATCTTCTTTGTAAGATTAGTTGATAAATCAACCATATTTGGTGTTACTTCTGAATATGCCGGTACTAAAAGCACATCATCAAATGTTATTCCTTCACCAACAATACTTCCCATTTTTTTATCCTCGCTTTCTTAACATTTTTGAAATTTTATCAGATTTATATAGTAGTGTCAAATACATATTGCACCTAAACTATCACTTTTCTCGGCGAATACGCCTGCATAGACTTTATAATCTCTTCACTCGGCTCAAAAACAATCTTTATAAGATTAGAATCATTTCTCATAAATGCTGTATATCTCTTAGCATCCTCTTCGCCCGAGGTGAATTTTTTCAATTGATATTCCTTTTTTTCATATTCTGAAAGTCTGTCATCATTCTCAGGTGCAATCAGCTCAACCTTGTCCATCTCCATAACTGCCATGCTCTTGCGCTTTCTCTTAGCCATAATCTTATCAAATCTGCATTCACCTGAAAAATAGGTATACTCAAACTCCACATCAGTAGTCTGAAATGTATATCTGACCAGATAAGCCGCTACCACAGACATTCCAAAAGCAATAAAATTCAATACCGAATACAACATTACGCATACTATAACCAAAAGAACAGAACCAACTCTGGCCGCTATGCTTCCGGGTGTCATCCTGCGCTTAATCAGGTACTCAATATAATCATTGTTCATCATAATCTCTCGCTTTCCGCAGTATATATACTTCACATCATGCTATAATAAAGTATGTAAACTTTATTATAATAACATTTTGTCTGATTAACAACCCCTTTTTTTAGTTTTCAAATAATCTTCACATAAGAAAATCCGAAAAAATATAATTACTGATGTCAATTCCCCTGTTTGATAAGAAAATTCTATCTCCCTCACATACAAGCAGATTCATGGATAAATATTTATCAATAGTTTTACCAAAAACAGTATAAATATCTTCATCAAATATTTTTTTAAATTTATTTATACTTATTCCTTTGGTCATTCTGAGTCCAAGATACATAAACTCTTCCATCTTTTCTTTCTTACTAAGTAAAATTATAGAATCCTTACTCTCAGCCAGACCCTTATTTTTTATATAATCCTCCATAGATGAAACATTACAAAATCTTGTATCATCAATGAAAGATGATGCACCAAGTCCAAAACCATAATAAGGTACTCCTGTCCAATAACCTGAATTATGCCTGCATTCATATCCTTCTTTTGCATAATTAGATATTTCATACCTGTAATATCCGTGCAGCTTAAGGATTTCATCTGTCCTTTCATACTGTCTGCGTTCGTTCTCTTCATCAGGAAGCTCATTTATATATTTCCCATTTTCAGAATTGTATAATTCAAAAAACGGCGTGTTTTCTTCAATGATAAGACTATATGCAGAAATATGTTCCGGTCCGAGTTCGCACACACGCTTAAGCGTATCTTCATAATTTTCGAGTGTCAGTCCCGGCAATCCGCTCATTACATCAACATTTATATTATTAATTCCGACTTTTCTTAATCTTTCATAACACTCGAAAAACTGATGTGTATTGTGAATACGGCCAAGTTTTTTCAGAATCCAATCATCCGCTGACTGCATTCCTATGCTTACCCTGTTAATACCAATACTCTTATACAGGTGAGCTTTACTCTCTGTAACCGTACCCGGATTAACTTCAATGGTAATCTCCACATCATCACTCAATAAACAATGACTTTTTATGGTTATCATTATTTTTTCAATATCACTTTCTTCAAGTACAGAAGGCGTTCCTCCGCCGATAAATATCGTTAATATCTCAACCTCTTCCATATCGCTGTGACGAATTTCATTGCAAAGGCAGTCAATATATTTATCCTTGATATCTTCATTGTACTTAAACGACAGAAAATCACAGTAATTACATTTTTTCACACAAAAAGGTATATGGATATATATTTCTCTAGTCTTCATCTAATTTTAAAACGCTCATAAATGCTTTCTGTGGAATCTCTACATTTCCGACCTGACGCATTCTCTTCTTTCCTTCTTTTTGTTTTTCAAGAAGCTTCTTCTTTCTTGAAATATCTCCACCATAACACTTTGCCAGTACGTCTTTTCTCATAGCCTTTACTGTCTCTCTGGCAATTACCTTACTTCCGACTGCTGCCTGAATAGGAATCTCAAAGAGCTGTCTTGGAATCTCCTGCTTGAGTTTTTCACACATTTTTCTTCCACGCTCATACGCACTGCCCGCAAATACAATGAATGATAATGCATCCACTTCTTCCTTATTGATGAGAATATCAAGCTTAACCAAGTCAGATTTTTCATATCCCTTCATATCATAATCGAAAGAAGCATATCCTCTTGACCTTGATTTTAGTGCATCGAAGAAATCATAAATAATCTCATTTAGCGGAAGCTCGTATTTTAACAACGCTCTGGAACTTTCTATATATTCCATTCCCAGATATCTTCCTCTTCTTTCCTGACACAGTTCCATTATCGGACCTATGAATTCCGTAGTTACCATAACCTCTGCCGAAACTATAGGCTCTTCCATATAATCAATCTCTGACGGATCCGGAAGATTTGAAGGATTAGTAAGCTCGACTACAGTGCCGTCTGTCTTATACACTTTGTATATAACTCCGGGAGCCGTAGTAACCAAATCCAGATTGTATTCTCTTTCGAGTCTTTCCTGAATAATCTCTAAGTGCAGTAATCCTAAAAATCCGCACCTGAATCCGAAGCCAAGCGCTATGGATGTCTCCGGTTCATAATTTAATGAAGCGTCATTAAGCTGCAGCTTTTCCAGTGCATCTCTTAAATCTTCATACTTTGCACTGTCGGCAGGATATAATCCGCAATAAACCATTGAATTAACCTTTTTATATCCCGGGAGTGCTTCAGCACATGGATTATCAACATCGGTAATAGTATCACCGACAGTAGTCTCCTTAACATTTTTAATGCTCGCTGTAATATAACCAACCATTCCTGCTGAAAGCTCATCACACGCAATAAATCTTCCTGCTCCGAAATATCCTACCTCAACAACATTTTCAACTGCACCTGTAGCCATCATTTTCACATTCATTCCAGGTCTTACTGTACCATTCTTGACCCTGCAGAACACAATAACTCCCTTGTACGGATCATACAGACTGTCAAATATCAATGCCTGCAACGGTGCCTCAGGATCACCCGACGGAGCCGGTATATTTGTGACAATTTTTTCAAGAACATCTTCTATATTCAATCCATTTTTAGCTGATATAAGCGGTGCATCATGTGCCTCTATACCTATAACATCTTCTATCTCTTCAATTACACGCTCCGGATCAGCACTTGGCAAATCTATTTTATTGATTACCGGAAGCACATCCAGATCATGATCCAGTGCAAGATAGACATTCGCCAATGTCTGGGCTTCAACACCCTGAGCCGCATCAACAACCAGTATCGCGCCGTCACATGCTGCCAGACTTCGCGATACTTCGTAATTAAAGTCGACGTGTCCCGGTGTATCAATCAGATTAAATATATATTCTTCACCATCATTTGCCTGATAAACAATACGCACCGCCTGCGATTTTATAGTGATTCCTCTTTCTCTTTCAAGCTCCATATTGTCAAGCACCTGTGCCTGCATCTCTCTGTTTGTCAACGTTCCGGTCTTTTCAATAATCCTGTCAGCAAGCGTCGACTTTCCGTGGTCAATATGGGCAATGATGCAAAAATTTCTTATCTTATCTCTATTTATATCAGCCATTTTGTTTTTCCTTTCAATACTCTATCATCGGCTTTAGTATATCATAAACCCCGTTTTCTGACAACGAAATAAAAAATGTTCACATAATTACTTTTTTATGTTATAATGTATTTGATTTTTAGGCAAAAGGAGTTCCAGAATAAAGATGTTTTCTTATTTTAAAAACAAAAAAGCTAACAAAAGACGTAGCGAATGTATTGAAGATGTAAAGACTTTTATTCAGGTTCATTTTGTAAGAGAACGTGCAGGAGAACGATACAAATACAATACGCTTACTTTAAAGACTGATCCGGAGCGCGAAGCATGTGATGAGTGGTATGAACAGCATGACAATCCTTCACGATTTGGAGACATAGTCAAATTATATATGAGTGACAAATCAATTGGTATAGATTCAATAACATCCCAATATAAATTGGCCGGTACAATTCTAAGTGATGATGATATTGCAAAAGGGGACGCTGTTGCCATATGCCTTGGTCTCAGATTAAACTTTGCAGAAACCAAAAGATTATTAAAATCTGCAGGACATGCTCTTACCAATTCTTATGAAGCTGACTTAATTGTAAGGTATTGCATTGAAAATCAGATTTATGATTTTGAAGATGTAGAATTTTATCTGTCTTCTTTATATGAAACCTGTCTTAAAGACTTAATTTAATTTTAAAAACGGACAGCATGCTTTTTTACATCTGTCCGTAATCAGCTTCATAAAACATATAATACTATTTTTCACGTCTTTTTTGTGACATTTTATTATTATTCGTGTTATTTCAGCTATAATCATGTAGGTATCTTATAATCAACAATCATTATGCTGTTTTATCACTGTTCTCTGCTCCACATATAACAATATGCCTGTGTCCTTGCAGCAAATTTGTGCTTCTTTAATAATTCACGTACCTCTTGCTTGGTATACCAACGGGCATCTATCTCTTCAACCGTTGATGTACTTTCAGAAAACTCTCCTCTGGCTTTTCCGATTACAGTGATATTGGTTTCATTACTAAAACCGACAGCACTGTAACTTGTTCCAAGTACCTCTGTAATCTCATAAAGTTCAAGCCCTGTTTCTTCCTTTAACTCTCTGATTGCCGCCTGCTCATAATTTTCCCCTTCATCAATGAGTCCGGCCGGAAAATTATAAACATAATCTCCTGCTGCCATCCTGAACTCACGATTTAACAGACATTTTTCTCCGGTTTCGTCTGTCACGATTATCACAACAGCATCCGCCTCAGTACCGTTCAATTCTTCAAGTGTAGAAATCTCTTTATTTCTACTAATCATTTCGTAAACTTTCTCTTTATCATCAACAGTTCTATATGTTACGTCATAACGTGTAATAAAATTTCCTTCTGATTTTTTTTCAATTCCTACATACTTCATAATAATTTCTTTATTCCTTTAAAAATGCCATATAGCCTTTCTTTGTTTCATAAACATCAGCCTTACTTACAGCTTCCCATGGAGCATGCATATTAAGCACTGCAACGCCACTGTCTATAACATTCATTCCATATGTAGCAAGAATGTAAGCAATTGTTCCACCGCCGCCTAAATCCACTTTTCCGAGCTCTGCAGTCTGATATGTAACACCATGTTTTTCCATCACTCCACGCACAAAAGCAACATACTCAGCATTTGCATCATTTGAGCCTGATTTTCCTCTTGAACCGGTAAATTTATTAAATACAATTCCTTTGCCAAAATATGCAGCATTTTTCTTTTCAAATGCCGATGCGTATATTGGATCATATGCAGCACTGACGTCTGATGATAACATTCTTGAATTAGCAAGTGTACGTCTAAGTGCAAGGTCTGATGATTCGCCCATTCTGTCAAGCACCTCAGCAACAATATTTTCAAAGAAATGAGATCTCATTCCTGTTGCTCCGACACTTCCTATCTCTTCTTTATCGACAAGAATACAGCAGGCAGTACGTTCTACCTGGTCAAATTCAAGCATTGCCGCAAGCGACGTATAAGCACATACACGGTCGTCCTGACCATAAGCAAGTATCATACTCTTATCCATACCGGCTTCCCTTGCCCTTCCTGCAGGAACGACTTCAAGTTCAGCTGATAAAAAATCTTCTTCTTCAAAGTTATATTTTTTCTTAATAAGTTTCAAAATATTCTTCTTAACAGGTTCTTTTTCTTCATCCTTAAGCGGAATACTTCCGATAGTCACATTCAAATCTTCTCCGTCTATCACTTTTGAAGCTTTCTTTTCAAGCTGCTCCTGTGAAAGATGAATCAGCAAATCAGAAATAAATACTACCGGATCATTTTCATCTTCACCAATTACAACATTTACAACCTCACCGCTAGTCTTGACTACAACACCATGAATAGCCAACGGTATTGTTACCCACTGATATTTCTTGATTCCGCCATAGTAATGAGTATCAAGATAAGCTATCTCCGTATCCTCATATAAAGGATTCTGCTTGATATCAAGTCTCGGAGAATCAATATGTGCGCCAAGAATATTCATTCCATCGGTGATCGGTTCAGTACCAATGATAAACATAGCTATAGATTTATTCATCCACACAGAATATACCTTATCACCTGTTTTTAAAGTTTCTTTATTGGTTATCACTTCATCAAGATTTCTGTAGCCTGCGTCTTTTGCCTGCTTAACAATCTCAACTATACATTCTCTCTCCGTTTTTCCTTTGTCAAGGAAATCCCTGTACGACTTATTAAGCTCCTCTAACTTTTTTAAATCTTCTTCGTTGTATTTTTTCCATGCATTTTTTATTTCCATGTTTTTCTCTCCAATCTATTATATACTTAATAAAGAATATTCCTCAAGATTCCAGATTTTGTCAACAAGACCGTCAATAAATTCAGGTTCATGACACACGACCAAAACCGCACCCTTATATTCTTTTAAAGCTCTTTTTAATTCTTCTTTTGCATCAACGTCAAGATGGTTTGTTGGCTCATCAAGAAGCAGCACGTTTGTTTCGACATTAATGAGTTTACAAAGCCTTACCTTAGCCTGCTCTCCGCCGCTCAACACCTTTACTTTACTCTCGATATGTTTGGTTGTAAGACCACATTTTGCTAATGCAGAACGCACCTCATACTGACTGAACGATGGAAATTCTTCCCATATTTCTTCGATACATGTTCTCTCAGAAGGCTTCATCTCCTGTTCAAAATATCCCTTATATAAGTAATCTCCTAAGTGTGCCTTTCCTGAGACTGAAGGAATTATTCCCAAAACACTCTTTAAAAATGTCGTCTTTCCTATTCCGTTAGTACCCGTTATGGCAATCTTTTCTCCACGTTCCATTCTCAGGTTGATTGGTTTTGACAACGGCTTGTCATATCCGATTACCAAATCCTCTGTTTCAAAGACTACCTTGCCTGTGGCTCTGGCTTCCATAAACTTAAACTCCGGCTTTGGTTTTTCCCTGCCAAGTTCTATTACTTCCATCTTATCAAGCTTTTTCTGTCTCGACATCGCCATATTTCTCGTGGCAACCCTTGCCTTATTTCTCGCCACAAAATCTTTAAGTTCACCAATCTCCTGTTGCTGCCTTTTATATGCCGCCTCAAGCTGGGCTTTTTTCATCTCATATACTTCCATGAATTTATCATAATCACCAACATACCTGTCGAGTTTCTGATTCTCCATATGATAAATCAGATTGACAACCTGATTCAAAAACGGAATATCATGTGATATCAGTATAAATGCATTTTCATAGTCATTAAGGTATCTTTTTAACCACTCGATATGATTTGCGTCAAGATAATTGGTCGGCTCATCAAGTAAAAGGATGTCCGGTTTTTCAAGAAGTAATTTTGCAAGCAGGACCTTTGTACGCTGCCCACCACTCAACTCTGTAACATCTTTGTCAAGTCCGAGTTCAAGCAGACCAAATGCTCTGGCAATCTCCTCTACCTTTGCATCAATCATGTAAAAATCATTATTAGTTAAAACATCCTGGATAGTTCCAAGTTCTTCGAGCATTTTCTCCATTTCTTCCGGTGAAGCATCACCCATCTTATCACAAATTTCGTTCATGCTCTTTTCCATATCAAAAAGATACTCAAATGCAGTCTTTAAAACCGACTCTATAGTCATCCCCGGTTCAAGTACCGTATGCTGGTCAAGATAACCTACTCTTACATTCTTAGCCCATTCCACCTTACCTTCATCCGGCATCAGTTTTCCGGTAATTATGTTCATAAATGTAGACTTTCCCTCACCATTTGCACCTATAAGTCCAATGTGTTCTCCTTTAAGAAGTCTGAAAGAAACGTCATCAAAAATGGCTCTGTCTCCAAATCCGTGGCTTAAATTCTTTACATCTAATATCATCTGTGTCTATCTCTCCAATCGTATACTTCTCTGTAATATATTGCAATTCTATCATAAATCTTATTTTTACTCAACCTGTAAGGCACTAAACGTCAGGATTTCAGTTTCATGATTTAGGAATGAGGTTGCCATACACTTCCGCTCCACAAGTGAATGTATCAGTTTTTTAGCATTTGCCCTACTAACCTTGCACACAACAAAACGGCCAGATACAGGACATTTATTCCGGTAAATGTAAGTAAATATTTCCCCTTTTCTTTCTTGACCCGATTTACATAATATTTATATGAAATGAGGCTTGCCATTGATGCAATCAATGTACCGAGTCCGCCTAAATTCACTCCTAAAATCAATGCCTCATCATTTTTTGAGAAGCGGGACAATAATAAAGCTGCCGGCACATTACTGATAAACTGACTTACGGTAACAGCCGTTATAAGTTCCCTTCCATTTATAAGCATTTCCAGCAATTCATGAATTTTACCTATCCTCGTAATATTTCCCGTAAAAATAAAAAATCCGACAAATGTCATTAATAATGTATAATCAGCCTTAATCTTAAGGTCTTCTGACTTTCTGACATATTTAATTATAATTTCACATATTAATACACTTAAAATAAAAATTTTCATTGGAATAGTGTGAAGCATAACCATAATGCCAATTCCAAAAAGAATCAGATATATTGGGAGCGTGTGTGTTCCCTGCTCATTCTTAATGCCTTTTTGTTCAGATGTATAGACTGAAAGTTCACTGTTCTTCCCCGGAATGAATAAAAGACTCATGGCTAAAAGTACCATAGCAATGAGCATATATGGAAGCGTAATCATTATAAAATCCAAAATACCCATTCCCGAATTACCGTACAGATATATGTTTTGCGGATTGCCGATTGGTGTAAACATACTTCCTAAATTTGCAGCCACCGTCTGCAATACAATAACCGGAACCAACAAATCATTTCTGTCACACTCAATCAAAATCGTTATAGCAAATGGGACAAATGTGATAAGCGCAACATCGTTTGTAATTAACATTGCAGAAAAAAATGAGATAAACACAAGCACTGACACTAACTGCCAGCATTTCTTCGTATGTTTTAGTAATACATTACCAATAACTTCAAAAACGCCGTTATCGCTTAACCCTTGAACCACAATCATAAGTCCCCACAACATTCCCAACGATTTAAAATCAATATAGTCTATATATTTAGAATCCGGTAACACAAAAAAAGACGATACAATCGCCAATATCCATGCTGTAATCAGAACGGGGTCTGAGAAAATTTTTTTAAAGTTACTGAACCATTTCATTTTTATTCTCCACACAATAATATGGCTGCCGCATTAACGTTTAAATTGCTAATACGACAGCTCCATCATTTTACTATTTTGCTTCTATATATCCTTTTGCCTTTAACATCTCAGCGCAAAGAACTGCTCCACCTGCTGCTCCTCTTACTGTATTATGTGATAAACCGACAAATTTCCAATCATATACCGAATCTTCTCTGAGACGTCCTACTGAAACTCCCATTCCGTTTTCATAGTCAACGTCCATAGAAACCTGTGGACGGTTATCTTCCTCAAGATACTGTATAAACTGCTTTGGAGCACTTGGTAATTCAAGTTTCTGTGGTTCTCCACTGAAAGAACGTAACTTTTCAATAAGCTGCTCTTTTGTAGCTTTCTTTTTAAATTTTACAAATACAGCTGCTGTATGTCCGTTTAATACGGGAACACGGATACACTGTGTTGTGATAACAGGTGACTGTGCTTTTACAATCACTCCATTTTCAACCTTACCCCACAATCTTAATGGCTCCTGTTCACTCTTTTCTTCTTCGCCACCGATAAATGGAATAATATTTCCTTCCATCTCAGGCCAGTCTTTAAATGTCTTACCTGCACCTGATATTGCCTGATACGTTGTAGCTACTACTTCATATGGCTCAAATTCTTTCCATGCCGTAAGTACAGGCGCATAACTCTGAATTGAACAGTTTGGCTTAACTGCTACAAATCCTCTTGTTGTTCCAAGACGTTTTTTCTGCGATTCGATTACATCAAAATGTTCAGGATTAATTTCAGGCACTACCATAGGTACATCAGGTGTCCATCTGTGTGCACTGTTGTTAGACACTACAGGTGTCTCTGTCTTTGCATATGCCTCTTCGATTGCTTTTATCTCTTCCTTAGTCATATCAACTGCACTGAATACAAAATCTACAGTTGAAGCAACCTTTTCAACCTCATTTACATTCAATACAACAAGTTTCTTAACAGCTTCAGGCATAGGTGTTGTCATCTTCCATCTGTCACCAACTGCTTCTTCGTAAGTCTTACCTGCTGAACGTGGACTTGCTGCCACCGTAACAACCTCAAACCAAGGATGATTCTCCAATAAAGATATAAATCTCTGACCTACCATTCCTGTTGCTCCAAGAATACCTACTTTTAACTTCTGACTCATGATATTTCCTCCATTCTCTATTAAAACACCATATTATAATGTTTGATTTCTTTATCGTGTTCGCGTCACAAAGACATTTGTACGCGTTACTTGTATTACTATATCACAGATTCTTAAAAATGCAACTATTTTTTATACTTCTTCTAAAAAAAATAGAGATACGGTTGATTTATTAAACAAAATTGTACTATAATATTATGATGAAATGCGGTATATTGATAAAAATGATTAGCCAGAAAACAAAAAGACATGTCTAAAACGACATGTCCATAAATACAGCTTCGAATGGGACTCGAACCCACGACCTACGCATTACGAATGCGCCGCTCTACCAACTGAGCCATCGAAGCACATCACCGGATATTTATTATAATATAAAAAACAAAATAAATCAATATAAACCTAAATTTTTTTTTTTAAATAATTGAAAGCGAGTTTTAATATGATTGCAGAACAAATTGAAAATGTCAAAACATTTATGAATAAATTACTGATAGAAGATAAATTCGATTCATTACTTACAACAGGAGTTAGTATTACTACATATAATACCTTCACTATCGACGGTCACATCCAGAAAGATTTTTTTACCGGAGAAGAGATACAGGAATTACCGGATACAGAGATTGTTTCCTGGAAAACCATAAAACCTTTTTGTTATGATATTATCAAAGGAAAAAAAACACCTCTAAAATTTAAAATTGTTTTTAAAATGCCCGGTCATATTGTGGATAAAATTATTACCTCTAACAATCTAAATATGCAGAAAGAAAATGTACAGGGATTATTTCTTAACATTAAATATGAAAATCAGACTCTTACATATGTAACCGGTTGTTCCCTCACAATATTTGATATTAATAAAGAAATTGAAAATGCATATGATAAGTACATTTCTGCATGGATTGATAGTATTGTTAGCACTCCATTAAATTGAGTGCTAATTTTTTCTTGACTTTTTATAAACACCGTACTACAATGAATGTTAGAAAATTTTAAAGGAGTGTTTAATTATGGCAAATCAGCATGGAAGTCTTTCCATCAACAGTGAAAATATTTTTCCAATTATTAAGAAATGGTTATATTCAGATCATGACATCTTTTTCCGTGAATTAGTTTCTAACGGATGTGATGCCATTACTAAATTAAAAAAATTGAGTCTTATGAGTGAATATGAAATTCCTGAAGACCTTGAATTTAAGATAAAAGTAATCGCAAACTCTGAGGATAAGACTCTTAAGTTTATCGATAACGGTATCGGAATGACCGCAGATGAGGTAAATGAGTATATCAACCAGATTGCATTTTCAGGTGCTGAAGCATTCTTGAACCAGTATAAGGACAAGACTAACGAAGACCAGATTATCGGTCATTTCGGACTTGGATTCTACTCAGCATTTATGGTTGCAGATAAGGTTACGATTGATACATTATCCTACAAAGAAGGTTCTGCTCCGGTTCACTGGGAATGTGACGGCGGTACTGAGTTTGATATGTCAGACGGTGATAAATCTGAACAGGGAACTGAGATCACTCTCTTCCTTAACGAAGACAGCTACGAATTCTGTAATGAATACCGTGCAAGAGAAGTCCTTCAAAAGTACTGCTCTTTCATGCCTGTAGAAATCTATCTTGAGAATCCTAACGCAGAACCACAGTACGATACCATCCCTGAAGATGAAGTAACTGAAAAGGATACTGTTATCGAAACTGTTGTAGAAGAAGCTAAGACAGAGGAAAAAGAAAATGAAGACGGTACAAAAGAGACTGTAGAGATATCTCCTGCACAGACAAAAGCTAAGATATTAAGACGTCCGGTACCTGTAAATGATCCTTCTCCTCTTTGGGCAAAGCATCCAAATGAATGTACAGAGGATGAATACAAAGAATTTTATCGTAAGGTATTTAACGATTATAAGGAGCCTTTATTCTGGATTCACCTTAACATGGATTATCCATTTAATCTTAAAGGTATCCTCTACTTCCCTAAGGTTAATACACAGTATGATTCTCTTGAGGGAACTATAAAGTTATATAACAATCAGGTATTTATCGCTGATAACATCAAGGAAGTTATTCCTGAATTCTTAATGTTATTAAAAGGTGTAATTGACTGTCCTGACCTTCCGTTAAATGTTTCAAGAAGTGCTTTACAGAATGACGGATTTGTTAAGAAGATTGCCGACTACATCACAAAGAAAGTTGCCGACAAGTTATCAGGAATGTGTAAAACTGAAAAAGAAGCTTATGAGAAATACTGGGATGATATCAGTCCTTTCATAAAATTCGGTTGCTTAAAAGACAGTAAGTTCTGCGAAAAGATGAGTGACTATATTTTATTCAAGAATCTTGAAGGCAAGTATCTTACACTTCCTGAATGTCTTGAAGAAAATAAAGAAAAACATGAAAATACTATTTTCTATGTTACTGATGAGATTCAGCAGAGCCAGTATATTAACATGTTTAAGAATGAAGGTATCGACGCTGTCATCCTCTCACACAGCATAGACGAGCCGTTTATCCAGCAGCTTGAACAGAAAAATGAAAATGTTCATTTCTTAAGTATCGATTCTGATTTAACAGATACATTTAAAGAAGATGTCGCTGAAGATGATGAAGCATTCAAAGCTGACTGTGATACACTCTCAGAAGTTGTTAAAAAAGCTCTTGGCAAAGATAAACTTGAAGTAAAAGTTGAAAAATTAAAAGATGCTAACATTTCATCTATGGTTACTCTTTCAGAGCAGACACGCCGTATGCAGGAAATGATGAAGATGTACTCTATGCCGGGAATGGATACAAGTATGTTCGGTGATGATGTTACACTGGTACTCAATTATAATAATGAATTGGTTAAATATGTTTTAGAAAACAAAGATTCTGATACATCAGAGCTTATCTGCAAACAGTTATTTGACCTTGCAATGATCAGCCACAAGCAGTTATCACCTGATGATATGACGGCATTTATTTCAAGAAGTAATGAAATCATGAAATTAATTGCAAAATAAGAAAAGAAGAGTTCACTGCAAAACAGTGAACTCTTTTTTTAATACATTGTTTTGTCTTCGATTTTTTTATATTCAGCATACAATTCAAGACATTCAATTCTATTCAGTTCTTCTTCCATCTCTGCAAAATCCGTATTGTAAAACACATTATCTCTAAATCCAATATTCTCTGTGTCTTCAATATTGCATCCGTAAAAAACTTTTTTTATACCGGCCCACAATATCGCACCTCTGCACATTGGACACGGCTGTCCGGTTGTATAAAGCTCACATCCTTCCAAATCGAAATCACCAATATTTTTACAAGCATCCCTGATAGCCATCATCTCACCATGACATGTGGGGTCGTGATTAATAACGACTTTATTATGACCTCTTCCAATAACCTTTCCATCTTTAACTATTACACAGCCAAATGGTCCTCCATGATGTTGTCTTATGCCTTCTCTGGCTTCTTCAATTGCCATTTTCATATATTTATTCATCCTATTTGTACCTCCAAGTACTTCTTAAGAATAATACCATTATCGGAAAAATCTCCAGTCTTCCTGCCAACATATCCAATATAAGAACAAGTTTCGATATATCTCCAAATCCTGCAAAATTGCATGTAGGTCCAACCGCTTCAAGCCCTGGTCCTATATTATTAAATGTTGCCAGCACAGCAGTAATATTTGTAGTCACGGAAAAATTATCCAATGATACAATTATAACACTGGCAAGTATAATAAATACATACGCGGCAAGATATGCATTTGTTGTCTCTAATACCTTTTCTTCAATTACATGGTTATTAACCCTGATAACTTCAACACTCTTCGAGTGTAGTGAATGTTTTATATTTCTTTTTAAATTTTTGAAAACCAATAATGCACGCCCACATTTAAATCCTCCACCTGTACTTCCCGCACAGGCACCAACAACCATCAAAAACAATAAAATCGTTTTTGAAAATGATGGCCACAAATCAAAATCTGTTGTAGCAAATCCTGTAGTAGTGATAATGCTTGCCACCTGAAATGCCGCATGTCTTAGGGCTTCACCAAAATCATTATAACTTTTATATATATTCCATGTAATACATACTATACTACTAATTACAAGTCCAAGATAAAGCCTCAGTTCTTCATCTTTAAAGATAGCCTTAATATTTCCAATAAATATAAAGTAATAACAGCTAAAATTCACTCCGAAAAGCAACATAAAAACAGTACAGACATTTTGAATATACGGACTGTATCCTGCTATACTGTCATTTTTAATTCCAAATCCACCGGTTCCGGCAGTACCAAAAGCCGTACACAACGAGTCAAACAAAGGCATACCGCCTAATAACAGAAAAATAACATTCAATATGGTTAACGCAATATACATTGCATATAATATCTCCGCTGTGGTTTTCATCTTTGGAACTAATTTTCCGACCTTTGGTCCCGGGCTTTCTGCCCTTAAAAGGTGCATTGCAAAACCGCCTCTGCTCTTATCTCCGTTTGCAATCGCAAGTACAAATACAAGTACCCCCATTCCTCCTAACCAATGTGTAAAACTTCTCCAATAAAGTAACCCCATCGGTAATTCTTCTACTTCTAAAAGAATCGACGCACCGGTTGTGGTAAATCCTGAAACAGTCTCAAATAACGCATCTATAAACAACGGAATTTCTTCTGAAATATAGAATGGAAATGCACCCGCAAAACTCAACAGAAACCAGCTTATGGCGACACAGACCATTCCTTCTTTTGCATAAAACACTTTTTTTGCATTCTTACACCCTAACATCAGACTCAGACCTAAAAGAGTCGTTACAATAATGCTGCAGGAAAACCCAAAAATAGAATTATTTTCACCTTTAGATATACTTATAAATAGAGCCGGCAACATAAAAATTGCTTCAACAAGAAGAATTTTTCCGACAAATTTACCTATAATTTTGTAATTCATATTTTTCTCCATTTCTAATAATCTACATAGCAGACTAATTAATTATTGAAAAATATCATTAAGCTGATATATAACGTCATCACTGCCTGTCACAATAATAACCGTATCATCTTTATTAAATACCGAGTCACCATTAGGAATCTCTGTCACTCCTTTGTGATTTATACAGACAATCAATATATTTTTCTTTAGCTTGATTTCTCTCAGTGGTGTTCCACAATTTTTTGTCTTATCATCCACTATAAATTCAACCGCCTCTGCCTGGTCATTCGCAATAGAGTGGACAGACATTGCCGCACCTTCCTTATTTCTTAAGGCTCTTACATATCTTACTATTGTATCAGAACTTAGTTTTTTAGGACTAATTATACTTCCAAGTGACATCTGATCAAGAATAGAGTTATTTTCAAGTCTGCTTATCTTGGTAATTACTTTCGGCACCCCACAACTTTTACCAAATAATGATACAATCACATTCAATTCATCAAGTCCTGTGGTGGTTACAACTGCATCACTGCTCTCAATACCTTCACTTTTCAGTAAAAACTCATTTGTCGCATCTCCATGTATCACATTTGCCTTCGGCAATAATGTGGACAGTTTTACACATCTGTCATAATTTCTCTCGACTATTGTTACGCTGATTGAATTATTAATAAGCTGTTGAGCAAGATAATAGCTTACTCTTCCTCCTCCACATATAATAACACGCTTGATTTTTTGTGTAATATATCCCAAATTCTTAAGCATTATTGAAAGGTTGGCACTACTTGCAGTAACAAACAGCTTATCCCCTTCTTTGGGAATAAATCCGCCATCCGGAGTAATCGTATCATCTCCTCTCAATACAGAACAGACAAGTATCTTACATCCGGCAATGCTTTCTAATTCTTTTAAAGGTCTGCCGCACATTTTCTGCTCTTTTGAAACCTCAAGTTCTACAATCTCGACTCTGCCTTTTGCAAATGTATCTCTTTTTAAAAATACAGGATATTTTAAAAGTCTATATATCTCAACCGCTGCCTGTTTTTCAGGATTAATTGTCATCGATAATCCGTATGTTCTTCTCATCTCAAATATCTGTTTCATGTATTCAGGATTTCTGACTCTCGCAATAGTATGCAATCTGGTATTCATATTATGTGCCGTATGACAACAAAGCAGGTTTACTTCATCTTCTCCGGTAACGGCTATAAGCAAATCAGCATTTCGTGCTCCTGCATTTTCAAGTACATCCATGCATGCACAGTTTCCATTTACTGTCATCACGTCACACTGTTCTTCAACCTCTTCGAGAATCTCTACATCAGAATCAATCAGTGTAATATCATACTCTTCAGATGAAAGCTGCTTTGTCAGCATCGCTCCCACTTTTCCATTACCTGCAATAATAATCTTCATTGCATTATCTTCCTCCATTAAGTAAATAATCCCATAACTTTTGTTATGGGATACATTATAACACAAATCGTGGGGTTAGTCCATTGTTGTGTTTGAGTTCAATGGCTGGGCAGGGGCTTGCTTTTATTTTCTTATTTTTAGGTGAGTACACAAGCTTAATTTTACCAAATCAGGTGAAAAAAAACTTCCTTAAATGCCATATATGCCACCTGCTTTCCTATAACCGCAGTTCCCAGAATGCCACGGCACTTGCAGCTGCCACATTAAGAGAATCTACTCCGTGACTCATCGGAATCTTAACAGTATAATCGCAGGAGTCAATCGTGCTGTCAGACAGCCCGTCACCCTCTGTTCCAAGAATAATTGCAAGCTTTTCTTCGCTCTTTAGTCTTTCATCATCAATATCCACCGTATCGTTTCTGAGCGCCATTGCTACTGTTTTAAAGCCAAGACCTCTGACTGAATCCAAATAAGAATTCTCCCATTCATTTTCTTTGTCTATTATCGTCCATAGAATCTGGAAAACGCACCCCATACTTACCCTGATTGCCCTTCGATATAGTGGATTGGTGCATTCAGGCGATAATATAACGGCATCAATTGAAAGTGCCGCAGCCGACCTGATGATTGCTCCAAGGTTAGTCGGATTCATGACCTTTTCAAGAATTGCAATTCTTCTTGCTCCCTCGCACACTTTTTCAACTGTCGGAAGCGGTTTCCTTTTCATTGCGCACAACACACCTCTTGTAAGTTTGAAACCCGTAAGCTGTGTCAGCACATCAAATTCAGCCGTAAATACAGGAATATCACCAACTCTTTTTACTATGTTCTTTGCCTCGCCATCTATATGCTTCTTTTCAAGAAGTAACGATACCGGCTCGTAACCTGCATCAAGTGCGCGCTCCACAACCTTTGGACTCTCAGCTATAAAAATACCTTTCTCAGGCTCATGATTACTAAGAAGTTCATTTTCTGAAAGCCTTGCATATATATCAAGCTCTTTATCATTAAAATCTGTTATCTCTATAATATTTGACATTATTAAATAATTCCTTCATTTAAAAGTGTTTCAATCACCCTTATTTCCCTGTCAAGCATAATGCTGTCAACTTCGGGATCATGTGGTTTCTGATTCGTGGAAATTACCGTTGCAGGTGTCACATATTCCAATGTAAACATTTCATCTTTCTCATATTCATCAAGATTCCGTGCTGCCTTTTTATCTTCCACATCACACAGATAATAATAATTATCCTGAATAAATACATCCTCATAATCACCTTTCTGTATTCTGTGAACCATTCCAAATTCACGAATTGTCTGAGGAATTACAATCAGACCGCTTTCTTCCTGCACCTCACGAATCAATCCGCTCTCTTTATCTTCACCGTTCTCGATTCCGCCACCCGGAAATTTATAATAATCATATTTAACACTGTGAATCATTGCCAGCTTTCCTTCTTTTATGATTATTCCTCTTGCGGAAGGACGGCTGAATGTTGAACCGTTAATATCATAATCCTTAGTATCTATTTCAAACAACATTCGCATTTGTGCATTTTTCCTTTCTTAAAAAATTTTATATTATCTTGAACATCAACGCAGAATATGGCTGTAAATTAAACGAAAACTCTCCATTTTCACCATTCCATATCTCCTCGTGGCGTCTTTCATCCTCACCACCAAATTTTTTATCATTGCTGTTTAGAATCAGCTGAAGACTTTGGCCATTCTCAACCTGAACATGATAGTTATCATAAGAATAATTCTTAAAATTAAATACAAACAATATCCGCTCATCACCGGAGCTTCTCTCAAAACAATAAATGCAATGATCTTCCATATGACAATCAATCCACTTAAAACCATCTTCGTCAAAATCAAGCTCACTTACTGCTTTTTCGTCCAGATACATATTATTTAACTGCTTCATATAACGATGAAATGCCTCATGCATAGGATATGATAATATATCCCAATCCTGCTGTCTCTTTTCATCCCACTCTCTGAATTGTGCAATCTCATTTCCCATAAAGTTCAACTTTTTGCCCGGATGAGCATACATATACATATATAAAGCTCTTGCCTGTGCAAACTTTTCTTCGTATTCACCATACATCTTATCAATAATCGTCTTCTTTCCATGAACTACTTCATCATGCGAAAGAGGAAGCAGATACTTTTCATTATAATAGTACATCATTGAAAATGTCAACTTGTGGTACTTCTCACTTCTTTGCTCCGGCGCTGTCTGAAAGAAATCGAGTGTATCGTTCATCCATCCCATATCCCATTTATAATCAAATCCAAGTCCGCCTTCTTCAGATGACTTGGTAACATCTTTAAAATTAGTAGAATCCTCTGCTGATAGAATAATTGAAGGATTGTTCTTCTTAAGGTAACTGTTAAGCTCTTTGATAAAGTCTACTGCCTGATAATTTACCCCTCTGTTTTCCTGACCCTGCCAATAAATGATTCTGCTTATGGCATCCATTCTCAATCCGTCAAAATGATATTCAGAAATCCAGTAATTAGCTGCAGACTGCAAAAAGCTTCGCACTTCACCCCTAGAGTGAATAAAGTTACAGCTTCCCCACTCACTCACTCCGACACTTTCATGCGGATATTCGTATAAATGCGTTCCATCAAAGTTTGCAAGTGCATATTCATCAACAGCAAAATGTACAGGTACATAATCAAGAATTACACCTATATTTTCTCCATGACACATATCAATAAATTTTTTCAACTGATTCATTGTTCCATAACGGCTTGTCGGCGAAAAAAATCCTGTATTCTGATATCCCCATGATTCATCACACGGATGCTCGGAAATTGGAAGCATTTCAATATAATTATATCCATTTTCCTTTACATATGGTATAAGTCTCTTTGCCACTTCTTCATAATTATACCACTCTTTGCCATCCTCACGCATAAATGAACCCATATGGACTTCATAAATATTAAGCGGGCGGTTTTTACAGTCTGACCTTTTCTTCATCCAGGCGTCATCCGTAAAATTGAATGAATCACAATCTCTTACGATAGAAGCCCAATCAGGTCTGAGCTGCATTCCATATCCATAAGGATCACAATGCTCCGTAACAACTCCATTATTCTTGTATATTTTGTATTTGTACTGAGTTCCCTCTTTCACACCTTCTACAAACTTTTCAAAAAACTGTCCGTTGTACACTTTCTCCATTTCAATTTCATTCCAGTCATTTGAATCAGTCATAACAGTAATTTTCTGTGCTGCAGGCGCGAATACCCTGAAAACTGCACCTGCATTTTCTAAATGTGCTCCAAGATATTTATGTGCTTCAAACTCTTTTCCTGTGTAAAAATCATAATAATTCATAATTCCACTCCATTCTTCATACATGAACTTGCTATTTACTTTTTTTTATGTTATACCAATTTTATACAATTAACCATTTCCGTTTTTTTATATCAGTAAATTATTTTACTAATGTAAAAAACAGTAAAACTATATGGAGATTATTATGGATTTAAGAAAAGAAAAAACTATCAAAAGTATTAAAAACGCATTTTTGGCTCTTCGCTCAAAAAAACCGCTATATAAGATTACCGTAAAGGAACTTTGCGAAATGGCTGAAATCAGTAAACCTACTTTTTATCTGCATTATCAGGATATTTATGACTTATCGGATAAAATGGAAATGGAAATCATTGATTCCATTATTTCCGGAACTGATTTTGTTAAAGACCCTTTCACGGATTTTTCAAGAAAACATTCCACCCTCTTACAGGCATTTTTTTCTCAGGGACAGATTTTAAATATAATATTTTCACATGACAGAAAAGCAGAATTTGCAAACAAACTTGAAGCGGCATTCAGGCAGAAAATATTTGAAAATTTCCCTGAATATAAGGAAGACTACAAAGCAATTCTCGTAATTGATTTTATGGTTTACGGCTGTTTTCACACTGTTATGATGCACCAGGATATTTCCGTCGAAGAATTAACAGCATTTATGACAACGTGTCTGCGAAAGTTTCTTGTCTCACTTGATTTGTTGAAAGATTGATTTATTTGTGATATAATGTGATGAAATTATGTTATTTTTTTTAGAAAGGCGGATACACATATGAAATTATGGGGCGGACGTTTCACAAAAGAAACTGACCAGCTTGTTAATCAATTTAATGCTTCAATATCATTTGATCAAAGATTTTACAAACAGGATATCAAAGGAAGTATCGCTCATGTTACCATGCTTGCAAAGCAGGGAATATTATCAGAAAGCGATAAGACAGCGATTATCGACGGATTGAACGGAATCTTAAATGACATTGAAAGCGGCGCTCTTAAAATTGACGATACACAGGAAGATATTCACAGCTTTATAGAAGCTGTTCTTACAGAAAGGGTTGGTGAACCCGGAAAACGTCTTCACACAGGAAGAAGCCGTAACGATCAGGTTGCTCTTGATATGAAGCTTTATACAAGAGATGAGATTGTTGAAGTCGACAGTCTTGTATACGAATTGCTGTGCGTATTAATCGATATAATGGAGAAGAACACAGAAACTTTTATGCCCGGCTTTACACATTTACAAAAAGCCCAGCCTATCACACTTGCACACCACATGGGCGCTTATTTTGAAATGTTCAAACGTGACAGACAGCGTTTATCAGATATTTACAAGCGCATGAATTATTGTCCATTGGGTTCAGGTGCACTTGCAGGAACCACATACCCTCTCGACAGAGAATATACGGCAGAGTTACTTGATTTTTATGGTGCAACATTAAACAGTATGGATTCTGTTGCAGACAGAGATTATCTTATAGAGCTTTTAAGTGCATTATCTACTATAATGATGCATTTAAGCCGTTTTTCAGAAGAAATCATATTATGGAATTCTAATGAATACAAATTTGTTGAGATTGATGATGCTTATAGTACAGGAAGCAGCATTATGCCACAGAAAAAGAATCCTGACATCGCAGAACTTGTTCGTGGAAAAACCGGTCGTGTGTATGGTGCGCTTATGTCTATGCTGACTACAATGAAGGGAATTCCTTTGGCATACAACAAAGATATGCAGGAAGATAAAGAGCTTACCTTTGATGCCTTTGACACAGTAAAAGGATGCGTAAGCCTGTTCACCGGCATGATGAAAACTATTCAGTTTAATGCTGATGTAATGGAAAAAAGTACAAGACACGGTTTTACAAATGCAACGGATGCCGCTGACTATCTGGTAAATCACGGTGTTCCTTTCCGTGATGCCCACGGAATTGTAGGTCAGCTGGTACTGTTCTGCATTGATAAAAACATTGCTCTTGATGATATGACATTAGAAGAATATAAGGCTATCAGTCCTGTATTTGAAGAAGACATTTACGACGCAATCAGTATTAAGACATGTGTAGACAAGCGTGTTACTATCGGTGCTCCTGGTAAAGAGGCTATGGACAAAGTTATTGACTTGAACAAAGATTACTTAAAAACAAATAAAACAATCGTGTAATACGAAAGCCCTGTGTAGTCATTTTTATTAGTAAAATGACTATACAAGGCTTTATTTTGTATAATGATTTATCCAATCAACACCGTCTTCCCTTCAAAAGCAAATCCATAACAATATATATTTTCCCTCGGTATGCCTTTTTCCAGAAGTTCTGTCACATATTTCTTTTCTTCAATCTGCTGCAGAGCAGCATTTACAGTATCCTCCAATGTCTTTTCTTTGCTTGGTCTAAATACTTTAAATTCAAAGACAAATGCATCTTTTTTCAAATCTCTCGGGACAAGCATTACATCATACCGTCCAAGACCGCTTTCTCTGTTAGACGTTATTTCATAATCTCTTAATAAATCCATCATCAATCCCAGAACAAATCCATGGTAAAAATTCTCCGGCTTTGTCCTTTCACTCGGGTGTTTTCCTGTATCAAACGAGCTAAATACCGTCAATGCGACTTCATTAAAGTACTCATTCATACTGTCAAGATCATGTTCCAGCAATGCCTGTATAAATGCATTGTATACATCTTCTATTTCTTCCGAATGAAACCATCCCTCCACAAACTGCGCAAACATCCTGTATACTTCTTCATTGGTAATGCTCAGTTCATACTTTTCTCTTATTTGTCCTCTAAAATCTTTCTCCTCATGAATTTGCACTACTTTCAGATAGCCGCTTGCTACAAGCAATCCCCATATTGCTTTCGGATTGTCATCCAGCTGATTATATATAACTTCCTCTTCCATATCCACAAGAATCGTCTTTTCTTTCAAAAGCATTCCCAATTCCATTTTTATGTTTTTGGAACCCGTTTTCATCAAATGGTTTACCAAAGCATTTGAACTTGTGTTTACCCAGTAATTTTTAAACTTTCCAGTCGCTAAATAATTTATAATAGACCACGGATTGTACATATCCCTCTGCTCACCAAATATAAATCCGTCATACCAGCGTTTCACCGCTTCCTTTTGTTCCCCATAGCCATAGGTATCCATTGAAGAAAACACTTCTTCCTCAGTGAAACCAAAGCATGAAGAATATTCATTAGAAGTAGTGGTACATACCTTTAAATTGTTCAAATCTGAAAACATGGACTCTTTGCTGATGCGGGTAATTCCTGTCATCACACCGCGATACAGGCTTGGATTTGATTTAAATGTAGCATTGAATAAACCTCGCATAAACTCTGTCATCTCTTCCCAGTAGCCGTGTGTGTAGGCTTCGATAAGCGGTGTGTCATATTCGTCTAAAAGGATGATTACTTTTTTCCCTATATGTTTCTCAAAAATATTCGATAGATACTTTAAACTATTGACAGCTGTACTATCAGACATTTTTTTATTAATATCATTAATATATTGTTTCTCATTTTCAGACAAAGCAAAGCCCATAAGTACATCTCTAAGAGAATTTACCAAGACCTCTAAGGCAATACATATATCTTCTTTTGCCCGACTAAAATCAGATGCCTTCATATCTGCAAAACTCAGATTAATAACAGGATACGTTCCCTGCAGTTCTCTATACTTTTCATCTTCCCAGACCGATAATCCTTCGAACAAATCATCACGTCCTGCATATTTTGTAGAGAAAAAGCACTCCAACATGTTCATGTTCATGGTTTTTCCAAATCGGCGCGGACGGGTAATCAAAGTCACCTTATCTCCTTGTTCCCACCACTCTTTAATAAAATAAGTTTTATCAACAAAAAAATATTGTTCCTTTCTTAATCGTTCAAAACTATCTATTCCTGTAGCCAATCTCTGTTTCATAACAATCTCCATTTCACTGTCTTGCCAAATTCACTACAAACATTATAAAATATCTGACAATTTTTCACCTATCAGCACTTTCTTTCCTTCAAAAGCAAATCCATAACAATATATATTTTCCCTCGGTATGCCTTTTTCCAGAAGTTCTGTCACATATTTCTTTTCTTCAATCTGCTGCAGAGCAGCATTTACAGTATCCTCCAATGTCTTTTCTTTGCTTGGTCTAAATACTTTAAATTCAAAGACAAATGCATCTTTTTTCAAATCTCTTGGGACTAGCATTACATCATACCGTCCAAGACCGCTTTCTCTATTAGAAATCACTTCATACTCTTTTCGCAATTCCACTGACAGTCCAAGCACAAAACCATGATAAAAATTCTCTGGTTTTTGTTTTGTATTCTCATTATTTGCAACGTCAAAACAGCTAAATACCGTCATCGACACTTCGTTCATATATTCGTTCATGCCGTCTATATCATGCTGTCGTAAACATTGCAGGAAAGCATTATAATTTTCTGAAGTTGTTTTATTACGAAACCATCCTTTTATAAATTTAGCAAACATCTGCACTACTTCTACATTTGTCAATGCCAGTTCATATGTCCTGTCAATTCCGCAATATTCATTGTCTTCTTCTATAACTTGTAATACTTTCAGATATCCGCTGGCAAGCAAAAGACTCCAAATCGCTTCTTCACTGTCATCCAGTTGATTATATACGATTTCCTCATCAAGCTGAACAAATATTGATTTACCTGTCAGCAAGTCTTCCATCTGTTCTTTGATTTTACGGCTTCCTTTTTGGATAAGCTGGTTTACAAGACCATTTCCACTTGTATTTACCCAGTAATTATCAAATTTTCCGGTCGCCATGTAATTTATAATCGACCACGGATTGTACATATCCCTCTGCTCACCAAATATAAAGCCGTCATACCAGCGTTTCACCGCTTCCTTTTGTTCCCCATAGCCATAGGTATCCATTGAAGAAAACACTTCTTCCTCAGTGAAACCAAAGCATGAAGAATATTCATTAGAAGTAGTGGTACATACCTTTAAATTGTTCAAATCTGAAAACATGGACTCTTTGCTGATGCGGGTAATTCCTGTCATCACACCGCGATACAGGCTTGGATTTGATTTAAATGTAGCATTGAATAAACCTCGCATAAACTCTGTCATCTCTTCCCAGTAGCCGTGTGTGTAGGCTTCGATAAGCGGTGTGTCATATTCGTCTAAAAGGATGATTACTTTTTTCCCTATATGTTTCTCAAAAATATTCGATAGATACTTTAAACTATTGACAGCTGTACTATCAGACATTTTTTTATTAATATCATTAATATATTGTTTCTCATTTTCAGACAAAGCAAAGCCCATAAGTACATCTCTAAGAGAATTTACCAAGACCTCTAAGGCAATACATATATCTTCTTTTGCCCGACTAAAATCAGATGCCTTCATATCTGCAAAACTCAGATTAATAACAGGATACGTTCCCTGCAGTTCTCTATACTTTTCATCTTCCCAGACCGATAATCCTTCGAACAAATCATCACGTCCTGCATATTTTGTAGAGAAAAAGCACTCCAACATGTTCATGTTCATGGTTTTTCCAAATCGGCGCGGACGGGTAATCAAAGTCACCTTATCTCCTTGTTCCCACCACTCTTTAATAAAATAAGTTTTATCAACAAAAAAATATTGTTCCTTTCTTAATCGTTCAAAACTATCTATTCCTGTAGCCAATCTCTGTTTCATAACAATCTCCATTTCACTGTCTTGCCAAATTCACTACAACTATTATAAAAAATCCAATGTATGCTGTCAATCAATAGAGTATCGAAATCAATTACATCCATGCAGATAAGTCTCCAAATCTTCCTTCACTTTTTGTTTTATTTCACTAATGATATCCATGCACATACTCTTCTTTAACCCGCCTTGTAATCCAACAGAAAATAATTCCTTTTCACCAGGATTTTTTCCATTTCCATCAACCGATGTCGTATGTTCTCCAAAATACGTATTGCTATATGTCAAATCATATGCCGGACTCAATTTCCAACTATCCAAATCTGAATCATACTGATAACTAAAATTTTTAGCATGATCGTCTCGATTATGTGCATACACATTAAAACACATTCTTCGAAACATATTTTCCATATCTTCTTTTCTATCTCTTGTAATAATTCTTGTTAACTTCATTAACTGATTATAATCTAAACATGGCGCTCTAAAATCAGCCTCTAAAAGTGCCGCCGCTGTCATTGTATGAATTCTCTTCCACGTCCCATTCACAGGGATTACATCAAAACGAACCGTTCCAAAATATCCACCACAATTCTTAGATGGAAACAGCTTTGTTTCCGGCATAATGATACCGCAATTCTTAGCACACAAAGAATACTTCCACTCCTCTACTCCGATTTCCGGAGAGTCATATTGCGAAGGAAATTTTATCATCCACTTTTTATCATCAAATTGCGTCAATATTTTAGGTCTGGCACCTCCGCTACTACCACCCATTTTATACAAAACATCTAACTCTTCCGTATATTCAGAATTCAATATTTTTTGACATTGCCTCGAAATATGGTCCAGATCTACAATCTGTTGTTCTTCCAGCTTATCATACTCCGGTTCATATTCTAAAGCACCCATACCGGATTTTCCAATCATAGCAAGTCTGTCAAGCACTGTGATATCTCTATCATTGCCTTGTTCTTCAAGAATTCTTTTCAGTAATAATCGTCCCCAGGCATCCGGGAGGCTATCTGCAAAAACTCCAAACAAACCTTCAAAACATGTTTTATTTGGAACAAACACTTTTTCCTCTAGAGGCAACGAAAAGGGACTAATTGAAAACCCTCTCGCCAACCATCCCTTATCATAGGAAAATGCTACCATACCATTATGACTAAGTGCCAATGTCCCAACATAACTATCTTCTATTTTTACTTTCAATGATTTAAGCCCCATTATTTGCTTACTTTTGCTCATTGATAACCTCCTCAATTGACTTATACGGTACTTTCGTAAACAATTCCCTGATACCATCCACAGCATCCAACTCTACAGCAATCTTCGTAAGTGCCAAAAAACTAATAGCACCGGTTGCCTCAAATCGTTTAATAGAACCATAACTAACTCCTGTCAATTCACTCAATCGTTTTTGAGAAATTCCTAGTCTTTTTCGCAATTTTCTAACATTTTCTGCCACCTGTTTGTCAATTTCATCAGGTGTTTCCCATACAAATTTTCTCATATTCCATCCCTTTCTTCATTATAATGTTATTATAGCTAATATATTATCTATTTTCAAGCATTTTCATCTATAATAGATAATATATTGTCTATTTTTTATAACTTTAGTTTGGACAATATTGAATAAAATTTAAAAAATTATAATATAATGAACTGATTATTGACGCAGGAAAGAACAATTCCGTTAAGTTATAAAAAGGATTTAGAGCCGGTGTAACAATCTTGATACACCGGCTCCTTATCTAATGTTAAATATTTACTTACTTAATGCTTTCACTGTATATTTAGTAGCAATTTTAACCGATTCTTTTACTAGTTCTGAATACTCATCATATTTATCTTTTGGAACATAAATAGTTACATTATTAGTACCAACGAATGCATTCATATTTATCTCTTGTATTTTTTTTGATTTTATAACTACTTTTTTAAGTTTTTCTGCCTGTCCAAAAGCACATCTACCTATTATTTTAACTTTCTTTGGAATTGTAATAGTGCTTATATTTTTACATCCATAAAATGCCTCATTATCTATTTTTGTAACTGAACTAGGTAATACTACTGATTTGATGGATTTACTATTCATCACAATCGGTTTTATTAACTTAATTCCATCTTCAAAAATTACTTTTTTATATCCGCAATCAGTAAAGGCTGCTCTTGCGTATACAACATCTTTTCTAATCACCAGTTCTTTGCCTTCTCCTATTTTTGTATGTGCAAATGCAATATTCCCTACTTTTTTAACACTTTTTGGCAATTCAAAATTTTCAGATAAATCACATCCATAAAAAGCACATCTTTTTATTATTTCAACTCCCGGCATATTAACCGTTTTAATTTTACTACAGTTACGAAAAGCGCTTATTCCAATTATTTTTACTGATTTTGCAATATTTACTTTTTCTATAGATTCACACGCATCATGTCTATACTTCCATTTAGTACATAATCCAAATGCATTTTTCACACTTATAGCTGTGATACCATCTTTAATTGTAACAGTTTTTATATCTTTTGCATAAGACTCGAACATCCATGGATTATCCGTAATCTCTCCTGTTCCTGATATCACGATTTCTTTTGTGTCCGTATCATAGCTGTATGTACAGCTTTTTCCACATTTTCCTTCAATAGTATCTGCATTTGCATATATTTGCATACAGAACACCATAGCTAAAATTAATAATCCTAATAATTGATATTTCATTTTTTTCATAGTAATTCCACCTTTCTTAATTCCAATTATTATATACATACCATACTCTGTAATTAGCATCGCTTGTATCTCTAATATACCTGCGTATATTACCGGATAATAGTCCTTCTATATATTCATAATTATCCCAATTAGGTGTGCCCCTTAATTCACTATCCGCTGCAACTAAATGTGCTTTTGTGACTGTCATAAAATAATTATTCGCCTTAATTCTTGTATTATAATTATTTATCTCTGTAGGTCCCCAATTGGAATTACTTTGATAATTTGCGCTGCTTCTCTGCCCATGATGACCAAATTTACAAAAATTATAATGTAATGAACTGATTGTTGACGCAGGAAAGAACACTTCCGTTCCCCATGAATCTATTGCATAACCTAACCCGGCTACATTTAAATCTCCCAAGAACAAGGCCCTATATGGATTATCTGTAGATGTATTTGTTATCGTACATATCATAGAAGCATTATTTGCCTGAGAACTATTATAATTTGAATAATCATCCCCATAAGCAGTAACTGCTGCCTGCGAAGGACCATAGATTTTTAGTACTGTATCATTAACAGTAATCGTCTTGCATACCCCTTTTCCAACAACCTCTGAAGAATGACCGGTCAATGCGGATACCACATTACTATACTGGCTTCCCGGGTAAGTGTAATATACTTTTTCTATGTACAATTTATCACTTGCCAAAAGAGTCGCCAAGCCCTCCACATGGTCTTTGTGATTATGGCTCAACACTAATGCCTTGACATACACTTTTCCGTTATGAGCTCCGCTTGTTTTTGGTTTACATTTAGACGCCAATGCTTTCACATACGATTCAGCAGAATCTTTCGGTCCACAGTCAATCATTAGATAATCTTTGTTACCACAATCAATTATTGCATTATCCCCTTTCTTTTTATCATTTGAAAATTTACCGCAATTATAAATTGCAATTCCTGTTGCATAGCTCATATTAGTCCCTCCTTCCTACTACAATATATTTATGGTTAATATCCCTTACAGCCAGTAAGGAATTACCCAT
>CAMHLZ010000006.1 GCA_946186125.1 uncultured Lachnospira sp. | reverse complement strand
TCGAACCCTGGACACCCTGATTAAGAGTCAGGTGCTCTACCAACTGAGCTAATCGCGCTCGTCTCTTAACGACAAGGATTATTATACAGTACTTCATTTAAAAATGCAAGCACTTTTTTTATTTTTTTATATTTATTTTTTTGCACCATTTATCAATATTATGTTATACTTATTGTATCTAGATTCTTAGGAGGTTTCCATGGACAACGAAAAACATGTTTTTAAAAAAAATAAAAATTATTATATTATAAGTATTTATGTCATTTGTACTGTTCTGATTTTAGCAGTTCTATTAAAACTGATACTGAATCTGACTGATACAATGAATTATCTTAGCAATGTTATGTCAATGCTTAGTCCGTTTATAATGGGTTTCTTCATCGCTTACATGTTAAATCCGCTAATCAGGTTCATTGATAAGAAATTTTTCCTTAAACTTTGCAGATTAAAAAAAGACAAGCTAAGGAAAATACTTTCAATAACACTTGTTTATATTTTAGTTTTTGGTCTGCTCACCGTTTGTATTGTGATAATTATTCCTGAATTATATATCAGTATCTCAAGCATTTACTCAAGTATTCAGGATTATTACAACAGTTTTATAGATTTTATATATAAATTCAGCAACAAACATCCTGAACTTGACTTATCTTACGTAACTACCATTGCTGAAAAGAATAGCAAGAATATTGTTAATGTTTTGCAGACTTCCATAGAAACATTGTTACCTGCAATTTATAATACTTCTATATCCGTTATTTCATGGATGTTTAATTTTTTAATTGCGATTATGGTTTCTTTTTATATGTTGATTGATAAACACATTTTTAGTTTTAATGCTAAACGTTTGATTTATTCTGTAATGAAAAAGAATACGGCTGACAAATTTATTGAGATTATATATGAAAGCAATAAGATTTTCGGACAATATCTCGTAGGAAAAGCTATTGATTCAACTATAATAGGTTGTATCTGTTTCCTGTTTATGAATATACTCGGACTTAAATTTACACTTCTTACAAGTATTATCGTAGGTGTTACTAATATGATACCTTATTTTGGTCCGTTTATCGGTGCCGTTCCCGGCGCCATACTCTGTCTTACATACGATTGGCGATATTGCATTGTTTTTTGCATTATGATTTTTATTCTACAGCAGTTTGACGGTCTCTATCTTGGCCCTAAAATCTTAGGAAGCAGTACAGGACTCAGACCTATATGGATTATTTTCGCCATTACTGCCGGCGGCTGGGTAGCAGGTGTTGCAGGAATGTTTCTCGGTGTTCCGGTTGTAGCGGTAATTGCGTTTTTAATCGATAAATTTATTAACTATAGATTGGAAAAGAAGAAAATAGTGCCTGATGATTTCATGACTCATAAGGATTATCTTAATAAAGAATAAGAAAGCCACCGGAGGGTGTGCAACCCCGGCGGCTTCTGGTTATATAATACTTATTTACTAACATGTTCAACTACATTTAGTAGTACCTACACATTAATTATACCATCTTTTGTTTTTTTTGCAACTATTATATAGAAAATATTTTAAAGAAAGGATCTATAAAAAATATGCTAGGAATTATAGGTGCCATGGAGGTTGAAGTTAACCAGATTAAGGCCGAACTTGAAAATGTAACTGTTACTGTAAAAGCAGGAATGGAATTTAACCGCGGAACATTAAACAGCAAGGAAATCGTCATAGTCCGATCAGGAATCGGCAAAGTCAATGCCGGAATCTGTGCTCAGATTCTTTGCGATTTGTTTAATGTTTCAGCTATTATCAATACAGGAATCGCAGGTTCTTTAAAGGACGAGATTGATATCGGTGATATTGTTTTATCTGAAGATGCTTTACAGCACGATTTAGATGCTGTTGCATTCGGGTATGATCTGGGTGTTATTCCACAAATGGATACATCTGTTTTTAAAGGTGATGACAAGCTTATTGAGCTTGCCAAAGATGCCTGTGACAAAGTATGCAAAGATATTCATTATTTTGTCGGTCGTGTTGTCAGTGGAGACCAGTTTATTTCTGATAAAGAGAAAAAGAATTTTCTCATCAGGACATTTAAAGGTTATTGTACAGAAATGGAGGGCGCTGCAATCGCACAGGCAGCTTATTTAAATAATGTGCCATTTCTGATTGTTCGCTCTATATCTGACAAAGCCGATGACAGTGCGCACATGGATTATCCGGAATTCGAAGCTAAAGCTGTGGCCAATTCCGTGAAGCTTATTAATGAGATTGTAGCTAATTACTAATATTTTTACTAAACCGGAGGTGGATGCTATGGAGATTAAAAAATTTTTTGACAAATCGAAAGATAAAACTATTATTTCCGAAGTAGATGATGACAAGCCGCGCTCTACCGCAAAGTCCGGCTACCAATCCATCACTACTAACGCTACATTTAAAAAATCCCGTTCCAATAACGGGACTCCACAGCAGCCAAAGGAATATAATTATAAAACGGTAACGGACGAATCGGGTAAAACTTTAAAATTCAGAAAGCCTAAGGATGAGGCTGAAAACGAAGCAGATAACCATAAGAAATTCTCGTTAGATATCCGTCCTGATGGAATGTCCGCTACTATTGTTATGTTTAAAGATGAGGAGTTTTCGCCTACCCATGATGATATTATGACTTTTCTTCACGAAAACAGAATTGAGTATGGGATTAATAATGATACAATAGAAGAACTTCTTTCTGATGATTATTTTTATGATGAGCTTACTATTGCAGAGGGTACTCCCGCCATAGATGGAAAGGACGGTTTTTTCGATTACACTTTTGATACTACACCTCCTACTAAACCGATTATCCAGGAGGACGGCTCTGTTGATTATAATACTTTAGGAAAGTTCGAACTGGTATATAAGGATCAGCTTCTTGCAACTTATATCCCTTCCACTCCCGGCAAAGACGGAAAGAATATTTTTGGCGAGGTTATAAAAGCAAAAGTTCCGGTAGATTTACCTCCATTGAAGCTCGATAATGCCGATTATGAGCCCGACATGCGCGAATATTATTCTACAATTGAAGGTAATGCCTCGTTAGAGAACAATACTCTTAAGGTAACTCCTGTATTTGTTGTAGAAGGGAATCTTGAAGCTGCAACCGGCAATGTTGATTTCCGCGGTGATGTCATAGTAAAGGGAAATGTTTTTTCTAATGTAACCATTAAGACAACCGGAAATATCACTATCAACGGCCATGTCGAGATTGCCAGTCTGATTTCCGGAAAGGATATTTTGCTCAAGAACGGTATGCAGGGCTCAGGAGCAGGAAGGATCAAGTGTGGTGGCAATCTTATTGCAAAATTTCTTGAACAGACAACTATTCATTGCGACGGTGATGTTAAGACAAATGCAATATTGAATTGCAATATTACATCAGGCGGTTCAATTAATGTATCCGGCAGACCCGGAACAATACTGGGAGGTTATGTGTGTTCAGCCAGAGAAATTGATTGCCACACCATCGGAAACCGTGCCAGTGTCCAAACAAAGATAGTAGTCGGTCTTGAAACTGATTTTAAAACTGCCATGTTAAAAGTGGAACAGGATATCGCTGATTATTCTGAAAAGGTAAATAGAACTTCCCGCAATTTAGAGAAAATTATTAAAGCAATGCAGACTTCTAAAAATCCTGCCCTTGCTAAAGAAAAAGTTAAATATATGCGCGAAGCCGTCACACATCTCGGACTTTTAAACGACTCAAAAAACAAGAAAAAGTTTATTTTAGAAATTCGTGAACAGAACATTGACGGAACTGTCATAACTCACGGCCCTGTTTACACAGGAACGACAGTTATAATTAACGGTATATCAGAAACTATTAATTCTGAATATAAGAATGTTACATTTACTAAAACTCCAAAAGAGCTTAAAATAAAGTCTAACAGCATTGACGATAGTGCTCCACGCAAGAAACCGAGACGATAGCATGAAAACTCAACAACAAAAAGGCAGTGTCAAAAATGACACTGCCTTTTTCACTCGGCATTACCTTATAATCGCAGTTTCTTGTCCTATAGAACTTGTCACACCACGGTAATGATTATTTTTTATAAATAATTTTTTTCACCAAACCGTATGCCAGCTTTTTTTCCTCAAAAAATTTCACCGCAAATACCGTAATTATCACGCCTAAAATATTTATAATCAAATCATCAACATCCGCAATATGTCCCGGATACTTTGTAGCAATCGTCACTATTAGCTGTATTATTTCAATCACAAACGAGCATGCAGATACTATAATAACTTCTTTAAATGCATTTATGCGTCCTCTGGTAAAAATTTCTAAAAATACAGCCATCGGTGACAACAGAATTACATTTCCCACTAACTGTATCATTGCTCCATTATTAAAATAATTCTTTATAGAACGAAACGGAATAATCTGATAATATTTATAATATTCTCCTGCAGCTGTTCTTATATCCAAGAGCATTTCGTCATTAAATATGTATATTGGAAATTCTGTTATTTTCAGCAGAAGCAGTAAATATGTTGCAAAAGCAACTATAATCCAAGCTCTAAAATCACAGTCTTTCTTTTTGTATATCGCAAAACCGATAAGTAAAAATATTATTAAAAAAGTTAAAAACACTTCAGATGTTATGTCTATAATCATTACGATGCATTTCCTTTCCACGATACTTTAAATTTTCCTGTCCATTTTATTCCGCTCCAGTTTCTAATTCTCTTACTTAGGATTTTCTGATAATTCCAAAATGATACGTAGGATTCCGCTGTTTACTACGTATCATTTCGCAAATACTTCAAATTGATACGTAGCATTTCGCTGTTTACTACGTATCATTTTGCAAATACTTCAAATTGATACGTAGCATTCCGCTGTTTACTACGTATCATTTCGCAAATACTTCAAATTGATACGTAGCATTTCGCTGTTTACTACGTATCATTTTGCAAATACTTCAAATTGATACGTAGCATTCCGCTGTTTACTACGTATCATTTCGCAAATACTTCAAATTGATACGTAGCATTTCGCTGTTTACTACGTATCATTTTGCAAATACTTCAAAATGATACGTAGCATTCCGCTGTTTACTACGTATCATTTTGCAAAAAACTCCACAATGATACGTAACATAGATTATCTCCTACGTATTTATCATATAAAAATTGAAAATAGTATGTAAAAATCACTGTCGCAGATATATGAATACTCATAATCAACCAAGTGTATCAGTTACTTAATATTCAATATACTAGTATAGTCGTTTTTAAATACACCCACTTTATATTTGTCTATGATTCCATCTGCGGCGTTGTCGTCAATCGACGTAGCCACCGCTACGCCTCATTCCTCCGCCTTGCAGAGTGAAATCATATCCTAAATATAAAGTTGGGTTAATTTAAAACGACTATACTAATACATCGGTATTGTAACAGTAAATAGATAACACGTCAATCACTTTGCTATCATCGTTAAATTGCTACTATTAACATTGGTTTTTGCTCAATTTATAATTCTTTATAAATACAATACCCTAAATATATCACATTTCCCAATCAAGAAATTTATCTTATTTTATTTATGTTATTTTTATCACAATAATCCCTATATTTATCTTTAACAACTTTTCTCTTCCTTACACTGACCGGTATCCGAACATCTCCTATCCTCACAATTCCATCATCTATTGAATCTACATATTCCATATTAACTATGTATGATTTATGAACTTTTACAAGCGGAGTACCAATCAATAATTTTTCCATTTCTTTCAACGTACCTCTCAAATAATGCTTATTTTCCATCCCCTTCACTTTAATTGCACATTTCATTCCTTCATGGGTTATGAAATCATTCAATTCACATTCAATAAATTTAATCCTATAATGATGGAGCGATATGTACAAAAGCTACATGCAACCACGCGTGATAGTCATAAGATGATACAAAAACAGCGACAGCTCCTTTATCAAAGTCAACCGTCGCCTTTTTTCATTTTATTTTATTTTAGAACTTGTATACCATTCTGACATTTTCTTTGTTATCTCTACAATGCAATGTACATTCTGTTTTTCCTTAGATGTTTTCTTACCGGTAATTTTTCTTGTCAGAGTTAATGCGTACTCATTATATCCTGTACTTTTTCCGACAACCGATGATATCTTCACATTCTTACCTTTAAACACTGTTTCAGTGTTTAATATAACAGCACCTCTTGAAAAATATTCTTTATTATATTTTTTTAATCTTTTGTATACATCCTTGTTATACCCTGCCGTATTTTTATACTTTCGTTTAATCTTAGACATCTGGCTATACGTTGTTATCAGCTTGTTTTTAAATTTATAGTCACCCACAGTCTTAAAACGTTTCAACTTAACAGTGTAAGTTACCTTATCTGGATATAATATAGTAGGATAATTATAATACACTTTTCTTGATTCTTTAACACCCTTCATATTAGATAAATCTTCTATCATTTTGTCTATACTCTGGCTATTTCTCAGATACACCACGACACCTTTTCCATATTTTGATAACCACTCTATCTTTTCATTATCACTCTTACTCTCATCGTTATAATTATAAATATCAACCTTATTTGACATTTTTTCAAAAAAGCTTGTTATTTCACCATCAGAAACCGATGCATCGAAATATACTGTTATTCGATCTCTCATATATTTCAATTTGAATTTTTTCTCACTTTTTTCAGCAAACGCTTGATCACACTCTGCAATCAGCTCCTCAGCCCTATTGTCTAATCCTTTTTTGAAATCCTTATATCTGCTATCTATTTTCACATCATAGTCCTGATATCTTCCATCCGTGCCACTAATGACTTCGAAATATGAATCCATAACGCTTCTTGCAACATTTAAAAATGCATAATCATTCTCAAGTGAATTTACCAGCTCTGCTGCTTCTTTTCCATCTGCCGCCAACGCTTCATCAAGCACTTTTTGTTCGTCATCTGTCAAAGTATACTCATATACTTCCGGAACCTCCAATGTCTCATTTTCTACAATCTTCATGTTTCCTTCTTCGTCGTAATATGTTTCAATCTCATCGGCATATGTAGTATTAATGCTGCCGGATAATGCAGCTATCACAACTCCTGATACCGCTAAAAATTTTAATAGACCTTTCATTTTTACACCTCTTTCTTCACATTATTTTGCAACACAAGAAACTGCATTCGAATATGCACTGTGTTTATATGTATCTCCATATTTTGTCTTTACCCATACTTTATAGAAATATTTAACCCCTGATTTTGCGTTATTATCTGTAAAGTATATCTTTCCCGATGCATCAACTTTTCCATTACCAACCTGCTTATAAACTCCATTTAAACTGGTTGAACGATACACATTATACCTTTCTTCATTTCCAACAGTTTTAAAATAGAAGCTTACCTTTCCACTAATGATACTTGTCATCGCATTTATTACAGGTTGTTTATCCTTAATTGTATACCATTTTGCTTTTTGAACTGCCAGCCCCGTATTCACAAGACCACTCGCCGTATCATCATCAACACCAGTTTCTCCAATGTCATAAGCTGTTGACTTAATTATCGCTTCAATCTGGTCAGGCTGTAAATCTTCATTGACTCCCTTCATCATTGCAACTGTACCAGCTACTATAGGTGCAGCCAAAGATGAACCTCCCGTCACAGTGTACTGATTATTAACATCTGTAGTAATTATATCGTGTCCAGGTGCACAAATATCGTTATAAATCTTCCCATAATTAGACTGCCAGTTTCTTGTATTATCCGGGTTCGTAAACATAACTGATATAACATGTTCTTCCGATGAAGGATAATGTCTTTCTATATCTGTATTTTTTCCACTATTTCCAGCCGATGCTACAACTGTAACTCCAGCTTCATACGCGAAATTAATAGCATTTACAAGTTCAGGATCATCAGAGGACATTTTTCCCATACTTAAATTAATAACATCAGCACCCTTAGATACCGCATACCGTATACACATCGCAATATTTTTATCACCATAATCAGTTTGTATAGCCAAAATTTTACTTTTAAAGCTATTTTTATTTGATACAATCCCGGCTACACCGGCTATCCCCAGATTATTATCTGCAATTGCCGCAGCTGCTCCTGCAACCACTGTGCCATGATTAGCTGAATAAGAAACTTCCTTATTTTTTAATAATATCAGATTATCATTTGATAAATCTGCCGACAAATTCTTTAAAATTCTTCCGCTTAAATCAGGATGTGTTAGTTCTATTCCCGAATCAATAACAGCCACCCTAACTCCAACTGCATTATTGGCATTTTTCACTGCATCCCATGCATCAGACACGTTTATATTATCTAAATACCACTGTTGTCCTACATATGTATCGTTTACTGCAACGGTTTCTTCTTTTAACTAGTTTCCACATCGGCATTTTTGACATCCTCAATGGATTTCGCCACATCTATCGCTCTATCTGTAGTATATGACTTTTTTAATTTTACAAATGCAGTTTTATCTGTTATTATTTTCTGTGCTTCTCGAATTTTAGCTTTTCTACCTTCCGGTAAATCTTCGTCAACATCCAAAGAAAAATTATCAACCACTACATCTTCTGCTACATCACTTAACAAAAGCTTTATATCATCATCTGAAACATTCTTATCAAAATTTACTGCTATCTCATCCACGCAATAATCCAGACTGTCTGCCATTTTTCTTTCATCCGCAGCTTCCTCATAATTATCAACAATCTCTTTATCTTGCGTTTTTAATTTTGATTTAAATATTTCATATTCATGTAAATCACAATTCAAGCTTCCGTCATCATTATAATATCCATCCATAACTTGCTCAAGTAATTCTTCGTGTTCCTTTTCGTTCTTTACCGAATTAATATACTCAGCTTTTTTAATTCCGGAACTCTCCACAGAAATTTTGGTTATATCCTCTTCCCCTCTAAGTATCTCATCAGCTCTAACATATCCTAAATTACTTACAATTAATCCACAGCATAATATTGCTGCAATTTTTCTCTTCATTTATGTCTCCTTCCTATTTTGCAACATATTCTATTCTTTTTTAATCATACTACGTAGTTGAATTACACATATATTATAATTGTACATAAGTAATGTGTCAATCATTTTATTATCGTTGATTTTTTGTGATTATCGTAGCTTTTCGCAAATTCTCTTACTTTATCAGAAATATAGCATACTAAAATTTTTGCGTTTCACATCATAGTAGGAGTTATATGTTTTATCTTATATTATTTTTAGCACAATAATCTTTATATGTTTTTTTAACAGTTTTTCTCTTCCTTACACTGACCGGTATCCGAACATCTCCTATCCTCACAATTCCATCATCTATTGAATCTACATATTCCATATTAACTATGTATGATTTATGAACTTTTACAAGCGGAGTACCAATCAATAATTTTTCCATTTCTTTCAACGTACCTCTCAAATAATGCTTATTTTCCATCCCCTTCACTTTAATTGCACATTTCATTCCTTCATGGGTTATGAAATCATTCAATTCACATTCAATAAATTTAATCCTATAATGATGGAGCGATATGTACAAAAGCTACATGCAACCACGCGTGATAGTCATAAGATGATACAAAAACAGCGACAGCTCCTTTATCAAAGTCAACCGTCGCCTTTTTTCATTTTATTTTATTTTAGAACTTGTATACCATTCTGACATTTTCTTTGTTATCTCTACAATGCAATGTACATTCTGTTTTTCCTTAGATGTTTTCTTACCGGTAATTTTTCTTGTCAGAGTTAATGCGTACTCATTATATCCTGTACTTTTTCCGACAACCGATGATATCTTCACATTCTTACCTTTAAACACTGTTTCAGTGTTTAATATAACAGCACCTCTTGAAAAATATTCTTTATTATATTTTTTTAATCTTTTGTATACATCCTTGTTATAACCTGCCGTATTTTTATACTTTTAGTTAATAATCGACCATGGATTATACATATCCTTCTGATCACCAAATATAAATCCGTCGTACCAGCGTTTCACCGCTTCCTTTTGTTCCCCATAACCATAGGTATCCATTGAAGAAAACACTTCTTCTTCAGTAAAACCAAAACAAGTAGAATATTCTTTTGATGTAGCAGTACATACCTTTAAATTATTTAAATCCGAAAACATCGACTCTTTGCTGATGCGGGTAATTCCTGTCATCACACCACGATACAAACTTGGATTCGACTTAAAAGTCGCATTGAATAATCCACGCATAAATTCTATCATCTCTTCCCAGTAGCCGTGTGTGTATGCTTCGATAAGCGGAGTGTCATACTCGTCCAAAAGGATAATGACCTTCTTATCATAGCGAGACTGCAAAATATCGGATAATATCAACGAACTCTGTTTTGCTATATCATCTTTTCTGTCCCACTATTCTTTGATGAAATTACTTTTATCGATATAAAATACTTTTTCCGTACGTATTTTTTCAAAACTTTGTAATCCTGTCGCTAACGTAAGCCTCAATGCTCTCACTCCTATCTGCATCTGTGTCTATACTTATTTATACTATCACAATCCTTTTTCTTTATCTATATAATTCACGCAAGTGACTAAAATTATATCAGCAATCAAGTGGGGGTGATGAAATCCCCCTACTCGATGTCGCGTTGGCCGTCAAATGTATGCTCGTGCATGCACAGCATCCGCGTGACGGCTGTATCTCGCATAAAAAAGCCCCTCTCTGCGTGAACTACACAGGTAGAAGGGGCGTTTCACCATTATTTAAAATCTATGTGATTTTATTTTTTTCTTTTTCTTCCTCTGATTGGTTTTCTCACAACCTTAGGAGTCTCAAGTATAATCGTCTCAAAAGGTCTCAACTTTACGCTGAGCTTATAATCAAAGTAGTCACACTGTGGGTCTGACTCCTCAGCCTTATAAACCACCTTTTTACTTCCGTCAATATCAATACTGCTTAAAAGCATCTTATATTCACCCGGAGACGGAACACCTATAATATATTCTTCTCTCTCAACAGGTGTAAAGTTGCAGACAAACACAAGACTGTCATTGTAAGTATCAGGTGCTTTACGGATAAAGCTGTACACACTCTTATCTCTGTCGTTCGGATTAATCCATCTGAAGCAGTCATACTCCTTAGATTCATACGCATACATTACCGGATATTCTTTATAAATATGAAGAAGTTTTTTGAAATACTTCTGAATGTCCGCATGCATAGTCTCATCAAGGAGATACCAGTCAAGGCCTCTCTCTTCTGACCACTCTTCACGCTGTCCAAACTCCTGTCCCATGAACAAAAGCTTTTTACCCGGTTGTCCAAACATAAATGCATATGCCGACTTCAAATTCTCAGCCTTATCCTCTAATGTTCCCGGCATTTTATAAAACAGCGATTTCTTTAAGTGAACAACCTCGTCATGTGACAACACCAAAATAAAATTCTCGCTAAATGCATATGTCATATTGAATGTAAGCTTGTTGTGGTTATCTCTTCTGAAATATGGATCAAGCTGCATATAATCTAAGAAATCATGCATCCATCCCATATTCCATTTAAATTTAAATCCAAGTCCGCCGTCTTCAGGCGACTTTGTAATATTTGGCCATGCCGTAGATTCCTCTGCGATAAGAAATGCTCTTGGAGCTCTCTTCTCCAGTATAGAATTTACATGTTTGAAAAATTCCATAGCCTCAAGATTACCATTACCGCCGTACTGGTTAGGTACCCATTCACCGGCTTTCCTGCCATAATCGAGATAAAGCATTGAAGCAACCGCATCCACACGAAGTGCATCGATATGGAACTTTTCAACCCAGAACAAAGCATTTGCCACAAGGAAGTTCACAACCTCACTCTTACTGTAATCAAATATCTTTGTTCCCCAGTCTCTCTGCTCTCCCTTTCTCGAATCAGCATACTCATAAGTAGGACTTCCGTCAAACATAGCAAGTCCATGCTCATCTTTTGGAAAATGAGCCGGTACCCAGTCAAAAATTACACCGATGTTATTCTTATGCATGTAATCTATAAAATACATAAAATCTTTTGCCGAACCATATCTTGATGTAGGACAATAATATCCCGTAACCTGATATCCCCATGATGCATCAAGAGGATGCTCTGATATGCCCATAAGTTCTACATGCGTATATCCCATATCTTTTACATACTCTGCAAGTTCATGTGCCACCTGACGATATCCCATAAAACCGTCGGCACTATATGAATAATCTTTTTTCCATGAACCAAGATGAACTTCATAAATTGACATAGGTCTGTCAATAACATCTTCAACTTTCGCTGTCTGTTCTTTCAGCCACTTTTCATCTGACCACTTAAAATTCTGTATATCAGCTACTTTCGAAGCATTTCCAGGTCTGAACTCAGAACCATTTCCATAAGGGTCAGCCTTGTAATGAGTCTGTCCGTCATGTCCGGTGATGGCATATTTATAAATTGCTCCTTCACCAAGTCCCGGCACAAAAGCCTCCCAAATACCCGAAGTTTTAGAAGATTCTATCGGATGCATAATATCTGCGTATCCATTCCAATCATTAAAATCTCCCACAACACTTACAGCTTTGGCCTTCGGAGCCCAAACTGCAAAATAAGTTCCTTTGACACCATCCACATCTACAATATGTGCGCCCATTTTTTCATAAATCTCATAGTGTATTCCATTACCAAAAAGGTAGCAGTCTGTCTGTGTAATTATATTCATAAGCACTTTTTCCTTCCCCGATATTTTTTAAATTCTGTTATAATTAATTAGACATCCCTTTAATATTATCTCCCTTTCATCATCTGTCAATTCTCCAAGTCTCAGTTCAAACTCTACAAGCTTATCCTTAACTACGTATGCCTTGATATTATCCTGTTTCTCACGAACTGCCTTTTCAATTCCAGGAACAAATATATAATCTCCATTAGTAAATGGAAGTTTTTCGTCCTGATACAGGAATGGAAGCATTCCCCAGTTGATAAGATTAGAACGGTATCTCTTTGTAGCGTACTCCATAGCAATATTTGCCCATCCGCCAAGCACTTTCTGACATGATGCTGCCTGCTCTCTTGCAGAACCATCACCAGGTTTTACAGCATAAATTGTACTTCCGATACCTGTATTTGTCTTATCAGCGCCTTCAAATTCTGCCTTTACCTTATCCATAACATCCTTGATTTCCGGTAATGCTGTCGCTGGACATTCTCCATTTTCTCTGACTTTCTCTGCTGCCTGAACTTCTTTTGCGCGTCCCACATATGCAGGATCTTTTCTTGACAATGTAAACTCTGCAAGTCCTAAAGGATTTGAACGGTATGAAGATGTCTCTCCTGACGGAATCAATTCATCTGTTGTAGTAACAGGGTCATGAATCTCTGATACAACTTTTAATAAAAGATTCTCTGTCAATGCTACCATCTCAGGCCAATCCTTAATATTTGGACCAAACTTAATCTCAACATCAGGATCTGCAACACCCTTGCTGTCAAATACTCTGTTCTCATAAATAGTCTTATCAAAGAAATATTTTGGCTTAGAGTAGTTCACATCTATATCAGTTGCTGCTGTAAGATATCCCTTGTTAGCTGCAGTTGCTGCAATAGACCTTGCATCCATAAGTGCAACTGACGCAATCTGACCATTCTGAATCTTAGAACCTTCTCTGTTAGGGAAGTTTCTGGTTGAATGACGTATACTGAGTGCATTATTAGCAGGTGTATCTCCGGCTCCGAAACATGGTCCGCAGAATGCTGTCTTAACCACTGCTCCTGCTGCCATCAAATCTGCGAGTTTTCCGTTTCTCGCAAGTTCAACATAAATAGGTGTACTTGCCGGATAAACACTTAATGTAAATTCATCACATCCGATGTTTGCATTCTTCAATATATCTGCAGCATCGCAAATATTTTCGTATCCTCCGCCTGCACATCCTGCTATGATTCCCTGCTCAACATAAAGTTTTCCATCTCTTACCTTATCTTTTAACGTAAACTGAACCTTATCTCCAAAACTTACTTTTGCTTTCTTCTCACATTCATCAAGGATATCCATGAGATTTGCATTCAATTCTTCAATAGTATAAGCATTACTTGGATGGAACGGCATAGCTATCATCGGCTTAACCTTATCAAGATCAACATAAATCATACCATCATAGTATGTAACTTCACCCGGATTTAATTCTTTATATTCATCAACTCTTCCATGAACATCATAGAAATCTTTAATCTCATTATCTGTTCTCCAGATAGATGAAAGACATGTAGTCTCAGTAGTCATTACATCCACACCGATTCTGAAATCAGCAGAAAGATTAGAAACACCCGGTCCTACAAATTCCATTACTTTATTCTTGACATAGCCATTTGCAAATACTGCACCGATAATAGCAATAGCCACGTCCTGTGGTCCTACTCCCGGCTGCGGCTTTCCTGTCATGTAAACTCCGACTACTCCAGGCATATTAATATCATATGTCTGTGAAAGCAGCTGTTTTACAAGTTCCGGTCCACCTTCACCCATAGCCATGGTTCCTAACGCTCCATAACGTGTATGACTGTCAGAACCAAGAATCATCTTACCTCCGCCACTAAGCATTTCTCTTGCGAACTGGTGAATTACAGCCTGATGAGGTGGCACATAGATTCCACCATATTTCTTTGCACAGGTAAGTCCAAACATATGGTCATCTTCATTAATCGTTCCACCAACCGCACACAAGCTGTTATGACAATTTGTAAGTACATATGGAATTGGGAACTTCTCAAGTCCTGATGCCCTTGCTGTCTGAATAATTCCAACAAATGTAATATCATGTGATGTTAATTTGTCAAACTTAATCTGAAGACTCTTATCATTTCCGGATTTATTGTGCGCCATAAGAATATCATATGCCATAGTATTCTTTGCTGCTTCTTCTTTCGATAAATACTTATCACCCAATTTATTCTTAAGTGCGGATTCGGTACCTTCGTTTACTTCAACCACATCCGTACCATTTATTAAATATGCTCCGCCGTTACTAAGTTTTACCATCTTGTTCCTCCTTGATGTTTGTTATTACAATATTTTCTATTATACTAATTTTACATGTATTTTGCAATGTTTATCTCGATGTTATTGTCTCCATCATCGAAGGTATAAACTGTTTTTTTCTTGATACCATTCCCTTTATTACAACCGAACCATCCTGTATCTTTATTCCAAAAGCATCCTCAAGAAGTGCTTCCGCCTCTTCTCCCGCACATATAATCTCAGTAGATTCCGCAAGTATGTCCGTAAGCATGAAATATAGCATGTTTACACCATGTTCCTGATAAGCACGCTGTATGTAACTTTTCATTTTAACTTTAATCTCAACAAGTTCTTCTGTACTCATCGAACTTATCTGCCCTACACCTATCGTCAATCCTTCGATTGAAAACTTTTTGAAATCCTGATAAAAGATTTCTTCAGCAGACTTCTGACTCAGATTACTTCCTGCCTTAAACATTTCTTCTGCAAACTGTTCTACCTTTATCCCAGCTATCTCTGCCAAACGTTCGGCTGCAAACCTGTCCACTGCCGTACACGTAGGTGAGCGGAACATCAGCGTATCAGACAATATCGCTGCACATAAAATTCCTGCTATATCTTCAGGAATTCCTATCGCTGTTTCGCAAAACGCCTGATATACAATAGTCGCCGTACATCCAAGCGGCTGATTTCTGAATACTATCGGTGAAAGTGTCTGTATGGTATTTATTCTGTGATGATCTATTATTTCCAGAACCGATGCTTCTTCAAGTCCATCCACAGCCTGCGATACTTCATTATGATCTACCATTATGACCTTTTTCTTCTCTGCATCTAACAGATTTCTTCTTGACATCATTCCAAAATATTTACCCTTTTTATTGAGTACCGGAAAATCACGAAATCTTTTTTTCGCCATAACCGACTTAATGTCATCTATATATTCATCTGTCCGGAATGTTACCAGATCTTCCCTTGTCATAAAATAACTTATAGACATACTTTGATTAATAAGTCTCGCCACTGTATATGTATCATGCGGAGAACTGATTACCGTACATCCTCTTTCTCTTGCAAGACTCTGTATGGTAATCGAAACCGGTGCACCGTCACATACAACAATACATCCTGCCTTCATCTCAATTGCACATAGCTGTGATTCATATCTGTTACCGAGTATAACTATATCTTTTTCTTCTATGTAATTCTCCATCAAATCCGGATTTGCTGCCGCAATCAACACTTTTCCTTCTATGCAGTATTCGTCTTCATAACCGACGATCATTTTTCCGTCAAGCGTTTCTATAATATTCTTGAATTTTGTGTGTGCCGTGGATAATATTTTACTGTCATATACGTCCATATATGATTCAGCTATGTCTTCTGTTGTAATAACTCCTTCAAGTCTTCCATGTTTTGTAACAGGCAATGTAACAACATTATGCTCTTTCATAATGCTCCATGCTTTTTTTAGTGAGATAGTCCGGTCTACGCCTTCTGTTTTTTTAATGTGTATATCTTTTACCTGCGTTCTCACATCTGAAACGTATTCAGGAGGAGCTATGGAAAATTTATTAAGTACGTATCTTGTTTCTTCATTTATTTCTCCTGCACGTTTCGCCACGTGTCTGGTTTTGCTTATCTGATTTTTTAAATATGCGTATGCAATCGCTGAACATATCGAATCCGTATCCGGATTTTTATGTCCTATTACCATTATTTCATCTGACATTTTACATGCCTCCTAATATTAATATCCTTAAAAACAATTGTACCATTAATCTAATCCAAGTTAAACATAAAAATGAAAAGAAGACATGCCTCTTTGTTAAGCATTGTCTTCTTTTCTTAATGTTAATCAAGTGCAACTACATTACCATTCTGTATCGCATAAATTCCCTTACCTACACGGTAGTTACTTCCGTTTCTGCTGTCCCAGCTGTTGTTACCATTGTTAAAGCATACGTTTGCTCCGTTCTGGTCGTTCAAATCTATCGTATACATCCATGTATATCCAGCTCTGTCACTTGCCTGCATCTGCACGCCCGGTACATTTGTCCATGAACCGTTATCTACCTGGTAGTGGATGTTTGCATTTGACCATGAGTTGTTGTTATAGTAGATTTTTACAGTGTTAGAATTTCTAACATTTATATACATTGAATCAGTATCTGTCTGACCCCATGTATCTGAAAAATATGCCACGATTTCATAATTACCCTCTTCTGACGGTGTCCATGTTCCGTAGAATCCATACTGGTAATCAAAGTATCCTCTTTCTGTAGCGTAAAATGCGCCGTCTTTGTATATGTCATAGTGACTGGTTGCGTAACGGATTGCATATGCTCCGTAATAATCTGTGTGCAAATCAATTCTTGTGCCTGTTTTTACTGTCGCATTATTTTCATAATTTGCAGAAAGTTTAATCTCCATTGTTTTTATAACATAGTTTTCGATTGTCTTTCTGACTACCTGTCCTGTTGCTGTATCTTTTGCATCTACAAATAATGTATATGTTCCAGCTAATTCTTTTTCAGCTAATCCTGTAAGCTCGGTTAAATATATATTTTTTGATGAATTTTCACTGTATTCAGTAACATATTCATTCCCTTTAAAGTTTACTCCAAATCTGTATTTATAATTCCCGCTTCCGTAAGCAGCCTGTGCCTCAAATCTCTGGTTATATGCCACATCCAGGTAGTTACCTGATTCCACGCTTGTTGTAAAGTTTGTAACACGGAAACCTAATGTCTCTACGTTGCCATTTTTGATTCCATATGTTCCTGCACCAAGACGATAATTCTGTGAATTTCTGCTGTCCCAGTCTCCGTTTCCGTTGTTGAAGCATACGTCTACGCCTTCCTGATCATCCAGTTCAATAACTGCTTTCCACTTATATCCTTCGACATCGCTTGCTTCCATATTTACACCCGGAACATTTGTCCATTCACCATTGTCTACATGATAATGAATGTTTGCATTTGTCCATGAGTCATTGTTATAATATACGATTGTCTGATTATTTATATCAGGCTTAACATTGATTGTTAAATAATCTGTTAATGTCTGTCCGCCATTATCTCTTATAAAATATTTAAACGTATATGTTCCAGGCTCTTTAGGTGTATAATATATATCATATCCTGTCGATGCCGATGTTACCGGAAATTGTTCTTCAACACCATTAAATATACACGAAAATAATCGTGTGTTATATCTGTATGTAAATTCATTTTCAAGTTCTACATGAACATGAATGTTATTACCAACCTTGTATTTTCCTGAATCTGTGGTAGCTGTAAATGATTTCATTCTCAAGCCTTCAGTGACGTAATTTTCAATTGTCTTTCTTAAAACCATCCCTGTTTCAGTATCTTTTACATCAACAAAAAGTGTAAGATTTCCAACCAAAGCGTAGTCGCATCCTCCAAATCTTATACTACTCACATTTGATGTAGTCCAAAAATTGTCAGAGTGCTCTGTTCCATTACAGATTATTCCGTAACGATATTGATATTTTCCGCTTCCGCCCTGCACTTCTGTATTAAGAGTAACACTATCCGTTACTGATACCGGCGATGGTTTTGATACTGTAAATTTTGTAATTTTAAATTCAGGTTTTTTATTAAATTCACACGTTTCAGTATTTCCATTAACTGTAACTGAATCCTGAATACTTAAGATTGTAGTACTTCCTGTTTTAATTACTGCATTTTTCAATGTAAGAGATTCAGAATCATTTGTATCATCAGATACAATTACGTACCATTTGTAATTTGCAACAGTTCCAATTGTAAGTCCAGGTACGACATTGTTTAAATCATAAGAAACTGTTCCGTCTGTTGCAGTTGTTGAGCCATCTAATGCATAGCTTAATACATTATTTAATGATGTTGCCGGCAAATATTCTACGTACGTATTATTACTGCTGTCAACCGCTTTAATCCTTACTTTTGTCTGCTCTCTGTTTGAAGTATTTAATGTCATTACAACATTTACGTCTGAATTACACTTTGCATATGGATTTATATATTGCATTGCAAAACTGTACATGGCACGTTTTCTGGTATTTGTAGTGGTTGCTCCTGCCTGTGACTCCCAATTTAAAGCATCATATGAAATCCAGCAGAATCCGTTGTTCTTATAGCTGCTTCCCCATGAATTAGCTATTTTAAACGCTCCTCTTTCAGCATCCTGAATTGTTCCATCTCCATTAATGTCGAAGTATACGTTATCATCATAACCTACAAGGGTCATTCTATGGCTTGAACCACCTTCCTGAGCAGAGATAACTATACTTTCTCCGCCATGATTTGTTCCTGAACTTGTAGGTAATGTCTTATAATTCCATCCATATATATCGCATGAATATGTAAGGATATTTCCCTCTTTTAAATATGTTTTTATCTGGTCTAAATCCGAATCATTGTATGAACTAATAGTTCCCGGCTGACTAAGATATGTATATGATGTAATTCTGTTTTTTGAAGCCTCATCCCATAATTCTTCTGTAGGGAACCATGTCTTACATCCGCTATTATCTGTATATGTTTCAAAATCTGCTCTTGTAAATGCAGTAGTTCCTTCCATCTTGAGCATTGATAACACATCTGATGAATATGTTCCTGCTACGGAACATTTTATCTGATTATATACAAATGCAGGGGACATTACGTTATCACCTGTTGCACTTATGTCTTTCGCTCTACATCTTGCATAGGTATATGCATAATATACATCTGCCCAGCATCCGCACGAACCGATTCCACGCTGATTTCCTATTGCAGGAAAATATTTTGTTGCACTGTTATCTACCGCAGCCGGCAAATCACCATCTGCAGTAATATTATCATCAAACTGTGATTTAAACTCATCTTCTGACATTGCATTTTTGTCGTTTGCAATGTCTTCCTCACTCATTTCTATATTACCTGTTGCGTATCCTGCATATTCTGTCTGTTGCTCCTGTGAATCTGTCACCTCGTCTGCAAATGAGACGATATTTGTCCCATTCACGGTTGATAATGTCATTGCAACAGAAAGAACCGCAGCTGCTATTTTTTTACCATATAACATATTTAACCTCATTATTTCTTCCTTTCTTTAATCTAACTTTATAACATTTCCATTTTCAACGGCATAAATTCCTGCATCAACACGGTAGTTGCTTCCGTTTCTGCTGTCCCAACTGTTGTTACCGTTGTTGAAGCATACGTTTGCTCCGTTCTGGTCGTTCAAATCTATCGTATACATCCATGTGTATCCTTCTCTGTCGCTTGCCTGCATCTGCACACCCGGTACATTTGTCCATGAACCGTTATCTACCTGGTAGTGGATGTTGGCATTTGTCCATGAGTTGTTGTTGTAGTAAATTGTCACAGTGTTATTATCAACAACCGTAAAATTCAGTGTTGCTGTCGCCTCCTGGTCATGTCCGTCTCTTACATAATATTCAATCGTATAATTCCCCGGTTCTGTCGGTGTCCACACCTTTGAGTACTTCGCCCAATACTCATGTGGCTTAATCTCTCTTCTTACACCATCTTTAATGGCTGTAAATACGTATGAATTATAACGGTATCCAACTTCATATTCTGTTTCTGCCGTAAGTGTTACGTCTGTTCCCACTTTTATTACATTAGACGGTGCATCCGATGTAAACGATTTAATTGCTAATGGCTTTACTACAAAGTTTTCTATTGTCTTAGTTGCTATTTGGCCTGTGACATTATCTTTCACTTCAGCAAATAATGTATGTGTTCCGAACACACCATTATTAGGATATTGAGATCCGACCACTTCATACAACAAAATGTATTGAGTGCTATATTCTATAAATTCTTCAGTATTATAGAATTTTATGCCATGGAATATAGTACCAAATCTGTATGAATAGTCTCCGCTTCCATATGATGCTTCTGCGCTGAAATTGATATTGATGTCTGACCATCCGACTGTCATCGGCTTATCTATTGTAAATGATGTCACTCTGAAACCTAATGTCTCTACATTGCCATTTTTGATTCCATATGTTCCTACACCAAGACGATAGTTCTGTGAATTTCTGCTGTCCCAGTTATTATTTCCATCATTAAAACATACCTGTACTCCATTCTGTTTTCCAAGATTAATAACTGCTTTCCATCTGTATCCTTCTATATCGCTTGCCTGCATCTGCACGCCCGGTACATTTGTCCATGAACCGTTATTTACCTGATAATGTATAAATGCATTTGCCCACGACTGGTTGTCATAATATACAGTTGTCGTATTTTCGCCTGCCATCTCTAATTTGTATGTTGCTTCGTTTCCATCAACACTTGTTGATGTGCTTTCGAATTTTGCTATTGTTTTTCCAGCTGCTTTAACTTCCGCATTTTTTAAAGCAAGTGCTTTGTTGTCTTCGTTTGTATCTTTTATAGTTACATACCACTCATAATCGCCTGCCGTCCCTGGTGTTATATCACTTACTACATTATTTAAATCGTATGAAACTGTTCCGTCTGTAGCTGTAGTTGAGCCATCTAACGAATAGTTTAATTCATTATTTATATCTGTGGCTGCAAAATTATGTACGTACTGTGCATTCACATCACTAACTGCTTTTATGGTTACACGCGCATCTTTTCTTGTAGCTGTATTTAATGTCATAACCATATGCACGTTTGAATCGTAGTTCTTATCGGAATCAACATACTGCACTACAAACTGTGTCATTGCCTGTCTTCTGTATGATGTAGTCGTTGCTCCTGCCTGCGAATCATAGTTCAGCGCATCATATGAAACCCAGCAGAATCCACCGTTCTTATATGTGTTTCCCCATGAGTTTGCTATTTTAAATGCTCCTCTTTCCGCATCCTGAATTGTACCGTCACCATTTATATCAAAGCAAACATTATCATCGTAACCAACAAGTGTCATTCTGTGCCATGAACCACCATTTTGCGCCGACACTGCAATGTATTCTCCTGCATGTGTTGTTCCTGATGCTGCTGATAACGTCTTATAATTCCAGCCGTAAATATCGCATGAATATGTAATAATATTTCCATCGTTTAAGTAGCTTTTTATCTGATCCAGGTCGTCATCTTTGCATGAGGTAATGGTTCCCGGCTGTGTTAAGTATGTGTATGATGTTATTCTGTTTGATGCTGCCTCTTTCCACAAATTCTCTGCTGGAAACCATGTTTTACATCCGTCTTCGTTCGTGTATGTTTCAAAATCTGCTCTTGTAAATGCCGGAGTGCCCTCTTTTTTAAGCATTGCAAGAACATCATTAAGATATGTTCCTCCATTATCTAAGCATTTAATCTGATTATATACAAATGCAGGAGACATTATGTTTTCACCTGTAGCGCTTATATTCTTTGCTCTACATCTTGCATATGTATATGCATAATATACATCCGCCCAACATCCGCATGCACCAATATTTCTCTGGTTTCCTATTGCAGGAAAGTATTTTGATGCACTATTATCTACCGATGAAGGTAAATCTCCATCAGCTGTCAGTTTATCACTAAACTGTTTCTCAAATTCATCCTGTGACATCGCATTTTTATCTTCTGCAATATCCTTTTCACTAATCTTCAAGTTACCTGTTGCGTATAAAGAATCTTCATTATTCTCCTCAACTGCATATGAAACTATGTCTATTGCATTTGCAAATGAAATAGCCATTGCTACTGAAAGGAATATTGAAAGGATTCTTTTTTTTAATTCCGCGTTCATTTTCATAATATCCCAGTTACTCCTTTTTTATTTTTTTAGCACAATTTCGAATTATAATATAAAAATATTATTATTGCAACATTTTTAAATGTATTTTATCTGAAAATTATGTGATGTTTTTTTGAATTTGTCAAATTTTGTGATTTGAGATTGTGGTGAAGCGTAAAAGGACCATGGTTTTTACATGGTCCTTTAATCATTTTCTCTATATTTCTTATCCTTTTTCCGCTATTAATACATCTTCATACCCATCTATTAATTTACAAATCCCAAAAAACCTGTTACTCATTGCTAACAATACCTCGAAGATCATCCAATGTTTTCAATGACGCAAACATCGTAGCAGCTCCTCCGCATCCAAGGATACAGCACACGAGTATCCCGGTGGCTATAATAATGCCTTTTGATATGGGTTCCTCATCAAAATCCTTCGCATTCTGTGTCACAAAAACTACCATAGAAGAAAAATCAGATGCTGCGTAGCTTGTTCCCTCTAAATAGTACAATTCCCTGTCTTTTTTGTAGAACTCCTCACTGTGCCTTTCGCTCTCATCACAATTATCCTCCTGTTTATGTGCTATAATCATATAGTATGTCTGTGCAAAACCACCAATACCATTGCCTACAAAACACATAATATCAGTAAAGAAATGCAAACTCTCGTTGAATTTTTCCACCTTTTTTAATTTCAAACCGACACAATCGCTTATTCCCACTAATATAGATGAAATACTGTTGATATGCCACATGATATTTACAACTTCAGTTTCAAAATACGGCATCGGAGGATAGCCTTTTATAGAATTTGTCAGAGAGGCCGCATAATTTACCATTGACGAACCAAGTGAAATAAGTGTCGGTACATTACATATAAAACTAGAATTAGTTTCCTCTTTAAACTTATATGAACCCGGCATCGGCACCGAAACACAATTAATTACCATATCAATCAATGATGTAACACCTAAAATCGAATGGCATACCATGCTTACAACCATTTTTCCTTCAATACTATTATCCGATGCTTTGAATTTCACTACGGTATCCGGGTCGGCATTCCAATTTATTTTTTGTTTTTCCTGTAAAAAAACATTCAAATCTTCTTCGCTTATTAACGACTTTCCATTAAAAGTATAATATATCAGGTTTGTCATAAATGCAAAAGGCAAAAACAGAACATCGGTCAAAGATATCTCTTTAATTCCGTAACTTTCCATAATTTCAGAAACTATAGGAATATATCTGTTCTGAGTAATTACATTCCACACCAACTCTATTCCCTCATTCAATATGTCAAAGAGCAGGTCGCATGCATCCTTTGCTAAATTCAGCGTCATTATTGTTATTTCTTTTAGAATATCTTTAAACAACTCTATATAGTCAGATAAAGTTTTACAATTGATAATTCTTTCTTTGTAGTAAACTAACTTATTCTTTATAATTTCAAGGATTTCCTTCTGCTCCTCCGAAAAACAATCCGTACTGTAAAGATTCAAAAAATCATCGCTGAACGCAACCTCTATATTCGCATTAAGAAGATTTCCTACCCCAAATACTTCTTCATATAGCATCATTGATGAAGGCGTAAAATATTGATTTTCCTTTTTCTCAACATCCGGAACAGGCAATGTCTCTTTATTGTCATATTTATCAATCTTTTCAATAATCTCATCGACAAGATTTTTAAAATCCTTCCTGATAATATTATTCATATTAATCACAGTCTTATCCGCATCGTCGATGACACTTTTGAATGCACGATGCAATCTTAATGTTCCTTCTATGTCAAGATATGTAAGGAGAAATTTAAATATATCCGTTACGGGAATTCCCACAAACTCCAATATCTTAACACAACATTCTAATATTTTTCCAACACTGTTTAATACAAATGACAATACCTGTTCTCCAATTTTAATGGTAAAATAAATTATCTTATCAACAATGTATGAACTAAATTCTATCACCTTACCCAGTGTATTATTCCAAAATTTCTCAGCCGCGTCACTAACCACATCAAATGCTTCTTTAACGTAATAGATTACATCTTTCCACGAAAGAGCAAAATCTGAAACACCATATTCAAATTCATTTTCCCCATGTGACTGCATAATTGACCTGTAATTACATGATAGTTGTTTAATTGCATCTGCACCAAATTTAATCTGTTCGTCCGTCAGTGAGCCTGCAAGATAAACTTTATTTCCTTTTTGATCAAGGCTATAAGCATTTTTTAATTTTTCAGGTGTATCCAAATCTAACAATTTGTCGTATGCTTTCTTTCCCGGAAAATATGATTGCGTTTTTCCTTTCTTATCCACACTTTTAGTTATTTCTGTAATATTAAACGTCGCCGGTGTCATATCAACTGCATTTTGTAAAATATTTATACCATGAAACACATCCGGTTCAACAGTTATATCCTTAAAATGATAGTATTTATTGTTAATATATGCTTCTATTGGCTGTTCCGTCTGAATACGTACCATTTCGACATCATCATCAATCTGAATTCTTGTACTGAAAACTTTTTGCCGTACAGGTAAGGCTTTGTCTGATTTAATGAGTACCTGCCTAAATGAATATCCGCCTGCTTCATTTCTTGTTCCAAACATAAATTTATCATCGACTTTTAATGTCATAGTGTTTTCAAAAATGTCAAAATCGTCGATTTCTTCAGCCTGATATCTGATTGGTTCAACAAAATCCCCAACCATTCCTTCTTTATCAACAGGTGCAAAAACATAATACATATTACCATTCTTATTTAATATCCATATATACAGTTTATTGTGATCATCTACATATGAACTTATTTTTTTAATTCCATAAAAATATTGTGAATCACCAATCTTTCTGTAATTAGGGTAATCTACTCTATTGCAATCGTGCTGTTTATCACTGTCGTAAAAATATAAGCCTCCATTTCCGGCTGCAACAAGATGTGTTTCATCATTTTTTATACTTTTACAAGTCTCAATACATTCAATTCCACTCTCGGGAACTCCGAGCCTTATTGGTGTAGGCAAAGAATCCCCATATATGTTTACCTCCGGAGTATACAAAAGCTGTTCAGAATCCGAGTATGTTCCGAAAGAGTATACTCCATCTACCGGCTGTCCTCCGGCTCTTCCGCTTAAAGAGCATATAATTGAATTAAAGTTTACAGCCAGTGAAAAATCTCTGATACTTATCAACTCATCAACTGAAAAGTCAGCAATATACTGTTTCAACAGGCCATTTATATTTTTAAGCAAAATTATAAATGAAGTATGCTTATCATTACCGTTTGCATAAACCCCAACCGGTTCCATACCTTCGTCATAAGGAAGTCCTTCTAATTCATGAAACTCTTCACTGATAATTTTACAAAAATCATCCACAAAACAGGTATATACTTTCTTATCACTGATTAACAATATTGCAAAATTATCAGAGTCTCCCATCCTAATTGCAGCATATTGACTGCAATTTTCATATATATTATGACACTCAAATTGATATCCTTCACCTTCTGATTCCAAATAACAACAAAGGTTATCACGGCTGTCTATCGCCATGACTGCACGGCTATCATCTTTCTTTGTCTTTAATACATTTATGCACCTCACATCATTGCCCAAAGTTACCCCTGAATTTACCATATAATCCATTACGTCTGTATCAATCTTCATAGCCATTATATTTTCACTCCTTTCATCTATACCGGCTCCACATAGCGTGTACCGATAACAAAATCACCCTCATCGCAAAATTCCTGATTTTTAAATGTGAATGTTTTTCCACCTGGTAAAACCCAGCTTGCATAACCTATTTTTCCTGAAAGAAATGTCTCTTCAAAATCGCTTACCACGCCTTTTGTCATCTCCTGTAAATCAGATACAGCATCTTTTATGGCATCATCAGCCACTCCAAGTGAAAATAATTTCGACCAAAAATTCGTATCACCCATGGACTCCCCTCTGTCATCAATTCTTGCATTGCGCTTAAGCTCAATTTTCCCCTGACCATCTATCGAAATACCAATCTCACAATACACATCTGCATCATAGACATAGCCCGACGTTGTTCCACTGTCGACAGTCAAATCTTCATACAATTTAACAGTTGTTTTATACACAACTCCGGGATAAGTGTTACTATCAATAATAACATTCTGCCAATAACACGAACAATCAACTGTATATGTCATAGCATGTTTAGCTGTATATGGCGGGATTATTTCATATTTTAATTCACTTTCTGAACGTTCTTCGAAATTCGGATATACATATTTTTTATCCTCATATTTAAAATCTCCTCCACCTTTTTTACTGTCTTCTATGTAATATTCAAAATCAGGCTTATCACAGAATTTGCTATTATCTTCCATCGTTGCCACAAATCTTTTCCAGAGTTTTGGTAAAACTTTGTCCTTAAATTCGTTGTTAAATATTTCAAACACTGTCTCCCTGTTAATTGACATTACCCCTGTTTCTTCTTTCAAGTCATCATCACTCAACCATTGCCATTCATATAATTGCGGCACAATCTTATCATCATGACTTGTTGTCATAACATAATTTAATGTCTTTAAGTTATTGGTATCTTTAGTTACGGAATATGTATACTCACAAGGCTTAAAGAGATAATTGTAATCATTATTCTTATTAGGAATAACCAGATAATCATCACTTGTGACATAACTGTATTCATGTTCTACATATTTGTTGATTGCATTCACAACCATTATCTCTGATTCTTCGGTTACACCGGTTATTTTGGGAGTCTCCACCTGAGAAAGTGTAGTAAAATCCAATATAAGCTGCGATATATCAAATATATTTTCAATTTCTGCCTCATCAACATCTTCAAAGTGATATTTTATATTATTTTGTACCTGTAGCGGTAACTTATCAAATTCTTCTCTTTTATACTGAAATAAAACTTTATAAACAACTCCCCATGGATTTTCACAATCACTCTGCTTTATACAACCAACTGAACACACATCCCTTTTTTCCGTTACTTCCAGAATAATAACATCCTCAAAATATTGTGTAAACTCACAACCGCAATTTGAAGGGTCAGTTGATGCAATTAACTTAATTGGCTGGTATCGTTTTAAGTCACCCATACTAAATTGTGTAGGTATACCAGGTATGAATTGATATGCCTTCTCTAAATAATAAGCATCATACAATTTCTCTATTATTTTTTTATCATCTTCATTCGAATAGTTCCTCGAAAATAAATCAGCTTCCTCGAATATACTAAACAAATCTTTGTTTTTTAATTCTACAGGAAAGCCAGCCGGTAAATTGTGCATATCAGTGTTCTTATTGATTTCAAAATATACTACTTCTCCACCTGAAATATTACTGATAATATAACAGTTGTACGCTTCTCCCTCCATATTTAATTTCTGCTTTAAAGTAGTGTTTACAGATTCTTCCGAAACTGCCAAAACCATGTGATTACCTTTTTTGTAATCAAATTGTGCTAAATTACTATACATTTTCTTCTCCTTTCGATTAGCTATGTTTATTGTCACTCTATTAGTGTATCATTGTATAAATATATTGCAATATTTCTGTGACAAACGACAAAGAAATGTGACAAACGGTATAATTTTTATTTTTCAATTCAATTTAAACGATAAACCTACCATTCACATAAAATGAAATTAATTTAAGAAAAAGCACTTCAAAAAGTGCTTTTCTTCTGAATTTTCTTAGCTCTGTACAATTACAAAAAGTGAAGATGCCTTTAAGACTTCTCCACTTTTGTATAAATTCATTAGCCAGGGAGTTATAATACACACTATGTTGACTGATTTGCCAGAGCAAGAATGTTATTCTTAGAGTAGTTAACCATCTCTTCTGCCATATCTGTATCTCTGATACGCGATAGGTCAATTTATATACCAAACTCTTTATATAGCTTTTCTCTATATTCCTTATCCTTTTCCGCTATTAATATATCTTCATATCTTTTTTCTTTTGTTAATTGGGCAATTAATTTAAAGCTTCTGCTTTCTCCATTCTTATATCCATCTTTTTTGCCCTCATCATATCCATCTTGTCTTTGCTCAGCCATTATCCTTGCTTCGTCATATTCTGTTAAGCACATTCTTTTAACCTCCGCTCTATTACTTAATAAAAACGGTTTTATTACTGATTCTTCCGGTAACTCATCGATTGCCTTATCAACCGCTTCTTCTAATGTATATTCTTCCTCAAATGTTCTTATATTATCTACAAGTAATGAATATTCCTGTAATGGCTTACATGCATTTAACAATTCTTTGTTGTGACCATAATTAATATTCAGCATGGTTACCTTTACTTCGATATCTGAATCTTCCTGCTTTTCAAACATGTCTGAAAATCTCAGTATTATCTTATCTTCTTTATCATCCCTGCCATTATAAAAACATATGCACTTTGGTGCAGGCACTTTTTGCTGACTCTGACTGTAAAGATGAATTTCACCTTTGTCTGTTATATGTTTTGCATATACCATTCCCGAATATATTAAGAATCTTATCGGCATGTTTGGATTGTAGGTAGATTGCTGTTCATAAAAACTTATACTGTTTCCTACCAAAAATGATAAATCATTTTTCATGCTCATGTAAACAACATTTTCTATTGTGTTGAATTTGATCTCATCCTTATCTGTATAATTAGAACCGTTAACTGCGTTATACAGGCTCAGAGTCCATTCTTTATGTTCTTCATTTCCAAATATGAATTTGAAAAGTCTGTCTTTGTGTTCTCGGTTTATTTGCACCTTATCATTTGCTTCTGATGTCTCAATTGCTTTTGTCTTCTCTGACATTTGTTTGCTCCTCTCCTTACAAGTCTATACCTTTTTTTCCGGCTATGTCAAGTTACTGTTGTGCGTAAAACTTTGAGGTAATCCGACATATTTTTGCCGTTTTTTTTGCTGTATTATCGCATAATTTGCAATGTTCATCTGAAGTTTTTTAAGTGTATCTTTTGTTTTAAGGTTCACCTCCGGTTGAATTTTAATTTCATGTATTTTAATTATAAGCAATTGTTAATCATTTGTCATTGAACTTGTAGTTCAATGGCTGGTCAGGGTCTTGCTTTTATTTTTAAAAACTTAATAATCTGGCGAAGAAGAAAGCAAAAAATGTCATCTAAAATGGGAATTTCTGCATATTATATGACTCTTAAAAATCTCCCCAAGGAAATTTCAAGATTAATTGTCATCTAAAATGGAAAATTTCGCATATTATATGACTCTTAATAATTCCCCCAAGGAAATTTCTGAAAAAGATGTCATCTAAAACGGGAATTTCCGCATATTATATGACTCATGATATTTTCCAAAAAGAAATTTCAAGATTAATTGTCATCTAAAATGGAAATATCCGCATATTATATGACTCTTAAAAATTTCTCCAAGGAAATTTCTGAAAAAAATGTCATATAAAATGGGAATTTCCGCATATTATATGACTCTTAATAATTCCCCCAAGGAAATTTCTGAAAAAAATGTCATCTAAAACGGGAATTTCCGCATATTATATGACTCTTAATAATTCCCCCAAGGAAATTTCTGAAAGAAATGCCATATAAAATGGAAATATCCGCATATTATATGACTCATGATATTTTCCACAAAGAAATTTCAAGATTAATTGTCATATAAAATGGAAATATCCGCATATTATATGACTCTTAAAAATTCCTCCAAGGAAATTTCTGAAAAAAATGTCATCTAAAACGGGAATTTCCGCATATTATATGACTCATGATATTTTCCGGAAGGAGAAATCAGAAAAATGTTACCCCAAAAGGAAATCTTAAAGAAATAGGCGAAATAAAGATGATTTGTTTCTGTGAAATGACGGTGACGATTGATTATAAAAAAAGTGAAGAAGCCTTTAAGACCTCTCCACCTTTGTATAAAATCATTAGCCAAGGAGTGATAATACACCCTGTGTTGACTGATTTGCCTGTGCAAGCATTGACTGACCTGCCTGTGCAAGAATGTTATTCTTAGAGTAGTTAACCATCTCTTCTGCCATATCTGTATCTCTGATACGTGATTCAGCTGATGTGGTGTTCTCTACTACGTTATCAAGATTTGATATTGTATGCTCTAATCTGTTCTGAACTGCACCGAGTGCTGAACGCTGGTCAGATACCTTCTGGATAGCACTTGCGATTGTATCAATAGCTGCATCTGCATTCTTGCTGTCTGAGCCATCAACTTTCAAACCGTCAATTCCTAATCCTCTTGCGCTCATAGCGTCGATTTCCACAGAAATCTTGTTATCCTCTGTACCGTCAGCACCTACCTGAAGATCAAGTTTAAGAGCATCTGTTACGTCTACGTTAGCTTTGCGTGCAATCGTAAGAGACATTTGTTTATCACTCGGAGTATAACCAGATTTTGTAGAACTTACATTATCAAAATCACCAGCTGCCAAGCTAGTAATTACTTTATCTTCTCCATTTGCACCACTTTTTACCTTACCCGATTCTAATACTACATCTGTTGGATCAGAATTATTTGTCCAAGTCTGCTCAAAAGTTAATGATACCTCATAATCATCACCAAGCAACTCCTGTAAATGTGTTATCGAATCAAATGTATTAGCATCATCTGTTGTACTACTCTTTGCTGGATCAAATGTGTATGTTTTACCATCTATTGTTACCGAATTTCCTGATTTAAGATCAAAGCTACCTGTTCCATCTGATTTCATCAAATCAAAGCTAACAGACTCACCCACTGCTGCAGTTTTTGTTCCAGTAATATCCATTGTCTTTAAAGATCCTGCTGCTGACTTAAACTTAATGCTATCAATCGCATTCTTCGTATCATCCGTCTTATTACCATCCAACTTAGACTCTACACTCAACTTAGTTCCATCAGAGCTTCCACTGAAAATCTTACCAAGATCATCGTCTTCGCTAATAGCTTTTGCAAGACTAGCAGCTGTTGCTTTATCGTCCTGACCAACCTTAAATGTTACATCCTTAGTTCTGGTCTTTCCATCTGCATCTTTATATGTTACTGTAGCAGTATCCTCTGTTCCATCTGCTAATGTACTAGCAACAGTTCCTTCAAATATATTTCCCTTAGCAGCAACAGTTGTTGCCTTCTGTGTCGTCGTACCAATCGTTGCCTCAGCCTTAACCTTAGCACTCTTATCCCCAGACCCCTTCAAAAGATATGTTTCATTGAACTTTGTAGTCTCAGAAACTCTATCAATCTCAGTTGTCAACTGATTAATTTCGTCCTGAATTGCCTTACGGTCAGATTCTGAGTTAGTCTCATTTGAAGACTGAACAGCCAACTCATTCATTCTCTGTAACATAGAATGAATCTCATTCAATGCACCCTCAGCAGTCTGTACACAAGACACACCATCCTGCGCATTCTTAGAAGCCTGTGAAAGACCTTTAATCTGCTTTCTCATCTTCTCTGAAATAGAAAGACCTGCTGCATCATCTGCTGCTCTGTTGATTCTGTAACCTGAAGACAACTTCTCAGTTGACTTAGCCTGTGCTCCTGAAGTAACGTTTAACATTCTGTTGGCATTAATTGCCTGCATATTGTGCTGTACTACCATAATATCTACCTCCGTGTAAATAAAAATTTTAATTGTCCGGGAATCCGTTCCCTGACTCGTTATATAATTGTTACTATATATAATAAGCACGCCCCCATGGCCGGCACGCATTATTACCTAAAAATCAAACCCCGACTTCTTTTTATCCTCCATGATAATAGCTCTGATTTTCTCCTTCGCCTCGATGGACAAATCCCTATCCTTCTCATATCGTCTGTCCTCATTCTTGTCCACAAGACCATGTTTCTCCATCGCTCTGCTTCTCGCAATATTCAATTCCTTCGGAGCATCCACCAGAACTCTCAAATTGTTAGAGGACCCCCCTGTGAAAATCACTTTCACATCCTCGCCAATTTGCAGATATTCCCCCGGTTTTACCGACAACTTCAACATAATCCATACCTCCTTGTATGATACGCTGTTACCTATCTGTTTCTTAAAACTAATTTACCAAATTTCGACAAATTTTTCTCTATTCCGGTAATAAACTACACTTTTTCGGTAATGTAATTAGAACCATCAAGTGTATTCTTATGTTAGAATATAAATGAATTTACTACGAGGGATGAAAAAGATGAATAATTCGATAATGATACTTGAGGATGATCTCATACAGGCAAAGGCACTTGGAAAACAAATATTAGATTATTGTGGAGACTTAAAAGTATATATGGCCGCTAACATAGAAAGCGCCATGACATACATTAACTCATCAGAACAATTCTCTGCATTTTTCCTTGATATCTCCATAGGCAGCCATACTGACAACACAGACGGTCTGAAATTTGCAGGCAAAATGTTACACTCTATCAGGCACAAAAACATCCCAATCATATTCGTGACAGGATATCCGGAACATATTTTTACCGCAATAAACAAGTATCATTGCTACGCATATCTTACAAAACCATATAGCAAAAAAGATGTATTCCGACAGTTAGACAATATATTTCAGTCTGACAACAGCTTTACGATACGCACATTAGACAGGATTCAGATAAAGCTGAATTTCAATGACATATTATACGTACAGTCCTACGGCCGTATTCTTTACTACACAACCAAAATGGGAGAATATCGCTCAAGACAATATAACTTAAAAACATTATGTAATGTACTGCCGCCGAATTTCGCAAGGTGTCAAAAATCATACGTGATAAACACAAAATATATTCAGGAAATTAACCATCAGGAACAGTTCGTGAAAATACGCGGACTAAAAGACATAATACCATTGGGCAGGGAATACTTAAATGCCGTACTCGACCGAGGAGATTAGATAATTATGATACACACCATGTTAGAACATACAATAGAATTATTAGAAATAGATATACTTCTGGCAGCTGCCATATTAGTGTCAGCTGCCATACTGACGTACAAATTAAAACTGCATGATGACCATGCAGATTTTGACAAAGATATAATTTTACAAATCCGAAAACAGCAGCATTTATACAATAATAAAATTGCATCCATTTCAAATCTTACAAAATTTTGTACCGATTACGAGTCACTGTCCCGGGCATTAAATGAATATGTCATTACGGTTGAAAGCTCTGAGTCAGACACATACATGTTAATTCATTTCAAAAACAAATATCTTGCAAGCCTCTTTTACAGCAAAAAAAATGAAGCCTCCACTAAAGGAATCTTCATTAAATACCAATTAAGAGATTTCACGTTTAAAACAAGATGCTCTGATATAGAGCTGACTGACATAACAGGTATATTACTTGATAATGCAATAGAAGCCTCAAGTGCCGGTGACACCATATATGTAACGGTTTCCAAAGACGAAAAGACAAACAAATTTTGCCTGTGCGTTGAAAATCCAGGACCTTCCGTCACTCCACAATTTTTAAACGTGCTGTTTTCAAAAGACTTCACAACAAAAGGAGAAGGACATGGTCTTGGAATGTCAATTTTAAAAGAAAAAATAGATAACCGTAAGGGCGATATTATCGTGTTAAATCATACATATGACAGCATTAAATATATCGTGTTTGAAGTTATTGTGTAATCATCTGAAGCGCTCTTTCAGCAAGCAGCTCATCAGAATTAATCCATGTAATATCTGCAGTATCGCTACACTTTTCCTTAAGGCTTTCCGGGGCAATTCCTAAGTCGGCTGCCTCAAGCATCGACACATCAAATTCACTGTCACCTGCTGCAAAAACATAATCACCGCCTACTTTTTTCCTGAACCGCTTAACAGCTGTTCCCTTATCCAGATTCTTTGGAAGAACATAAACCTTCTCACCGTTATTAAACACATCTGCCAAAGATGTATCAAGATGATTTTTCAAATCACATACAACTTCTTCCGGATTACAACATTTTGTAAAAACAAACAATTCTCTGATATACCTTAATTCAAATTTCCGCCTTGCATCATTTTCAAGAAAATCAAGGGCATTTCTCATCTCGCCTGAAGAATCCAGAATTATGGCACGCGACTCCTCATACCACTCCTGATTTTCCTTTCCATTTTCAAGCAAAACGCCCCCATTACATACCAAAGCATATTTCGGCATGCCGATTCCAAGGTTAATCCGCTCATACTGTTCTATGGTTCTGGTTGTGGTGGGCACAAAAAGCACCCTGTCCACAACCTTCTGTAAAAGTTCATAGGTACGCGAAGTGATAAACGAAATCTCACGCCCCTGATAAACTTCTACATTTTTCTTATCAGAACCAATATCATGCTTATATGAATATATAATTGTGTTGTCCAAATCAGAATGAAATATATGCATGTTTCTAATTTTCCTTAACAAAAATTTTTCTTACCAAATCTACCGGTATCATGGTAACTGCAAAAAGTACGACTAACACCCAGCCCTTTACGCCAAACGGAGTACAACTGAACATTTCACCAATCCACTTAAACACATTTACAGGAACCAAAGCCGCATTAACTATGGCAGCCTGTACAACGATAATCGTGAAGAATACCTTCAAAAATCCTGTATTTTCATCAAGACCTTTGAATATTCCATACTTCTCATCTCTGACGTTGAAACCGTTAAACAAAGCACTGACGATAAATAATACAAAATATCCTGTTAAATGCTGTTTCTCATTATCAAAAACATTTTTGATAACAGGTGCTTTTAAATATACAAAACTTATCGCAATCAGCCATGCAGCCATAATAAGAATCTGCGAAGCCATAGCTTTGCTGATAATGCTCTCATCTCTGCGACGAGGTTTTTCGGTCATATATTTTTCATGTGCAGGCTCGTTACCAAGCATGATGGCACCAAGACCGTCCATAACAAGATTTACAAAAAGTAAATGTGTTACCTTAAGAGGTTCTTCTACTCCGAAGAATGGGGCAATTGCACTTACAACTACAGCCGCAACATTAATTACGAGCTGGAATTTACAGAACTTCAAAATATTATGATAAATTGTTCTACCATAAAGTATAGCATCCTTTATTGATTTAAAGTTATCATCAAGGATAACAATCTTTCCGGCTTCCTTAGCAGCTTCCGTACCGCTTCCCATGGCAAATCCGACATCAGCACGCTTAAGTGCAGGCGAATCATTTACACCGTCACCGGTCATACCGACTACAAGATTCAGTTCCTGGCAAAGTCTTACCATACGGGATTTATCCGTAGGAAGAGCTCTTGCAATAACTCGGATGTGAGGAATCATTTCCTTAACCTCATCATCAGTCATTTTATTAAGTTCCATAGAAGTAATTGCTTTATCTTCATCGCTTTGAACAAGTCCGGCATCCTTTGCAATGGCAACAGCTGTCTCAAGACGGTCACCCGTAATCATAACAACCTGGATACCTGCTCCCTGGACTTCCTTAATGGCGTCTCTTGCTTCTGCTCGCACATCATCACGGATAGCAACAAGGCCAATTAAAACAACATCATCATTTATGGCATTTTCTGTCATATCTTTTTCAGAATATCCAAAAGCAAGCACTCTCATGGCTTTATCTGCAAGTGCATCAATCTTCTTGTTGAGCTTAGCCATATCAATATCTTTAACATTGCCATCCTCATCAAGATATTTTTTTGCATTGGCTAACAGACGCTCAGGAGCACCCTTATACAATGTCTTTCCAATATTTTCAATTCTTACCTGACTGAACTTATTAGTAGAATTGAATCCCTGATGATTTGTCACTTTACATTCACTGCTCTGTTCAAGCGCTTTAAACGTCTCCTCACCGAGGAACTTCATCAAAGCCTGATCAGTGGCATTACCGCCGATAACCTTATGAGAATCATCAAACAAAGACTGTGAATTCTTGCCGATGGCAAGGTCAATCAATCCCTTTACTTTTCCATGCTTTCCTAAATCAGGAATATCAATAACATTTGTATTTGCAAGGAAAAATTCCACAACTTCAAGACTACCCTTTGTAATAGTACCTGTCTTATCGCTAAATAAAATATTTAAAGAACCGGCTGTCTCTATACCTTCTGCTTTACGCACAAGAACGTTATGGTCAAGCATCTTACTTGTATTCTGCATCAATACAAGAGATATCATAAGCGGAAGACCTTCCGGTACCGCGCACACAATGATAACAACCGCAAGAGAAACAGCATCAACCACATCCTTGATTATATGCTCAAATCCCAGTGAAAAATATGCAGATACGCCACCCGCATTTACGATGAAATACATAATATATAACAATGCAATCACTGATGCACCGATATAACCAAAAGTAGAAATCTGTCCTGCAAGCTTAGCAAGCTTGACTTTAAGTGGTGAGTCCGGTTCATCCTCCTGCATTTCCTCAGCCATCTTACCCATCATAGTCTTTAAGCCGACTTTTCTGACATCCAAGATACCTTCGCCGTCAAATATTACTGCACCTCTGAATAAAGAATGTGCATCAACAAATGTATCACCCGTTATATCTTCCGGAAGTTCAAATCCGTCATCAGCCGCACTCTTTTTACACTCTTCAGCTTCACCGTTTAATGCTGAGTTATTTACTTTTAGATTGCCTGATACAAGAACTCCGTCTGCAGGAACCTTATCTCCTGACTGAAGAAGAACCTTATCTCCTACAACTACCTCATCAACATCAATTACTGCAACAACACCGTTACGATAAACCTTACATTTATCTTTCTCAGCGTTGTCTTTTAATTCACGATACTTTGTATCACTTGCCACTCCTGTCTTTGCAGATACAGTAGCAACGATAAGAACTGCCACTATCGTTCCAAGAGGCTCGTATATTTCTGCATATCCAAAGAAAAACATCGCAATCATAAGAGCTGCAATAACCAGCAAAATCTTTATCATAGGATCGCCAAATGTCTCTTTAAATTCCTGCCAGAATGTAGTCGGTTCCGAATCAGGTATCTCGTTGGAACCATACTTTTCTCTGGATTCTTCAACCTCTTTATCTGTAAGTCCGTTATACTTCATTATAAATTCCATTCCCTTTCTATATTCATGACAATTGGGAGAAGACATTATCGTCCCTCCCAATAATTATGTCCATTACTGGTATCTTCTAATCAATTCAGATATACCCGGATCTGTAGTTCCCTGTCCTATTGCATTAAACTTCCATTCTCCATTATGACGATATATCTCACCAAAAACCATAGCTGTCATGCCTGAGTAATCCTCAGTAAGATTGTATTTCAATATTTCTGAATTATTGCTGCCATCCATAACTCTGATAAATGCATTCTGAATCATGCCGAAATGCTGGTTTCTCTTAACAGCCTGGTAAATATTTACTACAATTACCACTCTGTCATAACACTCCGGTATTTTTTCCAGATCAATGACAATCTGCTCATCATCACCGTCACCTGCACCTGTAAGATTATCGCCCATATGCATTACGGTACCTGATGTATGTCTGAGATTTGCATAATATACCAAATCAGTTGAATTTACAAGCTTACCATTCTGCAATAACAAAGCTGATGCATCACAATCGATAGGCTGTGGTTTTTTTGAAAATAATCCGCCACTCTTTGGACGTTCTGCTTCGTCCCATCCAAGTCCGACTATTACATTCTTAAGTCCGGCTCTTTCTTTAGAAAGACTTACCTTTTGTCCTTTTTGTAAACTTATAGACATTTTAAACCTCCATCACTATTCAGCATCAATACCATAGTGACCGCAAAGTGCTGCAAGACCACCCTGGAATCCGCTTCCTATAGCATTGAACTTCCATTCTCCGCCATGTTTGTATAACTCTCCGACAACAACAGCTGTCTCGATAGAGAAGTCCTCACCAAGATCATATCTGATCAACTCAGTTCCTGTACTTTCATCAACAATCCTGATGTACGCATTTGAAACCTGACCAAAGTTCTGATTTCTCTTATCAGCTTCATATATAGTAACCGTGAAAGCTATCTTCTCAATTTCTGCAGGTATCTTTTCGATATCGATAATTATCTGCTCATCGTCACCGTCGCCGCTACCTGTAGTATTATCACCCATATGTTCAACAGATTCACTGCTGTGTTTTAAGTTACCATAGAAAATAAATTCTTTGTCTGACGGACATTTTCCTGCTGCATCACACATAAATACTGACGCATCCAAATCAAATGCTGCCCCGGTATCGAATGCATTTACATCCCATCCAAGTCCTATCATTACCTTCTTAAGTCCCGGATTTCCTTTTGTTAAATCCACTTTCTGTCCTTTTGATAAATTAATTGGCATAATAATTACCCTCCTTGTTTTGTTTATGTCTATTTGTTCGCAGGCATACTATATTTACTATTAAATTCCTGCTTTATATTTTCGAGTCTGACCTGATCCTCTGCCCTTTTCTTTCTGGCATCTGCCTGAATCTGTCTTGTCTCGTCAATACCATTTACTATCGTGCGCCATGTAGTCTCAAGTGTATCTACGCTGATAGAACTTCCTGACGTCATCCTTGCAATCATCTTAGACTGCTCAACTGTATTATTAGCATTCTTAATCAACAGCTCATTAGTTTTTTCATCAAGTGCTGACATGGCATCTGCCTGAATACGCTGTCTCTTAAGCATAATCGCCTGTGCAAGCGCCTGTTTAAATACAGGCAGTGTTATTATAAATGCGGAATTAATCTTTCTTACAAGATTCATATTACTAAATTCCATAGTCTTAATCATAGGAATTGACTGCATTGCCACACTCTCGGCTGTTCTTAAGTCCTGTGTTCTCTGCTCAAGCATAGCCAATGCCTGATTAAGATTTGCAAGCTCAAATTGGATTGAGTTGTCACCTGTAGCTTCCATATCAGCCTGTCTCTGTGCAATGTAGGCTTCAATCTCCTTACACCCCTGCTCGCCGGCAAGAATATATTTTACCAGTTCATGATAATATTCAACATTTGCATTAAACATATCATCTAACTTTTTATTTGACTGCTTGATTTCAGATTCATATTTCTTTAACTGAACATAAATCTTATCAACCTCATCACCCATAGTATGATACTTTTCGAGAATCTTATCAAGCTGTTTTCTCAAATTCCCAAAAAGCTTTCCAAATAATGTAGGATTATCTTTTATCTCCTCAATATCGAACTTGTTCATTATCTTAGCAAGTGTATTTAACATGTCACTTGATTCATCAATCTGCGACATGCTCATGCTGTTAAGAACTATATCGGATGCCTTAGAAATCTCTTCTGCAACTTCCCCGCCGAATGAAACTATAGTACTCAAATTATTAATTTCAATCGTGCTGACGATATCATCGACTTCTTTTGAATTCACAAGTTCACGGTTCATCTGTTCTCTGTCTGCCACAATGTCATAATTTTCAACTACTTCGATTTCATTTTTTTCCTCTACAACAACAGGTGCCTGCGCTGTCGTCTGTTTTCCAAAATCAATTGCCATACTTATCTATCCTTCCTTTATCTTTTTCCAAATATTCTTTCCCGCCATGAAACAGAATCTGTCACCGCCACAATCCTGTTAAAATCAGGTACGTTCAGATCATATATATAATCTCCGATCTGATGCTCTTCCATCGGCATGCTGTTAAAGTATTTCTCAACCGTCTGATAACCCGTCGGTACAAAAAATATTATATCAAATCCTAACAAATTAAGGTATGCTGTCATAATCGATTCCTCAAGGGTTATGGAACTTTCATCCGTTAAAATATATATAAGCTTAGGATTCTTTTTTGTAAAATCAAACTTTTGAATCATCCTTAGTATCTCTTTCGGAAGATTCAGCACTGTTGATACTATCGTATACTCAGTTCCATTCACAAAAGTTCCCTTAATAATCTTACTCCGGATAAGAACACCAAGCTTCTCAAGCATATAATTCTGAATTTCCTCCCGCAAAACGCTGTAACGATATTGAGGATTTTCCTTAATTCTGTCCGCCCGCAAGCGCCCTTCTTTCCAGAATTCCGTAGCATACTGTTTTATCGGATTTGACGTTGTATTCTGTATGAATCCTGCCTGTTTTATAACAAAAGTATCTTCTGTTATCAGCATTTTAATGCTTTTCCAATATTCCTGCACATTATTTTCCTTTACTCCACAGATTTTTGAATAAATAACAGGAATCGTCACCTTATCATCTATAACACCAAAACTCGGCCGGTATTTAAGTTCTTCATCCCACAAAATAGCTATCTCTTCATACATTGTCCTGAGACTTACAATATTTGCCTTTTCGTACTGTCTGTTTCTGTAAAGTCCGGAATCCTGATACATAATCGTATCCAGTTCCCTTTCAGCCTGATATGCGGCTGTGCCAATGCTTACACCGGCACTCTCTCTTGGAAATCTGCCGACTTCAAAAGACTCCGTATAATTCACTTCATACAGATGTTCATCTGTAAGGCAGCACCTTTTTGCAAAATCCGGAACCAAAATCAACACATCAACCGGAAGTCTTGCAAGCATTTTTAAAAATATTTCTTCATCCGTGTCCCTGCAGCCACCCATATAAATGAAGCAGCTTACGTCCGGCATCTTCCAGTTAGAAAACAATTCCGTCTGGTATCTCTTTAACCTGCAAAGCAGATACACCGCCCTGCTCGTAAGTTTGTTAACGTTCATGCCCGGAACTGCTGCAGCTTCAAGCATCACATCCACAAACGCTTTTACCATTATCCTCTGTAACAAATCATTTGCCGTATATTTAATATTCGTGGACAAATCCATAATAAGCTGCTCTGCATTTGCATAGTTACCGCGATGTATAGTCCTTATTTCTTCCGCTCCCGGCTTTGGAATCACATCATCTACCACAACTACTTTTCTTTTATCATGAATCAGCATCTGATGAAACTGATACAAATCATTAAGGTAGGTATACTTGTCTTCCACACCGATTACCCGGCAAAAACAATTATAGTAAAATCTTTTATCGTTTCCCCTTAATGGTACGCTTTTGGCAATATCTTCCATCCAATTGCCTTCTATCCATGCATTCGTGCAATTCGTCACTTCAGGTTTTCTTCCATAAAGCCTTGCTCTTCCGACCTCATTTTTTATCTTCTCACGAAGCGATTTAAGTGAATAATTGTCCGGAAATGCCTTCATATCAGGCAGTTTTAAATCATCTGAAAATACTGATTCTTTATCTGTCTTAAGATATGATTCATCTCCATTATATTGTAAAAGCACAACGTCACAACCTGCGTTTGAAATGATGGAAATCAGCATTAATTCATAATAACTGATATCTCCCTCATATAATATCTTCGGAATTGTCTCCTCTCCTAATTGATTCACAATTCTTTCGAATTTATAATAAAGCCAACACATAAATTTGATGTATGCATTTTTAATCATGCTCTCTGTCTTACCGGACTTTTTTAATGATTCCAACAAATAGAAAATAGAGTCTGCGACATTGCGTCTTGGATAATCCTTCATTCTCGGAAGCCATTTTTTCAGACTGTTCGATATAAATTCTCTATCCTGTTTAAAATCCATCCCCATCATTTCTCCATAAAAAGAGAGATTCTTTTCGTCAGGATTCGGAATCTTACCTTCTATGATTACCCCGGACTTCCTCGCCGCATCATAGTAATTCTGTATAAATTCCGATATATCTTCTGTATAACCGTTAATCCTGTAAAAAAACACAAAATCTCCCTCTCTCCTGCTACGTTCAAGAAAGAAATCATTTAATTGTGTTATTTTTTTATGTGTATACATTATCTATTTCACCTTCATGCTACCTTGGTTATATAAGATATTTCATTTTAACATTTTTTTAATATTTTTTCAAGGGGATTTGTATAGAAACGAACAAGCCCCATATCAGACTGATACGGAGCTCATCATTTATCACAGGACAACAACCCATATTTACTTTATATTGTCCGGTAACGCATTTTTTCCTAATTTTACGTTATCAGGTATTTCTACACTCTGTAAACTTTCACAATCCTAAATGCATATTTCTCTATCCGTGTTACCTTATACCCCTCTATATCACTTGGTATCACTCCGTTCTCTTCTTTTCCAATATACTTTTTTATTCGGACATATGAATTATTAATAATATTATATTTAAAATCTCCTTATGTCTTTGAGGTATCTGCTCCATACATTTTTCGTCCTTCCGTATTTTTTAATAGTTACAAAAACAATATCATTCACACCATCGTCAAGTATTTGTAATGTTTTTTGTTTCTTAGTAAAACTCGATAATATAAAAGGATACTTAATTTCTCAAGTATCCTACTGTATAATTTACCTCTGTAAAGTTAAACTATAACGATTAGCCTCCTCAGCTTTGTACCATTTTCTTTCATGTTTTTTACAACACCTTTGCAAGTTTCTGGTCTATAACGTTCTTCGTTACCGCACCTTCAACTCTTGCTTTTACTGTACCACCTTTTATAAACAAAGTTGTCGGAATCGACATAACTCTGTTTTTCTGTGTCGTCTCAGGATTCTCATCCACATTAATTTTTACTATCTTAACTTTGCTTCCCTGTTCCTTATCTACCATATCAAGTACCGGAACCATCATCTTACAAGGCCCGCACCAGTCTGCATAAAAATCTACAATAACCGGCACATCACTTTTAAGTACCTCGCTCGCATAAGAATCATCTGTAACTTTATAAATCATCTTTTTACCTCATTTCTCATTCCTTGGATTCAATATTTCGTATACTTCGTCCCATGATTTTTTCATGTTTATTATACACCTATTCAGCTTTCTTCTGCAATAAATATAATCCGACAAAAATCGCAAAATTTTTCTTTTACAAAACATAAATTTTCAATTTACCTGTTTATTATCATTTTATGTATCGGATTGCCGATTGATGAAAACTTTTCCTCATATTCCGTCATTATATTTCCTTCATTCATATCGCTGTTATGAAGGTCAAATGTATGCGAAATGAGATTCCAGCCGGCTTCCGCCACTTCCTCAAGTGAAAATTCAAATAAATCTCTGTTGTCAGTCTTAAATTCTATCCTGCCATCCTTTTTCAATATGTTATCATAGCGTTTTAAGAACTGTCTTGATGTCAGTCTTCTTTTTGCATGCCTGTCTTTTGGCCACGGGTCTGAGAAATTCAAGTAAATACCTGATACCTCATCTTTTGCAAATACTTCTTCTATATTTTCTGCATCCATGCGTATAAAATACAGGTTATCTATATCAATCTCTGCCCGTTTTTCTAAAGCTCTGATTAATACACTTGAATATTTTTCAATACCTATAAAATTCCTATCCGGATGAGCCAGCGCCATATCCGTAATAAATCTGCCCTTTCCCATTCCTACTTCTATATAAACAGGCTTTTCATTACCAAATACTTCATTCCAGCGCCCTTTGTGCTCCTCCGGATTATTTATGGTAAATTCACTTGCTGCAATTTCTTCTCTTGATCCTTTTACATTTCTTAATCTCACAAAACTGCCTCCAATTATTATTTTTTTCAAATATACATGTGCGATTATATCAATTATACTCCTTATTTTCAATGTTTTTCTTGACCATTGTTTTATAAAGTGCTACAATTCGGTTTTGTGAGCATTTTCACATTACGCCAAAATTGGTGTAATTTTAATTTAAATCAGATAGGATGGATAAAAATGGAAACTCTAAAGCCAAAATTATTTGAAGTAATGAAAGACTATTCAGCTAATCAGTTTTTCAAGGATGTAATCGCGGGTATTATCGTTGCGATTATTGCACTTCCACTCTCTATAGCACTTGCAATTGCATCAGGAGTTACACCTGAAGCCGGTCTTTACACCGCCATTATTGCAGGATTTTTTATTGCTTTTTTCGGTGGAAGCCGTGTGCAGATTGGTGGTCCGACTGCCGCATTTGTAACTATCATCTACGGTATTGTCACAGAATTTGGAACCTCAGGACTGATTGTCGCAACAATTATGGCAGGTGTTATTCTCATTGTTATGGGAATTTGTCATTTCGGATCTTTGATTAAATATATTCCTTATACTATTACAACAGGATTTACCTGCGGTATCGGTGTGAGCCTTCTCGTAGGACAGATTAAAGACTTTTTAGGACTTGATATTAAAAAAGTTCCTTCTGAGTTTATCGAAAAATTATTATGCTACTGTAAAAATATTACAACTACAAGTATACCGACTCTTCTTATCGGTTTGCTAGCAATCGTAATTATGCTTGTATTTCCATATGTTACAGATAAAATACCGGGCTCTTTAATTGCTATTATCGTTACAACTTTAGTCGTAAAGTTCGGTAATATCAATGTAAATACGATTGGTTCAGTGTACGGAGAATTATCGCATTCTCTTCCTGTCCCACAGATTCCGGATGTAAGTTTCGGAATGATTAAAAGGCTTATCTCACCTGCTTTTACAATTGCTTTACTTGCAGGAATTGAATCACTTTTATCATGTGTGGTTTCTGACGGTATGATTAGTGATAAACATAATTCTAATGCCGAATTAATCGGCCAGGGAATCGGTAATATTTTTTCCGGTCTTTTCGGAGGTATCCCTGCAACAGGTGCAATAGCCAGAACAGCAGCAAATGTTAAGAATGGCGGAAGAACTCCTATATCAGGTATGGTACACTGTGTAACCCTGCTTATCATTCTTCTGGTACTCATGCCGACTGCTGCCCTGATTCCTATGACTACACTTGCCGCTGTACTTATTATAGTCGCATGGAATATGTGTGATTGGAAAACATTTTTAAAACTGGCAAAAACTGCTCCAAAGAGTGACATTATTGTTCTCGTGGGAACGTTTCTTCTGACAGTTATTTTTGACCTCGTGGTAGCCATCGAAGTAGGCGTAGTTGTCTCAGCTTTATTGTTTATGAAACGTATGTCTGAGGTAACAGCCGTTAATTCGTGGAAGTATATCGAACAGCCGGATGTCAGTGATGAAGAGGCTCAAAAACTTATGTCTATTTCAAAAGAAATCCGTGTTTTTGAGATTATGGGACCTATGTTTTTTGCCGCAGCCGAAGAGCTTGCAGCCATTAATTCTAAACGATACACTAAGATTATTATCATAAGAATGCGTGGTGTACCTGCATTAGATGCCAGCGCAATGCGTTCACTTAACAGTCTTGCCGACAGGGCGGACAAAAAGGGCATTGAGCTTGTATTCTCTCATGTAAATGATCAGCCTTTATCCGTAATGAAAAAGGATGGATTCTTTGACAGACTTGGCGAAAACCAATTTAAAAAGGATATCATAGAAGCGCTTGATTATGCTGAAAATAAGGTGAAATCTAAATAGTTGTTTGAAATGCCCGGAATTGTTAACCGCCGTTCAGGTTTGTCCTGAACGGCGGTGTTTTTATAGACAGATCGTCATGTAAGGTGGTATGCATATGATATCTTCTTTAAAGCTAAGATTGCGTGGGTGTATCACATAGCATACACCTATCCGAGCCTTGTATTTCTCCTTGAAGCGTTTGAGCGACTCGATAGAATATTTCTTTCCCGACTTGACCTCTATCGGGAACATCTTGTATTTAAGCTTGCTGTTATTTGATATCAGAAAAATCTGCACCTCGTCAAAGATGATAAGCGACTCACGTTCATGCAACCTCACACCGTAGTATGTGGATAAAAGCATGAAGAACGCATCAAGATCGTTCATGTACTTGACGAAATAGTCCCTGACCTCGTCGGGACACTTGGCAAAATCGATGAGGATATAGCTTTTATATTCATTCTTACCGAACTCTTCACATATCGTTGACTTGCCGATACGCCTCGCCCCCTCTATCAGAAAGGCTTTTTTGCCGCTTAGCTTGTTTTTGAGCGTCAACAGCTTGTCGTACATTTTTCGTTTCAGTATCATAACAGCACCTCTTTGAATAATGCGCAAGTTTGCGCATCATCCAAAAGCAGACAATACGCATGTTTAAATTCACTCCATAACAGTATAATGCGCAAGTTTGTGATAATTATTCTATATTAGTAAAAAAAGTCAAGTGTTGATAATAACACTATCATTTCTTGCAAGTAATTCTGCTAAACTGTGTTGTAAATTCAAATGATCACCTTCTTCTGAAATTTTTGTTTATTTGACTTATTCTGAATTATATACTAATATTAACATGTTAATTATTTATAAAAAGGCGGTATATTCTATGCTTAATATTTATAACCTCCGCTAATAATATACAAATATTATAGCATCCATTTTATCATAAACAATGATTTTAAAATTTTGTTTTTTCTACATTTAGTAAATCCGCTTCCAGCTTTTTCAATTTCTCCGGAACAGGTACCTCGTGAAAAAATGCCACACAGCTTTTTGGGGTTAATCCGTCAACTCCCATTTTTACGAAGTGTTTTTTTATTTGTTATTCTTTATATGGTTTATTTAAAATCTGCTCTACTATTGATGACGTTCTTCCTAAGTGCGAAACAGCAAAAGACTTAAAACACAGTATTTTCAATGTTTTATAATACTTTTATTTTGTCCTAAGCAGACATCACTTAAAATATGTGTAAAAAAACAGTGCTATCACTAAATTTAAAGCGACAGCACAATTATTTTTATGTGATGTTTTATTTTATTCTCTTTGCAGCAACACTGGTTCCAAGAATTACAATTATTCCAACGCTAATAAAAGCATATGCAATTATTCTCCATGAATACATTCTAACTAAATATGCTCCCAACAAAACAAATATAATTCCTACTAGTACAAGTGAGACAGAAAACCCTTTTTTTATATTTGATTTTTTAATACTAATTAACGCTACTATAGCCAATACAATAACAACTGCTACACTTCCTACAATAATTCCATTTGAAAACATATTATATCCTCCTATTATCATTCATTTTCAACTAAAAAACTTACATAAAAATTGTAACCTCTTTTATATGTTAATATATATAACTAAAATGTCAATATCATATTTAACCAATTATTCTACTTTTGAAGGCGGCACAATCGTAGTCTGACATCCTATATATGACTCGCTTAGCGACATATATCTCAATCCATACGACCAACCATCTGCAACTTTTAGAAAAGTATACTCTTTTTCAGTTCGAGTATTCTTATATACTTCATATCCTAACACTGCAACTGTATGATCGCTATACTGACCAGTTGCTAATGAAAACATATAAGGCCTATTTTTTTTAATTTGTGATATTAATGTTTTTTTGTCCACAAATAATCATTTTTCCCTTTACCATCTGGATAGTCCATGCCCTTTCTCCATGTATCAATAACTAAATTATTGTTTTTAGTTACCGAGAGACCTTTACTCGATTTGTATCCCAATTTTTTTGCTCTTTTTTCTATCAAATCATATAACTCTTTTCCATCCGGAATTTGATTATAACCTATATTTTTAAAACACCCCATAACATTAGTTAGTGCCGTCAAAGTACAATTGTTCTCTTCTTTTCTAAACTCATCCATATTATAATAAGTACTCCATGTACAATCCTTACTTTCCACAACTTTATATGAATCTTTTTTCTTACCAACCGTACTTCTCAGATAATCGACTGGATCAGATATTATTCCGCCTTCCGTATTTTCTGATTTATTTCCACAATAACTATTATTTAATAGCGACTCTATTTCTTCGTATGTTTTACCTTCTAAAACATTTAATTGTTTTGATTCAATTTTTTTATTGAAATTCTTAATATCTCCTGTTGTCTTTGCACGCTCAACATCTGTCATTAATTTTTCAATAATCTGATTTTTTTATCTGCAGACATATTATTCCATGATTTATAATTATCTGCTTTTACGCAAATCAAATTACAAAAAAATAGACACATATCGCAAGTATTACTGTAACTGACTTTATTATTCTATTCACTGTTTTTTTCTACTTTTATTGTATTTTGGTTTACACGAAATTGAAAAAACGATATACTCTACCCGGGTGCTTTTTCAAAAGTGCTATCTTTGGGGACACTGATGGTTTTCGCGAATTATATTAGCATCCCATTTTTATATAAAACAGTTTGCAGGGAAATCACTTTTTGCAAATCTGATTTATAACGTGAATTATAATATATTAGAACTTATTCCCACATATACGTCTACTTCTGTATTGTCTGGATTTAACATATCCGTCTGCTATGTACTGATTCAATCTGCCACATGCGTCCTGTAACCTCATAGGATGCCCCTTAAAGGCAACAACCACAGCATTAACTATTTTAATTTTATTTTTTAAAACAAATTTATCTGAAGAATCAACACTTACGTCTATCGGCATAAGCAATTCTATATCAATTGTATCGCCTTCAACTGCATAGGTTGCAGTGATAGGATTTCCCTTTCTCTTCGCTCCCTTTTTCTGAATTTAGCTTTCCATCTCCTTTCCTACATTCTCAATTTCTGTCTGCTTTATTTTCCCTCTTTAGCTAATAATATTATCAAATTCTCCCCATCTATACAACTCCATAAAACTAACCACCATTCGTGGGTAAAAAATAGCCATTATCGCACATGCTGTCACAAACAAGCATGCACAGGGAATCCCAATTAACTTTATCTCTTTCTTCATAGAATAAAAAAAGTTGTCAACATCACTAAAACCACTCATTCTTCTAATGAATACATTTCGTTTAATTGATAAATTGTACATAATGAATACCAACGCCATCAACGCCACCGCTATCATCATATTCTCAAAGTTAACTGCACTTAATCTTGTTGTTGTCATTTCAAGTTTTTCTAATGAAATACCATTTTTTTCACAACAATCGTCAAATGCATTATAATTTTTTGTCTTAACATAAAATGTAGCCGCATCTAATTTGTACTCTCTTATTTCATCAATGTTTCGCAATTCACAAACTTTATTTATGCAAATATAATTCATTTGATGACCTTTAGTTCCTTTTGTAGTAAGATACTGATTTCTATCTAATTTTTCATTTAGATTCATCTCAAAAAAATTATGATTTTCGTCTACTATATAATATGTCATTGTTTTTTTATTGTACATTCTATAGTAAAGACTAGTATCAGTTTCTTTACAAATATTTTTTATCTTCTCTATATATTTCTGGTTAGTTATCTCAGAATTGTTTGTCATTTCAACTTTGATTACATCCTTATTCAGGGTATTCTCCAGCAAATTCGAATAATCCCAGAACAATAGCAATAAATAATAACAAAAAAATAAGACTGCTGCTATTTGAAATATTTTTTTCATGTACCATATATCTCCTTCAAATATTCATAGAAAAATGAATGTTTGTGCAAAGTTTTGTTGAATACATGTTTTTTGCTCGAGCTGTCATATATGTTATTCACAATATGATTATATCATTGTATTGTATTTATGAAAAAAAATGACGTCAAATGTCTATTTTCTGCTTTTTTTGTATAAAAAAAACAAAACAGTCACATTTAACGTCAATTATTGCTTTACACAAGACTACCACATATTTTTTTGAATATCTCCCCTCAGATAAAGGTTACCCTTCACATTTTCCTTGACAGGTGTGATATGCTGTTTTTTTGCCATATACCCGATATTCTGTCTGGAACACTCCAACAACTCACAGCATTCCGTAGTGTCCAACAGATTTTTATTTGCAAAATTTACAAAATCATCTCTCGAGAGCGGTATTACCTGACCAGCATCATAAAGAGTCCCCGCTGCAATATCAATTGAATCATTGAACGTGACACAGTATCCTCCCGGTCCAACCATACAAGACTGATATAACTGGTCAAACTCTAGTATTTTATCAACCCCTTCTTCATTAGATATATCATTTAAATTAATTTTTTTCACTACATCATCCATAAAAAAACATATCAGTTCCCTATTATTGCACGGAAAACACTCTAACACATTCTTTTTTCTTCTGTGAGCGGCATAGTTCGGTAATCTATCGATTCTTTTGATATATAAGTAATCCTGAGAACATTTTCCCCGGGAAATCTCTAAAAATTTCATCTCATCGTATGATTCTAATCCATGATTTTTTAGTATATCACCAATATTTTGTCTGTCTCTTGGAATAATTCTTTCCTGTACCCATAAACGACTCAGCTCTCTTGGGATTGTATATATATTCTTTTTCACCAAAGCGCTAAAAAGTAATGGTGCTGTCCACTCGTCCAAATAATCCTGAAGTTCAATGATGAACTGTTTTTTCTTTTCATAGTAAATTAGAACACCGATTGAAAATTTATTTTCAAAATCTATTATCTCATAAATTTTCATAAATCTCATACCTTCCATAAATCATATTCCATATTCTATCTATAAAAGTCTCTGATAAGACATCTTCTAAACCATCAAATATAAATTGTCTGTCCGATTGGTGTAATTGATTAAGAAAAATATCTCTTTTATTTTTAATCAGTTTCAAATTTTCATAACATGAATATCCACCAATAAAATTCTGACATCGTTTATCCTCATAGATATCAAATTTCATGGCATCCTCATCAGTAAAACAGGAACAAAGCAAAGATAATCCATGATCAAACAGTGGTGCAATTCTAAGGGTATGTGTTCTTGAATTTCTTAACACTTCAATATTAGCACCGTGCCTGTCCCTGTTAAGAATGATATAATCAACAGCGAGCATTGTATCTACATATTTTTGCCACTGAAAACGTTTACAAAAATCATAATGTGATTCCCCTTTACAAGCATTTGTCCTATAAAAATCCTCTATAGCTATTTTGCTTTCTCCACTTTCTTTAAAATCTAAAGATGAACATATATAAGCACTATATACATGATTTTCTATTTCAATATCAGCATTAATCAACTCATAATTTAAATGTTCTACCCCTAATAATGTCAACAATCTATCCACTATGATTTCATTTATACACTCATGTCCTATAACTCCATTTAGTGGATCAAAATTTGACAGTTTATAATATGTTTTTTTTCGGTTCAAAATTGATTCTGACTTTAAAAAACTTCCGGCAGTCCCACTGGAACTTCTAATATGAGACCACTGTAAATAAGTAAGATTTTGTTTTTCCTTTATAATTCTCAACTTGTTTCTCCCCTTTCTTCTATGTCATGTTTATTGTTTTGCATTTTTGTTTGCCGCTCGTAATATATTTACGTTCTATTATATATTGTTTTTTGTCACACGTCAAATAAAAACAGCTGTGTAAACAATAGAACAGTTACACAGCATAATCCTACATACTATCATGCCACTTTGGGGCTACTCATGATTCCGAGAGTTCATTTATTTGATTTGTCACTAATGTTCTAATACATAGAAAAACCATCCCAATACTTTGGATAATACAGGGTGGATTTTCTATCAAAACTATTGGTCAACCCATCTTGTGGGCGATTTTTTCTTTTCATATCCAATGCAACACATAGACACATCGTTTTCAAGTATAAATTTTCGTTAATTATAGTAACGAACCGAAGGGACATTTTGCAATATGCTTTATATATATTTTTTGTCGTTACTCAAGCATTCTTCCCTCCAGATATGAGCATCTTAAATAATCAGGATTACTGTAATAAACGTTTGAGTTAAACTCAGATATCTCATCACTTATAAAAGATGAGAATACATCTATTATCGCCTGCTCAACATCATCATCCTTGTATACAGACAATACAAGCATCTGATATACTCTCCCAATTGATGTTACTGAAGGAACTGTATATTTACATTCTGCCACTGTATCATAGTCTCCATTAGATATATTATACTCTTCTATAAGCTCGTCTGAAACCTGTCCAAAAGACAGGCAATGATTTAATTCTGCTACTCTTAATTGTCTGGTTAAATCATTTTTATTAAAACATGAAATAACATCTTTCCTGTGATTATGTGTTTCTCTTGATATATATTCTATCAATGTACATACGTAAAAAACATCATCTTTTCTCTTATCATCCATTTACATTCTCACCTCTCTCAAATTTCAAACAGTCAAGTGCTCTCAGCGTATGAAAGCTTATCTGATGCGTCGGATGTTTAAATTCTGCATAGTCCCAGAATACTTTTCTACTTATATTTCCTGCAAGAAAATCATTTACAAAATTCCAAATTGTGTCATCTGCCATTGGTCCCTCTACAATATCATAATCGTGTACATATCCTGCACGACATTTTCCAATAAAATCTAACCACTCATCCGTCATTTTATCAAATCGCAAAAAATTAAGTACATCATTTGGATTATAAGAATAGATATTTACAATTCCTTTTTTTGATTTTCTATAAGCCCATTTATATGCTTGTTCAAAATTATTTGTGCAATAAAATCCCCATGAAAAATCTTTTGTATACTTTGTTTTTCTTATTTCAGGAAAAAAAAATTCCGTGTCACTTCCATGATATAATAACATTTTATTCACAAATCCACCTCCTATATAAATGTCGCCATATACAAAGGCAACGTAACAACACCATCTTCATTAACACCAATATTTCCATCAACAAACTTATATCCCAAAGTTAATTTCTTTTTTTTCATTATTTTATTTAATGAATCTGCACGTGCATTTCCACTTTTAACTTCTATAGGTATAACCTGACCTTCTTTTTGTATAATGAAATCTAATTCTTTCTTTGTTGTATCATTTTTATAAAAATACAATGGGTATCCTTTTTTGTGGAGTGTGTCAGCTATTGCGCATTCATATAAACCGCCCTTTGTATTTCCTGACAGTGTATTTTCAACTATATATTGCTTCAACGAAAAATCTTTCATAGCAATTACAAGTGATAAATCTGTCGTGTACACCCTGAAAAAATCATCTCTTGAATAATCCTCCAGATCATACCTGATATCTGTTACGCGCCTGCACAAATGAACCATGTCTGAACGCAGCAGCCATTCTATACTTGAGTAATACTTTTGTGCTCTTGCACCATGTTCAATCTCTTTGTACTGGAATTTGTGATTTTCTTTATCAAGTAACTGTTTAGCCAGAGAAAGATAGCATTTTTCCGCTTTAAGTTTTTCTTCAGCTGTTGCATAGTGTGCAATATCATATTGGTAGCCTTTCAATAGATTTCTCTGAATAGAATCCACATCTCTAAAATCCTTATTATTAACATAATTTTGTACAACTTCAGGCATACCGCCTGTTGCGATAAACTGCCTGTAATAATTCATCATCTGTTTATGAACTGACTCCGGAATTACTTTTTTTCTATCCAAAAATTCACAGAGTGATTCTACCATCTCATCTTTAACCCCCATAGCCCAAAGGAATTCCTCAAAATCCAATCCATACATCATCTGATAATCAACATAACCTACCGGATACGAAGATGCCCGTTTATAATCAATACCAAGTAATGACCCTGATGCAATAACATCATATCTGTTATCAACTGCCCAAAACTTAAGCGAAGTGATTGCCTCTTCACATTCCTGTATCTCATCTAAAAATATCAATGTTTTACCAGGTTGAATTTTCTTTTCAGGAAAACGAAATCTAAGTGCCATAACCATGCCGTCTACGGTCAAATCACCTGCAAAAACATCCTTTGCAGAAATTGTTTCCTTAAAATTAATTTCCACAATTTCCTCATAGTTTTCTTCCGCAAACCGCTCAATAACATATGTCTTTCCTGTTTGCCTTGCACCTTGCACAACCAGACACTTTTTTTCTTTTCTTTTAATCCATTTTTTTATTTCTTCTGATGCCTTTCTTTTTAACACAAATCCACCTCCAGATACCCGAATCACGCAGGCTATACTTACGTAATTTTAAACGCATCAACATTTTGGATGCCAAAAATTGTATCTTCATCAACATTTTGGATATGTAAATCCTGTATTCCATCAACATTTTGGGCATTAAAATCATATATCCAATCAACATTTTGGATATTATATCATATAAAACTAATCCACGTAAATCATTATCTCACATTTGTCACTCTCTATCCATCCTCCACTTCAAAGCCCTCTCGAGATACTCAATATACTCTGCATCTTTGCACATTCCTTTTCCCGGAGTATCTGAAATCTTTGCTACCGGATGTCCGTTACACTCTGTAGTCTTCATAACAATATTAAGGGGCGGAACTTTAGTATCATTTGCAAGATAAGTTCCTATTCCAAACGCAGTATTTATCCTGTCCTTAAACCTGTCATACAAAGCACTTGCCCTGTCAAAATCAAGACTGTCAGAAAAAAGCAGCGTTTTCATCTTAGGATTTATTCCCAGACTTTCATAATGCTTAATCATCTTTTCACCCCATTCATACGGGTCTCCTGAATCATGTCTCACTCCGCTGAACATGGTTGCAAATGTCAGCTGAAAATCTTTAAGGAACACATCTGTTGTAACAGTATCTGTAAGTGCAATTCCGTTAAGTACTGAGTATTCTTTAATCCATGCATTTAATGCATACCAGTTTGAATATGCTGCATTATGTTTATTATCTCCCTGTCCGACACACATAATATATTCGTGAGCCATGGTTCCCACCGGCTTAATTCCATATTTTTTCGCCAGATATACATTAGAAGTTCCCACAAAAGTCGAACTGCACTCTTTTGATGTTTCAACAAGTTTTTCTACAGCCAGTTCCTGAGCCTGTGCAGACAGGCGTCTTCTTAAACCGAACTCTGAAAATGTACCAAGATTTATATCCTCCTCACGAAGTCTCCTGCATTTTTCATCTAATCGTTCTCTGAATGATACCATTAAATCTTCGTAATCATATGCCATTCTAAAATACACTTCGTTAACAATAGCAAGTGTCGGGATTTCATACATCGAAGAATTAACCCATGTTCCCTTTGCTTCGATGGAAAGACCACATTCTGCTTTATCTGTGATTGTAAAGTCATCATATACCGGATGCCAAAGTCTTAAAAAATCTACATAGTCCGGTTTTAACCATTTGATATTTCCAAGATACGAAAGTTCGTCTTCCGAAAATTTAAGTTCACAGTATGCTTTTATCTGCTCTTTAATCTCCTGTACCATATCTGCAGTAAAATGTACATCTGTATTTCTGCACTTAAATGTCCAAACTGTTCTGTATGATGGGAATTGATGATAAATAGTCATCCCCATACTGAATTTATAAAGGTCTGTTTCTAATAAACTATTGATAATCTGTGGTAATCTCATAAATTTTTTCCTCCAATTTTTAAATATTTTTCAAAAAAAACGGAATCATATATATTGGTTTTAAATGAAGTGTGCCTATTTTTCCCACATCCTTTTGTGAGAATAAATACCTCTGTGCTATTTGTTTTGAATACTTTTTTTCAAACTGATCTATTGATTCATGATTTTTTACTGCAGAAGATTTAACCTCAATTGGTATCACTTTGTTCTTTGATGTAATCAAAAAATCAATTTCATAAGAATGTGTACTCTCTTTCTTTTTCCATGTATGATAATACAAATCTCTTCCCGAAGCTTTTATCATTTGAGCGACAACATTTTCATATAAATATCCCAAATCCGCCGGTAATTTATCACTTAACAATTTCCTGTAAATGTCTTCCACACCATTTTCAGAATCATTAAATAGCATCGTAGTAAAAAGTCCTATATCTGATAAGTACAATTTAAAGCATTTTATGTCTTTTGTCTGCATCAACGAAACACCTGGATTCGTCACGTTATAACAAGGTAAAACAAGTCCTGACTCTATCAATTCAAAAAGTCGTTCTTCATCTTTTCTGGTTTTTTGCTTTCCTGTAGCAGACATAATAACATAATGCTTTTTCTTACACGACAACTGACTTGGTACTGATTTATACATATCCGTAATCCTGCCGGAAGCATCTATTTTCTTTAAATCGTCATAATACAAGTCCAACATTTCCCATTTCAACATTGTTTTACGCAGAAAGTATAATTATTTCAACATAATTTCATGCTAAAAGTATAATTATTTCAACATTAATTCCCGCTGAAAATATAAATATTTCAACATCTTTGTCAGTCCTTATTTATAACATTGATATGGCAGGCTTCCATTGCACTGATTGCAGTATCGTGAGACTGTGGCGTAACTCCTGCACAGCCAGCCTCATCAACTATAATCTGCTTATTTGGCAAGATAGCTTTTGCAATCAAAACGTTAGATATAACACAAATATCCGTGCAGACTCCGATAAATTCTACTTCCCTGATGCTTTCTTTATTTTCTTTAAAATACTCGGCCAGTTCTGTTGAACCAAAGGTTTCTTTTTCAATTATCTTATCTGCATACTTGTCTGCTTCCAGCTCATCGATAATCTCCCACCCCTCACTGTTTCTTATGCAGTGAGGGACCGGAAGATGCTTCCCTTCCTCTGTTTCAATGTAATCATCTTCATGTGTATCTTTAGTAAAAATTATCGTTTTTCCCTGAATTTTTGCTTCTTTTATTTTTTCTTTTACATAAGACACAATCTTCAATGCATCGTCATTTTTTAATGCTCCACTTATAAAATCCTTCTGCATGTCAACTACAACTAAAATATCTTTCATGGCTATTCCTCCATTTTAAAACTATATTCTTTACATCTTCGTCCTTTTGGCGTTCTCGATGTTCTTTCTTCACCTGTTTCCACTACGTATTCAGAAATCATATCCCTGAAACTCTTTTTATATAACTTTTGTCCTAAAACAGTCTCATAAACTGCCTGTAATTCCGGCAATGTGAATTTTTCATCCACAAGACAAAATGCTTCACCGCTATATTTAATCTGCTTTCTCAATTTCTTCAATGCCTCAATAATGATTTCCACATGATCAAATGCTAATGAATCCTGACTTTTTAGTGACGGAATATAATTTTCATACCTAATCACACCATTATAAAAAATTTTCTTTTTCAAACTGTAAACAATTTTCGCCTCTTTCTCTTCGTTTGAGATAATGATTTCTTCATCTGTAAATTCCAAATCAAACCAATCCGCATCATCTGCATCATCTAATCCTTCCACATTCTGCAAATCAGAAACCAATGCCAAATATGCAATGGTGATTACCCATGTTCTCGGGTCTCTTCCCGGCTTGGTAAATGTATACACCTGGTCAAGATATACATTCTTAAGTCCGGTTTCTTCTTCAAGCTCTCTTGCAGCTGCCTGATGAGCTGTTTCATTTTCCTCCACAAAACCACCCGGCAACGCCCAGCAGTCTATAAACGGATGGTCTCCTCTTTTTATTAGTAGAATTTTCATTTTTGTATAATCTTTATTCATACCTATAATGAGTACATCCGTTGTAACACTCGGACACTTATAATCTCCCGGGTTGTATTGTTCTAAAAATTCTTTTTCTGTTAATCCGTCTTTATTTCTTTTTTCCATCGTTCCTCCTTAGGTATTATTTCAATACTTAATCATATAATCATTATATATGAATTAAGCATTATGTCAATACCTAATTCAAAATGATTTGTCGCTAGTATAGTCGTTTTTAAATACACCCACTTTATATTTGCCTATGATTCCATCTGCGGCGTTATCGTCAATCGACGTAGCCACCGCTACGCCTCATTCCTCTGCCTTGCAGAATGAAATCATATCCTAAATATAAAGTAGGGTTAATTTAAAACGGCTATACTAGGATCACCGATACATGCCGTAAAATCTCCAAACAAAACATTAACATTATGTCCCAACTGTCTGAATTCCTCTAACAACATAAAATTTTTCGCATGACTCAAATGCAAAGAATCACCAGTTGGATCTGCTCCAATATAAAATGTCAGTCTCTTATTCATCAAAGCTTCCTTGAATTGTTCCTTTGATGGAAGAATTTCTTTAATAATACCTCTTTCAAGTATCTCGTCAATTCTTTTTTCTTTCTCTGCCAAATTCATTTTGCATTTTCCTTTCTACTCTTTCCAATAAAACTTTTTTAGATAATAATCAACGGAATAGTCATTTCTTCTTTTGTATAACCGGCGTGCACTCCTATAAAATGCTCTGCCTCCTCCTTAGAATTAAAAATGGTTAAATCTGTCGTTCCTACAGCCAGATAATCTCCAATCATTGCATCAACATTTTTATGAGGCACTCCCGTTCCAAATAACTTTTTCTCGTATACTTCTTCCTTGGTTAACAAAATAAAATCATTTCCAAACGCCTTCTCAAACTCTCTTTCAAATTCTTTTCTCTTTTCCTCTTTCACAAAAAGATTTAATGCACGTGGCTCAATTGAAGGCATTCTGACCAGACACTCCACGATGGCAGGATAATCTGTAATCGATACATTTCTTCCGTCAATATGTCCGTGATCAGCCGTCACAATGAGTAATGTATCCTCTAAATTTTCACTCATTCTGGCTATCTCATTTTCCAGTTCAGCAATTACTCTCTTTGCTTCCGGACTGTAACAGCCATATTTATGCATCACATTATCCGGCTCATTCCAGTATGCATAAATATATTTTTTTGTGTCTTTGCTACATATGTTAGTAATCTGATTACATATATCATGAAAATTCTCCGGATAAGGCGGTGCAAACGGTGTAACGTTATATGCTTCTTTTCCTTCACGAATCAATCTGTCAACAACTGATTCATACCCGCAATACTTCCAAGGTATGTTCTCATCTGAAACAGTTTTATCCGTTCCTTGTTCCGTATTCAGGAAAACCGTAACATTTTTATCTACCTGTGGGTAATAAAGATCCCACCCAAGCCAGGCACTCTCAATAGGTTGCAATCCACTTATAATCGATGTGGTTGCAGCAACGGTTGTAGGCGGAAACACTGTACTTATCGATTCTTTATAATGTGTTCTCAGAAATCCGTCTTCTTTAAGGTTTTCATTCATAATATAGGTTCCCAATCCGTCGAGCAAAAGTATAACCACGTTCTTGTATTCATTCTTTAGCAGTTCATCTGCACTTGGAAGTGTCGTGCCTACCGGAGCTGCTCCGAATCCCTTTAGCACCGAATTTGATAGATTTGCGATGCAATTATTGTAATCATGTAACTGTCTCATTTTTTTCTCTCCTTTTTATTATACGTCCGGGGGATTTATCTCAGTCGGAGATTGTAGTCTCGACTGAAATAAAAAGACCACTTACCCAGAAAAGATAAGTGGTCAGCATATACATATATCCTATATTCTGAAAATCTATTCTTTTCTGTAACCGTCATTTTTACATACGAAACTAAGACCATATACATAATAAGTGTACATAGTCTCTCTATAAACGTATGCAGTTGTGGTTACAAATCTGCTCATTTAAAAAATATCCTTTCAAAATATTAGTCAATAGTCTACTATTAATACGTATAGTTGTCAAGAAATTTTTCACTGTTTCAATCTAAATTAGTTACTATTACTTCATAGATTTCCTTCTCTTCAATACCAGCCACATCTTCATCAGTCACGTCAGACAAATAACCTGCCTTGTATTCTTTATTCTTAAATATTTCTAGCACATAATTTATAATTTCTGGATATAAGAATGGTTCGCCACCTGAATATTGAACTAAACACACCTCTGGATAATTACTATCAATTAATTTTCTTGTTTCCTCTAAATTATTTTTTGCAATTTTATATTCTTCTTGTGTTAAGCTTTTGTACTCCTCTTTTTCCCAATCACAGTATGTACATCGTAAATTGCATTGATTTGTCATTCCTAATGTTTCTAATAAAAATTTCATATTTTCACATTATGCTATTTTTGATAGCATTTCTCCTATTCTATTGTTTTCATATACGTTTTACATTTTTACAACTCACAACACATCTTAGACCATTCCACATGTAATCACAAGCAACTAACTCTTTCATCTTTTATTTCCATAATTCATAATCAGAAAACCTTCGTCCTGCAGGCTCCATTCCCGGAAGCACTACCTCTTTGTCGTGTTTTTCAGCAATTTCATCCATCCAGTTCTTAAACGCCATAAATCCTTCTTCATAATTGCTGAATGCAAATGGTTTGCTGTTTATTTGTCATTCATCTTTCACAAAATAATATTCCGCAAAGCATCTACAGAATCTACAACATAATCTGATTCTCGCTGTACGCCCATATCACCATACCATGTTGTTAAGACAGATTTCATACCTGCATTTTTAGCACTTAAAATATCATTATATCCATCTCCAACTACAATAACTTCATCTCTCTTTAATTTCATTTCCTGCATTGCCTTTATCATAGGTTCACCAGATGGTTTTGGTAATTCGACATCATCGCAACATACTAAAACATCAAATAGATTCTCTATTTGGTAAAACTTTAACAGTTCGAGTGTTCGATCACGATTTTTTCCTGTACATATTGCAATTTTTATTTTTCTCTTTCGCAAATCCCGAATCAATTGCATTGCCTCTTCATTTATGACCACTTCACTCACCAAGCTTCTGTTAATCTCTTTATAAACTCGTGACATCTCTTTTGGAAAGCCCATATTATGAAAAATATTGTCTATAGAATCACCTGTATACTTAATGTATTCCTCATAAGGAGGACAATTTTGATCACCTACAACAATTTCATAACTACCAAAATATGCTTTTTTCTGTACTTCACCTGAATCAATCAGACAACCATCCAAATCAAATATAATTCCCTGTAACATCATAAATTCTCTCTGTTCCATTATTTACACCTTTTTCTTGTAAATTCAGGTGATATAAATCTCTGCATATGCTCCTAATTCTTGTAATCACCCGTTCTATTTATCTACATTGGTATCATTAAAGTAATAATATCATCTATTCCTATCATATCTTCTTCCATATCATTACCAATCAACAAAGCCTTATCCCATTTCATCTCATCAAGAATCCTCTTTAGATATTTGCTATCCGGCTTTTTCCCCATCTCTGATGAAAATATTTTTACTCCATCCAAAGAAATATGAACAGCACCACAGTCCGCAACAACATCCTCTTTTTTTGCATTTGATACTATGATAACTTCATGTGTTTGCTTATATATCTCAAAAAGACTTACAATCCTATCATTTGCTGATATTTTTTCTCGATACAAGTTGTGTACTGATTCGAAGGGAATACCTATTTTCTTCGCTAGCGCTTTTCGACTCCCTTTATTTTCTAACCACTCCCTGCAAAATTTTTCATCTTTACAATAGAATGTAAATGCTTGAATCCAAGCCTCAGAAGCATGGATCAGTGTACCATGAACATCAAACATTACTCCGAATCTCACTCTACAAAAGCCTCCTCCGACAATGATTTATGTATTCTAAAGGCTTTAATAGGAAGATGTACTAAAATTACCGTATGAAACAATGTACACAATTGGTATTTTACATTCTTCAAAAAAGCTTAATTCCTCTTCCAGCAATTCCATTTTTGAAATGATAATGCAAATATTCTTAAATCCATTTACCTCTAAAAGCTTGATTATTTTAAATGTATCATTCTTAACTTGCGGTAACATAGGATCCGTACGATTATTGATAGTAATTGGCGTATAATCCTTAAAAAACAATGGATTTTCAATCAACTTTTCGAATGCTTCTTCAGCCTCCATTATTTTGTTCACCCTGCTTGATGCGAATTCTTGAACAGAACAATATTTGCATCCCAAGCCACACACAACATAATTACTGATGCTTAAACTGGACTTCAAATATTCAACTGCTATTATTTCTTCTATTTCATTATTTCTACGTCTCAAAAATGACACCTCCTACCTAAAACTTTCTAATACTTTTTTCCTATTATCCTCAATCAAAATATCACCATTTACAAAAAGACAACTAAAATCTAGTAAACATTCGGTTTTTTTCCTACAATATTTCACATACTGAGAAAATCTTTGATAATCATAATCAAAACATTCCATTACATCCATCTTAAGGTTATAGGTTCCCATACCCCATGCAAAATACTCTAATAAATCAGCTGCAATATCCTTCTCTAACGTACAAATAGACATGTCTTTTTCTTTTTCGCCTTTTAGAAACAAAACACCAAAAAGCTTTGCACTACTTTCTATCTTATCCGCAGAAAATACTTCCCATGGTGAACAATACTTTTCTATTCCATTCTCTCTAATTCGCATATTGGCATGAAGGCCATAAATAACACCTTCTTGAATGACTACATGTGTATTTGATATAAATTTCACATCTGGATCCAAAATTAGAGCTTGTAAAAATGTGGTTTTCCCACCACCTCCAGGACACACCATCAAATACCCCTTATTTCTAACAGTAATCGCAGCTGCTTTTAAATGTATTGAATTCTTTTTATAAGTTTCAACTGTTAATATTTTTTTAATTCCAAATCTCCAAAATATTTGATCCGAATTATGGCCAAAAATATACATGGTCTCTGAATCCTCAAAGAGCTTAATCGAATCTCCATAATAATGAGAGATATAAAAACCATCTTCCATTAATTTAGATCTCCACCCACATACACTTATATCATTCAGTTCCTCATCAAACTGATCGACAAAGATTATATTGACCAAATAATATGACACAGAAGAGGTTGTACGCATTTTTTCCGAAAAATATTTGGAGAATAACTTATCAATATGATTCGTTCTAATGCAAATCGAAATGTTCGCAATCTGAATCCAAACTTCTCTGAGTTCAAATCGTTCCAGATACTTTTCTATTATTCTCTTTTTTTCACTATCTATATCCATAAAAATCTCTCCACCTATACCACAGATACAATTATATTTATGTTGCGAGTATCCTTAGCTATCTGGAAACAGCTAATAAATCAATATATTCTTCTTTACTCAATCCTTTTACATCATGCATAAAATAGGAATTTCTTTCAAACATTTCAAATTCTCTAATGTCTTTGAATGTTGGAATGATTTCAAACGGTACATACTCCTTCCATCGATACTCCATTCCTAAGTTTTTCATAATATCATTCGTATATCGCACTTCTTCTGCAGTTTGTCCAGGAATACCCAAAATCAAAAAACATCTCGGAATGATTCCTTCTTCTTTGACCATTTGCAGATTTTCTATTAATTTTTTTTCGTTAAAAAGCTTATTGATGCTCTTCTGTAAACTTGGAGCTAACGTTTCGATTCCAAAACCTATCTTAAAACATCCCGCCTTTTTCATAGCTCTGATCATATCCCGATCAATCATATCCACTCTTGTAACAGTTCTCCACTTTGGAAGAGGATTTATAGTAGATAATAAATCACATACCTCATATGCCCATTCTTTGTCATACGAAAATGTTGTAGCATCTAAATAATAAATAGGACTCGGATTGTCTCTTACAAATTCATAAATATCTTGAGGACTTCGATGATATATCTTGTTTTCTGGTATCATCCTCTTTTCCGCGCAAAATGAGCAGTTAAATACACATCCAATTTGAATTCCAATATCCAACTGACCATTCATTATTTTTTGATATTCATCCAATGGCATTTTATCAAATAGGGGATATGCCCATCTATCTTCCATGTGTTTCGCTAAATAATATATATTCCCCTGCAACTTGCGCGTAAATGCCTCTTGATCCAAAATCAGTTCTTTCAAAGCGTTATACCAATGCCCTGTTGCGATGACTGCATCAAAATAGTAAGATAACAATTTGGGATTCATTGCAGCAACTGTTCCATATGCTACAACATATGTTTTTTCTGTTGTTTTTGCTAAATGTGCCAAACGCACAGCAGCTACAGCGGTATATGCTTCAATCGGAATAAAGAGATAATCCGCCTTTCTCAATATTTCATACATATCTCTTTTTAGCATCTGCGTTACGCTAAAATCATATACTTCAACATCTGCATATCTACTGATGTACCCCGCTGTTTCTCCTAAATATACAATATGTTTAAATAAACTTGTGGGTTTCCATGGCTCTTGAGGCCATACAAATACCACTTTTTTCAAATTGACCTGATCACTCATAAATCTTATTTGTTTACTCCTTTAATTTTTTTTCAAGAACTACTATATGACTTACATAAGAATCTATTCTCTCAGCATTTACTTCCTCACAATATGGTCCTACTCTGAAAACATCAATCACCTCTACTGTATCAAGTTCTTTCATGTATCGACCAAAAGACTCTCCATCATAGAACACTCTACGCTCTTTCTCTCTATCTTCTTTCCATCCAAATAAATCAGCCATAACCATGACACCGTCAGGTTTTAGACACGATACCAATTGCTCGATGGTTTTCTGAGGATCTATAAATAAATTGATTGAATGGGATGCTACAATCATGTCGTATTTTTTATCTACAGCTTTTGTTACATCCTCTGAAAAATCAAACAAATCTACTTTTGCATTCTTAAACATTCCCGATAGTTCAAGTCCAAGTCTTGATGGACCGCATCCCACATCCATAATGCTTAAATCATCATTAATACAATTTTTTTCTGTTTCAAAAGTTCCAACATTATTGTTGCATATACACATTCTACGCTGGATTTTCTGACCTCTGAATATCTAGGAAACTGATACCTCGCCAATCTATAGGCTTCTACAAAATCGAGATACTTTTTTGCTTTATTATCAAAATCATTGTTTGTGCTAATATCACCCAATTCTACAGTTTGAACCATCTCTTCAATCTCAGTAAGATACTTTGCTGTTACATCAAAATATTGATTTCCACTATTTTCAAAACATTTTTTCTTTTCTTCTACTAAATACTCTTTTAATCCTTGAAAATATGCCTCTTTCTTTTCTAATAAAACATTAATTTCCATATTGATTCCTTTCTTCACTCCTACTACTAACAATTAACCTTAACCACTCACTAATTTCCCGTACTTGAGTAATGTTTTATACTAATTGTCCAAAACAAATAACTGATCACAATCATCAAAATCGCAATAAACTCATCCCTAATTGGTCCTCGAGCAAAACAACAATTTATACCTATTTGAATAATCGCTTTTTTTATGTGCATAAACTACACCATTTAACTATTCACATTATAAACAATGTAACTTCACAACACATTATACCCCACCCTCCCCCTCCCACAAGGAACTACTCTTCCATCTTTTATACCTATACTTCCTAATCCGCCAAAAAAAATCATATTTGTAAAATTCTCTGACACGCTCCCAACCAAATCCCCCAAATCGATTCACCTTTTTAGTTGCTAAAAATATACTATAAGAGTTATAATAATAACGTGATGAAATGAAGGAGGGACGATTATGGACACACCTATAGAAGAAGTTATATCCGAACTCACCAAGATAGATGGTGCCGTAGAAAAGATTATGACTACGGTCAATAAAGAGCGTGATGAATATAACGAAAACATTGAGAAAAAAATCAAAAAATTTGATGAGGATATGGAACTTAATATCAAGCAGGAACTGTCCCGATATGAAAAATCACTTCGCGATGAAAACGATACCGGCATAAAAAAGCTTGAAGAATCTATAAACCGTGACATTGCCCGACTCAGTGATGCTTACGAAAAAGAACACACAAAATGGGCAGAAGATATTGTGAATGACATCATAAAAGGGTAGGGTGATTCTATGAATGGCACTTTTGCATATAGTGGCATTAACACAAAAATACACGGAATGAAATCCAAATTAATCACGATGAAAGAATACACAGAGATTGCCGGCATGTCTTCCGTTCCGGAAGTAATGCGCTATCTTCAGGGAACAAACGGTTACAAAAACCTCTTCCCTGAATCTGCCGATGACGACTTCTACCATCGTGAGAATCTTGAACAACTGCTGACACTGTCGATGTATGAGAATTACTCAAGTATCTATACATTTGCCACCATCGGCCAGAGAAAGTTTTTAGACATGTATTTTGTTCATTACGAAACAAGACTGATAAAGCAGTTGCTTAGAAAAACAATGAACAAAAGACCGCTGACGGTGGATTATACGACATTGCAGCCGTACTTTGACAGATTTTCAGATATTCCGGTTCAAAAATGTTTTCAGGCGGAGACGACAGAGGATCTGATATCCTCACTTTCCGGCACAAGATACTATAAAACATTAGAAGCGGTAAATGCAATTCCTGAAAAGAACCTGTTTGACTACGAAATCAGTCTTGATTTGTATCTGTTCAAGACACTGTGGAAAGAGAAAAACAAATATCTTAAGGGTGAGGATTTAAAGATAGTAACCGACATGTATGGATTTAAGATAGATTTATTAAACCTGCAGTGGATTTACCGCTGTAAAAAATACTATCGCATGACACCTGCCGAGATTTACAATATGGTGATACCGGTAAGACACAAGCTGAAAGCAGCACAGATACAGGCGATGGTAGAAAGCGACTCCGTAAAAAACTTTTTGGATGTATTATCAGATACCTTTTATGGAGGAGATCTTTCCGAACTAAATAATATGTCCATAGAAAAGTATTATAATAAGAAGATACACAAGTTATACACATCAGCTTTCAGGAAACATCCATATTCGCTGGCATGTATAATGACCTATTTATATCTGCAGGAACAGGAAATCCAGTTGCTTACACAGGTTACGGAAGGAGTCAGATACTCCTATCAGCCTGAAGATATTATAAAATTAATTAACAACGGAGGTGATTATCATTGATTGAAAAAATGAAATTTATCAGCCTGACAGGTCCCACGGATGATATTGACAGATTAGTCAATACTTACCTCTCAAAGTATGAGATTCATTTAGAAAATGCCCTGGCAGAATGGAATTCTTCCAATGACCTTATACCGTATGTAGAGGCAAATCCGTATAAAGAAATGTTTGCAAAAGCATCTTTGCTTTACGCTCACCTGCCGGATAAAAACAAATCAAAAAACATTGAAATGAATGTAGATACTGCAAATTCACATCTGTCGAAGATTACAGAAAACATTGACGCTATTCAGAGTGAAATGCAGGATGTGCAGAAAAAAATGGAACAGGTGCAGAAAGATTACGATAACATTTCACCGTTCATTGACTTAAAATGTGATATCTCGGCCATAACCAATTTCAAGCACATCAGTTACAAATTTGGAAAAATACCAAAAGAATATTTCCAGAACTTTAAACAGTTCTGTGGCAGCAATCCTTCAATTATATACATTAAATGCAAGGAAGATGCCGAGAATGTGTGGATTTTGTATTTCGTTTCACAGATTGAACGCGAAAAAATCGATGCCGCATGTACTTCATTCCATTTTGAAGAAACATTTATACCACAGGAATCAAAAGGAACTCCTGAAAAGGTATGCAGTATTCTTTTAGAAACAATTGACAAATACAAATCCGAGCTTAAAAGTTTAAAAGATAAGTTAGAAGAAGAAATTCTTGAAGATAAAGATATCATATTAAATGCTTATGACCGCATTCATATGGCATACGATAACTTTGATGTGCGAAAACTTGCTGCGAAGACAACTGCCGAAAGTACTACATTTTATATTATCTGCGGATGGATTAGCGTTAAGGATGCCGAAGCTCTATCTTCTGAACTCGATGATGATAATAATGTCATTTATATATTTGAAGATGCAATGGAGCATCAGAATAAAAAGCCGCCTACCAAACTTAAAAACCCTAAGGTTATCAAACCTTTTGAAATGTATATAAAAATGTATGGTCTTCCGGCTTACAATGAATTTGATCCTACAATCTTTGTAGCAATTACTTATTCATTCATATTCGGTATAATGTTTGGCGATGTCGGACAGGGCCTTTGTCTGGTACTTGGAGGTTTCGCCCTCTACAAATTAAAGAAAATGGACCTGGCAGCCATTATATCATGTGCCGGAATATTTTCAACTATATTCGGTTTCATGTTTGGAAGTGTGTTTGGTTTTGAGGATGTTATAGAACCTCTGTGGCTAAGACCTGCCAAGAAGATTACGTCACTTCCGATGGTCGGTTCATTGAATACTATATTTATATGTGCTATTGTCTTCGGAATGTTTTTGATACTGCTTGCGATGATATTTAATATTATTAATTGTATCGTATCAAAAGACATCACAGGAAGCATTTTCGATACCAATGGTATCGCCGGATTTGTGTTCTATGGTTCTGCCGTTTTAACTATAGTGTTATTTATGACGGGACATAGCTTACCGGGAAGTATATTACTTATTGTTATGTTTATCATACCTTTGATACTCATTGCAATCAAAGAACCGGTAACACATGCACTTAAAAAGAAAGAAAAACTCATTGAAGGAAGTGTGGGAATGTTCTGCGTTCAGACATTCTTTGAACTGTTTGAAGTATTGCTAAGCTATTTTTCAAATACTCTTTCTTTCGTGAGGGTTGGTGCCTTTGCCGTCAGCCATGCAGCAATGATGGAAGTTGTAATGATGCTTGCAGGTGCTGAGAGCGGTTCACCAAATATTGTAGTTGTTATATTAGGAAATCTGTTTGTTATGGGTATGGAAGGACTTATCGTCGGAATTCAGGTATTAAGACTTGAGTTTTATGAGATGTTCAGCAGATTCTACTCTGGAACAGGTCGCGAATTCAAACCATTTAAAAATACAAATAATTAAAATTTAAGGAGGTCACATTTATGTTGACAATAAAAATTCTTTCATGCGTAGCACTTTTACTTAGTATCGTTATACCATTTGCTTATTATGCAATCGGTGAAAAGACAAGAGGCAGATATAAAAAAGCTCTTGCTCTTAATGTAATTGCATTTTTCGGAATACTTGTGATATCACAGATATCTTTATTCTCTACAACAGCTCTTGCTGCAGGTGAAGCTGTTTCTTCCGGCGGTATCGCTACAGGATTAGGATACATCGGTGCAGCTCTTGCTACAGGTCTTTCAGGTATCGGTGGTGGTATCGCAGTTGCAAATGCTGCCAGCGCAGCTCTTGGAGCAATCAGCGAAGATTCAAGTGTCATGGGTAAATCACTTATCTTTGTTGGTCTTGCAGAAGGTGTATGTCTTTACGGATTTATTATTTCATTCATGATTATAGGTAAGCTGTAAGATTTACAAAAGAATGGAGATTCATTATGAAAATTTTTCTTATCAGTGACAACGTAGATACATGCACCGGCATGCGTCTCACAGGCATTGACGGTGTGGTTGTCCATGAAAAGGATGAAGTGAAGCAGGCTTTAGACACTGCCCTTTCTGATTCATCCATAGGAATAATACTTATTACTGAAAAACTAAGTAACAATTTTTCTGAGCTTATAAGTGATATTAAGCTCCACAGAAAACAGCCATTACTTGTTGAAATACCTGACCGCCACGGTACAGGCCGCAGACCTGATTTTATAACTTCATATGTGAATGAAGCAATCGGACTGAAACTATAAGAGGTGATTACGTTGAATATTAACCAGAAATTAGAACATTTTAAGGAGATATCACTACAGACTGCCAGCCAGCATGTCAGTGAAAATCTTGATAAATATAAAACAAGTCTTGATGAGATTTATGCAAATCACAAAGAAACAGGTAATACTGCTTCAAAAGAGATTATTGAGACAAAAAAAGCCATTATAAAAAGAAATGTAAAAAAAGATTATTCAAATCAGGAGACAGATTTAAAACGTTCACTTACCTCAAAAAATCTCTACTATAAAAAGAAGATTTTTGAAGAAGTAAACACTCTTCTTTCGAACTACAAAAGCAGCCCTGAATATGTGGATTTTCTCAATAAAAAAATAAAAGATGCCGCTGAATTTGCAGATAAAGAAACTATTGAAATCTACATTGACCCACAGGATTCTGAATTGATGAAGAGTTTAAAAACTCCTTCAAACGGGTCAATTCAAATGAATGAATTTTCATTTGGAGGAGGCATTCGTGCCGTTATTCCTTCAAAAAATATTTTAATTGATGAAACTTTCAATACAAAAGTTTCTGAAGTCGAAGAAAATTATAAAATTAATTACTAGGAGGTTGCTCCATGAATGAAACATATACAGGTGCCATATACGGTATCAACGGACCTGTGGTTTATATAAAAGGTAAAACAAAATTCAAAATGGGTGAAATGGTATTCGTAGGCGAAGAACGTCTTGTCGGAGAAATTATCTCCCTGACATCTGAGATTACTACCGTTCAGGTATACGAAGAAACCTCCGGTTTAAAGCCGGGAGATTTAGTGTATTCTTCAGGTAGTGCCATTTTCGTTACATTAGCACCGGGTATTATCGATAACATCTTTGACGGAATCGAAAGACCGTTAAAAAGCATTGCTGAAAAATCCGGTATTTATATTTCAAGAGGTATTTCCGTAGATTCTCTGGATACAGAAAAAAAATGGAATACACACATTCTATTAAAAGAAGGACAGGAAGTATCAGGCGGTACACATATTGCTGAAGTTCAGGAAACAAAGGCGGTATTACACAAATCCATGGTACCACCGTATATTTCAGGAAAAGTTATTTCTGTAAAACCTGATGGTGATTACACGATTAACGATACGCTGGCTGTAATAAAACTGGACAACGGAACAGAGTATAACCTGACACTTGCACAAAAATGGCCTATCAGAGTACCAAGACCATTTAGTAAGAAACAGCCTTCTTCTGTTCCTCTTGTAACCGGGCAGAGAATACTGGATACGCTTTTTCCAATAGCAAAAGGCGGAACGGCTGCCATCCCTGGAGGATTCGGTACGGGAAAAACAATGTCACAGCATCAGATAGCAAAATGGTCCGATGCTGATATCATCATTTACATCGGATGTGGTGAGCGTGGAAACGAGATGACTGAGGTACTTGAAGATTTTGCAAAATTAAAGGATCCTAAATCAGGCAATCCGCTTATGTACCGCACCACTCTTATTGCAAACACATCAAACATGCCTGTTGCTGCCCGTGAAGCAAGCATTTATACCGGTATTACACTTGCAGAATATTATCGTGATATGGGTTACCATGTTGCAATTATGGCAGATTCTACTTCCAGATGGGCTGAGGCATTGCGTGAATTATCCGGACGTCTCGAAGAAATGCCTGCCGAAGAAGGTTTCCCTGCATACCTTGCAAGTAAGCTTTCTGCATTTTATGAAAGAGCAGGTTATGTTGAAAATCTTAACAATACGGAAGGCTCCGTTTCAATTATCGGTGCCGTATCACCACAGGGTGGAGATTTTTCTGAGCCTGTCACACAGAATACAAAACGTTTTGTCAGATGCTTCTGGGGACTTGATAAATCCCTCGCCTATGCAAGACATTTTCCGGCTATTCACTGGCTCACAAGCTACAGCGAATATTTGAATGACATGGCTCCGTGGTATGATGAAAATGTGGGACCTGATTTTATCCCTTACAGAAATCAGATACTTGCCATATTAAACCAGGAAAGCAGTCTTATTGAAATCGTAAAACTTATAGGAAGTGATGTGCTTCCTGATGACCAGAAACTTACTTTGGAAATCGCCAGAGTTATACGTCTTGGTTTTTTACAGCAAAATGCATTTCATAAAGATGATACCTGCGTATCACTTGAAAAACAGCTTTTAATGATGAAAACCATTTTGTATTTAAATGAACGTGCAAAAGCATTGATTGCATTAAATATGCCTATGTCCGTATTAAAAGAGAGTACAATATTTGATAAAATCATTGCCATTAAATACGATGTTCCGAATGACCATTTAGAATTATTCGATAATTACATCAAGGATATCGATAATTTCTACAACGAAGTATTACAGAAAAACGGATAGAATACAATGTATTCACGGAAAGGAGTGTTTGATTAGTGTTATGAAAAATATGGGAATTGAATATATCGGTCTCAGTCAGATTAAAGGTGCCTTAGTAGCCATTGACGGTGTAGAAGGCGCAGCCTACGATGAAATAGTAGAACTTAAAGTAGATGACGAGATTGGAACAAAAAAACTTGGAAAGATTATCGAGGTCTATAAAGACAAAGCCGTAATACAGATTTTTGAGGGTTCAGAAAATCTTTCCCTCGTAAATACACATACGAAATTTACCGGACACCCTCTGGAATTTCCACTATCACTCGATATATTAGGCAGAACATTTGACGGAATCGGTAGACCAATCGACGGCCTCGGTCCAATTGAAGCAGAATGTAAAAGAGATGTAAATGGAAAACCTTTAAATCCGGTTGAAAGGGAATATCCAAGAAACTATATACGTACAGGTATCTCTGCCATCGACGGACTGACCACGCTGATAAGAGGTCAAAAACTTCCTATCTTCTCAGGTAACGGTCTTCCTCACGACAGACTGGCTGCACAGATTGTAAAACAGGCTTCACTTGGAGATGACTCTGATGAAGACTTAGTTGTTATCTTTGCGGCAATGGGTGTAAAATATGATGTTGCAGAATTCTTTAAAAGAACCTTTGAAGAAAGTGGCGTTTTAAATCACGTTGTCATGTTTTTGAATCTGGCAAATGACCCTGTAGTTGAACGTCTGGTTACACCAAAAGTAGCTTTAACAGCTGCAGAATATCTTGCTTTTGAAAAAGATAAGCATGTACTTGTTATCCTTACGGATATGACTTCATTTGCAGAAGCCATGCGTGAAGTATCTTCTTCTAAAGGTGAGATTCCATCAAGAAAAGGTTATCCGGGTTACTTATACAGTGAACTTGCAACCATTTACGAAAGAGCCGGTATTGTAAAAAATTCAAAAGGTTCTGTTACACAGATTCCGATTCTTACAATGCCAAATGATGATATTACACACCCGATTCCTGATTTAACAGGTTACATTACTGAAGGTCAGATTGTTTTAGACCGTACCCTGCATGGTCAGTCCATTTACCCTCCAATCAACGTACTGCCTTCACTCTCTCGTCTTATGAAAGACGGAATCGGTGAAGACTATACAAGAGATGACCATCAGGCAGTTGCCAACCAGTTATTCTCTTCTTATGCAAAAGTTGGTGAAGCAAGGGCGTTGGCATCCGTTATCGGTGAAGATGAACTGTCACCATCCGATAAAAAATATCTGGAATTTGGTAAAGCATTTGAAAACCGTTTTGTAAGTCAGGAAGAAAATGAAAACAGAGATGTTATAACCACCTTAAATATTGGATGGGAACTTCTCCACATGCTGCCTAAAGAAGAATTAGACAGAATAGATACGAAACTCATTGAAAAATATTACTAAAAGGAGAATGATTCAATGGATTTGAAAGCTTTTCCTACCAAAGGTAATTTAATACAGGCAAAAAATTCACTTACTCTCGCCAGACAGGGATATGAATTAATGGATAAAAAGAGAAATATTCTTATCAGAGAACTTATGTCCCTTATTGACCAGGCAAAAAATATTCAAAGTGAAATAGATTCCACCTTTACGGCTGCCTATAAAGCTTTGCAAAAAGCCAACGTTGAGATGGGTATAAATGAGGTGAATGCATTTTCAGATGCCATACCTATAGAAGATTCCATAAATATTAAAACGCGAAGTATTATGGGGACAGAAATTCCCTTAGTTGAATATGATGATTCAGGAAGCGGCATGCCTGCTTATGCATTTTATAACACTACTGAATCATTAGATGAAGCTAAACGAAATTTTGAAAAGGTTAAACTTCTTACCATTAAATTATCAATGGTAGAAAACTCTGCGTACCGACTTGCATATAACATAAAGAAAACACAAAAACGTGCTAATGCTTTGCAAAACATTACGATTCCTAACTATGAAAAACTGGTAAAATCTATCTCAGAATTTCTTGAAGAAAAGGAACGTGAAGAATTTACAAGATTAAAAGTAATTAAACGCAGAAAAGAAAAAAAACACTGATGAGGATTAATAATGAACAATTTAAAATATTTTACACTGTGTATAGCAATACTTTTATGCTATATTTTAACCCCCGTTACGGTAAAAGCAGGCAACATGATTTCCGGTTATCCTGAATGTCCGGAGATATTTGCCGAAACCGGTGTTGTAGTTGAACTTGATACCGGAACTGTTATATATAACAAAGATATGAACAGACAGATGTACCCTGCAAGTATCACTAAAATTTTGACTACACTACTTACAATCGAGAATTGTAAACTCGATGAAATGGTAACTTTTTCACACAAAGCAGTATATAGCCTCCAATATGGGGACGCACATATCGGAATGCAGGAAGGTGAACAGATTTCCGTTATCAACCTGCTCCATGGCGTAATGCTTGCTTCAGCAAATGAATGTGCTAACGAAAGTGGAGAGACCGTAGCCAAAAAAACAGATGCTTTTAAGAAAAAAATAGACGCATTAAATGCATCAGGTGAATCTTATGACGAATATGATGTAGCTATAGAAGTATTCGCAGATATGATGAATGAACGTGCAAAGAAAGCAGGTGCTCTTAATACTCATTTCATGAATCCCAGCGGACTATTTAATGAGAATCATTACACTACATGTTATGACATGGCTATGATTACAAGAGCTGCTGCATCTAACCCGACATTCCTTAATATAGAAAAAGACTTAACTTATACTATTCCGCCTACTAATATCACAGCGGAAAGCAGACATTTTAATAACAGGCACAAAATGCTTTATCCGGAAAATGTCAATTATTATGAAGGAATACTAGGTGGTAAAACAGGTTACGTCGACCAATCCGGTAATACTCTGGTTACATTTGCAAAGAAAGACGGGATTACACTTATAAGTGTTGTTATGAAATCTAACGCAGAAAATGTGTATAAGGATACTCGTATACTCCTTGATTATGGATTCAATAACTTTAAAAAAATAAATATAGCCGAAAATGAAAAACAGTATACAAAATGTGATACTGTATTATCAATTGATAAAAATGCACATATAATAGTTCCAAATAATGTAAATTATGATGATGTTACTTTAGAAAAGAAGATATCTCCTAAGGGAATATCTCTTAATTATACTTATAACGGCAACCCGGTAGGGAATACATTTATAAAACTGTGTACAGCTAATAAGGCTTCATTTAAATTAGGTCCCTCAGTCGCTCATTTAAATAAAAATAATATTACTAAAGAAAATACTACTAACTTTGATAATTTATTTATTTTTATTCTAATTACTGTTACACTGATTCTTATACTTGTCCTTATACTTTTTATTATTTATAAAAATAAAAAACATACACGTCGAAGAATGAGATAATACAAAAACTGTTCAGAGCAGAACCGGTCAAAATACAATTCATTTTGTCGGTTTACTCCGAACAGTTTTCATTTTTTATTATTTTTTTTGATTTTTATCTCTTCAACTTCATTTTGTCCAATATTCTTAATTGTTTTAATTGCAAATATTTTATTGGAATGATTTTTTCTAATTCTGATTTTTCCTTTAATATATCCATGTTTTCTACATTTTCCCAGATAATAATACGATCTCATTCCATCTGAAAACCAGTCTAACTTAGTCCATAACCTTCTGTTACACAAATTACAATACATACGTCTTATGTATCTTTGCCCCATTAGTTTTTCTCTGTTTTCATATCCCATAGAGATAAATTTATCATATCTGTCAAATTTTACATATATTTCTTCATCTTTATTTTTAGGAATCAGATAAGTATCAATAGAAAAGTTACTCTTTACTTTTTCAAATTCAATCTCCTTCATCACAAGTGCTGTGTAATACGCGTCTCCATATGCTCTGTGAAAAGGTACTTCCTTATCAATTTTCAAAAAATCAACAGCATATTTTAACGACCTTCTGTCTTTACCATTCTCACACATAATGCTGAACAATTTTTGAATGTCATAATAATACAGAGGAGGTTTTTTTACCAGATTCATTCCGTAATGATTCATATTTTTCTGTAATTCGTATAAATCCTGTGTTGCCCATGTGCAAAATCTATATTCTTCAGTTCCAATCCATTCCAAAAATTTGCTTATACATTCTTCAAATGATATCCCTTTTTTTAATTCTTTTTCACTAAAACCGGTCAAATCTTTTATGATAGGATGTAGTTTTTTATATATTACAGGTCTTACAACCTGTCTGAATTCATCTATGATATCCAAATCAGCATTTAATTTTATTGCAGCCAGCTCTATTATTTCAAATTTTAAATCATCTTCTATTTCTTCATTCATCCCCTGATTCCACTCAAGGTCAAATACTATATAATTCATTTTTCCCAACTCACATATATAATTTTCTATTATACAATTCAAGTCTCACCCCACAAGACTTGGTGCGGAATTTGCGTCAGCTTTGCTGACATTGCTCCTATGCAAATTCTGCTCATCCTCGCAGAGCGCTTATCACTGTCGGAGTCATGAACTCCGATAGTATTAAAACGAGGTGAAAACTCTTAAAAGTTTTCACCTCGTTTTACAACGTCCCAGACAGGAATCGAACCTGCGACGTTTCGCTTAGGAGGCGAACCCTCTATCCTACTGAGGTACTGAGACACATACTATTTTTTTCAACAAGTACTAAATTATTATATCAAAAAAGTATCATGACGTCAATAAACATCATTTAAAATCCAACCATACCCTGTAACCATATTATTCCCTTAAATCTTCTTCCAATTTCCGGCACTCCAACTAAATCTGCCTTATTGATTGCAAGATTAAATCTTAGATCATTACATTCAATTGTTAATTTGTATATTTCCTCATTTGTAATAATATTTCTATCCATTTCAATAAATAATATCGTACCCAAAATAGAATATCTGTCACACGATACCCCATATGGCATAAATGTTGAATCCACTATAGAATACACATCTTCTTTTAAAATTCTTCCCGTTATCTTTGTATACGTATCAAGTTCCGATACAGTCAAAGACTCCATTGCTTTTTCATCACCTCGTTTTGCCGCAGAAATAAGTTTATTTCTATTTTTCAATGCAGACTTATTTCTCTGGATATCTTCCCTAGTTTTTTTAACCGGCAATAAAATTTTTCCACTGATTGCTAGAGCACTATACGATACAGGTGTGTATCTTGGCATACCCATACCCTGAATACATCTATCTACATAACCAAGACAATTAACTACATAAAATATCAGTGAAACCCCTACCCTGAAATCTTCTGTCATACCATAATATGATGAACTTGATACGTTTTTTTCCATCGCCAGATCTTCTGCAATAATTATATTATTTCCAACATAATAAGGAAAATAATATTCAATCTCATATTCCTGTTTTTCATTAACTATACCATGAACAGCAATACCCATGTCTTTGCAAAAATCTTTTCTAAATTCAAATATGGTTTCTTCTGTTGTAACCATTAATTCTGATTTATAATCAGGCTTTTCCATTACTTTTTTTATAATATCATTTACTCTGATTTTATTAATATATCTACTAAAACCTATTGGTCTAAGATAGCTGTGCATCCTTTGATTCCTTTCCAATATAATCTCCATGTGCTAAGGATTATTATATAATACAGATTTATAATTTGCAACAAATTCATTACTATGTTAATATTGTAGTGAATATTCTCATTAAGAAAGGTCTATATTTTTTTATGAATTTAAAAACAAAAGTACTTAATATATTAAAATCAAACAATCAATATATTTCTGGTCAGCTGCTTGCTGATGAGTTTTGTGTGTCAAGAAACGCAATATGGAAAGCTATAAAATCGCTTCAAAACGATGGTTATAATATAGATTCCGTTTCAAATAAGGGCTACAGATTGTTATCTCTTGACGATGCTATTGACTTAAATGTTATTTCACGTTTTTTTGAAAATTTGCAGGAAAACATAAATATTATTTATAAATCATCCGTTGATTCCACAAATACTGATTTGAAAAAATTATATTACAATTCAATACCTTTCAATACTCTGCTTATTGCCGATGAACAATCCGCAGGCAGGGGTAGGTTTGGTCGTAATTTTTACTCTCCTTCAAAAACCGGAGTGTATTTTAGTTTACTTATTAAACCGGATCTTAAATTTGATAATTCTTCAGTTTTTACTTCACTGACTGCTGTTGCAGTATGTGATTCTATTCGTATGCTTACATCAAAAGCACCCGGAATCAAATGGGTTAACGATATTTATATTAATAATAAAAAAGTTGCGGGAATTCTCACGGAAGCTTCTATTGATTTTGAAACTAATAGTTTTGATTATCTCATTATAGGAATTGGAATCAATATTTCTACAAAAAATTTTCCTCATGATTTAGCAAAGAAAGCCGGTTCACTCAATTCAAATATATCTAAAAGTGAATTAATTGGCTGTATAATTTCTAATTTTTATAAACTTTACCACAGACTTCCTGATACTTCTTTTATTTCAGATTATAAAAATTACTCAATAATGATTAATAAAGATATTTCTTACAATATAAATAATGTGACTTACACCGGTAAAGTAATTGATATAAACGACCATGGCAATCTCATAGTATCAGGTATTGATGGTATATCAACTCTTACATCCGGTGAAGTCACAATAATTGATTTTTAATCTTTCTGTTCCATATAATTATCTGTATTAATAGCCATATCAACGGCCTGTTTTTCTTCATTTCCTAATAATATATATGACTCCCCTTTAATGATTTCTTTTATATATGTATAGCAGCCTTCTCTGCTATGCATAGCATTTATTACATATCCTGTGTTTTCTTTATCTAACATAGCAAGCGCAAAACTTAATTTTCCACCCATCTCGCTAAAGGCATCATATTTTACTATTCCCACCTTCTGATATGCTTTTAATATATTTTCCTGTAAATCTTCAATCTTTTTCTGATGTACTGTGCTTACCTTCATTAATTTATCTACCTGTTCAAATCTGTCCAGAATTGTCTTTTCAAGACTCTCCCCATCTTTTCCACTTAGGAATTTTTCATATTTCTGATTTAATACTTTTATTTTATGTCTCGTAACTATATCAAATATCAATATCACGATACATATGACTAATAAACCTATAATATAGAAAAAAGGATCTATATTAATACCCAACATATTTAATATCTTGCTATCCATCATATTTTTCTCTCATTCACACCTATTGTTTTATTATATTTAATGATTTTATTTTTATTCATTCACGTATAAAACTCACACTATTGTCTGGTAAGTATTTCCGTAATTCTCTCTAATTCGTCATTCGAAAAATAATCTATTTCCAATTTGCCCTTACCATTTGTCTTAGGAGTAAGTTTAACTTTTGTACCAATTGCATCTTTGATTTTTGTTTCTATTTCTTCATAGATTGCTTTGTTTACTATTTCCTGTTTTTTTGCAGGCTTTGGATTATTAATTCTTTTTACGAGGCTTTCCGTTTCCCTTACACTTAATTTTTCATCCATTACTTTTACTGCAGTATCATATTGAATTTCATCATCTTCTATCGATAAAAGCGCCCTTGCGTGTCCGCTTGTTATTCTCTCGTCAACTACCATCTCCTGTACCTTTGGAGATAGTTTTAATAATCTCATTGAATTTGTTACTGCCGTTCTGCTTTTAGATACTTTTTCAGCTACTTCATCCTGTTTTAGGTTATATTCATCTAAAAGTCTTTTATATGCCTGTGCTTCTTCTATAGGATTCAAATCTTCTCTTTGTATGTTTTCTATTAAAGCTATTTCCATTACCTGCTGGTCATTATAATCTTTAATGATAACAGGAACTTCTTTTATACCTGCAATTCTTGCAGCTCTCCATCTTCTTTCTCCTGCTATTATTTCATATCTTCTGCCTTTTTTTTGTACAACCAACGGCTGAATAATACCAAACTGTTTTATTGAATCAGCTAATTCCTGTAATGCATCTTCATTAAAATTTTTACGTGGCTGATTGGCATTTGGTTCAATTTGCGATAATTTTACAATTGTCTCACCTGATTGACTAATATCTTTTATTTTTTTATCATCTATTTCTTCCATAACATTCATTGGTATTAAAGAATCAAGTCCCTTACCCAATCCAGTCTTCTTTCCTGCCATTATTTCTATTTCCTTTCCTTTCTTTTCTTAATTGGCTGTTCAATATTCTCTGTATCCTCATTATGATTAATTACTTCCAATGCTAACAATCTATAACTCTCTGCACCTGCTGATTTACTGTCATACAAAATAATAGGCAGTCCTCTGCTGGGTGCCTCTGCAAGTTTTATATTTCTCGGAATAATTGTCTTATATATATTCTGTTTAAGATTTTTCTTAACATTTTCCACTACTTCAAGAGAAAGATTTGTTCTTGCATCATACATAGTAAATACTACTCCCTCCATAGTCAGAGCAGAATTTAATCTTTTCTTTACCAGATTTATTGTGTATATCAACTGTGATAAACCTTCCAATGCGTAATATTCACACTGTATAGGAACAAGTACCGAATCAGCGGTTGCTAATGCATTTACAGTTAAAATATTTAAAGAAGGCGGACAATCTATAATTATATAATCATATTCATCTCTAATTTTATTAATATTATCCTTCAAAATATACTGACTTCTATCCTTACCAAGTAATTCAATTTCTACTCCTGATAAATTAACGTTTGATGGTAATACATCAAGATTATCCAATACATTTTTAATCAAACATTCTTCAAATTTGCATTTGCCGGTAAATAATTCGTACAAAGTATCATCTACTTCATTTTTTTCAATTCCTAATCCACTGGTAGCATTTCCCTGTGGATCAATATCTACAACTAATACCTTTTTGCCAACTTCAGCCAGACATGCTGACAAATTTGTTGAAGTTGTAGTCTTACCAACACCACCCTTTTGGTTTGCTATTGCTATAACCCTGCTCATATATATGTATCCTTTCTTCATTACTTAAACATCAGTAGCATTTTTAATTATACCACTTTATTTATCAACGTAAAACAGTTTTATAAAAAATTTTAGCGTATAATGTTTCACGTGAAACATTACTTTTATATAATATTTACAATTTATGTTTCACGTGAAACATTTCAAATTATAATCTATATATTCATAATTTATGTTTCACGTGAAACATTACTTAATGTAGATTTAATTTTACTCAATTCATTTTTACATCTATGAGGATCGACTAAACTTATTTTTTCACAAAATTCAAGTTTGCTTATAATATCATCACTAATTTGATTACTTGTAAGTTTATAATTTTTTATATAATTTATCATTTTATTATATTCTTTATTTTGTTTCTGCAATTTAGATTTATTTTGTAGTAATTTAAAATTTTCTTTATTTAATAATTCTAATTCATTATTCAAATTATCAATTTCGAGAACATTAAAATCTTTGTTTTCATAACCTGGAGTAAATACTTGATATGAACTATCTATATTTTTTT
>CAMHLZ010000005.1 GCA_946186125.1 uncultured Lachnospira sp. | reverse complement strand
ATGTTTCATGACACATTGGTGCCTTTCGCAGAAAGGCGGATTATAACAATGAGAATGAATGATTTGATTGCGAAAAAAAGAGATGGACTTGAACTTACAACAGAGGAAATAAGATATATAGTTCTTGAATATACTGCCGGGAACATACCGGATTATCAGATATCAGCATTTTTAATGGCTGTATATTTTAACGGTATGAATAAAAGAGAAACACTTGATCTGACCATGGCGATGAGAGATAGTGGCGATGTTCTGGATTTGTCACAAATAGAGGGAGTAAAAGTTGATAAGCACAGTACAGGAGGGGTAGGAGATAAAACAACACTTGTATTAGCACCGATGGTTGCGGCCTGTGGTGTTCCGGTAGCGAAAATGTCCGGAAGAGGATTGGGTCACACAGGTGGAACCATAGACAAATTAGAAAGTATAGAGGGATACCAGACTAGTATATCAGAGGAAAAATTCATCAAAAATGTAAACTCTATTAAGATAGCGGTGACAGGACAGACAGCAAATCTGGCTCCGGCGGATAAAAAAATATATGCATTAAGAGATGTTACGTCGACAGTTGATAATATATCTTTGATTGCCAGCAGCATAATGAGCAAAAAGCTTGCGCTGGGAGCGGACGGTATAGTACTTGATGTTAAGACCGGAAGTGGTGCATTTATGAAAGAAGAAAAAGATGCAATAGCATTAGCACAGGAGATGGTAGATATAGGAAATGGCGCAGGAAAGAATGTTGTTGCAGTTATAACAGATATGGATCAGCCGCTGGGAAGAAATGTGGGTAATTCTTTGGAAGTGATAGAGGCAATCGAAACATTAAAAGGAAATGGTCCTGATGATCTAATGGAATTATGTTATGTGCTTGGAAGTTATATGCTTGTACTCGGAAAAAAGGCAAAAAATACAGAAGAAGCACGAAAAATGCTTAAAAATGTTATTGATACGGGAAAAGCTCTGGACAAGTTTGCTGAATTGGTGGAAGCACAAGGTGGAGATCCCGAATATGTTTATGATACCGGAAAATTTAAGAAATCATCCATTATAATGGAGGTGGAGTCGCTTCAATCCGGATATATAGAGAAAATTCATACAGAAGATATAGGAGAAGTTGCGCTTATTCTCGGGGGAGGAAGAATAACAAAGGAAAGCATCATAGATTTAACGGTAGGAATAATACTTCATAAAAAAGTAGGAGATAAAGTCGAAAAGGGTGAGAAAATAGCCACATTGTTTGCTAATGATCCGGACAAACTATCTGAGGCAAAAGACAGACTTTTATCTGCTTACAATATTACGGTAACACCTGCAAAAGCTGATAATCTTGTTAAATGGATTGTTAGTAGAAACGGTGCAAAAAAATATTAAAAATAATTTTGAAATTTTATCAAAAGTGTGTTATATTGTATTGATGGTTGATTATTTCTATCAAATATGCAGGAAGGTATAATACGATGAATAAGATAAAAGAATTTGCTAAGAATAAAGATAATTATAAATCATTAGTAGTTTATTTGGCGGTGCCAATAGTTTTGAATCTTGTAATTGAAATACTGAGCAGAAGTTCGGTTATAGATGGCTTTTCTTATATGTTTACACATCCGGTTCAGTTTTTATGTAACGTGATGATTATTTTGTCGGTACTTATTTTTACAATACTTGTCAGAAGAAGAATATTTGGATTATCGGTTTTGTCAATTATCTGGATAACCTGTGGTGTTGTTAATATGGTGTTGCTGAATCAGAGAGTAACACCTTTTAATGCTTCGGATTTGAAGCTGATTGATTCGGCAATTACAATTATGAATAAATATTTTAGTTCTTTATTTGTAATTTTTGTATTATTACTTGGAGCTGCAGTAATTGGACTTGTTGTGTTGATATTTATGAAAGTTCCTAAAGTTGGATATGCCATAAGCTATGTAAGAAATGCTATAATAGTAGGACTTACTATAGTTGCAATGTTTGCCATTATCAATATATCGATTGATACCGGATTTATGTCAGTTGAGTTTACAAATCTTACAACAGCTTATAATGAGTATGGATTTGTGTATTGTTTTATGAATTCTCTTGTAAATACAGGAGTAAAGAAACCGGCTGATTATTCAGAAGATACGATTGACGAGATTGTTGACGGATTTGATAATAATTCAGAAGAAAATGTTGTTTCAGGCAAGACACCTAATGTTATATTTATACAGCTTGAATCGTTTTTTAACCTTAACAATGTTAAAGATATTAAATTGTCGGAAAATCCGATTCCTTATTACACACAATTATGCGAGCAATACTCTTCAGGGTATCTGAATGTGTTTAATGTCGGATATGGTACATGTAACACAGAGTTTGAGGTAATGACAGGGATGAATCTGGATGATTTTGGACCGGGAGAATTTCCGTACAAGACAATTCTTAAGGAAACAACCTGTGAAAATATTGCATATGATTTAAAGAAAAACGGTTATTCGTGTCATGCGATTCATAATAATACAGGAACATTTTATGGAAGAAATAATGTATTTAAAAATCTTGGATATGATACTTTTACGTCCATAGAGTATATGCATGTAGATGAATTTACACCAATGTCATGGGCTAAGGATAAGTTTTTAACACAGGAAATCATAGACACGTTAAAGTCTACTAAAAATCAGGATTATATATATACGATATCTGTACAGGGACACGGAAGTTATCCGACAGAACCTATGATCGAAAATCCGAAGATTAAGGTTTCAGGTGTAGAGAATGAAGGACAGAGAAATGCTATAGAGTATTATGCCAATGAGATTAATGAGATGGATGAGTTTGTAAAAGAACTTGTTGCAGCATTAAATGAGTTAGGTGAAGATACTGTTTTGGTAATGTATGGAGATCATCTGCCGGGACTTGGCTTTTCAAATGAAGAGTTAACAAACGGTTCTCAATATCAGACAACATATGTGATATGGAACAATATAGGACTGGAAAAAAAGGACGGTATGTTAGAAGCATTTCAGCTTTCATCAGAGGTTATGAAGAGAATAGGTATTTCTACGGGAGTTATTAATCAATATCATCAAAAATATCGTGATGATGAGGAATACCTTAGCGGATTACAGAATCTTGAATATGATATATTGTACGGAAAAAAATCAGTTTATGGCGGCATTAATCCGTATGACCCTACAGATATTAAAATGGGAATTAAAGATATAACTATTAACAAGATTGAGAAAGGCACTAAAGAAGGACAGGTTATAATAAAAGGACAAAACTTTACGGAGTACAGCGTTGTATATGTAAATGGAGATGCATATGATACAGAGTATGTTGATGAAAATACGTTAAAGATTGATTATAATGGATTGAAATCGTTGGATGCGTTTGTTGTTTCACAAAAAAGTGGTGACACCAGACTCAGTTCGACAAAAGAATGCCTGTATTATGAGTAAAATCCAGTAATAAAATCCCCAAAAACCCATAGAAATAATGTAAGAATATTTCTATGGGTTTTTTATGAAAAAAATAATAATAATTTGTCTTATGTTACTCGTTGTTTTGAAAAGTAAAGTTTTTGGAGAAGAAGCTGATTTAGATGTAAAATCTAAATCTGTTGTTTTGATGGAAAAAACTACCGGTGATGTAATAATCGAAAAAAATAGTGAAGAAAAACTAAGCCCCGCAAGTATTACTAAGATTATGACGTTGATTTTGATTTTTGATAATATAAAATCGGGAAATATCAAATTAGATGATATTGTTACGACGAGTGAACATGCAAAGTCGATGGGAGGCTCTCAGGTATTTTTGGAGACAGGAGAGAAACAGACTGTAGATACATTGATTAAATGCATTATCATAGCTTCGGGTAATGATGCAAGTGTAGCAATGGCAGAATATATTGCAGGCACAGAAGAAAAGTTTGTTGAAATGATGAATGAAAAGGCAAAATATTTAAAAATGATGAACACGCATTTTGAAGACTGCTGCGGACTCACAGAGTCAGATGATCATTATACAACAGCAATGGATGTAGCTATAATGTCAAGACAGCTTATATCGGATTACCCACAAATATATAACTATTCTTCCATTTGGATGGAAAATATAATACATAATACAGATAAGGGAACGAAAGAATTTACATTATCCAATACAAATAAATTATTAAAACAATATGAATGGACTACAGGACTGAAGACCGGCAGTACTTCTAAAGCAAAATATTGTGTAAGTGCGACTGCTAAAAAGAACAATATAGATCTGATTGCGGTTGTCATGTGCGCACCTGATTATAAAACCAGATTTAACGAGGCGGAAAAACTCTTGGAATACGGTTTTTCAAAGTGTGAATTATACGAAGATAAATTAAGAGATAAATTCGTATATGCTGATGTAAAAAATGGAAAAAATAACAAAGTGAAGTGCGAATATGAGTCGGATTTTCATTTTCTTATAACTGATAAGAATAAAACAGAAGATATTAAAGAAAAGATGGAGATTAAAAAGAATATTATGGCACCAGTTAAAAAAGGCGATAAAATAGGAGAAAAAATTTATATGGCAGGAGACAGAGTTATAGGTAAAGTGAATATTATTACATCTAAAAGTATTAAAAAAATGGGGTATGCTGATATATTTTTGCAACTGATAAAAAATATTGAAATTTCGCTGTAAATTGTTTAAAATATAAGTTGTGTCAAATTTCAATGAAATATATGTGAAGGGAAATAACGCATGGAACTGGAAGTCAGACTTCAGGTATACGAAGGTCCGTTGGATTTACTGTTACACCTGATTGATAAGAATAAAATAAATATATATGATATCAATATTGTCGAGATTACCTCTCAGTATCTTGAGTATGTAAGCTTAATGAGACAGCATGATCTTGAAGTTGTAAGTGAATTTATGGTTATGGCTGCAACGCTGCTTGATATTAAGGCAAAGATGCTTTTGCCGAAGGAGGTAAATGAAGATGGTGAGGAGATTGATCCAAGACAGGAACTTGTAGAACAGCTTCTTGAGTACAAAATGTACAAATACGCATCATATGAACTGAGAGATAAGTATTCATATGCTGAAACCACGTTTTTCAGAAGCCAGAAACTGCCTGATGAGGTAAAACAATTTGAAGCTCCGGTTGATTTAGAAGCATTGCTTGATGGTATTACATTGAGAAAACTAAATGATGTTTTTAAAGATGTCATGAAAAGAAAAGAAGATAAGATTGACCCTATAAGAAGTAAGTTTGGGCAGATAGAACGTGAAGAAGTCAGTCTTACGGAAAAAATGGATTATATAATAGCGAGATTAAAAAATACACAGACTATCAGATTTTTTTCATTGCTTGATTCTGAACAGTCAAAAATGCATACCATAATGAGCTTTTTGGCTGTTTTGGAATTAATGAAAGAAGGAAAGATTGTAATAATGCAGGAAAATATCTTTGATGATATTGTTATACAGGCTTCTTGAGAGAAAGTACGGTTATTGTGAATGGAGAAAGTTATGAAAAATTCTAAAGAATTAGATAGAATTGAATCGGTTATTGAAGCTGTTTTATTTACGATGGGTAACTCTGTGCAATTAAGTGAGATAGCGAGAGTGGTAGAACATGATGAAGAAACGACCAGAAAAATTATACATAATCTTATGGACAAATATTCATCGGCACACAGGGGAATAAGAATTATGGAACTTGAGAATTCGTTTCAGATGTGCAGTAGTCCGGAGTATTATGAAGAACTGATAAAGATTGCATCAGAGCCTAAAAAGCATGTTCTGACAGATGTTTTGCTTGAAACTTTGTCGATTATTGCATATAAACAACCGATTACAAAGACTGAAATTGAAAAAATCAGGGGTGTAAAATGTGACCATGCAGTCAATAAACTTGTAGAATATGATCTGGTTATGGAACTTGGAAGGCTTGATGCTCCCGGGAGACCAATAATGTTTGGAACTTCTGAAGAGTTTTTAAGACAGTTTGGGATAAGTTCTTTAGAAGATTTACCTATGATTCGTAAAGATAAAGAAGAAGAATTTAAATTAGAAGCAGAAGAAGAAGCTCAGATGAAACTAGTATAGTCGTTTTTAAATACACCCACTTTATATTTGCCTATGATTCCATCTGCGACGCCCACGTCAATCGACGTAGCCACCGGCTATGCCTCATTCCTCTGCCTTGCAGAGTGAAATCATATACTAAGTATAAGGTAGGGTTAATTTAAAACGACTATACTAGATACATAACAAATTTTACAAATTAGCAAGGTATACTTTGGTAAAAAATTATATAATTTGATTTTGACGAATTTATTATTTTTTCGATTTATTTAATATATTATGCAAAATGCACAAAAAACTTGCTAAAAATATTGACAATAGTATTTTAAGATGATATACTGTTTTTGAAATAAAAGCTATATTATTGTGCTTTTGATAGGAATAATTACTAAGTAATATTAAAGTAATCACATACAACTTTGTATATATTTACTGTAATATTATGTTGTTTTGTTTCTATATAGCGAACGGGCTTTTGTTGCAAATTAATGTAAAGAGTAAGAGCTGTGTAGTAAAATAGCTCGGAAAGGTAAGAAGTATTATGAAAAAAAGAATTATGGCAGTTGCTTTGGTTGTATCCATGGCAGCAACAATGTTCTCAGGTTGTGGAAAGAAGCAGGAGAAAATTGAAGGTATTGAAGTTTCGAATTTTGATCCTGGAATTGAGATTGACACAAAATCTAAGATTGAGTTAACCGTTTGGGAATCAACAGAAGGACCTGATGAATTTATCAAAAAGGCAGGAGCTTCATTTACTAAGCTTTATCCAAATATCACGATTAAGTATGTAAACGTAGAATCTGCTGATTCACAGACAAAGATTGCGTTAGACGGACCTGGTGGAAACGGACCTGATTTATTTGCAGCAGCACATAACGTTATGGGTGCTCTTGAAGCAGGTGCATATATTGAAAAAGTACCTGATGGAGTAGCAGAGAAAGTAAAAGGATATGTTGTTGATAACGCAGCAAAGGGTGCTACACTTGTTAATCCTAAGCAGGGTGAAGGCGGATTATATGGTTATCCTGTTTCTGTTGAGACATATGCATTGTTCTACAACAAAGATTTGATTAAGGAAGAAGAAGTTCCTACAACATTTGATGATTTACTTACATACATTGACAGCTATGATAAGTCAGGACATCCTTTTGTATTTGATGCAGGAAATGCATACTACAGTGTAATGTTTACTAATACAGATGATAATCATTTGTATGGTCCTGACGGAAGTGATATTACAAATACATATATGAATACAAATGATGCTGTTAAACAGCTTCAGACATTTGTTAAATTATCAAAAGCTATTAATATGCCTACAGAAGATATTGCTACAAAGTATTGCGATTCAATGTTTATCGAAGGTGATGCAGCTATGACTATTACAGGTGCATGGAACATTAAGACATTTGAGGATGCAGGTATTAACTTTGCTATCGCTCCGCTTCCAAGCTTCCCTGGAGTTGATCATCCGGCTATTACTTTTGAAGGTGTAAGATGTATGTATGTATCAGCATTCTCTAACCATAAGAATGAAGCTGCAGCATTTGGTGAATTCTTATGTACACCTGAGATGCAGAAACTTCGTTTTGAATGTACAGAGACTGTACCTTCAGCAGATATTGAGATTAATGATGAGAACGGATATGTTTCTTCTATGCAGAAACAGTTAGAGTATTCGTACCCAATGCCTAATATGTCACAGGCTAGTTTGTTCTGGAGTGCATTTGCTTCAGCATATTCTAACATCTGGAATGGTGTTGTAGGTTCAGATGATGCTTCTATGTTAGCTGAACTTGATGCAGCTAACCAGACAGCTACAAAGAAGAAATAATAAAGAGTTGTTAACAAAGTATAAGAAAGTTAGGTGAGTTTATGGGAACATCTCTCGCGACAGATGGTTCTGACAAGCAGAAAATTCTTCGTACATCACTTGCTTTCATGGGATTAGGTTATATACTTCACATGAAAGAGTGGGTTAAGGGTATTTTCTTCGCAATTATAGAAGTTATATTTATTTGTTTTTTACCTAAGACATTAAAAGCAATCGGCGGATTGATTAACATCGGTAAGACACCTGGTGAAATGTCAACGTTCGTTATGATTGATGGATTTATTGTTTTAGCAATCGTGATAATATTTGCATTTATTTATTTCCTGTCAGTAAAAGGTACTTTGAATTCATACAGAGAGTACTGTATTTCAGGAAAAATGCCTGATAACAGAGATGCTACAAAAGATTTACTTGGTAAGACATTCCCGGTTATCGGATTGGCACCGGCATTTATATTGATAGTATTCTTCGTTATCGTACCGTTGATTTTCTCTATTTCAGCAGGATTTACAAACTGGTCAAATCCGGATCATATTCCACCTGGAGGATCAGTTAACTGGGTTGGTTTAGAGAACTACATCAACATGTTTGGTGGAGAAGCTGATTGGGCTTCAGCATTTGCAAGGGTTGCAGGATGGACACTTGTTTGGGGATTCATGGCAACACTTACATGTTACTTTGGCGGACTTGTAATGGCTGTTATCTTTAATGAGTTAGATTTAAAGGTAGCTCCTGTATTCAGAGCAATCTTTATTTTGCCATATGCAGTTCCTAATATCCTTACTATGTTAGTATGGACAAATCTTTTGAATGGTTCAAACGGAACTATTAATAAGACATTGAGAGCAATGCATATTATTAATGATTCGATACCATGGCTTTCAGATAAGAATCTTGCGAGATTCACGGCTATATTCATAAATCTGTGGGCAGGTTTCCCATACTTTATGATGTTGATTGCAGGACAGATGACAGCTATATCAACAGATATTTTCGAAGCTGCATCTATCGATGGTGCAAACAGAACACAGATATTTACAAATATCACATTACCAATGGTATTATACCAGACAGTACCACTTATCATTATGTCATTTACACATAATGTAAATAACTTTGGTGTTATCTACTTCCTTACAAATGGTGCTCCAAACGTTGCGTCAACAACGACGACAAAAGCGGGTGGTACAGATATCGTGGTTACATGGATTTACAAGCTGACTATGGATGATATGAATTACAAGAACGCTTCAGTTCTTGCCATGTTTGTATTTATCGTATTAGCACCGTTTGCTATATTTAACTTTATGAATACAAAATCATTCAAGGAGGGAGAATTATAATGCAGAAAAAAGTAGGAAAAACAAATTATGCTTTATTGACAGTAGTTATTATATTTTTAATTCTTGTTACGATTTTTGTATTGTATCCAATCGTTTTCGTTATCAGTGCAGCATTTGCTCCTGGTGATACATCAGCAGGCCTTTCAATTGTACCGTTTGCTGATGGACTGACATTTGAGCATTTTTCGTACCTGTTTAATGAAACAGACTTTGTATTGTGGTTCCAGAATACATTGATACTTGCTATTGCAACATGTGTTATCTCTGTAATTGTATGTTCATTATCAGCATATGTATTTTCGAGATTCAGATTTGCATTTAAAAAATCAATGTTGATGGCATTATTGATATTACAGATTTTCCCATCATTCGTAGGTATGATAGCTATTTATGTTATCATCAACAGAATGGGAGCTTACAATGAACTTTGGGGATTGGTATTAGTGTACGTAGCAGGTAACGTTCCGTATAACACATGGCTCGTTAAGAGTTACCTTGATACTATCCCTAAGAGTTTGGATGAAGCAGCAAGAATTGACGGCGCAAACCACTTTACAATTTTCGCAAAAGTAGTTATGCCGATTGCAAGACCAATTATTATATTCCTTAGTATTACTACATTTACCGGACCATGGATGGATTGGATTTTCCCTAAACTGGTATTAGGTGATAATGAAAAGTTTACTTTGGCTATGGGTCTCTTTACATTTATTTCAGATAACAAGAGAAACAGATTTACAACATTTGCTGCAGGTGCTTTACTCGTAGCAATACCGTTCGTATTCTTCTTCGTAATAACACAGAAAGCACAGACGGAAGGTCTTGGAGCTGCTGCTGTTAAGGAGTAATTTGAATATAAAAAAGCAATAAAACATATAGGAAATAAGTACTATGACATTATGTTGTAGTACTTATTTTTGTATGTTATTGCATAAAATATAAGAAAAGAATTGAGGACGACAATGGTAAAAAGGATAATCATATCAGTATTGATGATTTTGATTTTTACAGAAAATATGTACGGAAAAGAAGAAATAAATCTTAATGCAAAATCTGCTATATTAATAGATGAGATGAGTGGAAGAGTGCTGTATGAAAAAAACAGTAGAGAAAAACTGCCTAATGCGAGCACAACAAAGATAATGACATGTATTACCGCGTTAGAATATGGAAAGATTGAATCTGTAACAGAAGTATCAGATTATGCAGCATCTATGCCGGAAGTGAAATTAGGGATGAGACATGGGGAAAAATACTATTTAAAAGATTTATTATATTCACTTATGCTCGAATCACATAATGATACGGCAGTGGCTATAGCAGAAGCAGTTGGAGGAAATGTGCAGAGTTTTGCAAAAATGATGAATGAAAAAGCTAAGCAGATAGGTGCAGAGGATACAAATTTTGTAACACCTAATGGTCTTGATAATGAAAATCATTTTACTACAGCATACGACATGGCATTAATTTCTGCATATGCAATGAAAAATAAAAAATTTAAGGAAATAATAAATACAAGGGAATACATTTTTTCAGAGATAAACAGCGGGAAAAAAATAAAGGTAAACAATAAGAATGCGTTTTTAAATCAGATGTCCGGAGCTGTAGGAATTAAAACAGGATTTACAGGTAATGCAGGATATTGTTTTGTTGGAGCCGTTCATGAAAAAAACAAAAAACTAATTTCTGTTGTTCTGGCATCGGGATGGCCACCACATAAAGAATATAAATGGGGGGATACAAGAAAACTAATGAATTACGGGTTAAATAATTATGAATACGAAATGATATATAAAGGCAGTGACTTTAAAGAGGATATACGTGTTGAAAATGGTGTTAAGGACAGAGTGGGGATTAATGCTTCGGGTGTGGAAAATATATTGATGAAGAATGATGAGAAAACAGATATCAGATATAATTATAAAAAAAGCATCGAAGCTCCGGTGTATAAGAATCAGAAGGTTGGAAATGTAGAAATATATATAAATGGGGAAAAATATAAATGTTACGATATAAAAACCGCAGATAAAATCGAAAAAAGAAATTTTACTTGGGAATTTATTGCTATTTTTAGAACTTTTTTACTTGATTTTTTGCGTGATTAATTATACAATTACAATCGGCAGAGATTTTGATAAATTTAATATATAAAATGGAGGTTTAAAAATGAGTACTACGACAAATGAGTCAGCAAGGCAAAGAGTCGAATCTTTACTTGATGATAACAGTTTTGTTGAAATTGGTAGCTTTGTTACATCAAGAAATACTGATTTCAACTTATCATCTAAAGATACACCGGCGGATGGAGTCATAACCGGATATGGTGTAATAGGTGGAAATCTTGTGTACGTATACAGTCAGGATGCTTCTGTATTGAATGGATCAGTAGGTGAGATGCATTCAAAGAAAATAGTTAATCTTTACAAGATGGCAATGAAAATGGGAGCGCCTGTTATTGGAATTATAGACAGTGCAGGATTAAGACTACAGGAAGCTACGGATGCATTAAATGCTTTTGGAGAGATTTATTCAATGCAGGCTAAAGCATCAGGTGTCATTCCACAGATTTGTGCAGTTTTTGGAAAATGTGGTGGTGGATTGGCAGTTCTTACGGAACTTGCTGACTTTACATTTATGGATGTTGAAGGAAAGTTATTTGTGAATTCTCCAAATGTAATTGCCGGTAATTATACAGAAAAGTGTGATACTGCGTCTGCAAAATTCCAAAGTGAAGAGACAGGAAATGCTGATGTAGTTGCTGATGAAGATACTTTGTTTGAGAAAATAAGAGATTTAGTCTGTACGTTGCCATTGAATAATGACGATACTGCATTATACGGTGAATGTTCAGATGATTTAAACAGGGTATGCGAGACAGTAAGCGACTGTTCCGGTGATACTGCATATGCATTAAAAGAGATATCTGATTCAGGATATTTCTTTGAGACAAAGGCAGCTTATGCAAAGGAAGTTGTTACAGGATTTATAAAACTTAACGGACTGACAGTAGGAGCAGTGGCTAACAGAACGGAATTGTTCGATGAAGATATGAAAGTTGCAGAGAAGTTTGATTCTGTGCTCACTACGGCAGGTTGTGAGAAAGCGGCTGCGTTTGTAAAATTCTGTGATGCATTCTCAATACCTGTATTGACACTTACTAATGTTACAGGTTTTAGTTCATCTATGGAAGATGAAAAGAGACTTGCAAAAGCAATTGCCGGTATGACATACTCATTTGCATCAGCTACTGTACCTAAAGTAAATGTTATTATCGGAAAAGCATATGGAACAGCTTATAATGCTATGAACAGTAAGGGAACAGGCTGTGATTTTGTATATGCATGGGAAGGTACTGAAGTTGGAATGATGGATGCGTCATTGGCTGCAAAAGTTATTTACAATGATGCATCTGATATTTCTAAAGCTGCAGATGAATACAAAACATTACAGTTAGATTGTTTATCAGCAGCCAGAAGAGGATATGTAGATAACATAATCGCACCTGCTGATACAAGAAAATATGTAATCGGTGCGTTTGAAATGTTATATACAAAGAGAGAAGAATTACCGTTTAAAAAACATGGAACAGTGTAAGGTGAGGTGCAGACATGAAAAAATTTTCTAATTCTCTTATGTCGGCTATATTATTGGTATCTGTTGTGGTACTTATATTTGTTTTTGCAAAGACAGACAATTTCGTTTATGCAGACGGAAGTGCTCCATTTGAATACCAGTATGAAGATATTAATTCCGGCATGGAATCCACAGCACAGTATTTTGCAAATAAATCTGATGCTGAGATAGAATACTTTATTGAAAATAATGTAGGTATGAGCAGAGCTGCATTTGAGTCTTATAAGGTTGTAAAAGATAATAAAATTGGCGATTTTGTTTCAGTTGATAAATGCGATATAGAAGAGTTTGACGATTGTATTGTTGCAGAGTCAATCATGCATTTTAAGAATTCTGATGTAAAAATTGTATCGAAATTCCAGCAGATTAATGATGATGTGATTCCGGTAGATATTTCATTTTCAATGATGCAGGATGAAAATGCATCAAGTTTTGGCTCAAAGATGGAAAAAGCGGGAATGAATACCTTAATGGGTATGGGAACTGTTTTTATAGTATTAATATTCCTTTCATTGGTAATCAGTTTATTTGGAATAATTAATTCTGCTCAGAAAAAGAAACCAGACGTTGTTATAACCGATGTAAAGACGACTGAAAATATAAATGATACAGAAGAACTTGTAGATGATTTGGAACTTGTTGCGGTCATTACGGCTGCAATTGCTGCATCACAGGGCACATGCTCAGATGGATTTGTGGTACGTTCCATTAAGAGAAGAACACAGAATAAGTGGAAAAGTGCATAGCATATAAGGAGGAATTTTAAAATGAAGACATATAAAATTACAGTAAACGGAACAGAATACGATGTAGTGGTTGAGGAAACTTCAGGTGCAGGAGCAGCTCCTGTTCAGACTACAAGTGCAGCACCTGTAAAGAAAGCACCTGCAAAGAAGAATGCTTCAGGTGCAAAGGGAAGCAAGAGCGTAACAGCACCTATGCCTGGTAAGATATTATCTGTTAAAGTAAGCGCAGGTCAGACTGTTAAGAAGGGTGACGTAATCATGATTCTTGAAGCAATGAAGATGGAAAATGAGATTGTTGCCCCTGAAGATGGAACAATTGCTAGTATCGATGTAAGTGAAGGTGCAAGTGTTGAATCTGGAAATATTTTAGCAACTATGAATTAATTTCCATATATAAAAATTGACAGGAGGAAATAAAATGGATTACATTGTTAATACATTGGATAATTTAGTTCACCAGACTGCGTTTTTTAATCTTACGGTTGGAAATTATATTATGATACTTGTTGCTTTGGTGTTTTTATATCTGGCGATTGCAAAAGAATATGAGCCATTATTGCTGGTTCCTATTGCATTTGGAATGTTGCTTGTAAACATGTATCCGGATATAATGCTTAAAATCGAGGAATCATCTAACGGTGTAGGTGGATTATTACATTATTTTTATAAATTAGATGAGTGGAGTATACTGCCATCTCTGATATTCTTAGGTGTCGGAGCAATGACAGATTTTGGACCGTTGATAGCAAATCCAAAGTGCTTCATTATGGGTGCGGCAGCACAGTTTGGTATTTATATAGCATATTTTATGGCGATATTTATGGGATTTAATGATAAAGCAGCGGCAGCGATATCTATCATTGGTGGAGCTGATGGTCCTACATCTATTTTCCTTGCAGGAAAATTAGGACAGACTGCATTACTCGGACCTATTGCGGTAGCGGCATATTCGTATATGTCACTTGTGCCGATTATTCAGCCGCCTATTATGAGACTTCTTACTACTGAGAAGGAAAGAAAGATAAAAATGGAGCAGTTAAGACCTGTTTCTAAACTTGAGAAGATATTATTTCCTATCGTTATTACGATAGTTGTAGTACTTATTTTGCCAACCACAGCGCCTCTGGTAGGTATGCTTATGCTTGGAAATCTTTTCAGAGAATGTGGGGTTGTTAAACAGCTCACGGATACTGCATCAAATGCACTTATGTACATTGTAGTTATTCTTTTGGGTACAAGTGTAGGTGCAACTACAAGTGCAGAAGCATTTTTGAATTTGGATACTCTTAAAATCGTAGCTTTAGGATTGATAGCTTTTGCGTGCGGTACAGCTGCAGGAGTGTTGATTGGAAAAATCATGTGTGGTTTAACTCATGGAAAGATCAATCCGTTAATCGGATCAGCAGGTGTTTCAGCTGTTCCTATGGCAGCCAGAGTTTCTCAGAAAGTTGGATCTGAAGCAGATCCGTCAAACTTCCTACTTATGCATGCCATGGGACCAAACGTTGCAGGTGTAATAGGTACGGCAGTAGCAGCGGGAACATTTATGGCAATATTTGGAATTGGAGCATAGTGTAAAAAATCATAATGGTATATGAATTTTCACACGGCAAATTTTGTTAAATATGAATTAAGTCGTTTATACGACAGATTGGAGTGATAAGATGGCAGAGAAGGTTAAAAAAACAATTAAGATAACAGAAACAGTTTTGCGTGATGCCCATCAGTCATTAATAGCAACAAGAATGTCAACAGAACAGATGCTTCCTATTATTGATAAGATGGATAAAGTTGGATACCACTCAGTAGAGTGCTGGGGTGGAGCTACATTTGATGCATCTCTTAGATTTTTAAAAGAAGATCCGTGGGAGAGACTTAGAAAATTAAGAGATGGATTTAAAAATACAAAGTTACAGATGTTATTCAGAGGACAGAATATTTTAGGATATAATCATTATGCAGATGACGTAGTAGAATATTTTGTACAGAAGTCTATTGCAAACGGTATTGATATTATCAGAATATTTGACTGCTTTAATGATTTAGATAACTTAAAAACAGCAGTAAATGCTGCGAAAAAAGAAAAAGGTCATGCGCAGATAGCACTTTCTTATACATTAGGAGATGCATACACACTTGATTATTGGAAAGAGACAGCAAAAAAAATCGAGGATATGGGTGCAGATTCATTATGTATAAAGGATATGGCCGGATTATTACTTCCTTATAAAGCAACTGAATTAGTTCAGGCATTAAAGGAAGGTACATCACTTCCGATACAGATGCATACACACTATACATCAGGTGTTGCGTCAATGACATACTTAAAAGCAGTAGAGGCCGGAGCAGATGTAATTGATACGGCAATGTCACCATTCTCAATGGGTACAAGTCAGCCGGCTACAGAAGTAATGGTTGAGACATTTAAAGGAACTGAGTATGATACAGGTCTTGATCAGGGCCTTTTAGCTGAAATAGCTGATTATTTCAGACCAATGAGAGAAGAAGCTTTGGAATCAGGACTTATGAATACTAAGGTTCTCGGAGTAAATATTAAGACATTATTATACCAGGTCCCTGGCGGAATGTTATCAAATCTTGTATCACAGTTAAGTGAAGCACATGCTGAGGATAAATATCAGGATGTTCTTGAAGAAATACCTAGAGTACGTAAAGACTTTGGTGAGCCGCCACTTGTTACACCATCATCACAGATTGTAGGTACACAGGCTGTATTAAATGTTCTTCAGGGTGAAAGATATAAGATGATAACAAAAGAATCTAAGAAGATTCTTGGTGGTGAATTTGGAAAAACAGTAAAGCCGTTTAACAAAGAAGTTCAGAAAAAGGCAATTGGAGATAAAAAGCCAATTACATGCAGACCGGCTGATAAGATTAAGCCACAGCTTGAAAAATACAAAAAAGAAGCGGCAGCTTATATTCAGCAGGACGAAGATGTATTGTCATATGCACTGTTTCCACAGGTTGCCACAGAATTTTTCAAATATAGAGAAGCACAGCAGACAAAGATTGACCCTTCACAGGCTGATTCAGCAAGTGGCTCATATCCTGTATAATGTCATAATATTAAACCGGGAGAAATGTTTATTTCTTCCGGTTTATGGCATAAAGAAAAATGCTATACCGTTGTATGGAGAGATAATTGTGGAAGAAAAAATCAGAAGTAAATTCAAAAAAATGAGTAAGGGACAGAAAAAAATATCTGTTTATGTTACGCAAAATTATGCTAAAGCAGCTTTTATGACAGCAGCTGAGTTAGGTAAAACAGTGGGAGTCAGTGAATCAACTGTAGTCAGATTTGCGTCGTTTATCGGATATAGCGGCTATCCAGAATTTCAAAAAGATTTAAGTGGCATGGTCAGAAAAAAACTTGACCGGATTGACAGAATAGAAATAGATAACGAAAACATGCAGGGTGAGGATATTATCAACAGTGTTATGCGGTCAGATATAAATAAATTGAAAATGACATTAGAAATGTTAGATACAAATATATTTGATGAAGCTATAGAGAGTATACTTTCAGCTGAATGTATATATATTGTTGGAATAAGAAATTGTCTTCCGCTTGCGGAACTTATGGGATTTTATTTTAATCTTATGTTTGATAATGTAAGAATAATAAGTACAAGTAATTCAACGGAAATCTATGAACAGATTATGAGGATAAATAAAAATGATGTTATGCTGGGAATTAGTTTTCCAAGATATTCGAAAACAACGTTAAAGGCAATGGAATTCGCAAATGACAGAAGTGCTAAAGTAATAGCTATAACGGATAATGTCAATTCTCCAATGAATCTTTATAGTTCGTGTAATCTTTTTGCAAAAAGTGAATTAACATCAATGATGGATTCAATAACGGCACCTGTTAGTCTGATTAACGCCATTGTAGTGGCTTTGAGTATAAAAAAACAGGATAAAGTAAAAGAAAATATGGAAATGCTGGAAAAAATAAGAGAAGATTATCAGTCGTATGAAGGTGATGAAATGGATATTTTTGATGATACGGTTGACATTAACACGAAATAAAAAGAAAGGCGTGAAATGGCATGAGTAAAGTAATAGTAGCAGGAGCGGGACCGGCAGGAATGATGGCTGCGATACAGTCTGCAGGTGCAGGTCATGAGGTTACTTTAATCGAGCATAATGAAAAACTAGGAAAAAAACTCTTTATAACCGGAAAAGGCAGATGTAATATAACTAACTCTTCAGAAATTGAAGAAGTATTTGAAAATATTGTAACGAATCCCAAGTTCATGTATAGTGCATTATATACATTTACAAATCAGGCTGTGATTGACTTTTTTGAAGAAATTGGCTTGCCTGTTAAAATAGAACGTGGGAACAGAGTATTCCCTTCATCGGATAAATCTTCCGACGTAATTAAAGTACTGGAAAAAAAGTTAAAAGAACTGGGAGTCCGGATAAAATTAAAACACAATATAGATAGTTTGATTATTGAAGATGATATAATTAAAGGGGCTGTTATAAACGGAAAAACGTTATATACAGACGCAGTTATTATGGCAACAGGTGGTCTGTCATATTCATCCACAGGTTCGGATGGAAGTGGATTTGATATTTTGAATAAAACAGGACATACAACAACAAAATTCATGCCTGCACTTGTGCCGCTTGTAATAAAAGAAAACTATCCAAAAGAAATGCAGGGGGTTTCACTAAAAAATGTTGAGATAAAGATTATGAATGAAAAGAAATGTTTATATTCTGCATTTGGTGAAATGCTGTTTACACATTTTGGAGTAAGTGGTCCTATTATACTTAGTGCAAGCAGCAAGATAATAAAATACATTGAAAATAATCAATTAAAGCTTGTAATTGATTTGAAGCCGGCTTTATCCGAAGAACAGCTTGATGCCAGAATAATTAGAGATTTTGAAATAAATATCAACAGGGATCTGAAAAATTCTTTGGACAGGCTGTTACCAAAGAAAATGATACCTTGTATAATCCAATATTCAGAAATACCTGAAACAAAAAAAATTCATGAAATAACAAAAGAAGAGAGAAGAAGACTTGTTAATAGCATAAAAGAATTTTCATTGACAATTAGTGGAACCAGGGGATTTGATGAAGCTATTATAACACACGGTGGAATTAATGTTAAAGAAATAAATCCTGCAACGATGGAATCGAAGAAGATAAAGGGATTGTATTTTGCGGGGGAAATGATAGATGTAGATGCATTTACTGGAGGTTACAATCTGCAGATTGCATGGTCTACGGGATATTTAGCAGGAAACAGTATAGTTTAAGGAGCAGATTAGTGTGAAAAATCATAATGATATATGATTTTTCACACGCCAATTTGTGCCGCAGGCACCACAAATTGCAATTCTCGCAGAGCTGAATCACACATTCAGCTCGCGATTCCTCCGACATGAAGTGTCTGCGGAATGGAGATTAGTATGAGAATGAATGTAGCAATTGACGGACCTGCAGGAGCAGGAAAAAGTACTATAGCGAAGAAAATAGCATCAGATATAGGATTTGTGTATGTGGATACAGGTGCAATATACAGAACACTGGCACTGGCATGTATAAAAGAAGGTGCAGGTTCGTCGGAAGAGCAGAAGGTTAATGATATTTGCAGGAAATCTTCAGTAGAGGTAAAATACGAAGATGGTGAGCAAAAAATGTATTTAAACGGTGAAGAAGTGAATCATCTTATAAGAACTGAGGAAGTAAGCCGTATGACTTCTTCTATTTCTGTTTACAAAGGTGTAAGGGATGAGCTGCTTGATTTGCAAAGAGATATAGCCCGGAGAGAAAATGTGATTATGGATGGAAGGGATATAGGAAGTTTTGTGCTGCCAGATGCTCAGGTTAAGATATATCTTACGGCAAGTGTGAAAACAAGAGCTAAAAGGAGATATCTTGAGCAGACCGAAAAAGGAATAGAATGTACACTTGAAGAAATTGAAAAAGATATAGAAGAAAGAGATTATAGAGACATACATCGTGATATTGCTCCTTTAACGGAAACAGAAGATTCTATAAGAGTTGACAGTTCTGATATGACAATAGAGCAGGTAGTTGATACTATCAAAAAAATAATAGAGGAGAAAAATATATAGTGGAAGTAATTGTTGCAAAAACAGCAGGATTTTGCTTTGGAGTAAAAAGGGCAGTAGATAAAGTTTATGAACAGATAAAATGTTCAGATGAAAAAAAAATTTATACCTATGGACCTATAATACATAATGAAGAGGTAGTGAACGATCTTGCGAAAAAAGGTGTTTCAATTATAAATTCAAAAGATGAATTGAGAAATGTTAAGGAGGGGATAGTGATTATTCGTTCCCACGGTGTTGACAAGGAAGTATATGATATTGCAAAAAGCAATAATTTGCATATTGTAGATGCTACGTGTCCTTTTGTGTTAAAAATACATAAAATCGTAGAAAAAGAAAAGAATAAAGGTAGACATATAGTTATAATAGGCAACAAAGAACATCCTGAAGTAAAGGGTATAAGAGGATGGTCGGGTAAAAATACTACTATTATCGGAAATGAAGAAGAAGCCGATAAATTTATTGTAGCACCCGGTGAAAAAATATGTATCGTATCTCAAACGACATTTAATTACAATAAATTTAAATATCTTGTTGAAATTATTTCTAAAAAGAGTTATGATATAAATGTTTTAGATACTATATGTAACGCGACACACGAACGACAGGCGGAAGCAAAGAAAATAGCGGCAAATGTTGATTCTATGATTGTAATAGGTGGAAAAAACAGTTCTAATACACAGAAGTTATATGAAATATGTCGTAAGGAATGTATGAGAACATATTATATACAAACAATAGAAGATATCGATTTGTGCGAACTTCAATCTAGTAGTTGCGTAGGTATTACAGCTGGGGCATCAACCCCAAATAATATTATCGAGGAGGTTCATACTAATGTCAGAAAGTTTTGAACAGATGTTTGAAGAAACAGAAATGAAACAAATACGTACAGGAGAGATTGTTGAAGGCACAGTAATCAGCGTAAAAGAAGATGAAATCGTCTTGAATATAGGTTACAAGTCAGATGGTATTATTTCAAGAAACGAATATACCAATACACCGAATGTAGATCTCACTACATGCGTATCTGTTGGAGACAAGATGGAAGCTAAAGTTGTTAAGGTAAATGATGGCGAAGGTCAGGTTATGTTATCTTATAAGAAGCTTGCAGCAGAAAAAGGAAATAAGAGACTTGAAGAAGCATTTGATGCTAAAGAGGTTCTTAAGGCAAAAGTTGTACAGGTTAATCCGGGCGGATTAAGTGTATCAGTTGAAGAGTCAAGAGTATTTATTCCGGCAAGTCTTGTATCAGACACTTTTGAAAAAGACTTGAATAAGTACATGGGACAGGAGATTGAATTTGTTATTACAGAATTCAACCCAAGAAAGAGAAGAATCATTGGTGACCGTAAGCAGTTATTAGCTGCTGAGAAAGCTGAGAAGAGAAAAGAATTACTTGACAGCATTAAAGTTGGACAGACAGTTACAGGTGTTGTTAAGAATGTTACTGATTTTGGTGCTTTCATCGATTTAGGTGGAATTGACGGATTGCTTCACATTTCAGAGATGTCATGGGGAAGAGTTGAGAATCCAAAGAAGAATTTCAAAGTTGGAACAGAACTTAAGGTTCTTGTTAAAGAAATTAATGGTGAGAAGATTGCGTTAAGTCTTAAGTTTGATGATACAAATCCTTGGTTAAAAGCATCTGCTAACTATGCAGTTGGCAGTGTAGTAAAAGGAACAGTTGCCAGAATGACAGATTTTGGTGCATTTGTTGAATTAGAAACAGGTGTTGACGCACTTTTACATGTTTCTCAGATTGCAAAAGAGCATATTGATAAGCCTGCTGATGTATTAAAAGTTGGCCAGGAAGTTGAAGCTAAAGTTGTAGATTTCAATGCTGACGAGAAGAAAATCAGCTTAAGCATAAAAGCTCTTTTAAAAGATAATGAGTCAACTGAAGAAAAGGAAGATTAATTGTAGGAAACTTTATAATGTGCTTGTAAATGTTTAGTATCGAAGTTCAATTATGATTTTCGGGTGCATAATAATTTGGAGGTGAATAATCTTTGGATTATACAGGATTTAAAGAACAGGTTTTTAAATTAACCCGTATTGATTTGAATGCATATAAAGAGCGTCAGATGAAGCGTAGAATCGATACATTAATAACAAAGAATAAGTATAAGGGGTATGATGATTATGTTTTGGCTTTAAAGAACGATACTGCATTATTTGAGGAATTCGTTAATTACCTGACTATTAATGTGTCTGAGTTTTATCGAAATCCTGAGCAGTGGGAATATCTTGAGAAAGAGCTATATCCGTATCTTATTAAACAATTTGGAAAAAGTCTCAAGATATGGAGTGCTGCCTGTTCCACAGGAGATGAGCCATATTCGTTAGTGATGACGTTAGCTGATTTTATTCCATTGAATCAGATTAAGATAATTGCTACAGATATTGACAAGCAGGTTCTTGAAAAAGCCAGAGCTGGTCTCTACAATAAAAAAAGCCTTTTAGGTTTACCGAGAAAATATGTTGACAAGTATATGACCAAGATTGGTGAAAATAATTATCAGGTCAACGATGAGGTGAAATCTCGTGTTGAGTTTAAGCAGCATAATCTGTTAAAAGACAGTTATCCTACAGGCTGTGATATGATTGTTTGTAGGAATGTTGTTATATATTTTACAGATGATGCGAAAAATGAGATTTATAAGAAGTTTAATGATTCATTAAAAAAAGGTGGTATATTATTTGTTGGCAGTACAGAACAGATAGTAAATTACAAAAACTTAAATTTTGAATCAACAAAATCTTTTTTCTACAGAAAGATATAATGTAAAAGCAAGTCTTTTGAGACTTGCTTTTACTGTTAAGAATATTTTATCAGGGAGATTCAATATGCGAGTGATATCAGGAAGAGCAAAGAGTTTACGATTAAAAACTATAGAAGGCAATGATACCAGACCGACGACAGACCGTATCAAAGAAACATTATTTAATATGATACACGACGACATGTATGGGTGCAGATTTTTGGATTTATTCAGCGGAAGTGGTGCAATAGGCATTGAGGCATTAAGCAGGGGTGCGAAAAAAGCCGTATTTGTTGAAATTAATCCCAAAGCTGTAATGTGTATTAAAGAAAATCTGCAATTTACACGATTACAAGACAAAGCAGAAGTGATGAGCATGAAAGCTGAGTCTGCCATAAATATTCTTGGAACAAAAAATGAAGTTTTTGATTATATATTTATGGATCCGCCGTATAATTGTGCACATGAAAAAAACGTTTTAAAAATATTATCTAAAAGTAGTATAATGGATGAAAATACGGTTGTTATTGCTGAATGTTCGAAGCAGACAGATATGTCTTATCTTGGTGATACAGGGTTTAAATTAATAAAAGAGAAAATGTATAAAACAAATAAGCATGTTTTCATGCAAAAAGAAAAAATGTAGGATTGTTTTATTTTTAAATACGTGGTAATATTATATGGGTTGGTATTATACATGAAAGGATGTTGCTTAGTATGAGTAAGATTGAACAGACTATTATAGAGATAGAAGATTATTTGGATAATTGTAAATTTCAGCCATTGTCAAATGGTACGAAGATTATAGTTAATAAAGAGGAGATTGATGAACTTATTTCTGAATTAAGACTAAAGACTCCTGATGAGATAAAAAAATATAAAAGAATTATAGCAAATAAGGATGCGATATTAAAAGATGCAAAGGCAAAGGCTGATGCCATATTACAAAAGGCGAATGAGCAGAAGGAAGAGTTGATAAGCCAGCATGAGATTATGACTCAGGCTTATGAAGAAGCCGATAGTATTGTTGCACAGGCGCAGGCACAGGCACAGGAGATATTAGACAGTGCGAATCAGGATGCGAATACTATACGAAGTGGTGCTATGCAATATACTGATGATGTCTTAGCTAATCTTCAAAATATTATTACTCATACTATGGAAAACGTTACTATAAAGTATGATAATTTCATGAAATCATTGAATCAGAGTTTGGATGTTGTTGTTGCTAACAGGAGTGAGCTATATCCTTCAGATGATGAGAATGTACAGGAAAATGAAGATAATGGAATAGATGATGATTTTGCTGATAATCTTGAGATTGGATTTGATGAAGAGATTCTTGAAGAAAATATGGATACAGAGTGATTATAAACGTCAGGCATTTGTCCTGACGTTTATTCTGCGTTATAAGAATATCATGATTAGGAGCAGAGTTAATGTAGAAGATAACAACTTGCCGGCTATATACCATTTAATACTTAGAGAACTGCATCTGATTACACTTTTTACTTGTAAAGATGCAGACAATCCGCCAAGTGATGTGAAAAAAATAATGGCATAATATCTGATTTTATAAGGCAGTGTGCTTATTCCTATTACGTATGTTCCGTTTGTTATTTCTAATAATGCCGAAATAACTATAGAACATATTCTGCAGGGAATCAGTTTTATAAATTCACATAATATGGAAAATATCAGAACGTATTCTGAAATATGAATCATCGTAATCAAAGATGAATCAAATATTTTCTCGAAATCAATGTAATTATCCGGCGTGTTATCATGTAAAGACAGAGATGAATAGTTAAAATTTTTTCTTACAAAAGGGTTTATTATAAATGCAGTCAGGATAACAGGAGTATATATAGCAATTGCTAACTTAGTGTTACTTGATGTATTATGCAGTAGTATACCTGATATATATGTAAAAACGAAGGAAGGACTTGGATTATTAATAAATGTAAGCAGATAGTTACCTTCATTTACTGATATTTGTCCTGATTCAACTAATTCAGAGCATACTTTGGATGCTATAGGATAACCACAAAAAAAACCGATTAGTATGATATATCCTGATGCAGAAGAGAGTCCAAGAGTCTTGTGAATTATAGGATATAGTAAATGTCCTGTAAATCTGATTATGTTTGTGGCAGAAAATATTCCGGAAATTATTAAAAAAGGAAAAATAGATGGAACTATTGTACACATTATAAGCTCAATACCTTTTTGGGCACCGGAAAAAACAATTCTGTTATATAAAATTAAAAGAATAAATACTATTATTGCATTTAAATATAAAATTTTTTTAATCATAAAATATTATATTATAGAAATAACTAATATATGCAAACAAATTATTGCAACATAATATACATTTGTGATATGATTGCGTGGAAAGGAATGATGAAGAATGTGTGGATTTGCGGGATATATTACTGAAGAAGGAAAAGCGCAGGAATATAGCGAAAACTTGATTGAAATGATGAATGCTATAATTCACAGGGGTCCGGATGATTCAGGAACTCATATAGATGATATGACCGGTCTTGGTTTCAGAAGATTGAGTATTATTGGAATCAATAACGGAAAACAGCCTATGTACAATGAAGATGGTTCTTTAGTTGTTGTATTTAATGGAGAGATATATAATTATCAGACTATAAAAGAAGATTTGATTACCAGAGGACATGTATTCAAGACTGATGCTGATACGGAGGTTTTGGTGCATGGGTACGAAGAGTATGGTAAAAAACTTCTTAAGATGTTGAGAGGCATGTATGCATTTGCAATATGGGACATCAATAAAAAAGAGATGCTTATAGCAAGAGATATTTTTGGTATTAAGCCGTTATATTATACGAATATTGGTAAGGATTTCGTGTTTGGTTCAGAGATAAAGTCTATTCTTAAGTTTCCGACAGTTAAGAAAAAACTTAACGAGGAAGCATTGGAAAGTTATTTATCATTTCAATATTCGGTGCTAGATGAAACATTTTATAAAGGAATATTCCGATTGCCGCCGGCACACTGTCTTTTTTGGAAAGACGGAAAATTTGAAATAGAGAGATATTGGGAGCCTGTATTTAATACTGATGATACCATTTCTTTTGATGATGCAGTCAAAATGGTGAATGATGTCATGAAGAATTCTATAGAGGCACATAAAATCAGTGATACGGAAGTAGGCGGATTCCTATCAGGTGGTGTGGATTCGAGTTATATCGTTGCAAGAAGTAATCTTGATAAGACATTCAGTGTAGGATTTGATTATCCAAGATGTAATGAAATTCCACTTGCAAAGACATTATCTGATTATGTTGGTGTTAAGAATAAAAGTAAGCTTATATCTACCAAAGAATTTTTTGATGAGCTTCCGGTTATTCTTAATCACGTTGATGAACCACTTTCAGATCCTTCATGTATAGCTTTGTATTTCTTGTGTAAATTAGCAAGTGAGCAGGTAAAAGTTGTATTATCCGGAGAAGGTTCGGACGAACTGTTTGGAGGATATAATATTTATAAATCACCATATGCACTGGCACCTATGTATAAAATTCCAAAACCGGTAAGACGTGGGCTGTCTAAAGCATTTAGTAAGCTGCCAATGTCATTTAAAGGAAAAAATTATATAATAAGGGCAGGGCAGGATTTAGAAGAACGATATATAGGAAATGCTTATATTTTCAGAACAAAAGAAGTATATAAAATATTAAAGAATCCAAAGAAAAAGCATACACCGCAGAGCATTACAAAGCCGCTGTATGATAAAGTCAGGGACAAAGACGATATTACAAAAATGCAATATATAGACATAAATACGTGGCTTTGGGGAGATATCCTGAATAAAGCAGACACGATGAGCATGGCACATTCTTTGGAAGTCAGAGTTCCGTTTTTAGACAGAGAAGTAGCTAAGGTAGCGTTTTCGGTTCCCGTAAAGCACAGGGTTGACAAGCATGAGACTAAAAGGTATTTTAGAAAAGCAGCGAATGAATTTATGCCGGATATAACAGCTGAAAGAAAAAAACTCGGATTTCCGATTCCGGTGCGTAATTGGCTTCGTGAAGACAAATATTACCACATGGTAAAGGATACACTTACATCTAAAGAAGCAGAACAATTTTTCCATACATCTGAACTGGAAAAATTATTAGATGATCATTATAACGGCAAGTGTGATAATTCGAGAAAAGTATGGACGATATATGCATTCTTGTTATGGTATCGTAAACATTTTGTTGAAATCGGGTAAAATGGGAGAAACAGATGAGATTTGCAAGCATAGCAAGTGGCAGCAGTGGGAATTGTATATATGTAGGTACAGATAATACACATATTCTTATTGATGCCGGAATTAGTAAAAAAAGAATAGAATCTGGATTGAATGGAATGGATTTGTCTTTGAAAGACATTGACGCAATATTGGTAACACATGAACACAGTGATCACATAAGCGGTCTGGGTGTTGTTTCAAGGGCTTATCATATTCCTATATATGGTACCAGAGAAACCATTGAATGTGTAAAGAATAATCATAATCTGGGAAAAATAGAAGAAACATTATATTGCGATATAATGCCGGATACTTCGTTTAATATAAAAGATTTAGAAATAAATCCGTTTTCGGTTTCTCATGATGCAGCAAACCCGGTAGCATATAAAGTTAGAAATCAGGATAAAAGTGTTGCCGTAGCGACAGATATGGGTGTGTATGATGATTATATTATCGCACATCTTGAGGGTGTGAACAGTATTCTGCTTGAAGCAAATCATGATGTCAGAATGTTAGAAGCCGGCAGTTACCCGTATGTTTTGAAAAGAAGGATTCTTGGAGATAAGGGGCACTTGTCAAATGAGAACTCAGGAAGACTTTTGAGCAGAATATTACATAATAATTTAAAACATGTATTTTTGGGACATCTCAGTAAAGAAAACAATTATGACATGTTAGCATATGAGACTGTAAGATTAGAGATTAATACAGGAGACAATCCGTATTGCGCTGATGATTTTAAAATACAGGTTGCAAAGCGTGATATGCCCTCTGATATAGTAGAACTATAATATATAGGAGTTAGAAAGGTTGAAATAATATGAAAAAAACAATTATTACAGTAGTAGGAAAAGACACGGTAGGAATTATTGCTAAGGTATGTACTTATCTTGCAGATAATAACGTTAATATTCTTGATATTTCACAGACTATCGTACAGGATTATTTTAATATGATGATGGTAGTTGATGCAAATCAGGCAAGCAAGAAATTTGGCGAGATATCAGATGAGATGACAGCACTTGGAGATGAGATTGGAGTTCAGATTAAAGTACAGCAGGAAGAAATATTTAACAGTATGCATCGTATATAGTGAAAAAATCATATATGATTTTTTTACGTCAATTTGTGCCGCAGGCGCCACAAATTGCTTAAACAGCGTTTATTATGACGCTAAGCGTCTGCTGAATGGAGGTTAGCATGATAAATATATTTGAAGTCAATGAAACTAATAAGATGATTGAGCAGGAAAATCTCGATGTCAGAACGATAACTTTGGGTATCAGCCTTTTGGATTGCATTGATAGTGACATCGATGTGGTATGTGATAAAGTATATAAAAAAATTACGACACAGGCAAAAGATTTGGTTGCTACAGGTAAAGAAATCGAGAAAGAGTATGGGATACCAATTGTAAACAAACGTATATCAATCACACCTGCGGCAATTGTCGGAGGTTCTGCATGTAAAAATGAAGGCGATTTCGTTAAGCTTGCAGTAACGCTTGATAAAGCTGCAAAAGAAGTTGGTGTTAATTTTCTTGGAGGTTATTCAGCACTGGTAAGTAAAGGAATGACGAAGGCTGATGAATTATTGATTCGTTCTATTCCTGAGGCGTTGTCAGTAACAGAACGCGTTTGTAGTTCTATTAACGTTGGTTCTACAAAAACGGGATTAAATATGGATGCCGTAAAACTGATGGGAGAAATGGTCAAAAAGACAGCAGAATTCACCAAAGAAACGGATTGTCTTGGCTGTGCAAAACTGGTTGTCTTTTGTAATGCTCCTGATGATAATCCGTTTATGGCAGGAGCATTTCATGGTGTTACAGAATCGGATGCCATCATAAATGTAGGTGTAAGTGGTCCGGGAGTTGTAAAGACTGCACTTGAGAAGACGAAAGGTGAAAATTTTGAAGTATTATGTGAGACAATCAAAAAGACAGCGTTTAAAATTACCAGAGTCGGACAGCTTGTTGCTCAGGAAGCATCAAAAAGACTTGGAGTACCGTTTGGAATCATTGATCTGTCATTAGCACCTACACCGGCGATAGGTGATAGTGTTGCTGATATATTAAAGGCAATTGGTCTTGAACATCCTGGTGCACCGGGAACTACTGCTGCACTTGCATTATTAAATGATCAGGTTAAGAAAGGTGGAGTAATGGCTTCATCTTATGTCGGAGGATTAAGCGGTGCGTTTATTCCTGTAAGTGAAGATCAGGGAATGATAGATGCTGTAAATGCAGGAGCACTTACAATTGAAAAACTTGAAGCTATGACTTGTGTATGTTCAGTAGGACTTGATATGATTGCAATTCCTGGAGATACTTCAGCTGACACTATATCAGGAATTATTGCAGACGAAGCAGCTATTGGAATGATTAACCAGAAGACTACTGCGGTAAGAGTAATTCCTGTAATAGGTAAAGGTGTAGGTGAAGTAGTAGAATTTGGTGGATTATTAGGATATGCACCTATTATGCCGGTAAATACATTCTCATGTTCTGAATTTGTGAACAGAGGAGGAAGAATCCCGGCACCGATACATAGTTTTAAGAATTAACAGATAATTTTATAGTATTACTAAACCATGATTGAATTCATTTTTAGTAGTTTTTAAATTATATTTTCTGCACAACGTAATGTGGTAGAGTTCATCACACTTTACGTTGTGCATTAACATTTTATAAGCATCTTCGGACAACTCTTTTTTACTATTTGCCATTTTACATATAAAAGGTATAGAAGAATTTACTTTTATATCTTTTAAAATACAAGTGTTTTTGCTGTTAAATCCCAAGAGCCTTATATATTTGTTTGAGACAGAATTATGTATGTCATCATTTTTTATATTTAAAATAATATGCATTAATCCTCGTCTTATACCGGATTTTGTAATATGTTTTCCGGATAACAAATCAACAAAATCAGAGAAATTTGTAAATTGTGATACCATGTTCAAAATCCTGTTTCTCATAAAAGGAGATATGCCCATAAAATCATCCAGAGATTCGTTAAAAATAATTTGTGGAATCAGATATTCTGAAAAATCGTCTGCAGTCAAAGGGTATCCGCTTTGGTATAAATCAATAATTTCAGAAGGAATATATGGTTCGGCCTCCGATAAATTATTTAAAATATTTTTTCTGATTGCAGTAGAAGATGCATAAATATCACCTGGATTTGTAGAATGATAGTCTCCTTCGCGTTTAATTATTACCGGTTTTATAGTGGATTTTAGAAGTCTTAATGCTTTTAAATATTCAATGGCAAGAATACAATTTGGTTTTGACAGGATGTCGGAAACTTCTTGTTTTAAGTTATCATCAATGCAGGAGAGAATGGCTTCCTCCTTGCATTTTGCATATGGAAGGCCATCTGAAATACGTTCTTTAAAATGTTTTCTAAACTGTTCAGGTTCTTTAGCTGATATTTCAGCTATTTTATTTAACAATGTTATGTTATCTGATTCGCATCCAAAACAAAGATAGTCAATACATCCCAGACTATTAACTAAATCTACGGCGCCATGACCAAAATATTCTGAACTGGCATTAGAATAAAAAACAGGCAGTTCGATTACAGCATCAGCTCCACATTTTAAAGCCATTTCTGTACGGAGATATTTATCATAAATTGCAGGCGTTCCACGTTGTACATAATTACCACTCATAATTATGACAATACTCTGGCAGCCTGTAAGCTCTTTTAGTTTTTTTATCTGATACATATGTCCCGTATGGAATGGGTTATATTCTGCAATAATTGCGGCAATTGACATTCAATCACTTCCTCTTTGACTATATTTTATAAATATCATAATATATTATTAATAATAAGTAAAACACTTTATTTGAAATAAAAAAAGTTATATAATTATACTATGTTAAAACGTTTTGGAGGAAGTCTATGGTAAAATATTTGATTAAAGGGCAGAAAATCCTGCTTGAAAGTTGCGATGTAAAAGGGTATATAGAGATAATATCTGAAGATATAGCCAGAGTGTATATAGAAAAAGATTCTTTAATAAGAAATACAGGTGCTATATGTAATACAGTTATTCCTTCAGGAGATTTTAAAGTTAATGAACTTAATGGTGGTATTACCATAAGTACATCTAAGATGATAATAAAAGTGAGAGATAACTTTAAGATTGATTTTTATGATATCGATGGAAATGCTATATGTAAGGATTATGAAGGTAACAGAACAAGAAAAAACAGATTGTCAGAGATAGATAAAGCGCTTTTAGAACAGGAAGGTCACTCCGCTGCAGAAGAGGAAAATTACAGCTTCACAGTTATAAAAGCCATGGCGGATGCAAAGGCGTTTTACGGTTTGGGAGATAAGATGGGTTATCTGAATAAAAAAGGCTATATGTATGAAATGTGGAATACAGATAATCCGGATCCTCAATTAGAACACTTTAAAGCATTGTATAAGTCCATTCCTTTTATGATAGCTCTTACTGAAAGTTCTTGTTATGGATTGTACTTTGATACAAGTTATCATTTATACTTTGATATGGGAAGCGAGAGCGATGAGTATTATTATATAGCTGCTGAAGAAGGTAATATTGATTATTACTATATAGCAGGAAGTAATATATGTGATATTATAAAAGAATATACATATCTGACCGGCAGAATTAATCTGCCACAGTTATTCACACTTGGATACCATCAATCAAGATGGAGCTATGCCTCTAAAGACGAAGTCAGGGAAATTGCTGAAAATATGAGGAAAAACAGGATTCCATGTGATGTTATTCATTTTGACATTGATTATATGGACAATTATAAAGTATTTACTTTTGATGATAAGAGATTTGAAAAAGCAGATGAGTTTATAAGTGATTTATCAAAAGATGGGTTTAAAGTGGTGACGATAATTGATCCAGGTGTAAAAAAAGAAGAAGGATATTTTGTATATGATGAAGGAATAAAAAATGGTTATTTTGCAAAGAATCCGGATGGAACAGTTTATGAAAATGAAGTATGGCCAGGTGAGAGTGTATTTCCGGATTTTGGTAATGAGAATGTGCGGAAATGGTGGGGAGATTTGCATAAGCAGCTTGTTGATAAAGGCGTTAGGGGAATATGGAATGATATGAATGAGCCTGCAAGTTTCAAAGGACCATTGCCAGAAGATATTATATTCAGCAATGGGGACAGACAAACAAATCATAAAGAAATGCATAATTTGTATGGCCATTATATGGCAGAGGCAACTTATGAGGGAATGAAAAAACATGATAAACGACGACCGTTTGTCATAACAAGAGCGTGTTTTGCCGGAAGTCAGAGATATACAACTGCGTGGACCGGTGATAATCACAGCCTCTGGGTGCATTTACAGATGGCAGTACCACAATTGCTTAATCTTTCAATGAGTGGAATGCCTTTTGTGGGTACTGATATAGGTGGATTCGGTTCTGATGCCACACCTGAATTGATGGCGAGATGGATACAGGCAGGATGTTTTTCGCCACTATTTAGAAATCACAGTGCTATGGGAACGAAATACCAGGAGCCATGGAGATTTGGTAAAGAAGTACTTGATATATATAGGAAATATGTTGAACTCAGATATACATTAATACCATATTATTATGATTTGTTCCACGAATGTGAAAAAACAGGAATACCTGTGTTAAGACCGTTAATATTACATTACGGCAATGATAAAGTAGCAGTAAATCTAAATGATGAGTTTATGGTGGGAGAAAGCATTTTAGTTTCACCGGTGGTAAGTCAGGGACAGACGAAAAAACTTGTGTATTTACCTGAAGGAAAATGGTATGACTATTTCACAAAGGAATTAATAGAGGGCGGACAATATATTATAAAAGACAGTCCTTTAGATACATGTCCTGTATTTATTAAGGCAGGTTCGCTGATACCAAAATATCCTGTAATGCAATATATTGGCGAAAAGCAGATAGATACATTAGAATTAGAATATTATCCGGGAGAGAAAGCTGAATATGTTCATTATCTTGATGACGGTGAATCCTTTGATTATCAGGAAGGAAAATATAATTGCTATAAATTCACATGTGATGGTGATAATGTGAAAAAAGAATTTGTCCATAAAGGATATGAAAAGGATTATAAAGATTGTATAATTAAAAATACTTGTACAGGAGTTGTAAAAACATTATAATATAATTTATATGATAAAAAGTTTGAGCAAAAGGAGATTGAAAAATGAACATTTTAGTTATTAATTGTGGTAGTTCATCACTTAAATTCCAGTTGATTGATTCGGTTGCAGAAGAAGTTCTTGCAAAGGGACTATGCGAGAGAATCGGTATTGAAGGAAGCAGACTTGTATATCAGCCTGAAGGTGGAGAAAAAGAGATTACAGAAGAACCTATGCCAACACATTCAAAGGCAGTTGGTATGGTATTAGATGCATTGATAAATGAAAAGACAGGTGTTATTAAGAGCCTTGATGAAGTAGGTGCCGTAGGCCACAGAATCGTACATGGAGGAGAAAAATTTGCTTCTTCTACCGTAATTACGGATGAAGTTGTAAAAGCGATTGAAGAGTGTAATGATTTGGCACCGTTACATAACCCGGCTAACTTAATTGGTATAGAGGCATGTAAAGAGCATATGCCGGATACACCGATGGTTGGTGTGTTTGATACTGCTTTCCATCAGACTATGCCAGAAGAAGCGTATATCTACGGACTTCCATATGAGTACTATGAAAAGTATAAAGTTAGAAGATATGGTTTCCACGGAACATCTCACAGCTATGTTTCAAAGAGAGTAGCTGAAATATTGGACAAGCCTTACAAGTCACAGAAGACTATTGTATGCCATATTGGTAATGGAGCAAGTATCTGTGCAGTAAATGGTGGAAAATCCGTAGATACAAGTATGGGACTTACTCCACTTGAAGGATTAATAATGGGAACACGTTCAGGAGATATAGATCCTGCCATTATGGAATTTATTGCCAATAAGGAAAACATGTCTGTAGCAGAAGTTATGAATGTTCTCAATAAAAAATCAGGTGTATACGGAATCTCAGGAACTACAAGTGATTTCAGAGATTTGATGGAAGCAAAAGAAAAAGGAGACAAGAGAGCTGAGCTTGCTTTGCACGTGTTTATTTACAGAATTATAAAATACGTAGGTGCTTATGCAGCAGCAATGAACGGTGTAGATAACATTGTGTTTACAGCCGGAATAGGTGAAAACAATGCTTATGTAAGAGAAAAAGTATGTGAGTCACTGACATATCTCGGAGTTTCTATTGATAAAGAACAGAATGAGAAACGTGAAGATGAGATGATTATCTCTACAGTTGATTCTAAGGTAAACGTTTTAGTAGTTGCTACAAACGAGGAACTTAAGATAGCAAGAGAAACTTTAGCGTTAGTTAAGTAAGATAGAAGAGGTAGTGTGAAAAAAACATATTGATATATGGTTTTTCACACGTCTATTTGTGGCGCCTGCGGAATGGAGATTTATATGGCTGCAATTATCAGAAGTCAGTTTATAAAGAGAATATTTTCCGTTATTTTTATTGCTTTTTTCATATCCGTCTTTCATATTATATCTTATGGAGAAGACAGAGTTTATGATTTGAGGCAAAATGGGATGGTGACGTCTGTGAAAAATCGCGGAGAGGATAATACATGTTATGCCTTCGCGATTATTGCAGCAATTGAAAATAATTTGATAAAACAGGGGTTAGAAAATAATACAGTTGATTTATCTGAAGAGCATTTAGCTTATTTTTTTTATAACAGGCAGCAAGACAGGTTGAAACTTACAAGTGGTGATAGAAACGTGCTGACGTCAGGTGATATTTTTTCAATGGGAGGAAATATAAGATTGGCATCGGTTCATTTGATGACAGGTGTCGGAGTAGCATATGAATATGATGTCCCATATAGAAGAGAACCTAATCCGGATAAGTGTTATAACTGTGCTTATCAGGTTGATAGTGTGTTTTTTTATGATAATTCGATAGAAAATATTAAAAATTGTATTAAAGAATATGGTGCGGCAGCAGCCGGAATGTACATGGATGAGAGTTTGCTTAGTGAAAAAGCCGCATATTATACAGATTACCCTGCAACAAATCACGCTGTAACGATTGTGGGATGGGATGATGATTACAGTAGAGAAAATTTCTGCGAAACATTGAGACCGCAACACGATGGTGCCTGGATTGTTAAAGAAAGCAGGGGAGAAAGTTATGGTGATAATGGATACCTGTATGTTTCTTATGAAGATAAGAGCCTGTCTGATGTATGTGCATTTAAAATGCGAGTAAAAGAGAAGTCTTACGAAAATGTATACCAATACGATGGAACGGCATGTCCGGAAAAAAAATATATAGCCAATGGATCAAAGATTTCAAATGTTTTTCAGGTGTGTTCTGAAAATGGTATATGTGAAGAATTAAAAGCCGTAAGCATTTGTACATATTCAGAGAATGTGGGGTATGCAATACAAATTTATGTAGGATTATCAGACGGTGAAAACCCGGAAAGTGGCAGAAAAGTATTTGGAACTGAACAGAGAGGATTACTTAAGACAGCAGGTTGCCAGACTATCAAATTAAAAAAGAACATTCTATTAAATCATGGAGAAAAATATTCTGTAGTCATAACTCTATCGGGAGAATCAAAAGTTTACGTCGGAAATGATAAATACTTTGATTACGGATGGATAATATTTAACTCTGTTTCGTTAAAAGGTCAGAGTTTTATAAAAAAAAATGATATGCCGTGGAAAGATTATTGCGATTATGGGAATTTCCGCATAAAAGCTTATACTGACAACCTCGATTTTGTCAACAGATATTCAATTAGCAACAAGAAGGTAAATCTTAAGGTTGGTAAAACAAAAAAATTAGCAGTCAGAGCTTCCTCAAAGGCGGCTAAGAGAATTGTATACTGGAGTGTGGCTGATAAAAAAATTGCCACTATTACAGCCAATGGGAAAATAAAAGCAAAAAAATCAGGAAAGACTACGGCAATTGCTAAAATGATATATGGAGATAAATATACTACATTTAAATGTAAGGTAAATATTTTTTGATGAAAGGAAATTATATAAAAATGCAGAATGGAAGTACTAATGTAACGTGTCCGAATTGTGGAGCACCGATAACGACGGAGATATGTCCGTTTTGTGGACATGTTACAGGTGTAAAAACAAAAGATGCAAATATGGATTATCCGTTACTTGATTGTAAAGGGGCTACACTGAATTCCTGGACTATACTTTTTCCTATGATTTTTGTAGCAAGCTTTGGCTTTTTTGGTATTGTTATGCCGATATACACAACTTTAACAAATAAGGGAAAATTTGAAATAATGCAAATACTATTTTTGTTTCCGTTTACAATGGTAGCAATAGGAGGTTTAAGTGTAATTGTAAAAAATATATCACGGTATATAACGTTGAAATTAAAGGGAAAAAGAACTGTTGCAACTGTATATGGATATGTAGATGATGATGTAACATATAACGGAGTGCCGGGACAGGTTGTGAAATTGCTTGTAAATACATCTGAAGGAAAGAGGTTTATATTGTATAAAATGAATAACACCACACGTCCTTATGGTATTAATTCTAAGATCAATCTTATAGTTTATAAAAATATATTCATGATAGAAAAAAATAAAAGAGAAAATATAAAATGGTAGTAAAATGCATATATATGTAAAATAATGATTTAGCAGAAAGGTGTAATGATGATTTACAATAACGTATTAGATGCAATGGGAAAAACACCTGTAATACAATTAAATAAAATGGTGAAACCGGGTATGGCCAGGGTGCTGGTTAAATTTGAAGGATTAAATGTCGGAGGTTCAGTTAAAACGAGAACTGCTTACAGCATGATTTTACAGGCTGAAAAAGACGGTGTATTGACAAAAGATTCTATTATTGTGGAACCTACAAGCGGTAATCAGGGAATAGGTCTTGCGTTGGTTGGAGCTGTTAAAGGGTATGAGACGGTGATAATAATGCCTGATTCTGTAAGTAAAGAACGAAAACTGCTCGTAGAGCATTATGGTGCAAAAGTTATTTTGGTACATGATGCCGGAAATATAGGCGACTGTATTGAAAAATGTGTTGAACTGGCAAATGAGATGGCAGAAAAGGATAAAAGAGTATTTGTTCCGCAGCAGTTTAAAAACATTGCCAATCCGCTTGTTCACCGTTACCATACGGGTGTGGAGATACTTGAACAGGTAGCCGGACCGATTGACGGATTCTGCTCCGGAATAGGAACGGGTGGAACCATTACAGGTATTGGTGAGACGTTAAAAGCGTTAAATCCGGATATAAAAATATGGGCTGTTGAACCGGAAAATGCTGCGATTCTGGCAGGTGGTACAGTCGGAACACACATTCAGATGGGAATTGGTGACGGCGTAGTGCCTGATGTATTGAATCAAAAAATATATGAGTTTATTTATATAGTTTCAGATGAAGATGCTTTAAAATGCGCCAAAGACCTGGCAAGATTAGAAGGCTTAATGTGCGGAATATCAAGTGGCACAAATGTAGCAGCGGCTTTGAAGATGGCAGAAGAACTTGGGGAAGGAAAAACAGTAGTAACTATTCTGCCGGATACTGCGGAGAGATATTTTTCCACTCCGTTGTTTGAGTAAAAAGTAGATTTGGGTTGTTGCCCCGTGTCCGAATGCCATGGGGCATAAGGTTGATAAAGGTTCAATGAAAAAAATAAAAAAAATATTGACAAATCTTTGTTGAATTTGTATAATGTACTAGTGCGATTTGAGATATGCTGTTAAAACGTACTCAGAGAAGGAGGTTTTAATATGCTGATTGATTTATCGGAGCTTTTGTCAACTGACAATAAGAAGGCAGAGTATACGACGAAAATCGAGATGGATGAATTTGTTATTAATGATTCAGTGTATCCGGTTGGAGATAAGGGAGATGTTATACTTTGTATACAGAATGTTGGAAAACGTAAGTTGACGGTGAAGGCAGAGATACACTGTTCACTGGATATTCCATGCGACAGATGTTTAGAAAATGTGAATCAAAGATTTGACATTTCTATAGCAAAAGAAATCGATATGAGCAGGCCGTCAGGTGATAATGAGGATGGAGAAGAATATCCGTTTATCGTTGAGAATTCATTTGATGTGGAGCGGTTTGTATATAATGAGATTTTGGTAAATATGCCTATGAAGATTCTTTGCAGTGATGACTGTAAGGGAATTTGTAATAGATGTGGGGCAAATCTCAATACACAGCCTTGTGACTGTGATAGGACTGAGTTAGACCCTAGAATGTCAAAAATACTTGATGTTTTTAACAAGTTTAAGGAGGTGTAAGGTCATGTCTATTTGTCCAAAGAATAAAACTTCTCGCGCAAGAAGAGATAAACGTAGAGCAAATTGGAAAATGAGTGCTACAAACTTAGTAAAATGCAGCAAATGTGGAGCATTAATGATGCCACACAGAGTATGTAAGGCTTGTGGTTCATATAACAAGAAAGAAATCATAGAGGTTGATTAATTTTGACTTTTAAAGACACTCGTTTGAGTGTCTTTTTTTCATAAAGAAAACGAAAAAACTATTGATTTTTGAGGTACATGCTAGTAAAATTAACGTAAGTATTTATTGTTAAATTTGCTGAAAAATGGAGGATTGAAATGGCAGAAATGACAAAGATAGCAATTGATGCTATGGGCGGTGACAATGCTCCTGGTGAGATAGTAAAAGGTGCCATTGAGGCGGTATGTGAGAATGATAATGTTGAGATTGTTCTCGTAGGTTTTGAAGATAAGATAAATTCTGAGTTAGAGAAATACAATTACGATAAGAAGAAAGTAAGGGTAGTGAATTCGACAGAGATCATACTTATGGATGAGCCACCGGTGAATGCCATAAGAAAGAAAAAAGATTCATCAATGGTAGTTGCGATGAATATGGTTAAGAACAGGGAATGTGATGCCTTTATATCTGCAGGTAGCTCTGGTGCGGTTTTAGTTGGAGGTCAGGTGATTGTAGGGAGGATAAAAGGGATTGAAAGACCACCACTGGCTCCGGTTATTCCTACGGATAATGGTGTGACGCTTCTTATAGATGCAGGTGCAAATGTAGATGCACGTGCATCGCATTTAGTCCAGTTTGCAAGGATGGGATCCATTTACATGGAGAGGATAGTCGGTATAAAGAACCCAAGAGTAGCTATAGTTAATATCGGTGCGGAAGAAGAGAAGGGAAATGCACTTGTGAAAGAAACATTTCCTATGCTTAAGAATTGTACAGATATCAATTTTGTAGGTAGTATAGAGGCAAGAGATATACCATACGGAGTGGCTGATGTAATAGTGTGTGATGCATTTGTGGGCAATGTTATTTTAAAACTGTATGAAGGATTAGCTACAACACTGCTCTTAAAGATAAAATCCGGAATGATGAGTACAATAAAAAGCAAGATTGGAGCACTTCTTGTTAAGCCGGCATTAAAAGATACTCTTAAGACTTTTAATGTTGAAAAATATGGGGGAGCACCGTTACTTGGCTTAAATGGATTAGTTGTTAAGATTCATGGAAATTCAAAGTCAATAGAAGTAAAAAATGCAATATTTCAATGTGAATCATTTAAAAAAGAAAGAGTTTTTGAAACAATTCAGGAAAAATTAAATATGAATAATGATTAGAGAGGATGACAATTATGGAGTTTGAGAAAATTCGGGCAATTATAGCAGAAGTGTTGAATGTAAATGAGAATGAAATAACTATGGATACGACATTTATTGATGACCTTGGTGCTGATTCACTTGATATATTTCAAATTATAATGGGAATTGAAGGAGAATTTAACATTGAAATTCCTGCGGAAGATACAGAAAGAATAGTTTCTGTAAGTGATGCAGTGGAACAGATTAGGAATGCTACAAACAATGATTGAGAGATAATTTTGTGATAAGCCGTCGCGGCATCTGGCCGCGACTTTATATTGTTATAAGAATAAAAGGAAGGTGGATATTATTAAAGATTTAAATCAGCTGGAAAAAAGTATAGGTTACATATTTCAGAACAAGGAAATGCTAGTACATGCACTTACGCACAGTTCCTATACAAATGACAGAAAGATGGCAAAGTCAATGTGCAACGAAAGATTGGAATTTTTAGGAGATGCAATATTAGAGATGATATCAAGTGAATACCTGTATAGCTGCTATCCTGAAAAGGCAGAGGGTGATTTGACAAAGATGAGAGCAAGTCTTGTATCAGAAAAACCATTAGCGGCTGTTGCGGAAGATATAGACTTGGGACAATATCTTTTCCTTGGACATGGTGAAGAAAGAACGGGCGGAAGAACAAGAGATTCTGTGACATCAGATGCAGTAGAAGCATTACTTGGAGCAATATATCTTGATGGTGGAATGGAGCCGGCTAAAAAATTCACATTAAGTTTTATATTAAATGATATAGAAAACAAACAATTATTCTATGACAGTAAAACAGTTTTACAGGAATTAATACAAAAATATCATAAAGGAAATCTTAAATATGATATAGTAAAAGAGGAAGGACCTGATCATAATAAATGTTTTGGGGTAAATGCCATAATAGATGATAAAGTGATTGGTTATGGAGAAGGGAGAACAAAAAAGGCAGCTCAACAGGCTGCTGCATATGATGCAATAAAATTACTAAATAATAAAACAGGAAGGTAAACCGGATGTATTTAAAATCAATAGAGGTACATGGCTTTAAGTCATTTGCCAATAGGATTCATTTTGAATTTCATAATGGTATTACAGGCATTGTAGGTCCAAATGGAAGTGGAAAAAGTAACGTTGCTGATGCTGTCAGATGGGTTCTCGGAGAACAGCGAATCAAGCAATTACGTGGTGCAAAAATGGAGGATGTTATTTTTGCAGGTACAGAAAACAGAAAACCACTTGGCTCTGCAATGGTTGCAATAACGCTTGATAATTCGGATCATGTGTTGCCAATAGAATATGAAGAAGTAACTGTTTCACGAAGACTGTTCCGTTCAGGGGAAAGTGAATACAGAATCAATGGAAATATATGCAGACTTAAAGACATTAATGAAATGTTTTACGATACCGGTATCGGAAAAGAAGGATATTCAATTATCGGACAGGGTCAGATTGATAAAATATTATCCGGAAAGCCGGAGGAAAGACGTGAATTATTTGATGAGGCAGCAGGTATAGTAAAATATAAAAGACGAAAGATTGTAACAGAGAAAAAATTAGAAGATGAAAGAAATAATCTCGTAAGAATAAATGATATCTTAAGCGAATTAGAAAAACAGGTAAAGCCGCTAGAGAAACAGTCAGAAACGGCAAAACAGTATTTACAGTTGAAAGAAGAATTAAAAAGATATGATATCAACCTGTTTTTGAATGAAGTAATATCCATTGAGAATAAGTTAAAAGAGCTTGAAGAAAAGATTCTGATTGCGGAAGATGAAATGAAAGATACAAAGGTTCTTTATGAAAGGACAAAGTCTGATTATGAAGAGGTTGAGAAAAAAATCGATGATTTGACAAATGACATCGAATCAAAGAAAACAAAGCTTAATCAATATTTGATTTTCAAGGAAAAACAGGAAAGCGAGATAAAGCTTTTAGAAGAACAGATAAATTCATCAAAGCAGAATAGAGAGCATTATGAGAACAGAATGGAATCAATTCACAACTCATTAAATGAATACTCGAAAGAAAAAGAAGAATATGAAAAAGAACTGTCAGAAAATATAAAAATACTGAATGATGCTGACGGTGTTCATTCTAAAGAAAACAGTTCGCTACAGGAAATCAGTTCAAAAATAAATTCTCTTACTGAGCAGGTTGAAGATGCAAAGGCTGAAATAATTGATTTGTTAAATCAGAAGTCTGAGATTCAGGCTAAAATGCAAAGATATGACACCATGATGGAGCAAATTAATATACGTAAGGCAGAGATAAGCCAGAAATTGATAAAATCATCAAGTGATAAGGCCTTGCAGGAGGAGAATATAAAAGAATTTGAGGGCGAGTTAAAGAAAATTAATGATGAAATCATATCGCTTAACGAAAAGACAGAGAGTATTAATACACAGATAAAGCAAATAGTGTCTGAAGAAAATAACCTTCTTAAAGAGCAGGAAAACAATCAGAGACAGTATCATATGTATACATCAAAGCTTGAGTCTTTAAAAAATATAACTGAAAGATATGAAGGATATGGCAACAGTATCAGAAAAGTAATGGAGGTCAAAAAGAATAATAAGGGAATAATCGGTGTAGTTGCAGACATTATCCAGACTGAAAAAAAATACGAGATAGCAGTGGAAACAGCGCTCGGAGGTAACATCCAGAATATTGTTACGGATAATGAAAATACAGCAAAAGGTTTAATAGAATATCTTAAAAAGAATCAATTTGGAAGGGCTACATTTTTACCGCTCAGCAATATTGTGAACAGAACAGGATTTAATAATGAGCGTGCGTTGAGTGAAAAGGGTGTAATAGGTCTTGCGAGTGATCTGGTTAAAATAAAGCCGGAATATGAGGCTATTGCAAAATTTCTTCTAGGTAGGATTATTGTAACGGATAACATAGATAATGCACTTAGTCTGTCAAGAAAGTATAACAGGACATTAAGGATAGTTACACTTGAAGGCGAACTTGTAAATCCGGGAGGTTCAATGACCGGTGGTGCGTTTAGAAATCAGAGCAACCTTTTAGGTAGAAGAAGAGAAATCGAGGAACTTGAAAAGAATATCAATCAGATTTCGGAAAGCATTAAGAGTAATGCGTTAAAAACTGAAAAATGGAAAGAAGAAAAGATAAAACTTGCAAGTGAATCTGATGCTATTAAGAAAGTGCTGCAGGAGCAGTATATTTTACAAAACACTGTAAAGATGAATTTGAATCAGGCAGATGCAAAGAAAAAAGAAATCCTTGGAATGTTCGAGAGTTTTGAAAGAGAAAACAGAGAGATTGTATCTCAGATTACTGATATCAAAGAAAATCACAGTGAGCTTAATTCAGAGTTAAAAACGTATGAGGATTTAAATAAATCCTTAGAAGAAAGAATTGCCAAACTAAATGCAGATATAGAAAATATGCGTACAGAGGAAGAACTTCAGAATAAAAAGGTTGAAGAATTCCATTTGACATGTGTAAGCATGAAACAGAAAAATTCATTCTTAGAGTCAAATTTATCAAGAGTTGAAACAGAAATGTCAAAACTTAACGAGGAATTACTTCAATTGCAGAAAGAAGCTAATCAGTCAACAGGGCAGGTAGAGGAGAAAGAGAATCAGATACAAAAAATAAAAGATGCAGTGTCAGAGTCACTGAGTATGTCTGAACAGATTGAAAAGGAAATACAAGAAGTTGTTTCAGAAAAAGAAGAACATACTAAAAATCATAAAGAATTTTTCTCAAAACGTGAAGAATTAAATGAAAAGATATCTGCAATTGATAAAGAAGTATTCAGATTGAATTCACAGAAGGAAAAACTTGAAGAAACAAATGAATCGCAGATTAATTACATGTGGAATGAATATGAACTTACAGTTACAAAAGCTATGGATATGAAAGATGATTCACTTACGAATGTACCTGAAATGAAAAAACATATAGCATCTTTGAAGAGTTCAATCAGAAATCTTGGAGATGTAAACGTAAATGCAATAGAAGACTATAAAAATGTCGCAGAAAGATACGAGTTCTTAAAAGGACAGCATGATGATTTGATATTAGCTGAACAGTCTCTCATAAGTATAATTGAAGAATTAGAAGAGGGAATGAGAAAACAGTTTACTGAGAAGTTTGCTGAGATAACAGCAGAATTTGACAGGGTATTTAAAGAATTGTTTGGAGGCGGAAAAGGAACAATCCGACTTAATGAGGATGAAGATGTTCTTGAAGCAGGAATAACAATTATTTCACAGCCACCGGGCAAAAAACTTCAGAATATGATGCAGTTATCAGGTGGTGAAAAAGCATTGACGGCGATTGCACTGCTATTTGCTATACAGAACTTAAAGCCGTCTCCGTTCTGTCTCTTAGATGAGATAGAGGCTGCACTTGATGATTCAAATGTATGGAGATATGCAAGCTATCTTCATAAACTGACAGAACATACTCAGTTTATTGTAATTACGCATAGAAAGGGTACTATGGAATCAGCAGACAGATTATATGGTATAACTATGCAGGAAAAAGGTGTATCTACACTTGTGTCTGTAAATCTGTTAGAAAATGAATTAACAAATTAGGAAGGAATTAGTATTATGGCAGAAGAAAAGAAAGGCTTTTTTAAAAAATTAGTATCCGGACTTACAAAGACCAGGGACAATATAAAAACAGGAATGGACAATATTTTTTCCGGTTTTTCCAGTATAGATGACGATTTTTATGAGGAGATAGAGGAGACACTTATCATGGGAGATATAGGTGTCAGCACAACTGAAAAAATTATTGAAGATTTAAAAGCTAAGGTTAAGGAAAATAAAATAAAAGACCCTGAAGCAGTAAGAGAATTATTGATAAACAGCATAAAAGATCAGATGAAACTGGGTGAAAATGCCTATGAGTTTGAGAATAGAAAATCAATTATTCTTATGATTGGTGTAAATGGAGTTGGAAAAACTACATCAGTAGGTAAGCTTTCAAGTCAGTTGAAGCAAAAAGGGAAAAAGGTAATAATGGCTGCGGCGGATACATTCCGTGCTGCTGCGATTGAACAGCTTACAGAATGGTCTAACCGTGCAGGTGTGGATATTATTGCACAACAGGAAGGTTCTGATCCGGCTGCGGTAATATATGATGCAATTGCTGCTTCGAAATCAAGAAATGCTGATGTGCTTTTGTGTGACACGGCAGGAAGACTTCATAACAAGAAAAATCTAATGGAAGAATTGAAAAAAATTGATAGAATTATTGAAAAAGAATATAGCGATGCATATAGAGAAAACTTTATTGTTCTTGACGGTACAACGGGGCAGAATGCGTTATCACAGGCAAAGCAGTTTATGGAGTGTACAAATGTTACAGGTATAATACTTACAAAGCTGGATGGAACGGCAAAGGGCGGTATTGCTATTGCAATACAGGCTGAACTTGGAATACCTGTAAAATATATTGGAATCGGTGAACAGATTGATGATTTACAAAAATTTGATGCAGATGAGTTTGTAGATGCATTATTTGGTGTAGAAAGGAATTAATTGTTATGCTAACATTGGAAAAATTTGAAGAAGCGACGGAAGTAGTTAAAAAAGTAATATTAAAAACAAAGTTGGTTTACAGTGATTATTTATCAGAGCAGACCGGCAATAAAGTATATTTAAAGCCGGAAAACATGCAATTTACAGGAGCATACAAAGTAAGAGGAGCCTATTACAAAATAAGTACATTATCAGATGAGGAAAGACAGAAAGGGCTTATAACAGCATCAGCAGGTAATCATGCACAGGGTGTTGCATATGCCGCAAAATTATATGGAGTAAAAGCAACCATTGTTATGCCTACTACGACACCGCTTATGAAGGTAAACAGGACAAAAAGCTATGGAGCTGAAGTAATATTATACGGTGATGTGTATGATGAGGCGTGTGATTATGCATATAAACTGGCTGAGGAACACGGATATACATTTATTCATCCGTTTGATGATCAGGCAGTTGCTACAGGTCAGGGAACCATTGCGATGGAAATAATAAAAGAACTTCCTACAGTTGACTATATACTTGTACCTATTGGAGGAGGGGGACTTGCTACCGGTGTAAGCACGCTGGCCAAGCTTTTGAATCCGAATATAAAAGTTATTGGAGTTGAACCGGCCGGAGCAAATTGTATGCAGGAATCATTAAAAAAAGGCGAAGTGGTAACATTACCTGTTGTATCAACCATTGCAGACGGAACAGCAGTAAAAACACCCGGAAAAAATATTTTTCCCTATATTCAGAAGAATATTGATGGTATAATAACTATAAAGGATGAAGAATTAATAGTTGCATTTCTTGATATGGTTGAGAATCATAAAATGGTTGTCGAGAATTCAGGATTGCTTACGGTTGCAGCCGTTAAACATTTAGAGTGTGAAGGGAAAAAAGTAGTATCCATCCTCAGTGGCGGAAACATGGATATAATCACAATGTCATCAACACTCCAGCATGGACTTATAGAAAGAGGAAGAATATTTACTGTTTCTGTATTATTACCTGATAAACCGGGAGAATTAGGAAAAGTTTCAAATGTTATAGCAAAAGAGCAGGGAAATGTGGTAAAATTAGAGCATAATCAGTTTGTAAGCATAAATAGAAATGCTGCTGTTGAATTAAGAATAACTATAGAAGCGTTTGGCAATGAGCATAAAGCACAGATTGTCAATGCTTTGGAGAAAGAAGGATATAAACCTAAAGTTACACGACCAAATTTATAGCGATAAATCATACAGGAAAGGAGTGAAACTGTATGAAAGAATTTTATGAGAAATCAATTAATAAAGTTACTGAAGCATTGCATTTGTATTGGATTGATAAGCAGATTGATTTTATGTTGAATTCATGTGACAATAAGCAAGTGTATATGATTGGTGTAACAAATCCAAATTGGAAAGGAACGTATTTACTTGAGGGAGAGCATTATGATGTAGTTGAGATTGATGCGACATCCTGTATTATAGTTGCAAGACTTGTATTAAAAAAAACGGATGAAGAGAAAGAGGTGATAGTGGACTGCTCCGTTCACTGTATTGAAAAGATGGGTGAGGTAAGATTTTTTTATCTTCACATGACACCGGTTGAACAAAAGGAATTTTCAAATCTTAATGCGTTTATAGGTGAAAATCAACATAAAGATGATAAGTACAGTCAGGTAATGCATGGGGTATTTGATGTGGTACTTGAGTATAGCTGCCTTAATAACACATTCAGGTATGATCATGAAGAGTATCGTAAGTTTTTTGGAATGGACAAGTATTATATAACAATTGATCAATGGTTTTGGAGTTTTGTAGGAGAAATTGTTCATCCTGATGATACCGGCTGCATGGATATTTTCAGAGATCAGGATATATTAAAGAGAATAAAGAATAAACAATATATTTTTGAATCTGATTTCAGAATCAGGAAGATGGATGGCAAGTATAAATGGATTAAGATGAATGTTCTTATTATTCCCAATGATAGTAATACTAATGTTAAAGAGATGTATATGCTGTTTAAAGAAGTTGATAATGAACTAAGAATATCTGCAAACAAGATGCTTACGCGTACAGACAGTCTTACATTGATATGGAATAAACATTACAGCCGGCAGTTGATTGAGAGGTACGTTGGAAAAATCAGAAAACCGGGAACAAGTCTTATGATGATTATTGATGTAGATGACTTAAGAGGAATCAATGATACATATGGAAGACTGACCGGAGATTTTGTGCTTACTAAATTGGTTGAGAATGTTTTATCGGTGATTGAACCGAAAGATGTATTCGGACGTTATGTTGAAGACAGTTTTGTATTGTTTCTTGCAGATAGGGCAGATAGGGGGGAACTGTCGGAAGTAGTTGATAAAGTCATTAAAATTACAAATTTTGACTATGTGGAGAAACAGATTGCAAGAAAAGTTCATTGTACGATGGGGGCAACGTTTGTGGACAGAGTCTGCAATGTTGATAGTATTTACGAAAAATGTGAAAAAGCATTGGAAGAAGCATCTGCAAATGAGGGTAATATAATATACTCATAAAGATGTTGGAGGAAAAGTTCATTGTTAAATTGGAAAGAATACGAAAAAATAAATGATGTTGAAGCTGATGAAATTATAGCAAAGGCCTCTGAGATTTCAGCTACTATTATATTGGCAGTCTGTTTGATGAATTCTTTGGGATTGTTTTTTAAGTTGGATAAGTACCTTACGTTTTTAGGCACATTCACAACAATGATATTTCTGTTAATACCGTGTGTGCTGGTAATGAAATTAAAGAATAAACAGACAACTTTGAGATATGGTATTACAATATGTATTACCCTTGCAGTTGTTGCGTTATACTCATTTTTTTCTTATCATGTAGCGATTACATTTGTTTTGCCTATTTTGATTGCATCGTTTTATGCGGATATAGCATTATATATATTTACTGCTGTAATCTCTTATCTGGGAATAATTGCGGGAAATATTGCAAATGCTATTGTATGTGCAGATGAATCTATTGCATCGAATAATATATCAACATTGATGCAGGGAAGTGCATTACCGATGTGCCTTATATTTACAGTGGTAGTTATTGTAGAATTTATGTCGATAAAGAGGGCAAATGCACAGTTGAATCAGTTGTATTATAATGCCATAAATATTGAGGCAAGTCACAATGAGATGAGAAGAACACAGGAGGAGCTTGTCTATGCGATTGCTGATATATCTGAGTCAAGTTCTCAACAGACCGGAGGACATATCAGACGAGTTGCAAAATGTGCGAGAATATTTGGTAAATATATTTGTAAGGATGACAATGAGATTGAATATTTAGGTATTGCATCCATGCTTCATGATGTTGGAAAATTGATGATACCTAATGAACTTATCGAAAAGCAGACAAGACTTACTGATGAAGAGTATGAGATAGTCAAACGTCACACAGATGAAGGAAGAAAACTTTTACAGAATGCTCCCGGAAGAATTATGGAGATGGCGAGAAATATTGCTTATTATCACCATGAGAGATGGGATGGAAAAGGATATCATAATATAAAAGGAGAAGATATTGAATATTATTCCAGATATATTGCGGTATTGGATGTATTTGATGCTTTGGTTTCTCCTCGTTCTTACAAAGAAGGATGGTCTCCGGAAAAAGTATATGAAGAGATTGTAAGTCAGAGCGGAAAACAGTTTGCTCCGGAGGCAGTAAGATTGTTTATAAAATGTTATCCTGAGATAAAGGAAGTATACGGAATAAAAGATTAAAAAAGAGTTCTTACGAACTCTTTTTTATTTTTTATTTTTCGGAATAAATTATGTAGTATTCCCAAGGCTGCATTTTATTTAAGTCATCAGGATTAAGTTTTTGATTATCTGACTCTTTTATGCCTGTTGAATCTCCGTGAAGTAAAATCTTTCCTGCATCAACTGTACGGGTATACTTAACAGTCTGTTCCTCTTTGCTGCAGTTGATAATAGTTGTTATCTTTTTACCGTTTTTTACACGTTCATAACACAGAATATTTTCATTATCAGTATCAATATACCTAATCTTTCCACCGGCGATTCCATTGAAAAGTGGCTCGTTGGAAGTTTTAATATGACAAAGCTTTGTAAGAAGCTCTTCGTACTTATAATCTCCAAATTCAATATCATCTTTTTCAAAAAATTCAAGCGTTATATTGTCATCCTCTTCGTTACCGGAATAGATAAGAGGTAAACCTTCTGACGTGAAGATAACCGTAAATAATGCTCCAAGTGCTTCAGGAGAGAACCGGTCTCCAATAGTTCCGTTGTACGTATTTTTATCATGGTTATCAAGAAAGTTCATTTTATAAGCACCGTAAGGAAGTTCAGGATTCATATATTGTTTTAAGTCATCTGCTGAATTAGGCATTTTAGCAGTGAATTTTATAGCATCATATAATTCAAAATTGTAATCACTGTCAAATGCGCTGTTCATAAGTGAAAGACTGTTTGTTCCGTCCTCAGCAACCATGTAAACCGGTTTGATTTTATCAAGTTCTTTTCGTGCATCTTCCCAGAAATCAATTGCTACTCCCTGGGCATAATCACATCTGAAACCATCCACGTCCATATCTTTTATCCAAAAGCTCATAGCGTCAATCATAGCTGCTCTCAAATCATCGTTGGTATAATCAAGCTGTGCGACATCGACCCAGTCCGTTCCAAGAGGACAAGTGATTTCACCGGTTTCATCTTTAAGATAATATTCAGGATGCTCATTAATCCAGACATGATCCCAGCCGGTATGGTTTCCAACCCAGTCGAGTATCACATGAAATCCCATCTCATGAGCCTTGTCCACAAGTGATTTGAAATCTTCCATAGTACCAAATTCAGAATTAACATTTTTATAATCACTGATAGAGTAGTAGGAGCCAAGAGTTCCTTTTTTATTAACCTGTGAAATAGAATAGATTGGCATGAACCATAAGGTATTTACTCCCATATCCTTCAATCTTTCTAAATGTGTACTAAAAGCGTTGAAAGTACCTTCAGGGGTATATTGCCTTACATTTACTTCGTAAATAATTGCAGTGTCAGCCCAGTCAGCCTGCAATCTGTCGCCTGAAACAACTTCATCTTCTTTAAAAGTATCAACCTTCTTTGAGGTTGAAGACGACTGGCATGCAGACATGGAAAAACACATGGAAATTGCCAGAGTGCATGCGGTTAATGATTTAAAAATTTTTTTCATATAAAACCTCTTTCTGTTAAATTAATATCTTACTAATATATGGTATAGGATTTATGGGTGTTAGTCAACATGTTTGAAAAATAATACAATGTTGACAAATTGTTATAATTTTGATAATATGTACTCTGCTCAGGCGGTAAATGATAAATATGATTTTTGTGTTTAATATGAAATGCTACATCATGGATAGACCAACTTCATATGGAATACTGCATCATGGAAAGACTAACTTCATATGAGGTATATCCTCTGATTTGACATTATCATATTGGATATAAAGGTTATTTTAATAGTTTTATATTGAGCCGTATAATTATTTATTAAGATATAATTTTTATGTGACAATTAAAAAGTTTATTATAGAGTGTACTTAGAAGGAAGTCTTGTGATTTGTCCCTGAAGAATATTTTTAAAGGAGAAAGAAAAATGAACACAAGAATTGGGAAAGTATTCTCTTTTTTTATGTCAAAAAAAGTCAGAAGACCTATAAGTGTTATCCTGGCATTTGTAATGTTTGTTACAAGTATTAGTTTTAGTTTTCCGGAGGAGACGGCATATGCGTCAGAAGTTCCGGATGCATTTACAACTATCTATTTCAGAGATGATACTGAGAGTGGATGGATTGGTAATAATAATGCGGTTATTCAGGCCGTGGATAATACTAACGGACATGATTATTACACTATGAAAAAGGAAGATTCAAGGACCTGGAGTCTTAGAATCAGAGCAAAGGCTTATAATTTTACTTTTAACAGATTAAGCCCTGATAAAAAGAAACAGTGGAACTCATGGAGTGCAGGTGGAAGAGGAAGCAACAGAAATGATTATTCCACATGGAAGAGCACGTATCATGCGACAGTGCCTGAACATGGTTATTGGGACGGTAAACCCAGTGTAACGTATGATTATTTCAAAGAAGGAGACGTGGTTTATCTCGATTTCTACGAATTTACAGATGAAAACGGTGGATTTAACTGGGAAAAAGGAAATGCAGTTTTTTATGTTAATTTTACAGAGTATTCGAAAAAGGATAACAAAGGAAATGATATAAAAATCAGTGAAGCGGATAAAGAAAAATTAGTGCCTATAAGACTTAGTGATTCTCCTGAAACACAAGTTTTCAGATATGTGGTTACAAAAGAAGATGAAGGTGCTACAGAACTTAGATTTTTCAGAGGTAATGATGAATATCTCTGGAACGATTCTGTAATGATGAAGTACAGTGATTACAAAGCAGGTAATAACTGTGTGAAGGTAAAAGGCTGGAATGATACGGGATACGTATGCCCTTATGTACCAAGAAGACACATTCCACAGATTGATTCTGTATCTGTCATAACTACGGGCAACAAAAAGGTAAACCGTAAGATAGATATTGATCTTGATATACAAGGTGAGGTTGAGTATCTGCTTATGGATGAAACCACTCTTGATATTAATAAGATAGACAGTGACGGAAATGTTATTGCAACGATGGATGAGGTATGTATGGTTGATGACAGTAAGACAACCAATACTCATAGGGAATTGTTGTTTAAAGAGAGTGGAACTTACAGAATAAATGCAATGGTAACTGATGGTTATGATGAATTTCCGGCAGAAGAAATTATTACAATAGTTGATGATGAGGCTCCTGTTGCCGGATTTGAAATGACTGCAGTTGAAGGCGAAGCAGCAGATGATTATAAGTTTGTAAGAAATAGTAATGGACAGGCTGATATAAAGATTACAGACGGTTCTGTATCAGAATTAGGAGATTACATAATATATAAGAATTACAAACTGTATTATGATGAAAATAATGATGGAAACTTTGATGAAACAGAAGTCATTGATACGCATGATTACGATTTAGATGCATTAAATGAAATTTCTGATGAACTGGCATTTACGTATGAATTATCAAATGTTGGTAAGTATAAAATAACACTTGATATTCAGGAAAAATTTGATGATACAATTTTATCATTGATAGATGAGTCTGTATTTTTAAAAGGTCAGATAGAAAAAGAATTTGAAATAGTGAATCAGGCACCAACTTCTGCAATGAAGATAGAGAAAAACAAAATGGCTGATATCATATTCACTATAGGAAGCGCCGGAAGTGATGAATTAAGCGATTATGCTGCTGAAAGTGCAAAGGTTAAAGAATTTTTAAAAGAAAATGGAATTGATGCGAGAGTTACAACTGTTGAGACATCATCATTAAATGCAACAGATACTTTCGCATGGAAAGAGTATGACCATTATAATTACAAAGACAGATATCTGCCGACACTTGATAAGCATATTATTTATGATGGAAAAGATATAAAGATGCTTGGATACAGCTATGATGCTTTGAAAGATTTTCTTTATGTAGAAGATAATAGTGCAAGTAAGAAAATATTTGATTTTGATCTTCAGAGAGATAAAACTGACTGGCACAGTATGGAAGGTGGAGGATTCCTCTTTAATACTGCTGTAAATGATGAAGAAAACTATTTACAGGGATATTGTGTGCTGGTTACACAAATGGGATTAAAGATTGTTCAGATTAACAGGACTAAGTTAGATGTTTTCAGGGAGACAAGATCCGGAAATGTTGAAAGATACGGTAAATGTTTAAAGACATTTAATATAAAGAATCTTTATGCAAACCATCATTTTAGAATAATAGTAGATAAAAACACTATAACAGTATATGATGACGGTGAATTGCTGGTAAATGAGTATGTACTTCCGGATGATGGAGTAGATGCATATGGATACGGACCGATTATCAGTCATGGAAGTCATTGTTGTAGTCAGCAGTCGTATTTTACTTTTAAAAATATTACAATGCAGACTGTAACGGGAAAGAGTCTTAGTGATGTTATTAATGAGCATGAATGGCTGCCGGGTACTAATCATTATGTGATTAACTTAAGTGGTGAGGTAATTCCGGAACTTTCAGAGGACGGAAAGACTTCTGATGTTGCAGCGGCACTTATGTCGAATGATGTAATGTTTTTTGGAATAGGTAATGACAAGTCAATTGATTCATACAACAGACTTTTGAATATTATTGATGGCTTTGGAGAGAATATTCAGTTAACACAAAAAGCTGAAGATGAAGAAATCAGTGAGGATGATATAACGGTTGTTAAAGCTGTTAATCAGATTGTATCAAGAATAAAAAATGATGTTCTTTCAAAGGATTACAAGATATATGAAACAATAACGACAGATGAGCCGGTCTCATATTCAGATACATATTCGGATCCTGAGAATGATGAAGTTGGAACTGATGAGTGGAAATATGAATATGATTCATCAGTATTTAACGAGGGAAACGGAACCCATGATGAGTTTGTAACAAATGAGCCTGTAACATTATTTGAGAATTCAGGTGCATATAAGATAACTCATATAGTATCGGATGACCCTACACATGGAAATGAGAATTTAAAGGATTACATAAAGTATGCTGATACTGACGAGTATAAGAAACTCATCCTTGCCCACAACAGACCGGTGGCAGATATGAGTATTAACCTTATGCAGTCAACAGACGGAAAGAAATGTATTGTAAATGTTGCATATGATTCTAGTGATGCAGACCATCCTTCTGATTCTCAAAAAGGAATTAGAGAAGAAAAATTCTATTATAAAGAATTAAACGAAACCGCATGGACAGAAGGAAGATTCCCGTCAGAAGTGGAAATGGGAAAAATCTACATTGTAAAATATGTATCAAAGGATATAGAAGGTGCATATTCAAGGCCTTGTGTGAGAACAATTAATACAAACGATGCCAGGGTATATGTAAAGCCGGAGGATAATACTGCTCCGGAGGTAACACTTATTGTAAGTAAGACTTTATTGGAAGTTGGAGAAGAGTTTTCAGTAGAAGCATATGCTGAGGATGATAACGGAGTAAGTGATTTTGTAATAAAATGTAACGATGAAGTTGTAAGTAACAATTATGGAAGATTTATTGTAACTGCAAATGAGGCTTGTAAATTAAATGTTACAGTAACGGCTACAGACCTTTCAGGAAATGTATCAAGTAAGAGTGAAGAAGTTACAGTTATTGATAATACTGACAAGACTCCCCCTGAAATTATAATAGACAGTCCTAAGGATGGTTCTATTTCAGGTGATACGGATATAGTTGGTACTATTAAAGATAATAAAGCTTTGGATTCATATACTATTACAAAATCAAAGTTAAATGTTGAAACAAACGAAGAATCAGATGTTGAGGTTGTTAAGACATCAAATGAAGAAGTCATAGAAGATGTAATTGATACAATTAATGTTGATTCGCTTGAAGAAGGATATTATAAATACACAATTACAGCTAAAGATAAAGCTGGTCTTTCATCAACTGTTTATATGGTGATAACTGTCAGAAAAGAAGTAAAAGACAGGATACCGCCGGAATGTGCAATTGAGACAATATCTTTGGATTCTGAAAATGACGAGGTTGTTATTACGGCTTCTGTCAGTGATAATGAAAAATTAGAAGGATATAATCTTACTCTGTACAGAAAAGATAATGAAGATTCAAAAACTGTGCTTGTCAGCGGAACAGAAGCAATTGACCATTCAGAAATTGCAAGTATAAGTACCTCTGATTTGTCTGACGGAGAGTATATATTAGAACTTTACGCCTGGGACAGTGAAGAAAATTCATGTATATCAAGAGGCGGATTTACTTATGAAGCAGGATCTTCAGAAAATGTTGTTAAAAGAAATGATGACATTACACCTCCTGTAATCGCTGGAAATATTAAAGCGTCTACAGATGATAAAGGTTTACATATTTCGCTTAACGGTTCGATTACTGACGATAATCTTAAAGAATATAACGTAATAACCGGTAAGAAAAATGATGATGGAGTCGTAGAAAATGAAGTTTTAATTAAGAAAGGTAATACATCGATTATCGATTCTGATATTGCATCATATACCTACGGAGAAATATTGCCTGGAGATTATGTTGTATATGTTACGGCAGAAGACGGAGCAGGCAATATGACAAGAGCATCTTATATTGTTACTGTTACAAAAAACGGAACAATAGATGATAAGAAAAACAATGGTGGCGGTGGCAGTAATATTGAAGAAGATAATAAGTATTATGGAGACTTGAATCTCACGTTGTCTACTACTGCAACCGATGCCGGAAATGTTGTATATGGTTACATAACATTTCCGAAAAATGCTAAGAATGTATCTGTGACAAGTGATAGGGGAGAGGTTTCTCTAAACGGAAGAATTGCTACTATTAATAATTCTGAGCCTGGACTTTTGACTGTTACTTTGTCAGCAGAAATTGATGGTGAAATCAAAAAGGTAGAAAAGAGTGTAAGATATTACGATAAGAGTGATAAAAATGCACCTGTTGCCGAACTTATTTCACCTGAGCCGGATTCGGATTTAGGCATAAAGACAGATATAGTTGGAACAGTAAAAGATGAAGAAGGATTAGCTTATTACGTATTGGAATATAAGTTAAATGGAACAGAAAACTATACTGAACTTGCAAAAGGATATAATAACATTGAAAATGTTACACTTGCAACATTAGATAAAACAATGCTTATGAACGGAAGTTATTCTATTCGTTTAACTGCTGTTGATAATGGTGGTAACATTGTTAGGACAGAGAGATGTGTAAATGTTAACGGTGATTTGAAAGTCGGAAACATGGCTATCGGATTTACCGACATAAATACAAATGTTGCTGGAATTCCGCTTTCTGTAACAAGAAATTATGATAGCAGAAATAAAGCATCAGGAGATTTTGGAACAGGATGGACATTAGGACTTAACAGTGTGAAGCTTACTGAAAGTCATGATATCGCTACAGGATATGAAATGGTTCAGTCAGGCATAGCTTTCAGTACAAAATATGAAATGGTTGAAACCTACAGCCATGACATTACGGTTTCATATGGTGATGGTACATGTGACAGATTTAAAGTATCGTTCTCTCCTCAAAGAAGAGCATTAGTACCAATTTATGATGTAAATCTAAATTTTGTATGCGTAACGAACAAAAAGGTCAAACTGGAACTCGAAGGTTCAAACTATGCATTGGTATATAACAACTTCCTTTTATTTGACAATTTTGAGATGTCAGAAAATCATTCATATATTTTGACAAAGGAAGATGGAACAAAACTATATATATCTCCGAAATATGGTTTGACAAAAGCAGTAGATACTAATGGAAATACCATTACAGTTTCTAAAAACGGATTTAAACATTCTAACGGAATGGGTATAGATTTTACAAGGGATAAGAATGGCAGAATTACAAAAGCAACTGAAAAAGACAAAGATGGCAATGAGATAGATTCAATGTCATATGTATATGATGAAAATGATAATCTTATCATGAATATTGATAAGGCCGGAAGAAATGTAACATATACGTATGATAATAATCACAACCTCATTGATATTATTGATCCTTCCGGAATTGCTGTAGCCAGAAATGAATATGATGACGAAGGAAGACTTGTTGCAACAATAGATGCAGACGGAAACAGAACAGAATATGAGCATGATGTTGATTCAAAGACAGAAGTTATCAGAGACAGAATGGGTAATCCTACTGTATATACATATGATGATAACGGAAATATTTTGAAGACGGTAGATGCTTTAGGAAATGTTACTACAAACACTTATGATAAAAATAATAATAAATTATCATCAACAGATGCAAATGGTAACACAACATATTTTAAATATGATTCTGATAATAACCTTAAGAGTCTTACAACAGCAGACGGAACGGTAGAGGAGTTAACCTATAATGAATTAAATACTGTAACAGATATAAAATTTGCAGGTAAGAATATGGCTTCAATGAACTATGACAGTAAAGGAAATCTTACTAAAGCAGAAGATTCATTAGGCAATTCAACAGAGTTTACTTATGAGAAAGATGGTAAATTATCATCTGTAGCGGATGAAATCGGTACGGTACATAAGCTTAAGTATGATACTGATGGAAACCTTATCTCTATGGAAGATGGTAACGGAAACACAACTAAGTATGATTATGATGAAAACGGCAGATGTGTTGGAGTTACAGTTGCAAGAACAAATGAGAATGGAAATAAGGAAGAATATACATCAAGATATGTATATGACGTTGCCGGAAATGTGATTTCCGAAATTAGCAATTCAGGTGTTGTTACAACATATGAATATGATTACAGAAATAATAAAACAGCAGAGATTACGGCTGATGGAATCAGAACAAATTATGAATATGACAATCAGTCAAATCTTACAAAGATAACATATTCAGATGGAACATTTGAAGAGTTTACATACGATAAGAATGGTAACAATATAACAGCCAGAGACAGAATGGGTGTTACAGTTACGATGACATATGATAAGATTAACAGACTTATCAAAAAAACATTTGCTGACGGAAGCAGTGAAGATTACAAATACGATGCAAATGGAAACATCATATCAGTAACAAATGTTGAAGGCGGTGTCATTAAGTATTCATATGACAGTATGAATAGAAACACAAAGATAGAAGATGCATATGGAAATATCTCTAAATTTGAGTATAACGAACGTTCATTATTAACTAAATTTACAGATGCATTGGGCAATGTTTTCGAGTATGAATATGATTTAAATGGTAATCAGACAGGTCTTTTATATCCTGACGGAACCAAAGAGAAACTGGTTTATGATGCAAGAAACAGGGTAGTAAAAAAGATTGACAGGGAAAACCATGAAACTTCATATATCTATAATGGTGTCGATTTACTTACTGAGGTAATTGACGCATGCGGTAACAGTTATAAGTATGAATACGATGAAACAAATGAACTTGTTAAGGTTACTGATGCAAAAGGTAATGAAACAAAATATGTATATGATGCGGACGGAAGAGTAACGAAATTAGTTAATGCAGCAGGAAAAACAGCTGAGTATACATATGATTCATATGGTAAAGTTGTTGGATACAAGGATTATAAAGGAAATCAGAATACTTATGTATATGATGAAAATGGATATCTTACAAGATTCAGTTGCAGCGATGGTAACACAGATTTTACGTATGATGATTTTGGAAGATTATCAAAAGTAAATGACAGTCACGGTGAAATTGCATATACATATGATGATTTTGGAAGAATGTCATCTAAAAAAACGTATGATTTGGGATTAACTAAATATACTTATACAAGCAGTGATGATATCAAGTCCGTAACACATAATGTGAATGGTGTTGATGTGGCTGGGACAACTTATGATTATGACTTAATGGATCGTGTTGTAAGAGTAGTAGCTCATGATGGTGTTGCAACTCTATACGAATATGATGCAATAGGTAACAGAACATTAGTTAAGCACGAAGGCGGTCTGAGCGTAAGATACAGATATGATGTATGCTCACGTGTGATTAATCAGACTGTTACTGATAAAGACAGCAATGTACTCATGTATTATGATTATTCATATGGTGATGCAGGAGAAAGAACAAAAACTGTAGAGGTTGTAAGAAATTCTGCAGATGACGCTAATGCAAGAATTATCAGTTATCAGTATAAGTACGATGAATTACTAAGATTAGAAAAAGAAGTAATCAGTATAAAAGAAGATATTGCATTTGATGATGTCATAACATCTGATGCAGATGGTAAAGTTGTTTTATCAAAATTCAATGCATTTGCAGGAAGTATAACAAATGAATATGAGTATGACAGTGTAAGTAACAGAACTTCAAAGAATACTGTTATAGCCGGAGATGTAGATGGTTATGCAGATGAAATTAAAGAAGGAACTACATCATACACGTATAATGAGTTGAATCAGTTATTATCAGCAAGAACTGCAGAAGACGAATCTGTTGATTATTCTTATGACGATAACGGAAACCTTATTTCAGAGTCAGGAAGTATAACAAAAGCTTATACTTACAGTTCACAGAACAAACTTTTAACAGCTACAATAAGCGAAGGAAGCAATGTAACCATAGAAAGTTATGAATATGACTATGAAGGAAACAGAATTTCTAAGCAGACAGGCGAAGAGGACAAGGTATATTATCTTAATGATACATACGATGAACTGACACAGGTTGCATTAGAACTTAAAAAAGTATATAATTCAGATGGTGATGAGTGTCTGAATGTAAGTAAGTATTACACACGTGGAACAGAGCTTCTTAGTACTGATATTGTCGGTACAAATGAAGCCGGAGAAGTTTCGGTTAATAAGAAACATTACATTCAGGATGTTCACGGCTCTGTAACTGCACTTGTCCAAAATACAAGTGAAAACAGTGTAGTAATATGTGATACATACACATATGATGCTTACGGTAATCTGCTTAAGAAGACCGGAAATACAGATAATGATTATCTTTACACAGGTGAACAGTACAACGAGAGCACAGGACTTTATTATCTGAGAGCAAGATATATGAATCCTCAGACAGGAACATTTATTTCTATGGATTCATATGCGGGAACACTTGATAATCCTGTAAGTTTACACAAATACCTGTATGCAAATGCAAACCCTGTAATGAACACTGACCCATCGGGATATTTCTCACTTGCAGAGTGTAGCGTTGCACAGTCAATTAATAATATACTTAGTGCGACAAGAGCTTATCTTGATATTAAGAGAATAATGTCATGGGTTAATATGGCAGTAACGGCTTATGATGTAGGTGTTCAGATAAGAGCAGTGCTGTGTGGCGAGGCAAGTATATTGGATGTAGCGTTAGCTGTAGCTAAGGGTATGGTAACGCAGGCATTGATTTCTTGTTTTGCAAAAGCTATTGTAGGTGAAGCTGCAACATATTTGTTAAAAGTATTTGGAGTTGTATCGGATGTTGATGAACTTGTAGATGCAATAAAAGCCAAAGATCCTGAAAAAATAATTATAGCTTCATTAAGAATTGCGCTGGATATATTTACATTTAGTTGTCAATGCTTTACAGAAGATACATTGGTAGAGACAACGGATGGAAGTAAAAAAATATCTGATGTTAAAGCCGGAGATGAAATATATGCTTACAACATTCAGAATGGTGAAAATGAAGTTTGCAAGGTAAAAGATGTATCGGTTACAAAAACGGATACACTTGTGCATGTAAAACTTTCTGATGGCAGTGAGATTAAGACTACAATGTATCATCCGTTCTTTGTAGAGAATGGCAAAGACGAAGCATGGGTAGCTGCATCAAATCTTGAAAAGGGTGATAAACTTCATTCGATTGATGAAAGAGAGTTGTTCGTTGAAGAAGTAATCGTTGAAAAGCTTTCTGAGAGGATAGAAGTATATAACCTTGAGATAGATGGATTGCATACGTATTATGCAGGAAGTGTTCTTGTGCATAATAGATGTAAGCTTGGAGAGAACATGAAAAAACAAGGTGGAGATCCTGGAGCAGATTATGATGCACATCACATATTGCCACAAAAATTTAGAGAGTTTTTCCAAAAAGCAGGAATAGATATCGATTCACCAGAATATGGTATATGGGTTCAACATAACGAACATAGAGCTGGAAGTCGTTCATATAACGCACTATGGGAAAGACAGATTAGTATTTGGAAAAAGAATAATAGTGGTACTAAAGCAGATATTATTGCTTTTATTAACTCATTAGAAAGATTATGGTGATTTAATTGAATCAGATTTATAATTTGATGGCTAATTGTGCTGGTAAGTATAAGTATTTAGATAGAATTATTGAAGGTGATTTAGATGTAAGACAAGAATGCATTGAATGTCATAATTACTTGAAATACGACGATTCAATATATAATAACTTGGTATTTCATGCATCAAAAAAAGGAAAATACGCAGATTGTTTAATGTATTCCGGTGCAACAAATTTTATAATTATATCTAAAAAAGCATTAGAATTATTTAAAACAAATAGATTAACGGGTTTTGAAGAATATCCCATAACAATAATCGATGATAAAGAAAACATTTTCGACCAATACTATATTTTAAAGATTACCGGAAATGCATTGTTGGATTATGGTAAAATGGGTGAACAACCCAAATTCTATTGTAAAAAATGTGGATATGTTGAATATTCAGGTCAAAGGCCAATGAATTATAAGCAGACATATTTGATTGAGGAAAGTTGGGATGGAAGTGATTTTTTTCTTGATGATTTATGTACTCAAAGGGTAGTAGATATTATTCTGAAGAATAAATTAAAGGGATTTATTATTACGGAGTTAATTAATGCATATAATCCATTTAATATGAATTATATTAATACATAAATATAACATATATTATGTATCAGTACGGGACTAAGTTAGTTGTTTGTAAATGATTAATTTAGTCCTTTTTCTAATGATACATACGATGAACCGACACAGGTTGCATTAGAACTTAAAAAAGTTTATAATTTTACTGGGAATTTTTTAAAATGGAAAAATACGTAAATCAACAGGGAGAAAAGCAATGATTGAAATTAAAAAGAATTCAAAGATGAAGTTTTTGGATAGCAGCATATTAAATGACAATATCAAATATAATGATTTGTTAAAAGATATTAAACTTATAAAAATAAAGGATTCAATAATTGTAGATCAGAATTTAGATGTAAAAAAAGCGAACAATTATTATGAGAAGTCGCTTAGTTTATTAGGGGGGAAGATTGGTTATGAAGTTAGCCGTAATGAAATATTTATTACAGAGTATATGAGTTCAGATATGACGATTAAAGACGGGATATATATCGCAGTAGATTTAGTTAAGATTTTAGATAAAAAAATAAGATTAATAAATCCGGATATTAGCGAATGTTATATTTTGTCCGTTGATGATGAAAGTGAATGCGTATATCTAATGTTTCATGAGATAATTAATGGGGAATTATGGGTTGACAGTGATTTAGAGAATTATAAGCAACCGATAGCGGTTTTTATAGCGAATCCGTGATTCATTAATAGTTAACTTGAAACTAAAAGTTTTGGGAGTTTGGGACTATGTTTCCCAAGCTCCTTTCAAATTGAAACATATTTCATTATATATCAAAAAGTGTATTTTATTATTAATAAAGCTTGTATAGATGAATAAGATTTTATATAATAATGCCGCTGACAAGTTAGGAATATTGCATTCATTACGATGTTAATTATGTCGTTTGGTTATATAGAAAATGACAAGGTATAAAGAAGTTTTGTTTGAATCTGATTCAAAAGAAAATGTATTCTTTACGTGAAGTATCAAAGGGGAAATTATAAAAATTAAGAGTGGTATATTGGAAGGGTATAATGAGAAGTACTTGCATAGAGAATTATGAAATGCTATGTAATAGGAATTCTCAATTTTTCGTCGTACACACCGTGTACGCACTGCGAAAATGTCGTCATCCATGAAACTTGCAAAAAACAAACCTTTGAGTAGTAGAGACGCATAGGATTTTTACCAGTTAAAGAAAGGTAGAGGAAGAAATTATGTTGAGTTTGATGTAACGTCGGATTTTCTAGTATAGTCGTTTTAAATTAACCCTACCTTATATTTTGGATATGATTTCACTCTGCAAGGCAGAGGAATGAGGCGTAGCGGTGGCTACGTCGATTGACGTGGGCGTCGCAGATGGAATCATAGGCAAATATAAAGTGGGTGTATTTAAAAACGACTATACTAGAATGGATTGAGAATCCAAGATATCATAGGTTTGAATTAACAATACGAGGAGATGTGCTAAAGGAGATGATGGAAAATGCACGATTCTTCAAACGAAATAAATAATTTGATGAATGCTAATCATAAAATAACTTATGATGGAAATGAAATAGCAAAGGTTTATAAGGAGTTGAATTTTATTCTCTGTTCATTAAATCAAATTGGGAATTATTATGCAGATAAAATCGAAAAAAGTAGAGATGAATATGAAAGAGAGACTAATGATTTTATAGATAATAGTTTGGTTTGTAGCAGATTGGCAAAGATGAGACGTGTCCTTGAAAATGGATTTGATTTACAACTTAGTGAGGATGGAATGGATGATTTGGAACGAATTTGTGAAGATATTCCATATTGGTCAAAACCAGGTGATTACACTGAAGAATTATGGATAGATTAGGGTATAAGATTCATATGTCTTGGCGTAGAACTATATTGGTTGAATAACTTGTATATGAATAATACATTTTGTTAGATTTGCAGGGCAGGGTCAAGTTAGTTGTTTGTAATAATTTAAAACAATTAATTTGGTCCTGTTTTCTTTTTATTTCTCAGATTATATTATAATTTTTCTGATTATTGTAAGTTTGTCGTTCTACAATTTAATAGATGCTTCATTTGTCATTTTAAATGATGAAAAGGTTGTAGAACAAAAGGATTACAAAGGAAAACACGCATGATTAAAAGAGGGTGTGGCATTTGCAGGAAGTATAACAAAAGCTTATACTTACAGCTCGCAGAACGAACTTTTAACAGCTACAATAAGCGAAGGAAGTAATGTAACTATAGAAAGTTATGAATATGACTATGAAGAAAACAGAATTTCTAAGCAGACAGGCGAAGAGGACAAGGTATATTACCTTAATGATACATACGATGAACTGACACAGGTTGCATTAGAACTTAAAAAAGTATATAATTCAGATGGTGATGAGTGTCTGAATGTAAGTAAGTATTACACACGTGGAACAGAGCTTCTTAGTACTGATATTGTCGGTACAAATGAAGCCGGAGAAGTTTCGGTTAATAAGAAACATTACATTCAGGATGTTCACGGCTCTGTAACTGCACTTGTCCAAAATACAAGTGAAAACAGTGTAGTAATATGTGATACATACACATATGATGCTTACGGTAATCTGCTTAAGAAGACCGGAAATACAGATAATGATTATCTTTACACAGGTGAACAGTACAACGATAGCACAGGATTTTATAGTATTTCCAAAGGGACATATGTTGACACTAATACACTAAAAAGATGGCTAAAAGTCTGGTGATAATAAAAGAAAGGAAAATTATTATAGATGAATAAGATTTTATATAATAATGCCAATGACAAGTTAGTAATGAAGTATTCTGATTACTTGGATTACTATAGTGATATACAACTAAGTTTGTTATTAAAAGACAAAGAGTATATCTTGCTTAAGGATAATTTATTATATTTAAAAAATCTGATTAGTAATTTTAAATTAAAAGAGCTCGACAGCTGTTTAAGCGAAGAATCATTAGGTAAGGATTTAAATATTTATTGTAACAGGGAATACCACGGAATTTGTGATAAAAAATGGATGGGATTAGAATATTGCATTCATTATGATGATAATTATGCCATTTGGTTATATAGAAAAGAACAAGGAATAAAAATACGTGTTACAGAAGTTTTGTTTGAATCTGATTTTAAAGAAGATTTATTCTTTGAAAAGTGTAAATGTATCTTTTTAGGTGAAGTATCAGAGGGGGAATTAAAAAAAATTAAGAGTGGTATATTAGAAGTGTATAATGAGAAGTACTTGCGTAGAGAATTATGAAATGCCATGTAATAGCAATTGTATAAAGAAAATGGAGGTAGTTATGAGTTATACAAATTATTTAATTTCGTTATGAAATTAATTGAAGAAGATTTATAAAAAGCTTTGTAACTAAGATTTTCACGTAAATAATCATATGTTTAACTAAATGTAATAGAATGACTAAGTTAGTTGTTTGTAAACGATTAATTTAGTCCTTTTTCCAATGATACATACGATAAACCGACACAGGTTGCATTAGAACTTAAAAAGTTTATAATTTTACTGGGAATTTTTTAAATGGAAAAATACGTAAATCAACAGGGAGATAAGCAATGATTGAAATTAAAAAGAATTCAAAAATGAAGTTTTTGGATAGCAGCATATTAAATGACAATATCAAATATAATGATTTGTTAAAAGATATTAAACTTATAAAAATAAAGGATTCAATAATTGTAGATCAGAATTTAGATGTAAAAAAAGCGAACAATTATTATGAGAAGTCGCTTAGTTTATTAGGGGGGAAGATTGGTTATGAAGCTAGTATAGTCGTTTTTAAATACACCCACTTTATATTTGCCTATGATTCCATCTGCGGCGTTATCGTCAATCGACGTAGCCACCGGCTACGCCTCATTCCTCTGCCTTGCAGAGTGAAATCATATCCAAAATATAAGGTAGGGTTAATTTAAAACGACTATACTAGCTGTAATGAAATATTTATTACAGAGTATATGAGTTCAGATATGACGATTAAAGACGGGATATATATCGCAGTAGATTTAGTTAAGATTTTAGATAAAAAAATAAGATTAATAAATCCGGATATTAGCGAATGTTATATTTTGTCCGTTGATGATGAAAGTGAATGCGTATATCTAATGTTTCATGAGATAATTAATGGGGAATTATGGGTTGACAGTGATTTAGAAAATTATAAGCAACCTATAGCAGTTTTTATATCTAATCTATGATCATTCATTAACGGTTAATTTGGAACTAAAAGTGTAGGAGCTTGGGAGTAGGTTTTCCAAGCTCCTTTTAAAATTAAATATATTGCTTTATTTTTGTTTCACAGGCTCTATAGATTTTGTATAGAATCCAATTTTTCGTGTTTTTTGAAATAAAGTTACCGCATTTACACCAGATAATATACAGAAATTGTCACGACTAAGTGATGCATAAAATTTAGGTGTGGTTTAGGCTTTGACGATTACCAAACAGAGAAGCAGTACACTTTACTATATACTATACACAGCTTCTCTGTTTAGTAAGTTTTTAATTGGAAAAACTGAAAACCAAAAGCTCTTAATTTAATCAAGTTTATCTTTTGCTAATTCAACATCTTCTACAGAACATCCAATCAAATCAGCTATCTCTTCAACAGATTTCCCTTTACTTAACATTCTGATAATTATTTCGTTTCTTTCGTTTTCAGCACCTTCAATTCTGCCTATTTTTTCACCTTCAATTCTGCCTATTTTTTCACCTTCAATTCTGCCTGTTTTTTCACCTTCACGTCTCTCAAATGCGAGCGTTTTTTCTTCGTCATATTCTGTTATACACATTCGTTTCACCTCAGCTTTATTAGATAGTAAAAACGGTTTTATAACTGCATTTTCAGGTAAATCATCGATTGCATTGTCAACCGCTTCCTCTAAAGTATATTCTTTTTCGTATTTTCTTATATTATCCACAAGCATCGAATATTCCTTCAACGGCTGACATGCATTCAACATTTTCTTATTATGACCATAATTAATATTCAGCATGGTGACCGTTACCTCAATGTCCGACTCTTCAGGATTTTCAAATACATCTGATAGCTTTAAAACGATTTTATCTTCTTTATTGTCCCTTCCATTGTAAAAACATACACATTTTGGTGCCGGTGCTTTTTGCTGAACGGAGCTAAACAAATAAAAATCATCGCTGTTTGATATATGCTTTGCATACACCATTCCTGAATAAATTAAAAATCGAATCGGCATGTTTGGATTGTACTTTGATTGTTGTTCGTATAAACTAATGCTGTTTCCCACCAAAAAGGATAAATCATTTTTCATACTCATATAAACAACATTTTCAATTGTGTTGAATTCAATTTCATCAGAATCTGTATAATCGGAACCGTTCACCGCATTATACAGGCTAAGAGTCCATTCTTTGTGTTCATTATTTCCAAAAATGAATTTGAATAATCGATCTTTGTGTTCACGGTTTACTTTTGCAGATTTTTTAAATTCTTCTTTAGTTGCTGTTAAATTGTTTGATTCTTTAACCTTAGCCACTTAAAAAACTCCTTCTCAAATAAATATATATCATTATTGAAAAACAGTGTCAAGTTGCTATACACTGCTGTTAAAATAATGAGTGTAAATAAATCTCTAGCGTGTATCTTCTGTGTATTAATATTTTATATACAATATTTATCCGAAGTCTATAACCCTCCTTGTGTTGTTTATATACAATATATATCTGCCTTTAGTATTAATCAAGTGACTGTTACGCGAAAAAAGTGGCAGGTGTTGTAAAGGATGGAGTTTGTCAGGCAATACATTTTATATTTTGGATAATAAACAAAGAATACAGAAAAGCTTTGAGGTTGTAAGAATTAATTTGAATTTGTGACTTTGAATGACTTACGGTTGGAATATGGAGGTCATTCAAAGTCATTACTAATTTGAAGAATCAAATCAATCGCTTTCTGCAAATCAGGATGTTCTCTATATCTAATTACAAGTAATTCTTCGTGTTCTGTTAATATAATATTTGTTCGATTATTGTTATCTTCATATCCAAATGCTTCTAATATGTTAGGAATTTTATATAAATTGCAAAGTAACATCAAGGTTTCTGCATTAGGCTGTGTATGGTTGTTTTCCCAACCATAAATTGTCTTGGTTGCTGCCGGATAATTGTTTTTTTCTAAAAATTTTGAAACTTCTTCAACCGAAAGCTTATTTAGTTTTCTATAATATCGCAAAACCTGACCAATGCTATTATTGTTCATAATTTATCTGTAGTCTCCTCTTTTTTTTTAAAGTATTAACATTTGTGAAATGTTTAAATCAAAATCTCAAAAAAAAGCACTATTTTTTATTTACAACATAATAATAATCTAATGAAAAAGGTGTGTCAATTGAATAAAATAAAAATATTAACATTTCATATTGTAATTCTTCAAAATAAAGAATATAATATTTTTACCAGAACTTTATCTTCAAAATGAATAATTACGAAAGGAATCGTCATTTATGTCAAAGTACCTGAATGAAATCAAAAAACACATAATTAATCAGGGGATATCAGAAAAGCAGATAGCTAAGGACATTGGAATAGATATTAATACTGTTAATAATCTAAGTTCAGATGATTTCCTTAAGCTATGCAGATATCTCCGCATCAAACCGGAGCATTTATTTGATAATGATACTGTGAGATTGTAAGTTTGTTCATAATGGATTGATTAATGATTTTGATAGTACATTAGTCTGTTCTATATTTTGAAGAATAAAGTACACAAATATAAGTGTAAATTTACGGAGAAAAATAATAAGGCTATAGTCATCACACACTGTAAGCAGAGAACTGATAGTGTGTCTGTTTTTAAATTCTAATATCAAATCCATTGATTTAGGTATTTATAAATTTAAGTGATATCAGTGTAGTAGTCTTGTTAAATTCAGAGAGGAATGGTGAAATATGAAAAGGAGACTATTAAAGACGGTTACAGCAGTTGTGTTATCTGCAGGTATGGTGTTGTGCCCGATGGGAGGGTATATACCGGATGGTGGAAGTGTCACGGTTGCATATGGGGATGATTTGGAATATGAGGGATTTAAGTATAAGGTTGTGGATGATTCGTATGTGGAGATAACAGGGTATACGGGGAGTGAAACCGAGGTTGTTATACCTGAAGAGATTAATGGGTATAAAATTAAGAATATTGGTGATGGTGCATTTTGGATGTGTTATAGTTTAACAAATATAAAACTTCCAAATTCCCTTATGCATATTGGTAATGATGCATTTTGGGCTTGTGAGGGTTTAACACACATAACTATACCAAATTCAGTTGAATCGATTGGTGAAAATGCATTTTGCCACTGCGCTAAATTAACAAGTATAATAATTCCAAATTCAGTTAAGTCAATTGGTAATGGTGCATTTTATGAGTGTAGAGGCTTAACAAATATAACAATACCGGATAGCGTTACAAGTATTGGTGAGTCCGTATTTAATGGCTGTAGTGGTTTAACAAGTATAACAATACCAGATTCTGTTACGTATATTGGGAAAGATGCATTTTATGAGTGTAGAGGCTTAACAAATATAACAATACCAGATAGCGTTACAAGTATTGGTGTGGCTGCATTTGAACGCTGTAGTGGTTTAACGAGTATAACAATACCAGATTCTGTTACGTATATTGGGAAACATGCATTTGAAAATTGTGATAGCTTAACGGATATAACAATCCCAGATTCTGTTATGTCTATTGGTGATGCAATATTTGCTAGTTGTGACAATTTATCGAATATACAAGTTAGTCCAAACAACAATTTTTATGATAGCAGAAACAATTGTAACGCAATAATAGAATCAAAAACAAATACGATTATAGGTGCATGTTCAAGTACAATAATACCGAATACTGTTACATCAATTGGTAATAATGCATTTGAAGACTGTATTGGTTTAACGAGTATAACAATCCCAGATTCTGTTACATATATTGGCAATTATGCATTTTTGGATTGTGATAATTTAACAAGTATAACAATCCCAGATTCTGTAAGTTTTATTGGGGAAAAGGCATTTTTAAGATGTAATAAGGTTTTTGTAATAACTACGTTGGATTCATATGCTTCAAAATGGGCCATAGATAATAATATTAAAGTTGAAATATATTATTTATCATTTAAAATGAATATTTTAAATGATAAATCTTTAGAAATTAAGCAATATACAGGAGACGAATCAGGGGTAGTAATACCTTCGTATATTGATGATTATAAAGTTATAAAAATTGGCGAAGATGCGTTTTCGGAGTGCAACACAATAACAAGCATAACAATACCTGATAGTGTTACGAGTATTGGAGACAATGCATTTTACAATTGTAAAAGTTTAAAAAATTGTATTATTTCTAAAAACTTAGAAGAAATAGGTGAATATGCATTTTACAATTGTACCGGTTTAACTGTGATTAATATACCAAAAAGTGTTAAGAAAATAGGTTACGCAGCCTTCAAAGGATGCGAAGGGAAAATAATTGCTGAGTGCATAGAAGATTCATATGCTTTTAAATGGGCTCATGGCAAATTGTCATATCTTAATTGTAATATTGTTGATGATGAATATGTTGAGATAACTGGATATTATGGCGAAAGTGATGTAACAATTTGGGATCAGGATGATGACTGTTTTTGGACAGGAGGAAATACAGATGTTATAATAACAGATTATATTGAAGGATATCCCGTGAGAAAAATTAATAGTTATGCGTTTGGACACAATAAATCTGTAATAAACATCAAAATACCAGATAGTGTTACCGAAATTGGCAATGCAGCCTTTATAGATTGTAGTAAATTATCAAGTATAAATTTACCAAGTAGCTTAACAAAAATTGAAGAACAAACATTTTCTGGTTGTAAAGGTTTAACAAGTATAACAATACCTGAAAATGTTACAAGCATTGGGAATAATGCATTTTCGGATTGTACAGGTCTGACAAGCATAACAATACCGGATGGTGTTACAAGCATTGGAAATAACGCATTTTCAGGTTGCACAAGTTTAACAAACATAACAATACCAGATAGTGTTACGAAAATTGGTGATGATGCATTTTCAGGTTGCACAAGTTTAACAAACATAACAATACCAGATAGTGTTACGAAAATTGGTGATGATGCATTTTCAGGTTGCACGAGTTTAACAAGTATAACAATACCTGAAAGCATTACAAGCATTGAAAATAATACATTTGAAAATTGTATAGCTTTAACAAACATAACAATACCAGATAGTGTTATAAGCATTGGAGATTATGCATTTTGCAAATGTAGTGGTTTAACAAATATAACAATATCAAATAACGTTACAAGCATTGGAAATAATGCATTTGAGTATTGTACAGGCTTAACAAGTCTAACAATACCTGAAAAAGTTACAAATATTGGAGAAGAAGCTTTTGCAGAATGTACAAGTATAACAAGCTTAACAATACCTAAGAGTGTCACAAGTATTGGAATGTATGCATTTTCGGGATGCAGTGGCTTGAAAAATATCAAAGTTGATTCAAAGAATACTATGTATGACAGTAGAAATGATTGTAATGCAATAATTGAAACAAATTCAAACGTTCTTATGTTTGGATGCGTTAACACTATAATACCTGATAGTGTATTAGGAATTGGTCGATTAGCATTTTATAAATGTAACGGCTTAACAAGTATTACAATACCAGATAGTGTTACAAACATTGAATCGTGGGCTTTTGATAGTTGTAGTGAATTAACGAGTGTGATACTACCAGATGGTAATTTCAGTTTTGACAATAAGTATAGTTCATTTAATGATTGTAATAATTTATTTATATTTGAAATGCTGAATGATAATTGTATAAAAATATATAAATATCTTGGAAATGAATCAGATATTGTAATTCCTAGAAATGTTGATAAATATAAAGTCGAAATTATTGGAGAGAATGCATTTTATTACTGTGAAGAATTAACAAGCATAACAATCCCGGATAGTGTTAAAAGCATTGAAGATGGAGCATTTCATTTTTGTAGCGGTTTAACAAAAATAAAAGTAGAATCAAATAATACAGTGTATGATAGCAGAAATGATTGTAATGCAATAATTGAAACGAGTGAAAATAAACTTATACAGGGCTGTTCTAACACGATAATACCAAATAGTGTAACAAGTATTGGGAATTGTGCATTTAGAGGTTGTAGTGGATTAACAAGCATAACAATCCCAAATAGCGTTACAAGTATTGGTAGTGTTGCATTTGACTACTGTAGCAGTTTAACAAAAATAAAAGTAGAATTAAATAATGCAGTGTATGATAGCAGAAATGATTGTAATGCAATAATTGAAACGAATGAAAATAAACTTATACAGGGTTGTTCTAGCACGATAATACCAAATAGTGTAACAAGTATTGAGAATTGTGCATTTAGAGGTCGTAGTGGATTAACAAACATAACAATCCCAGATAGCATTACAAGTATAGGTAATGGTGCATTTGAAGACTGTAGCAGTTTAACAAGCATAACAATCCCAGATAGCGTTACAAGTATATGTGGTAGCGAATTTGAAGGATGTAGCAGTTTAACAAGTATAACAATCCCAGATAGCGTTACAAGTATTGGAATGTGTGCATTTGAAGACTGTAGCAGTTTAACAAACATAACAATCCCGGATAGCGTTACAAGTATTGGAATGTATGCATTTTACGGATGTGAAAAATTAATAATTTGTTGTTCAGAAGATTCGTATGCGTACAAATATGCGGGTGATTATAACATTAAAACTAATCATATTGAAGAACAACCAACACCAATTGAGGAGACAACCACAAATAAAGAGGATGAAACAACAAATAAAAATCAAAATGAAACAACATTAAACAAAGAAGAGACCACGACGGCTTCAAATATTGAAACAACGGCTCAGAAAGAGACAACAAAAAATACGGAGACAACATCACAGAAAGAGACAACAACAGAAGCAGAAACGACCACTCAGAAAGAGACTACGACAGAGACTGAATCGACCACAAAAGCCACTAATACCATCACAGGTAAATCTGTATACAAAAAGACGGCCTCAACTAAAAAACAAAGTTTCAAACTTGATGTAAAAGCAACTGGCGGAAGCATTACCTACAAATCAAATAACCGCAAAGTAAAAGTCACCGGCTCCGGTAAGGTGACAATCGCCAAAAACTTTGTAGGGACTGCTACGATAACCGTAACCGCAGGTGACAGTGATTACGAAACAGCGACTAAAAAAATTACAATAAAGGTATTACCACAATCTACAAAGATTACGTCAGCAAAAAACAATGCAAAAGGTAAATTAACTGTTAAATGGGGCAAAGTTTCAAACGTTACAGGATACGATTTACAGTATTCAACAAATGCATCTTTTAAAACAGGAGTTAAGACATTGTTGAATAAGAAAGCATCAACAACAGGTAAAGTAATCACAAAACTTGAGAAAGGCAATACATATTACTTACGAATAAGAACATACAAGAAAGTATCGGGTAAAAATGTATACAGTGCATGGTCGGCAAAGAAAAAAATAAAGATAAAAAAATAGACTTAAAAAACTAAAAATATATTATGCACAGTCAATAGTTGCATTGGAATTTGGCTGTGCATTATGGAGAGGAATGGTGAAATATGAAAAGAGGACTATTAAAGACAGTTACAGCAGTTGTGTTATATGCCGGTATGGTGGTGTGTCAAATGGGAGGGTATATACCGGACAGCGGAAATATCATGGTTGCGTATGCGGATGATATGGAGTATGAAGGTTTTAGGTATAAGGTTGTGGATGATTCTTATGTGGAGATAACAAAGTATACGGGAAGCGAGACTGAGGTTGTTATTCCTGAAGAGATTGATGGATATAAGGTGGAAGTTATCGGAGCTGATGCATTTTATTTTTGTAATAGTTTAACCAGTATAACAATACCAAATGGCGTTACAAGTATTGGAAATTACGCATTTTGGTATTGTAATGGTTTAAACGGCATAACAATACCTGCTGGTGTTATAAGTATTGGAAATTACGCATTTGGGCATTGTAGTGGTTTAACAAGCATAAAAGTAGAATCAAATAACTCTGTGTATGATAGCAGAAATAATTGCAATGCAATAATTAAAACTGATAATAATGAGCTTATAATTGGATGTTCTAATACTACAATACCAAATAGTGTTACAAGTATTGGTGATTATGCTTTTATGGACTGTAGTGGTTTAACAAGCATAACAATTCCCAATAACGTTACAAGTATTGGTTATGAAGCATTTAGAGACTGTAGTGGTTTAATAAGCATAACAATCCCAGATAGTGTCACAAGTATTGGGGGAGCCGCATTTCGTGGCTGTAGTGGTCTAACAAACATAACAATACCCAATAGCGTTACCAATATTGTAACTTATGCATTCATGAATTGTAGTGGATTAATGAGCTTGACAATACCCGATAGTGTTACAAATATTGGTTTTGGCGCATTTCAGCATTGCAGTGGATTAACAAGTATAACAATCCCGGATAGTGTTAAAAATATTGGTTATTGTGCATTTGGTGGAACTAGCTTAAAAGAAATAACAATCCCAAATAGCGTTATAAATATTGAAGATTCTGCATTTAGTTCCTGTGTTAATTTAACAAGTATAAAAGTAGAATCAAATAACTCTGTGTATGATAGCAGAAATAATTGCAATGCAATAATTAAAACTGATAATAATGAGCTTATAATTGGATGTTCTAATACTACAATACCAAATAGTGTTACAAGTATTGGGCATTCTGCGTTTTATGGCTGTAGTGGATTAACAAGCATAACAATCCCAGATAGTGTTACAAGTGTCGGGGATAGAGCATTTCGTTGGTGTAGTGGATTAACAAGCATAACAATCCCCAATAGTGTAACAAGCATTGGGGATTACACATTTTCAGACTGTAGTAGTTTAACAAGCATAACAATCCCAGATAGCGTAACAAGTATTGGGAATGGTGCATTTTCTTGTTGTAAAAATCTTATTATCACATGTGAAGAAAATTCATATGCCCACCAATATGCTAAAGACAACAATATTAAATATGAGCTAACAGGTTCTACCGGTAAAAAAGCCAACTCTATTACATGTTCAAAGACATATAAAAAGAACATGTCAACAAATGCACAAAGTTTCAAACTTGATGTAAAATCAGCCGGCGGAACTATTAAATACAAATCAAACAACAGCAAAGTAAAAGTCACAGGCTCAGGTAAGGTAACAATCGCCAAAAACTTTGTAGGAACAGCAGTGATAACCGTAACCGCAGGTGACTGTGATTACGAAAAAGTGACTAAAAAAATCACAATAAAGATATTGCCAACATCTACAAAGATTACGTCAGCAAAAAGCAATGCAAAAGGTAAAATAACTGTTAAATGGGGCAAAGTTTCAAACGTTACTGGATACCAGTTGCAGTATTCAACAAATGCATCTTTTAAAACAGGAGTTAAGACATTGCTGAATAAGAAAGCATCAACAACAGGTAAAGTAATCACAAAACTTGAGAAAGGCAATACATATTACTTACGAATAAGAACATACAAGAAAGTATCTGGTAAAAATGTATACAGTGCATGGTCGGCAAAGAAAAAAGTGAAGATAAAAAAATAACTTTTACAGAATTAAAAATCAAATAATGCATAGTCAATAGTCAAGTCGACTTTTGGCTGTGCTTATTGAAGAAAACGGAGGTTAATATGAAGAGGTATGAAAAAGTTTTAAAAGTCGCAATTTCAACATTTTTGTCCGTTGGTATGGTGTTGTGTCCTATGGGAGGGTATTTCACTGACAGTAAAAATGTTACAGTTGCGTACGCAAATGATGTGGAGTATGAGGGATTTAAGTATAGGGTTGTAGAGGATTCTTATGTAGCGATAACAGGGTATACGGGGAGTGAGACTGAGGTTGTTATACCGGGAGAGATTGAGGGGTATAATGTTGGAGTTATAGGAGCTAATGCATTTAATGGATGTAGCAATTTGAAAAGCATATCATTGCCAAACACGATTACGAGTATTGAGGGGAATGCATTTGTAAAATGTGTTAATTTAACAAACATAACAATCCCTGATGGTGTTACAAGTATTGGGAGTTTTGCATTTGATGGGTGCAACAACTTAACAGATATAACAATACCTGAAAGCGTTACAAATATTGAGGATTATGCATTTGTTGGATGCAATGGTTTGACAAGTATAAAGGTTGATTCAAAAAACACTGTATACGATAGTAGAAATAATTGTAATGCAATAATCAGTTCGAATACAAATACACTTTTACGTGGATGTTCTAATACTATAATACCGGATGATATTCTGATTATTGATAAATATGCATTTAGTGGCTGTAAAGAATTAACAAATATAACAATACCTGAAAGTGTTATAAGTATTAGTAATTCTGCATTTTCTGGATGTAGTAGTTTAATAGGTATAACAATTCCTAAGGGTGTTACATATATTAGTGGATATGCATTTGAAGGGTGTAGCAAGCTAACAAGCATAACGATTCCGGAGGGAGTTACAAGTATTTATTATGACGCGTTTTATGGCTGTAGTAGTTTAACAAACATAAAAATCCCAGATGATGTTACATATATTGATAGTTCTGCGTTTTATGGCTGTAGTAGTTTAACAAGCATAACAATTCCGGAAGGAGTTACAAGTATTGAGTATTCTGCGTTTTATGGCTGTAGTAGTTTATCAAGCATAACAATTCCGGAAGGAGTTACAAGTATTAAGAGTTCTGCGTTTCAAGAATGTAGTAGTTTAACAAGCGTAACAATTCCGGAAGGAGTTACAAGTATTGGGCGTTCTGCGTTTTATGGTTGTAGCAGTTTAACGAGCATAACAATCCCAGAAGAAGTTACAAGTATAGAAAGTAATGCATTTTATGGATGTAGTAGTTTAACAAACATAATAATCCCGGAAGGTGTTACATGTATTGATAGTGATGCGTTTCGAGCCTGTAGTAATTTAACAAGCATAACAATCCCAGATGGTATTACAAATATTGGTGATGGAGCATTTTTAGGATGTAGTAGTTTAACAAGTATAACAATCCCGGATGGAGTTACAAGTATTGGTAGGGATACATTTTCTGGTTGTAGTAATTTAACAAACATAATATTACCTGATAGTATTATCAATATTAAGGAATCTGCATTTAAAGGATGTAGCAGTTTAACAAGTATAACAATACCTAATGTAATAACTATTGATAAATCAGCTTTTTGCCAGTGCAGTAGTTTGAAAAAATTTACAATACCTAATGTCATTACAAGTATTAGTGATTCTGTATTTAAAGGTTGTAGCAGTTTAACAAATATAACAATCCCAGATAGTGTTACAAGTATTGGGGCTGGTGCATTTTCAGGTTGCACTGGGTTAACAGGTATAACAATTCCGGATAATGTTACAAGTATTGGTAAAAGTGCATTTTCAGACTGCACTGGTTTGACAAACATAACAATCCCGGAAGGAGTTACAAGTATTGACGCATTTTCAGGCTGCACTGGTTTAACAAGCATAACAATCCCGGAAGGAGTTACAAGTATTGGTGGATTTGATGGATGTAGCAGTTTGACAAGCATAAGAATCCCGGATAATGTTACAAGCATTGGTAGTTGTGGATTTAAAGGATGTAGCAGTTTAACAAGCATAAGAATCCCGGATAATGTTACAAGTATAGGTAGTGGTGCGTTTTCAGGCTGTATTGGTTTGACAGGCATAACAATCCCGGATGGAGTTACATATATTGGTAGTCATACATTTTCAGACTGTATTGGTTTGACAAGCATAAGAATCCCGGATAATGTTACAAGTATTGATAGTTATGCATTTAAGGGCTGTAGCAACTTAACAAATATAACAATTCCAGACAGTGTTACATACATTGGAATGCGTGCATTTATTAAGTGTAACAGTTTAAAAAGCATACGTATTCCTAAAAGTGTAAATCAGATTGAGGATTATGGATGGTTTGATCAATGTATAATTGAAAAAAATAGTTTAATTCAAACATATTTAATAGTTGATAAAGATAGTTACGCTGAAACCTATGCAAAAAAGTATAATCATAGGTTTATATATTCTGATGGTACCGATCCAATATCGGAAAAATACAACTATGTTGAACTAGAAGATGGAACAATCGAAATTACAGGAACCAATGGTGATTTAAAAGATGTTCCATATACAATTCCTAATATGCTTGATGGAAAACAGGTGACATCTATTGGAGAAAAAGCATTAGGAGGTATATCTGGAAATATAGTAATACCGAACGGAATAAAAAAAATTGGACAGGGTGCATTTTATAATACCGAAGATATATATACCATAAAAATCTCAGATACAGTTGAGCAAATTGATTTTCCAATATTTGACAGTTCTTCACTTAGAGAATTTAATGTTACTGAAAATAATAAGTATTATTCATCTGTAGATGGTGTTCTCTATAATAAAGATAAAACAGAGTTGATAATGTGGCCAAGGAAAAATGCAACAGAAAATGCGATTTTACCTGAAGGATTGAAAAAAATTGATGAAGATGCGTTTTTGAATTGTGATAGAATTGAAAACATTATTCTGCCAGAATCTCTTTTAAGTATTGAAAGAGAAGCCTTTAGAGATTGTTCCAAACTCGAAAGCATTTATATACCTGATAATGTGCAGGATATAGACAGTAATATTATTTTATATTGCTATAAATTATCTGATTTACAGGTTTCAAATGACAATAAATATTTTACAGCCATAGATGGAGTTTTATATGATAAACAAAAAGCAAAACTTATTTGCTGTGTTGAGAGTTTAAATGCTATAGATATTCCGGATACAGTTCAGATTATAGGAGAAAACGCGCTTAAAAATTGTAGTGTTAAAGAAATTAAAATTCCAAATTCTGTATCAGTTATAGAAAAATCGGCATTTTATAATTCTTATGTTGAACTTGTAGTAGATAAAGGTAGTTATGCTGAAAACTATGCAAAAGAAAATTCAATAAAATATAAGTATGTGCATGATGGAAAAACAATAACTGTTGATCCAAAAGCATATACATACAATAATCTCGAAGATGGTTCGCTTATGATAAAGGACTATGATGGAGAGGAAAATTATATAGAATTACCAAGTATATATAATGGAAAAATAGTAACTACAATTGGTAGTACTGCTTCTTATGGTTTTAGAGATTGGATTTCATATGTTAATATACCGGATACTATTGTTAAGATTGAGCCATCTGCATTCTATATGTGTGAAAATCTTAGTAAAGTTGAAATACCGGACAGTGTCACATATATTGGAGATTCGGCTTTTGCATGTTGTGAAAATTTAAAATATATTACGATACCAGTTAATGTAAGTTATATTGGAACCGGTGTATTTGCTGATTGTTGCAGGCTAGAAAATATTTATGTGTCTGATGATAATAATTATTACACATCAATTGACGGAATACTTTATGACAAAGAAAAAACTGAATTATTATCGTGTCCCGGTGCAAAGAGTAAGGTAACGATACCTAATGGTGTAACAAAAATTGCAGATAAAGCATTTGCTGAATCGTTAAGTATTAGCGAAGTAGAAATTCCTGCCACTGTAACATTCATATCAGATAATGCGTTTTATGGTTGTGAAAATTCAGCAATAACATTTATTGTAGACGAAGGTAGCTATGCAGAAAAATATGCTGATTCCCATAATATTTATTGTGAGTATTCGTCAAACAAACAAGATGAAACGACAATAGCTTGGGAAGAAACAACTTCTTCAACTCAGGTCGAAACAACATTAAACGAAGAAGAGACCACGGCATCATCCAATGATGAAACAACGGCTCAAAAAGAGACAACAACAGAAGCAGAAACGACCACTCAAAATGAGACAACGACAGAAACAGAAACGACAACAAAAGCTGCAAATACCATCACAGGTAAATCCGTGTACAAAAAGACTACCACAACTAAAAAACAAAGTTTCAAACTTGATGTAAAATCAGTCGGCGGAACCATTAAATACAAATCAAACCACAGCAAAGTAAAAGTCACAGGCTCAGGTAAGGTAACAATCGCCAAAAACTTTGTAGGAACATCAGTGATAACCGTAACCGCAGGTGACAGTGATTACGAAACAGTGACAAAAAAAATCACTATAAAGGTATTGCCCCCATCTACAAAGATTACGACAGCAAAAAACAATGCGAAAGGTAAAATAACTGTTAAATGGGGCAAAGTTTCAAATGTTACCGGATACCAGTTGCAGTATTCAACAGATAAATCATTTAAAACGGACACTAAAACATTGCTGAATAAAAAAGCATCAACAACAAGTAAAGTAATTACAAAGCTTGAAAAAGGCAATACATATTACTTACGAATAAGAACATACAAAAATGTATCTGGTAAAAATGTATATAGTGCATGGTCGGCAAAGAAAAAAGTTAAGATAAACAAATAGATTTACTGAGTCACAAAATTATAATAATGCATAGTCAATAGTCAAATTGACTTTTGGCTGTGCATTATTGGAGAGGAATGGTGAAATATGAAAAGAAGACTATTAAAGACGGTTACAGCAGCAGTGTTATCTGTCGGTATGGTGGTGTGCCCGGTGGGAGGGTATATACCGGACAGCGGAAATGTCATGGTTGCGTACGCGGATGATTTGGCATATGAGGGATTTAAGTATAGGGTTGTGGATGATTCTTATGTGGAGATAACAGGGTATACAGGCAGTGAGAAGGAGGTTGTTATCCCGGAAAAGATTGATGGGTATAAGGTTGAGAGTATTGGAGATTCTGCGTTTTATGATAATAAAAATGTAACAGGAATATCAATGCCGGATTCTGTAAAAAGTATCGGAAATTCTGCTTTTTATGCTTGTGGAGAGGTTGAAAATGTGAAATTGCCAAAAAACTTAGAAACAATCGGATGGGGTGCGTTCCACAGTTGTGAAAAAATTAAAGATTTAACCATACCCGAAACAACAAAGGAAATCGGTGAAGTAGCTTTTTTGAGTTGTAACGGGCTTACTGATATGTATATTCCCGAAAGCGTTACTAACATCGGTGAATCTGCTTTTGCATTTTGTAAATCGCTAAAAAGTATTAGTGTTGCTAAAGAAAATTCAGTTTACGACAGTAGGAATGATTGCAATGCGATTATAGAGACTTCGACAAACAGGCTAATACGAGGATGCTCAAATACTGTTATACCTGATGAAATACAGATTATTGGACAAGATGCTTTTTCTGAATGTGTTGATTTGATAAATATTGTTTTACCTAAGAATGTTACAACTATAGAAGATTACGCTTTTTATGAGTGCTACAATTTAAAATCTATAGATTTACCAGAGAATGTTACACAAATTAAAGAAGGAGCTTTTTCAGATTGTGAAAGTATAACAAGTATTAAGATTCCAGCAGGTGTAACATATATTGGAAGCGATTGCTTTTCATGTTGTATTAATCTGGAGAAAATCGAAGTTGATGATAACAATACAGTTTATGATAGTAGAAACCAATGTAATGCAATTATTAAAACAGAAGAAAATGAGTTGGAATTTGGTTGTATAAATACAATTATACCTGAAGGAATTGTTACTATAGGGATGAATTCATTTATGGGTTGTAGTAATCTGAAAACCATAGAAATACCTTCATCCGTAAAATTTATTGGTTATAACGCTTTTTGGGGATGCGGGCTTACAGATGTAAAAATACCATCGACTGTTACAGGTATAAATGCAGGTGCATTCGGAAAATGTACAGACTTAACAAATATTGAATTGCCAAATAATTTAAATGCTATCGATAACTACTTATTTGAAAGATGCGAGAAACTTGAAAGCATAACTATTCCAGAAAGTGTAAAATGGATTGGATGGGATGCATTTAAAGAATGTAGAAGTTTAAAAAATATTGAAATACCTAAAAACGTAACAACTATAGGTTCAGGAGCTTTTGCAGGTTGTAGTTCATTAAACAGCATAGCAGTGGACAAAAACAATACAACACTTGACAGCAGAGATAATTGTAATGCGGTGATTAAAACGGAAACAAATGAACTAATATGTGGCTGCAATAAAACTATAATACCTGATGAAATTGAAATTATTGGAAATTCTGCTTTTTCAAAATGCGGTGAAATAACTAATATTGTATTATCAGAAAACGTTACAAAAATTAATAGTTGCGCATTTGAATACTGTAGTAATTTATCTAATATTGTTATTCCTAAGAGTGTTACATCAATTGGATATAGAGCATTTGATGGTTGTGAAAATCTTATTATCACATGTGAAGAAAATTCATATGCTCACCAATATGCTAAAGATAATAATATAAAATATGAGTTGACAGGTTCTACCGGTAAAAAAGCCAACTCTATTACATGCACAAAGACATATAAAAAGAACATGTCAACAAAAGCACAGAGTTTCACACTTAATGTCAAGGCAATAGGCGGAACCATTAAGTACAAATCAAATAGCAGCAAAGTAAAAGTCACAGGCTCAGGTAAGGTAACAATCGCCAAAAATTTTGTAGGAACATCAGTGATAACAGTAACGGCTGGTGACAGTGATTACGAAACAGTGACAAAAAAAATCACTATAAAGGTATTGCCGCCATCTACAAAGATTACGACAGTAAACAACAATAATAAAGGCAAATTAACTGTTAAGTGGAGCAAAGTATCAAATATAACTGGATATCAGTTACAGTATTCAACAAATGCTGCTTTCAAATCTGACAATAAAACTGTGCTGATTAAAAGTGCATCAACTACCGGTAAAACAATTACAAAACTTGAAAAAGGCAAAACATATTATGTGCGAATAAGAACCTTTAAGAAAGTATCTGGTAAAAAAATATATAGTACATGGTCGGCAAAGAAAAAAGTGAAGATTGTTTAGAAACAATGACAAATATACGATTGATAACTCAAAGTTGTTAAAATAATGCTGTTGGTAGGGTATTATGGAAAGGAACGGTAAATAATTATGAAAAACAAAAAAAGAATTACATCATTAACATTAATTATAACAATGTTTTTTTGCTCGCTTCATATAGATTTGTTTGCTGATGAAAAACATTATGTATCACAAGCTACACCAAAAGAGGAAGAACAATTTATCAATACAACAGTATACAAGTTGAATTTTGATGATATTGTTGATAAGAATAGCTTAAATGGAACAACTGAACAATATACAGTAAATGGAACCCCAACAATAGCAGAGTCTGATAATATTATCAATAATAATTCAGATTTGTCAATATCCAGTCAAGGAGATATAACTTCTGGCGATTATACATATTCAATTTCAGAAGGAAAAGCAATTATTACAGGCTACATAGGTAGTGATTCGAATGTAACCATACCGGAAAGTATAGATGGTTATAATGTAAGTTCTATCGGTTCATGTGCATTTGAAAATAATGAAATAATTTGTAGCGTTAAATTTCCTGATACTTTAACCACTATTAATCCAAGTTCATTCGCTGGTTGTTCTAATTTAAATGAAGTCAGTTTACCAGAAAGTTTAACAACATTAGGTTATTATGCTTTTAAAGGAACAGCAATAACAACTATAACAATACCTAAGAATCTAACAAGTTGTACTTATACATATTCAAATGGATATAATGGACCATTTGCAGGAGCAAGTGAATTGAAAGAAGTTGTATTCGAAGAAGGAGTAAAAGAAATACCTGATTATATATTTGCCAGTGGAGGTTATACAAGTTATATTACAACGGTATCAATTCCTGATGGAGTAACAGTAATAGGAGCAAGCTCTTTTTCGGGATGCGGTAATCTTTTAACAATAAGCATTCCCAAAGAGATGAAAGAAGTTAAAAGTTGTGCGTTTTATAATTGTAAAAATTTAAGTAAAGCCGAGTTTCACTATAACAGTGCAACAATAAATACATCAAATTATGGAACCCAGCCTTACAGTTTGAATTTAAACGAAAGCTGTTTTGAGGGATGTGAAAGATTATCTGATGTTATTTTAACTGAAAATGTTATTTCTATTGATAACAATGTATTTAATGGTTGTTCTTCATTAAACACAATTACTTTGCCAGAAAGTTTAACAACATTAGGTTATTATGCTTTTAAAGGAACAGCAATAACAA